>NZ_JBISBS010000001.1:0-681904 GCF_044335505.1 Paracoccus jiaweipingae | reverse complement strand
TGGCGCGGTTGACGGGGCTCGAACCCGCGACCCCCGGCGTGACAGGCCGGTACTCTAACCAACTGAGCTACAACCGCTCACCAGACCCGGATCGTCTCCGGTGACGGGGTGTTTACGCAGGCCCGCGCAGCCCGTCAAGGGCGCATTCGCGAAAAAAGTGATCTTTCGCCGCAATCACGCCCCGCGCGCCAGCAGATCATCGACCCAGCCCGGCACCGTGACCGAGGCAGGCCCCGGAATGACCGTCGAAAACAACCCGCTGCCGGTGGGGTGCAGGTTCATCTCGACCGTGTCCAGCCGCATCGCCCGCGCCGCCTGCACAAACCCCGCCGCCGGATAGACCTGTCCGCTGGTGCCAATGGCCGCAAACAGGTCGGCATCGGCCAGCGCGGCCTCGATCCGGTCCATGTGATAGGGGATTTCCCCGAACCAGACGATATCGGGCCGCCCCGCCATCGCCCCGCAGGACGGGCAATCGGTGGCCGGCGACATGACCGCCGGCGCGGGCCAGCGATGCCCACACACCGCGCACAGCGCGCCATTCAGCGTGCCATGCATATGGATGACATCAGCGCTGCCGCCGCGTTCATGCAGATCGTCGACATTCTGCGTCACCAGCGTCACCCGGTGCCGCCCCGATTGCGCCAGCCGCGCCAGCGCCTGATGCGCGGGGTTGGGCTGTGCGCGGGCCGCAGCCGCGCGGCGCATGTCATAAAAATCCTGAACCAGACGCGGGTTGCGGGCAAAACCTTCGGGGGTGGCGACTTGCTCGACCGGGTGGTTTTCCCACAAACCGTCCTCGGCCCGGAAGGTTGCCAGCCCGCTTTCAGCCGAAATCCCGGCCCCGGTCAGGATAAAGACATGCATCGCCCGCCCTCCGTTTCACGCCGCCAGATCGACCCAGACCGGAACATGGTCGCTGGGTTTGTCGCCCGCCCGCGCGTCGCGGTCGACGCCGGTGTCGCGCAAAAGGTCGGCGGCCTGCGGCGACAGCATCAGGTGGTCGATGCGGATGCCGTCATCGCGCGGCCACGCCCCGGCCTGATAGTCCCAGAAGGTGAACGGCCCGCGCGTGGCGAAGGGGTCGCGGTCGCGGATCGCATCCAGCCAGCCCTGATATTCGATCGCCCGCAGCGCGGCGCGGCTGGCAGGCATGAACAGCGCATCACCACGCCACTTGTCCGGGCTGGCGGCGTCGCGGGCCTGCGGGATGACGTTATAATCGCCCATCATCACCACCGGCACTTCCAGCGCCAGCAATTCCTGCGCACGGTGGTTCAGCCGCTGCATCCAGGCCAGTTTATAGTCATATTTCGGCCCCGGCGCGGGGTTGCCATTGGGCAGATACAGCCCGGCAATGCGAATAGCGCGGTCCCCGACCACCGTCGCCTCGATATAGCGGGCCTGTTCGTCGCCCTCATCGCCCGGCAGGCCGCGCGTCACATCCTCAAGCGGCAGGCGCGACAGGATGGCGACGCCGTTAAACCCCTTCTGGCCATGGGTTTCGACGGTCCAGCCCAGATCCTCGAAATGGGTCTTGGGAAAGCCCTCGTCAACGGATTTGATCTCTTGCAGGACGACCAGATCGGGTTCGGCCTGCGCCAGCCATGCGGTCAGCGCCTCGATCCGGGCCTTGACGCCGTTAATGTTGAAACTGGCAATCTTCATCGGCGCACCTCAGTTGCGGAAAATCTCGACCTCGGGCAGATCGGTCAGCGAGATGCCAAGCAGCCGCATCGCCGACAGCGAGATCTGGCTGCCGGCGCTGACCGGCCCGCCAAGGGGTTTCAGGTCCACCCTGGCCGATTTGCCATTCGCGGGGTTCACCACCCGGCCCGGCGCGGCGGTTTTCACCAGCGGGGTCTTGACCCACAGCCCGGCCTCGGTCGGGTCGCCAAGCGAGGCGACACTGCGCCCCAGCCTGACCTCGGCCATTGCCGGGGCCTTGGTGGCGGCGGCTTTCTGTTCCTTGCTGACGGTGTCGAACTGGGCCGCCGTGCGGGCCGAGGCGCGGGGCCGGGGCGCCTTGGTCACGGTATCGGCGGCGACACGCTCGGCATCTGCCGCGGCCTTTGCGGGGCTGACCGGGGCCGGGCTGGCGGCGGCGGTTGCGTCCGGCGTCGCCGGTGCCTTGACGATCTGCGCGGCCTCGGTGCAGGCCGCCAGCGCCAGCGCCGGTATCAGCAGCGCCAGCGCCGGTGACAGGCGGCGCGGCGGCAGGGCGCGGCGACGGCCGGTCCCGGAACAGGTGGGATCGGGACGGGGCGCACAGGAATCGGGGGCATCGGGATGGGGGGCGGGCATCGGCATCTCCGGTCTGGCTGGGGCGGCGGCTTGGCGGCAGGTTAGCCGCCCGCGACGGCTGCGGCAACCATTCCCACCCGCGCGCCCCTGCCCGCGCCGGGCCGGCGCTGTCACAACCCCGCGACACGGCGGCGCAGCCCGCCGGTTCCGCTTGCCCTGTTAGCGGTCGCACCATAAAATGGCGGCATGGAACACGCGCCGCTTATCGACCCTTTCGCCCGTCCAATCACCTATCTTCGGGTATCGGTGACGGATCGCTGCGACTTCCGCTGCACCTATTGCATGGCGGAACATATGCAGTTTCTGCCCAAGAAAGACCTGATGACGCTTGAGGAACTGGACCGCATGTGTTCGGCCTTTATCGGCCTGGGGGTGCGCAAGCTGCGCATCACCGGGGGCGAGCCGCTGGTCCGGCGCGGGATCATGTCGTTCTTTCGCACGGCCTCGCGGCATCTGGGTCAGGGGCTGGACGAGCTGACGCTGACCACCAATGGCAGCCAGTTGTCGCGTTTCGCGCATGAACTGGCCGATTGCGGCGTGCGCCGGGTGAATGTGTCGCTGGACACGCTGGATGCCGACCGTTTCGCGCAGGTCACCCGCTGGGGCCGCCTGGCGCAGGTGATGGACGGGCTGCGGGCCGCCCGCGATGCCGGGCTGCGGGTCAAGATCAACACCGTGGCGCTGAAAGGCTTTAACGAGGACGAGCTGTTCACACTGGTCGACTGGTGCGGCGAACAGGGCTTTGACCTGACCTTCATCGAGGTCATGCCCATGGGCGATATCGGCGGCGAGGACCGGCTGGACCAGTACTGGCCGCTGTCGGACCTGCGCGCGCGGCTGGACCAGCACTACGGGCTGACCGATTCCGCCGAACGCAGCGGCGGGCCGGCGCGCTATGTCCGGCTGAACCGGACCGGGCAGAAGGTCGGTTTCATCACCCCGATGACGCATAATTTCTGCGAAAGCTGCAACCGCGTGCGCATCACCTGCACCGGCGAGATTTTCACCTGCCTCGGGCAAGAGGACCGCGCCGATCTGCGCGCGCCGCTGCGCGACCACCCCCATGACGACGCGCCGCTGCTGGCCGCGATCCGCGACGCCATTGCGCGCAAACCCAAGGGGCATGATTTCGACTATTCCCGGCAGGTGATCGCAGGCCAGATGTCCCGCCACATGAGCCATACCGGCGGCTGACACCCCCGCGCCACCTTCCCGACCCCGCGCGCGCCTTGAAGGCCCGAACCGGGAAGGCCCGAACCGGGTTCGGCGGGGTTTTTACCGTCAACGTGATCCATGACAAAAAGGGGCGCCCCGAAGGGCACCCCAATCGCACAGCGTTCAGAACGCTTGGCTTACTGCATCACGATCTGCTTGTCGAAATCCGGCAGCGCTTCCAGTTCTTCCTTGGTCATGTTGGTGACATAGAAGGCATCATCACCGATCTGCATAAAGCCCAACTGGTCAGCCCCCAGCAGAACCTGCTTGGCACCAATGCCCAGGAAGCCCCCGATATCGGCAACATAGCCGACCAGATCGCCGTTCTTGTCGATGACCAGATCATCGACCTTGGCAATGTCGGACCATTCAGCCGGGCGCTCGGCCGGGGCGGTTTCGATCATCGCGCTGTCCGAGGGCTGGTTGGTGGTCCAGATATGGCGGTTCATGATCCACGAACCCAGCATACCGGGGTTTTCAGCGGTGACCACGGCGGCTTTGCCGGTGGCTTTTTCGACCAGCGCCGGGTCTGCGACAACGGCGGGGGCGTCAGCGGCCATCGGCGTTTCGCCGGCGGGCATGGTGGTGGTGTTGCCCTCGGTCATCGGGGCGTCGGCAGCGGTGCCCTGACCCCCCGTGGCCATGGTTTCATCAGCGGCGTCAGCTGCGGCATCGGCGGCCTCGGCTGCGCTGTCCGCCGCTTTTTCGGCAGAATCGGCAGCCGCGTCGGCGGCATCAGCGGTCGCATCCGCGGCGCTGTCGGCAGCGTTTTCAACGGCGGCACCGGCGGCTTCGGCGGCTTTTTCAGCCTCGGCAGCCGATTGCTGCGCGGCGGTTTCGGCCTGCTGCATCAGGGTAGGATCTTCGGTCTTGGCGGCATCCTGGGCATAGGCAGCGCCCGAGGCCAGAACCAGCGAGGTGGCGGCAATCACAAACTTATTCATAACACTTACAGTCCTTTTGGCAGTCATCTCGCGGCAGGTCGTCCCTGCCATCGGGAAGCTAACGCCGCGCGGCCCGAAGCGTTCCACACTGATTTCACCGCGATCGGCGGGAAATTGCCAAACCCGCGCGGCACCATCAGCGCGGGTGGCTGATACGGCCCCCGCAGACCGGCGCCGGCGCCCCGGTGGTCGCAGGTCCCGAGGTCGGCAACCCGCGCAGCACCCGCACCGCCAGCCAGCCAAACGCCTGTGCCTCCAGCATGTCGCCATTCAGCCCCGCAGCCTCGACCGGGGCAACGGGGACGGGCAGCGCCCGGCGCAGCGCCGCCATCAGCGCCGCGTTATGGCGCCCGCCGCCACAGACCAGAACCCGCGCGGGCGGGCTTGGACACCACGCCATGCCCCCCGCGACCGCCCCCGCCGCGACCGCAACCAGCGTGGCGGCGGCATCGGCATCCGACAGTTGCGCCACCGCCGCAGGCAGGCCGGTAAACGCATCGCGGTCCAGCGATTTGGGCGGCGAACGGTGAAAATAGGGGTGCCGCAGACAGGCCGCCACCACCTGTTCATCCGCCACCCCCGCCATGGCCAGCGCCCCGCCCGCATCATGCGACTGGCCCCGCCGCAGGCGCATCAGGTCGTTGATCGGGGCATTGGCGGGTCCGGTGTCAAAGGCCAGACAGGCGCCCTCGGCCTCGGGGGTGGGGGCGCGCGGGTCAAGCCATGTGATATTGCCAACGCCGCCAAGGTTCAGGAAGGCGACCGGGGCCGGTTCAAGATGACCATTGGCCACCGCCCATTTCGCACAGGCAAAGTGAAAGAACGGCGCCAGTGGCGCCCCCTGCCCGCCCCGGCGCAGATCCTCGCGGCGGAAATCCCAGACCACGGGGCGCCCGGTCTGACGGGCCAGCGCGGCGCCATCGCCAGCCTGATGACTGCGGCCCCGGTCCGGGTCATGGGCCAGCGTCTGACCGTGAAAGCCGATCACCCCGGCCTGCGGAAACTGTGCCGCCAGCCCGGCATGGCTGTCGCGAATGATCGCCCCGGCCCCGGCCACACCCGGATCGCCGGGCCAGCACCCCAGCGCCGCGTGCAGCACCCCGGCCTGATCCGCGGAATAGGCGCGAAAGGCCGCCGCGCCAAAGCCGTGGATCAGCTGGCCATCCGTGTCGATCAGCGCCGCGTCCACCCCGTCCAGCGAGGTTCCCGACATCATCCCCAAAGCCAGCATCACGCCTTCCCCTTTGTTGGTGCGACAGCTATATCCGCCTTTATCACAAGGAGAAAGCCGATGACCTATCATGCCAAATCAGAGTTCATGCGCGTGATGATCGAGCGTGGCTATCTGGCCGACTGCACCGATTATCAGGCGCTTGACGATGCCCTCAGTCAGGGGCCGGTGACGGCATATATCGGCTATGACGCGACGGCGGCCAGCCTGCATGTGGGGCATCTGCTGAACATCATGATGCTGCGCTGGTTTCAGAAAACCGGCAACCGCCCGATCACGCTGATGGGGGGCGGCACCACCAAGGTGGGCGATCCGTCCTTCCGCAGCGATGAACGCCCGCTGCTGGATGCGGCCGCGATCCGGTCCAATATCGACGGTATGGGCAAGGTCTTTGCGCGCTATCTGGATTACAGCGATGACAAGGCGCTGATGCTGGACAATGCCGAATGGCTGGACGGGCTGAATTACCTCGACTTTCTGCGCGATATCGGGCGCCATTTCAGCGTCAACCGGATGCTGTCCTTTGAATCGGTGAAATCACGGCTGGACCGCGAACAGTCGCTGTCTTTCCTTGAATTCAACTATATGATCCTGCAAGCCTATGACTTTCTGGAACTTTACCGCAGGTATGGTTGCCGCCTTCAGATGGGCGGCTCCGACCAGTGGGGCAATATCGTCAACGGCATCGACCTGACCCGCCGGGTGCTGGATGCCGAGATCTGGGGCCTGACCAGCCCGTTGCTGACCACCTCGGACGGGCGCAAGATGGGCAAATCTGCCGGGGGTGCGATCTGGCTGAATGGCGATATGCTGTCGCCTTACGAATTCTGGCAGTTCTGGCGCAACACCACCGATGCCGATGTGGGCCGCTTCCTGAAGCTGTATACCGAACTGCCGGTGGAGGAATGCGACCGCCTTGGCGCCCTGCAAGGGTCCGAGATCAACGGCGCCAAGGTCATTCTGGCCAATGCCGTCACCACCCTGCTGCATGGCGCCGATGCCGCCGCCAGCGCCGAAGCCACCGCCCGCCAGGTGTTTGAACAGGGCGGTGCCGGCGGCGATCTGGAGGTCGCGCTGCTGCCTGCCGACGCTTTGTCGGATGGCTTGTCGGTGGTGCAGGCGCTGGTGCAAAGCGGGCTGACTGCCTCGGGGAAAGAGGCCAAGCGCCTGATCGCCGAGGGCGGTTTGCGGCTGAACAACGCGCCGGTCACCGACCCGCAGGCGATGGTCGATGCGGATATGATCGGTGATGGGATGAAGGTCTCGATCGGGAAGAAAAAGCACCGGATGCTGCGCATTGGTTAAGCCGGACGGCCCGGTCAGACGGGCCGCCGGTTCTGCACTGCGTGTTGATCTGACCGCCTGTCACGGGCGGTCAGGCGCCGCATCGGGCCGGGGCGTGGGCGGCACTGCGGTCAGATGGCATTGCCAGCCCCCGACCCCGCCGCTGTCCAGACGCTTGCGGGCCATCGCAGGCCCGTTGTCGGGCAAACCAGCCAGCGCGGCCATGTCCGACTGCTTAGCACTGTCCAGCGGCGCGGCCTGAAGCAGATGCCAAATACGGCGCAGCGTCCCGTCCGTCTGCGCGGGCGGGCCATCCGCGGCGCCAGCCCCGGCTGGCGCACCCGGTCATCCCAGCCGGAAGGCCACGATACCTGACCATGGCAGGCCATTCGAAACGCTGGCGCATTTCCAGCAGGGCTGCCACGCCTGACAAAACTTGATCAGCGCGCCCCCAGCCGGAACAGATTGCCCATTGCCATATCTGCCCCGGTCATGCCTGTGGTCTGGATATCTTCGCCAAAACCAGCGGGCGTCAGCGCCGGGCGTGACCCGATCTGGCCCCGCCACCGTGGGCCATGATTGGTGGGATAGTGATGCACCGCCTTGTCAGGCACGCGGTGATGTCACCGGTGGGCCTGTTCATCGTCGGCACAACCCGACCGCCCCAGCCCAGGCGCTGGTCAACGCCCTGCCTTGGCAATGGCGCTGACAGGGGCGCCAAAGGGCTGCCCCGGTAATGCGGATGGCTGGCGCGGGCCAAGTCGCGCAACGCATCGCGACACGGAAGCCTTCCAGATATCAGAATGCGGTATAAACATCTGAAAAACGGAATAAATCACGACGCTCTCACGAAGACGTGCAGGTCAGGGAACTGGATGACATTATATAACATTGATACCACGTCCATCCGGCCATGCCGGTTTATCTTATACAGGAGCCACCGATGTCCTTCCAGCTTTCCAAACCGGCCCTTGCCGCTGTCATTCTGACCACGCTTGGCGCCGGCAGCGCCTTTGCCGGCTGCGGCGGCGAAGTCCGGTTTCAAAGCGGTTCCGACCACGGCACCGTGCGGGGAACGGTGTCGGGTTATGACACCTGCGACTATACCCTGACCGCGCGCAAAGGGCAGGTTCTGTCGGTCGATATGGGCCGGTCCGGCAATGTCGAGGCCCATGTCGTCGCCCCGGTCGAGCATATGCTGGCCGCCGAAGATCTGGTCCTGCCGCAATCGGGGCAATACACCATCCGGGTGCTTCAGCCGCGCGCCATGGCCCGCAAGGGCAAGGCCGCCGATTTTGCCATGACCGTCCGCGTGCGCAATGGTGCATCCGCCGCCGCCGCGCCGGTCAGCCAGCCCGCGACCAAAGCCGGCAGCACCGCTGGCACCATTTGCGAAGGCAGCGGCGCCTTTGTCGACGGCACCGCGAATATGTCGGGCCGGATCATGGGGTCCGGCACCTGCACCTGGACCTTCAACGGCAAGAAAGGTCAGGTCGTGACCCCGATGATGGACGCCCCGGCTGGCTTCGAAGCCTGGATCACCGCTCCGGTGAACGAATTGCTGGTGGCTGATCAGCCCCTGACCCTGACCCAGACCGGCACCTATACCGTGACTGCCGGACTGACCCGCAATGCGGCGCGCAAGGCCAGCAAGCCGGTCGACTTCTCGCTGCTGCTGAACGCCGAATAAGCCTGGCACAGGCGCCGGATTCCCGGCCCTTGGGGCACCTGCCCCGCGCATGGCGGCCCCTTGGGCCGCCTTGTTGCATTTTTCTGTCCCTTTCCCTGATTCGTCACTGGGGCCTTTCCTCTTTAGCACCGAGGTCTTAAATGACCGTAAACTTGGGGGCAGAGGGGCCAGAAGATGGACGAGCCGAACATCACCGAAGACCTGATCGCGGCGCATGGGCTGAAGCCTGACGAATATCAGCGCATTCTGGACATCATCGGCCGTGAACCCAGCTTTACCGAACTGGGCATTTTCAGTGCGATGTGGAACGAACATTGTTCCTATAAATCCTCGAAAAAATGGCTGCGCACGCTGCCGACCAGCGGCCCGCAGGTGATCTGTGGCCCCGGCGAGAATGCCGGCGTTGTCGATATCGGGGATGGGCAGGCCGTGGTCTTCAAGATGGAAAGCCATAACCACCCCAGCTATATCGAGCCGCATCAGGGTGCCGCCACCGGTGTTGGCGGCATTTTGCGCGACGTCTTTACCATGGGCGCCCGCCCCATCGCCGCCATGGATTCGCTGTCCTTCGGGCGCACCGATCACCCCAAGACCCCCCATCTGGTCAAGGGCGTGGTCGAGGGGATCGGCGCCTATGGCAACGCATTCGGCGTCCCCAATGTGGGCGGCGAGGTCCGCTTTCACGAGGCTTATGACGGCAATTGCCTGGTCAACGCCTTTGCTGCCGGGCTGGCCGATGCGGACAAGATTTTCTATTCGGCGGCCTCGGGCGTGGGGATGCCGGTGGTGTATCTGGGGGCAAAGACCGGGCGCGACGGCGTCGGCGGGGCGACCATGGCCAGCGCCGAATTCGACGACACGATCGAGGAAAAGCGCCCCACCGTTCAGGTCGGTGACCCCTTTACCGAAAAATGCCTGCTTGAGGCCTGTCTGGAGCTGATGGCATCGGGCAGCGTGATTTCCATTCAGGATATGGGCGCGGCAGGCCTGACCTGTTCCGCCGTGGAAATGGGCGACAAGGGCGGGCTTGGCATCCGGCTGGATCTGGACCGCGTCCCCACGCGCGAAGCGGCAATGACCGCCTATGAAATGATGCTGTCGGAAAGTCAGGAACGCATGTTGATGGTCCTGAAACCCGAAAAAGAGGCCGAGGCCCGCGCCATTTTCGAAAAATGGGATCTGGATTTCGCCATTGTCGGGGAAACCATCGCTGAGGACCGCTTCCTGATCATGCATGGCAATGCGGTAAAGGCCGATCTGCCGCTGTCAAAGCTGTCCTCGAGCGCGCCGGAATATGACCGCCCCTGGGTGGAACCCCCCGCCGCCGAAACGATGCAACCCCTGCCCCGGATCTCGGCCATGGATGCGCTGAAGGCGCTGATCGGCAGCCCGAATTACGCGCATAAGGCGTGGGTCTGGCAGCAATATGACACGCAGGTCGGCGCCGACACCATCCGTCGCCCCGGCATGGGTGCGGGCGTGGTGCGGGTGCATGGCACGAACAAGGCGCTGGCTTTTACCAGCGACGTGACGCCCCGCTATGTCCGCGCCAACCCGGTCGAGGGTGGCAAGCAGGCGGTGGCCGAGGCCTATCGCAACCTGACCGCCGTCGGCGCGCGCCCCCTGGCCAGCACCGATAACCTGAATTTCGGCAACCCCGAAAAGCCTGAAATCATGGGCCAGTTCGTCGGCGCGATCAAAGGCATCGGTCAGGCGGTGGCCGCGCTGGATATGCCCATCGTGTCGGGCAATGTGTCACTGTATAACGAGACCGACGGCAAGGGCATCCTGCCCACGCCGACGATCGGGGCGGTCGGCCTGCTGGACGATCTGGACGATCTGATTGCCGGTCTGCCGCAGGAGGGTGATCTGGCGATCGTGATCGGCACCACGACCGGGCATCTGGGGCAATCTGCGCTGGCCTATGAGGCGTTCGGGATCGAAACCGGAGATGCGCCGCATGTCGACCTGACCGCCGAGGCGGCGCATGGCGATTTCCTGCGCGCCCAACGCAAGCTGGTCGTGGCGGCGACGGATCTGTCTGATGGCGGTCTGGCGCTGGCCGCGTTCGAAATGGCCGAGGCGGCGGGCATTGGCCTGCGGCTGGAAGCCGGCGACATCCCGACGCTGTTTGGCGAGGATCAGGCGCGTTACCTGCTGGCCTGCCGGCCCGGGCAGGGGCAGGCACTGCTGGCCGCAGCCCAGACCGCTGGCATCCCGGCGCAACAGGTGGGCCAGTTCGGCGGTGAGATGATCGACCTTGGCGGCGATTGCGCTGATCTGGCGGTGTTGTCGGGCCTCTATCGCAGCGCGTTTTCCAACGCGATTGGCGGCGATCACCTGTAAGGCGTGGCGCGTTTGGGGCGCGGGGGCTGAGGGGCGCCGCCCCTCGCCGCTGCGCGGCTCACCCCGAGGTATTTGGGACAGAAGCGAGGCGCAGAATCAGGCGCGGGGTCGCCAGCGGTGGAACAGATCGGGTCCGATCCGGCGGCTTTCGACCAGATTAAAGCGCGGGGCCGAGGCCAGCCCTGCCAGCCCCAGCGCAGCAATGGCCGGGCGGGCATCGCCGCCGATGACAAGGCCAGCGGTAAAGCCGATCAGTTCGTCGACCAGACCGGCGCGCAGCAGGCTGGCCGCGAACTGGCCGCCGCCCTCGCAGAAAATGCGGGTCAGGCCCTGTGCTGCCAGCGCCTGCATAACCCCTTGCGGGTCCAGACCTTGCGGGGTTTCGTCGACGGTCAGGCGCAGGTCGCAGTCGCCCTGCCCGTGGGCGGTCACATGCCAAAGCGGTCCGAAGCCTGCGCCACGGGGCAGGTCTGGTATGTCACCGCGCGTCACGATCACCCGCACCGGCTGGTGCCGCGCGCCAATGCCGCGGACATTCAGCGCCGGGGCGTCGGCCCGTGCGGTGCCGCCCGCGACCATGACCGCATCATGGCCAAGGCGCAGTGCGTGCACCTGACGGCGGGCCTGAGGCCCGGTGATCCACTGGCTGTCGCCGCTGGCGGTGGCGATGCGCCCGTCAAAGCTGGTTGCCAGTTTCAGCGTCACGAAGGGTCGCTGGCGGGTGATCCGGCTGAGGAACCCCGCCTGAAGCTGGCGGGCCTGATCGTGCAGGACACCCTCGGTGACCTCGACCCCGGCGCTGCGCAGCATGGCCAGCCCGCGCCCCGAGACGCGGGGGTCGGGGTCGGTCAGCGCCACCACCACCCGCGCCACGCCAGCGCCGATCAGCGCCGTGGCGCAGGGCGGGGTACGCCCGTGATGGGAACAGGGTTCCAGCGTGACATAGGCCGTCGCGCCGCGCGCCAGCGCCCCGGCCTGTGCCAGCGCCACCGGTTCGGCATGGGGGCGGCCACCGGGCTGTGTCCAGCCCCGGCCAACCACGCGGCCATTGTTGACGATCACACAGCCCACCGCCGGGTTCGGCCAGACATTCCCCAGCCCGCGCCGCGCAAGAACCAGCGCATGGGCCATGTGGCGTGTGTCGTCCGGCCTCATTCGCCCAAGGGGGCCGGGCGCAGTTCGGACACGAAGCGGTCGAAATCGTCCGGGTCCTGGAAGTTCTTGTAAACGCTGGCAAACCGCACATAGGCAACGGTGTCGATCCGGGCCAGCGTCTCCATCACGATTTCACCGATGACCTTGGAGGGGATGTCGGTATCGCCCATGCTTTCCAGCCGCCGCACGATGCCCGAGATCATTTGTTCGATCCGCTCTGGCTCGACCGGGCGCTTTTGCATGGCGATGCGGATCGAGCGGGACATCTTGTCGCGGTCGAAATCCTCGCGCCGGCCATTGGTTTTGACCACCACAAGGTCGCGCAGCTGGACGCGTTCGTAAGTCGTAAAACGACCGCCGCAGGCCGGGCAGAAACGGCGCCGGCGAATGGCGACGTTATCCTCGGCCGGGCGGGAGTCCTTGACCTGCGTATCGACATTTCCGCAAAACGGGCAGCGCATCTTTATCCCTCATCTGGACATGGGCCGATGATGTTTCACCGCGACTATAGGTCAGCCGCGAGGTCTTGGGTAGGCGCAATCCCCTGCCCCCAAGATGATGGGGGCGATCTGTTGCATTCGCGACTCAGCCCGGCAGGAAGGACAGCGTGACCTGACGGCGATGCGGGTGGTCGCGATGTTCGACCAGAAAGATGCCCTGCCACGTCCCCAGCAACAGCCGCCCCGCCTGCACCGGCAGGGTCAGGCTGACCGGCAGCAGGGCGGCTTTCAGATGCGCGGGCATGTCATCCGGCCCCTCGTCCCGGTGGCGCACCCATCCCATTTCAGGCGTATCGGCACGCGGCGCCAGCCGATTCAGCCAGTCCAGCAGGTCGGCCCGCACATCGGGGTCGGCATTTTCCTGCACCAGAAGCGAGCATGAGCTGTGGCGCACAAACAGCACCGCGACGCCATCTGCCGCCGGCAGCAGTGCCTGAACCTGTGCGGTAATATCGTGGCAGGCCGGGCCATGGGTGTGGATGGTCAGAATATGCGACATGGGCAGGACTTTCGGGGGAATGCGAGGGCGGGGCAGATCAGCCGATTTGCGGTGGCGGGTCATCCTGTGCGTCGTGGTCAAGCTCGATCTTTTTGCTGGCGCGGGCGCCAAGATCGCGCAGCAGCTGCACCTGTCGGACCACATTGCCCTGCCCGCGCGTCAGCCGGTCCATGGCGGTAGTATGGGCGCGGCTTGCCTTGTCCAGTGCCTGACCGACATCTTCCATCGAGGACAGGAAGCCATGCACCTTGTCATAAAGCGCCCCTGCCCGCTGTGCGATCGCCAGCGCATTGCTTTCACGTTTTTCGACCATCCAGATATGTTCAACCGTGCGCAGGGTCAGCATCAGCGTGGTAGGCGTGGCCAGCCCGATGCGGTTTTCCATTGCAAAGGCGGCCAGTCCGGGGTCGGCGCGCAGCGCCTCGGAAAAGGCGCCCTCAATGGGGATGAACATCAAGACATAATCGACCGAGGCGTCGTCGATCTGTTCATAACCCTTGGCCGCAAGGGTTTTGACATGGGTGCGGATCGCCTCGACATGACGGCGCAAGGCGGCGCTGCGGGTGGTGTCATCCTCGGCATTGACCGATTCTTCATAGGCGTTCAGCGAAACCTTGCTGTCGATGACCAACACCTTGGCGCGCGGCATCCGCACCACAACGTCAGGCCGCCACAGCTTGCCGCCCTCGTCACGCCAGCTGTCCTGTGTGGTGTAATGGGTGCCGGCCTCAAGCCCCGAATCTTCGAGGATACGTTCCAGGATCATCTCGCCCCAGGCGCCCTGCCGCTGTTTTTCGCCCTTCAGCGCACGGGTCAGGGCCACCGCCTCGCGCGAGATATCCTCGGACCGTTTGTGCAAAAATTCGATCTGCTCGCGCAGGCGGGCGCGTTCTTCGTCGGTGGCCTTGTTCCGGGCCTGAAGCTCGGACTGGAAGCGGTTCACCTGTTCGCGGAAAGGGGTCAGCAGGGCAGAAAGCTGTTCGGAATGGCTTTTTTGCATATCAGCCCCCTGCCGGCGCAGGGTTTCAGTCGCCATCAGCCGGAACTGGCCGGTCATTTCATCGCGCAATTCGCGCAGGGTGGCAATGTCGCGGGCCGCAGCCTCGGCATCCTTGCGGGCGGACAGGCGGGTGGTTTCAAGCTGGGTTTCCAGACCGGCCAGACGCTGGCGGGCCTCGTGCAGGGCATCGGTCAGGTTGTCACGTTCGCCCGTCAGGTCGGACAGGCGCGAGCGGCCGGCATCGGCCAGGGCCTCGGCCCGGCTGAGGCGCAGGGCCTGATCGGCGGCGCGCGCCGCCTCCGCCGCAAGGCGGTCCTCAAGCCCGGACTGCGCCTGACGCAACTCGGACAGATCGCGCAAAGCCAGCTGATGCTGCATCTGCACCCCCGCCAGACGCGCCCGCCCGCGCCACCACAGCAGCGCCAGCACCAGTGCCAGCAGTGCCAGAACCACCAGCCCCGCCTGTAAAAAACCGGCATTGGCCAGCAAGGCCCGCCAATCCTGCCCAAGTTCCGTCATGCATCGCCTTTCCCTGCTGGCGACAATGTTCCCTTTTTGTGCGTCCGGCGCAACCCGTGAAACCCCTTTCCCGCCCATGCGTTACCTGTTCAGGAATCGCTTATACGCCCGAGGAGTTAAAAAATGGTCAAGACTGTCGCTGTTCTTGTCGGATCGCTGCGCAAGGGGTCGCTGAACCGCAAACTGGCCGGGGTGCTGGAACATCTGGCCGGGGACCGGCTGGCCTTTCGCCACTGTGACCTGTCCGATCTGCCGCATTATAACGAGGATCTGTGGGACAACCCGCCATCCGCCGTCCTGCGCCTGAAAGACGAAATCGAAAACAGTGACGGCGTTCTGGTCGTCAGCCCCGAATATAATCGCAGTTTTCCGGGGGTGCTGAAGGATGCGTTTGACTGGGCCAGCCGGCCCTATGGCGAAAATTCGTGGTCCGGCAAGCCTGCGGCCTGCACCGGCACCTCGCCCGGTGTCATTGGCACGGCGGTGGCACAGGCGCATCTGCGCGGCCAGATGGTCAATCTGGATATGCTGGTGATGCACCAGCCCGAGGCTTATGTGCAGTGGAAAGACGATATGCTGGGTGCCGATGGCAAGCTGCGCAGCGATTCGACCAGATCGTTTCTGGACGGGTTCGTGACCCGTTTTACCGACCATATCGACCGTGTCGGATAAGCCCCGACCGCCACGGCCCCTTAACGGGTCGCGGCATTCCCACAGGCCAGCAAAAAGTCAGCAATGGCCTGACGGCGGTCGTCCCCGGCCAGCGTCGAGACGCTGCGATCCGCCAGCCATTGCAGGATCGAATCCTGTTCCTGCGTCGAATAGGCCATGCGCCAGTCGCAGAAACGCCGGTGGTCCAGCGGCCCTTTCATCAGCACTGTCATGCCGCTGTGACGATTATCGTCGCAAATCCGCCGCGTCACCTGCCGCACCGCGTCTTCGGGCCCCTCGAGCCATTGCAGGAAGATGCCCTCTTCGTGGTGCAGGATGCCGGTCAGACCAAGCCGCAGGTTTTCGCGGCGCGCGGTTTCCAGAAGGGCGCGCACCGCTTCGCCCCCGACCGGCATGTCGGTTTCGCTGCGATAGACAAGGAAGGCCAGCCCGTTACCGGCCAGATCGGGGGCGTTACTGGTCAAGGAAGGACCGCAGCTTCCGACTGCGCGAGGGGTGTTTCAGCTTGCGCAGGGCCTTGGCCTCGATCTGGCGGATGCGTTCGCGGGTGACGCTGAACTGCTGACCGACCTCTTCCAGCGTGTGGTCGGTGTTCATGCCGATGCCAAAGCGCATCCGCAGCACCCGTTCCTCGCGCGGGGTCAGGCTGGCCAGAACCCGCGTCGTGGTTTCTTTCAGGTTTTCCTGAATGGCGCTGTCCAGCGGCAGGACGGCGTTCTTGTCCTCGATGAAATCGCCAAGCTGGCTGTCCTCTTCGTCCCCGATGGGGGTTTCCAGACTGATCGGTTCCTTGGCGATTTTCATCACCTTGCGAACCTTTTCAAGCGGCATTTGCAGCTTTTCGGCCAGTTCCTCGGGCGTGGGTTCGCGGCCGATTTCATGCAGCATCTGGCGCCCGGTGCGCACCAGCTTGTTGATCGTCTCGATCATGTGGACCGGGATGCGGATGGTGCGGGCCTGATCCGCGATGGACCGGGTGATCGCCTGACGGATCCACCAGGTCGCATAGGTGCTGAACTTATAGCCGCGGCGATATTCGAACTTGTCCACCGCCTTCATCAGGCCGATATTGCCTTCCTGAATAAGATCAAGGAATTGCAGGCCACGGTTGGTGTATTTCTTGGCGATGCTGATCACCAGCCGCAGGTTCGCCTCGACCATTTCCTTCTTGGCCTGACGGGCCTCACGTTCGCCGCGCTGGACCTGGTTCACGATGCGGCGGAATTCCTCGATATCGACGCCGACATGCTGACCGATCCGGGCCATGTCGTGACGCTGTTTTTCGACCTGCTCGCGGGTTTTGTCCAGCAGGGTCTGCCAGCCACGGCCCTTGTTTTCCGACATGCGGTCGACCCAGGTCGGGTCCAGTTCGCTGCCGCGATAGGCGTCGATGAATTCGCGCCGGTTGATGCGGGCGGCATCGGCCAGTTTGACCATGGCGCTGTCAATGCTGACGATGCTGCGGTTGATACCATATAACTGATCGACCAGCGCCTCGATCCGGTTGTTATGCAGGTGCAGTTCGTTAACCAGATTGACGATTTTCTGGCGCAGCTGCTGATAGGCGGTTTCATCCTTGACCGAGAAGCTGTCATCCTCGTTCAGGGTTGCGGACATGCGCTGGTCCTGCATATCGGCCAGGTCTTCGTAACCCAGCGCAATCGCTTCCAGCGTTTCCAGAACCTTGGGCTTCAGCGCCGCTTCCATCGCGGCCAGCGACAGGTTGCCGGCGTCGTCCTCGTCCTCATCATCGGCTTCTGCTGCCGGTGCGGCGGGGGTGGCGACGCTGCTGTCCTGTTCCTCAAGCTCCTCCTCGTCGCTGCCCTCTTCGTCGTCCATCGACTGGCCGAAGGTGGTTTCAAGGTCGATCACGTCGCGCAGCAGGATCTCTTCGTCCAGCAATTCCTGACGCCACATGGTGATGGCCTTGAAGGTCAGCGGGCTTTCGCACAGCCCCAGGATCATCGTGTTACGACCGGCCTCGATGCGCTTGGCGATGGCGATCTCGCCCTCGCGGGACAACAGTTCGACACTGCCCATTTCGCGCAGATACATGCGCACCGGGTCATCGGTGCGGTCCAGCTTTTCGGTCTGGGTCTGCGCGATCGCCACCTCGCGCGAGCCGGAATCGGTTGTCGCGACCTCGCCGCCCTGATCCTCGGCTTCTTCTTCCTCGACGACATTGATGCCCATTTCGGACAGCATCGACATGATGTCCTCGATCTGCTCGCTGCCGACCTTGTCCGAGGGCATCACCTTGTTGAGCTGATCATAGGTGATAAAGCCCCGTTCGCGTGCCTCGGCGATCATCTTTTTCACCGCGGCCTGGCTCATGTCCAGGCTGTGCGCGTCGTCCTGCGATTCGGGCTTGGTATCGTCGTCCTTCGAGGCCATCAGCGATTCCTTCGTGGGTGATTCGCGAATCGCGAATCATATGGGCGCATTTGCCGGTTTTTAGACCAAAGCGCGGCGGGGTCAAACCCGCCAAAGCGCGGTTTTTTCCAGCCCCCGCACGATACGGGGGTGATTCGGGCAAGTGCCGCGCGCGACCGGCCATGGTGATTCGCGGCCCCGCCCCTCAGCGTCCCGGCTTGCGCCAGATCTGCGCCTCCAGCTTTTGGCGCAGCGCGTCGGCCAGCGCGTCGTGATCCTCGCCAAGATCGCTGGTATCGGCCAGTTCGGGATGCTCGGCATTTTGCCGGGCACGGGCCAGTTGCTGTGCCCGCCATGTCAGCCCCTCATCGGCCATGCCGGCGATCTCGGCCTCGGCGCGGGACATTTCGCGGCGGGTGGCGCGGCGGGCCTCCAGCTTGTCCAGCGCGTTGATGACCAGTGGCCGCGCCACATCGGCGCTGCGCGCGATCATCTGGCTGGAGGCGACATGGGGATCACCCCCGATCCGTTCAAGGGCACGCCGCCCCGCCGCGCTGTCGCCCCCGGTCAGCAGGTCGTAAACCAGCGCCCCGCGATCCGGGTCAGCCGGGTCCAGTCGTTCCAGCCGGGCCTCCAGTTCCGCCGCCAGATCGGGCCAGCGCGCGCACAGCCCCAGCACCACGGCCTCCAGCAGGGCGTCGCCGCCATCGCCCGCCGCCACCAGCGCCGAGGCCCGCGTCTGTGCCAGCGGCCCGCCCTGCGCAAGGTGCCGCGGCCCGCGCGCCCCGGCACCGCGCGCCGCCAGCGCACCCTGCCGCCCGGCCCCGCCCCGCCAGCCCGCACCGTCAGCGCCGCGTGTGGCGGCAAAGAATTCCCATTTCTTGCGCTTCAGTTCCTGCGCGTAATGGCTGCGCGTCATCTCGTCGGGGATCCGCGCGGTGGCGTCCAGCAGCGCCTTGTCCAGCGCCGCGCGGCGTTCCGGGCTGTCGAAAACCCGGTTTTCGGTTTCGCGCTGCCACAACAGGTCAACCAGTGGCCGCGCCTGCGCCAGCAGACCGGCCATCGCCGCCGCACCCTGCGCGCGGATCAGGTCGTCCGGGTCCTGCCCCGCCGGCAGGGTGACAAAGCGCAGCGCCTGCCCCGGCCCGGTCATTGGCAGCGCCAGATCGACCAGCCGCATGGCCGCGCGCTGGCCGGCGGCGTCGCCATCCAGCATGATCACCGGCTCGGGGGCGATGCGCCACATCAGCCGCAGCTGATCCTCGGTGATGGCGGTGCCAAGCGGGGCCACCGCGCCCCCGAACCCGGCGCGGACCAGGGCGATCACATCCATATAGCCCTCGGCCACGATCAGCGGCTGACCCTTGGCCACCGCCGCCCGCGCCGGGGCGATGTTATACAGATTGCGGCCCTTGTCGAACAGCGCGGTTTCCGGGCTGTTAAGGTATTTGGCCCGCGCATTCGCGTCCATCGCCCGGCCCCCAAAGGCGATGGCCCGGCCCCGCCCGTCGCGGATCGGGTAAATGATGCGGTGCCGGAAACGGTCGTAAAGCGCGCCGCCATCATCGGGGCGTGCGGCCAGACCGGCCTCGACGATCAGCGCCTCGGGGGTGCCCTTGTCGCGCAGCGCCCGCAACAGCGCCTGCCGGTCATTGGGCGCAAAACCGATTTCGAACCGATCAAGTGCCGCCGCATCCAAGCCCCGCCGGGTCAGATAATCGCGCGCCCCGGCGGCAGCGCCGGTGTTCAGTTGCAGCCGGAACCAGCGCACCGCCTGCTCCATCACCTCGGCCAGTTGCGTGCGGTGATCGGCGCGCTGTGCCGCGCGCGGGTCGCGTTCGGGCAGGCTCATCCCGGCCTCGGCGGCCATGACGCGCACGGCTTCCATGAAATCCATGCCCTCGGCCTCGCGCAGGAAGGTCAGCGCATCGCCCTTGGCGTGACAGCCAAAGCAGTAATAAAAGCCCTTCTGGTCGTCACAGTGAAAGCTGGCGGTCTTTTCCTGATGGAACGGGCATGGCGCCCACCAGTCGCCGCGCGCCTGATTGGATTTGCGCTGATCCCACACCACCTTGCGCCCGATGATCCGGCTGATCGGGACACGGGCGCGCAGTTCATCAAGGAAGGACGGTGGCAGGCTCATGCCCCGCAATATCGGTGCTGCGGGCGGCAAAGAAAAGGGGGCGCGGTAACGTGGTGCAAAGCGCTTGCCTCAGGCGCCGACGGCCCCGCGCACCAGCGTCCAGTAATGCGCCTGCACGGCGGCGCGGTCCAGGCGCCCGCCCTCGCGATACCAGTTCGTCACCCCGGTCAGCATCGCGATCAGCGCCATGGTCGTCAGCCGCGCATCGTCGATGCGCATTACCCCGGCCTGCGCGCCGTCGCGCAGGATCACCTCCAGCGCGTCCTCGTAATCGCGGCGCAGCCGGGCGATGGCGGTGTGATTGGCGGGCGACAGGTTGCGCAGCTCCATATAGGACAGAAACACCGCCTCGGGGTGGTCAAGGCTGGTGGCGATGTGAAAGCGCGAAAACGCCTGTAGCCGCGCCACCGGGCCGTCCTGAACCGGGTCGCGCCATTGCGCCAGCAGGTCCTGCATATGGCTGCGCAACAGGTCGAACAGCAGTGCCTCTTTATCGGCGGTATAGGCGTAAAGCGTGCCTGCCTGCACCCCCACCGCCGCCGCGATCTGGCGCATGGTGACAGCGGCAAAACCGTGACGCGCGAACAGCTTGCGCGCCTGTTCGCGGATCAGGGGACCGGTGATGTCAGCGCGGGAACCTGTCGTGCGTGCCATGCCCGCAATCTAGGGTGGATTGCGGGCGGGGGAAAGCCGTCACATTGCCCTTGGCGGCGCGCGCCCCTAATCTGGCGCGCAGGGTAACGGAAAGGATGCGCGGATGCGGGGTCTGGGGGTGACGGTGCTGGTGCTGACAGCGCTTGGCGGATGCGGCGGCACGCCACAGGCCGGCGATTACCCGCGGCTTTTGCCGATGGAACAGCTGCTGGCCGAGCCACACATGGCCACCGGGTCCGCCGACAGTCCCGACACCGTCAGGGCCGAACTGGCTGCGCAGCGCCAGCGCGTGCAGTCCAGTGCCGAACGCACCCGTCAGGCCACCCCGGCGCCGACCGACCTTGCCGCGCGCGCCCGCGCCCTGACGGCACGGGCCGATGCGCTGCGCGGCGCGGGCGGCGATTGCGGCGCCGCCGGCCAGCCCCCCTGCCCGCCGAGCCCCGCACCCGCCCCCCCTGCCGCGCCTGCGGCACAATAGCCGTTGCGCTGGCAAAGCCGCCGCTGCTAGGTTTGCGGCCTGCGTTCTGGGGGAAGGAAACCGCGATGCCCGTGATCACCTGCATTGACGATCTGAAACAGATCTATCGCCGGCGCGCGCCGCGCATGTTCTATGACTATGCGGAATCGGGCAGCTATACCGGCCAGACCTTTGCCGAAAACACCAGCGATTTCGCACAGATCCGGCTGCGCCAGAAGGTTGCGGTCGATATGTCCGACCGCAGCACCGAAAGCGCCATGATCGGCCAGCGCGTCGCCATGCCGGTGGCGCTGGCCCCGGTCGGCCTGACCGGTATGCAGCACGCCGATGGCGAAATTCTGGCCGCCCGCGCCGCCGAGGATTTCGGCGTCCCCTTCACCCTGTCGACCATGTCCATCTGCTCGATCGAGGATGTCGCCGCGCAGACCACCCGGCCCTTCTGGTTCCAGCTTTACGTCATGCGCGATCAGGATTTTCTGGAAGCGATCATCAACCGCGCCAAGGTCGCGGGCTGTTCGGCGCTGGTGCTGACGCTGGATCTGCAAATCCTTGGCCAGCGCCACAAGGACCTGAAAAACGGCCTGTCCGCCCCGCCCAGGCTGACCCTGCCCACGCTGCTGAACCTGGCGACGAAATGGCGCTGGGGGATGGGAATGTTGCAAACGAAGCGGCGCTTCTTTGGCAATATCGTCGGCCATGCCAAGGGGGTGACCGACGCGGCCAACCTGTCCAGCTGGACGGCGGAACAGTTCGACCCGCGCCTTGACTGGGACAAGATCGCCCGCATCCGCGACCTGTGGGGCGGCAAGCTGATCCTGAAAGGTATTCTGGACGAAGACGATGCCCGCATGGCCGCCGATTTCGGGGCCGATGCGATTGTGGTGTCCAACCATGGCGGGCGCCAGCTGGACGGGGCGCTGTCCTCTATCCGCATGTTGCCGCGCATCGTGCAGGCGGTGGGCGATCAGGTGGAAATCCACATGGACAGCGGCATCCGCAGCGGACAGGACGTGCTGAAGGCGCTGGCCCTTGGCGCCACCGGCACCTATATCGGGCGGGCCTTCGTCTATGGGCTTGGGGCGATGGGTCAGGCCGGCGTCACCACGGCGCTTGAGGTGATCCGCAAAGAGCTGGACACCACCATGGCGCTGTGCGGCGAACGCGACATCCGCAATGTCGGGCGGCATAACGTGCTGCTGCCCGAGGGGTTTACCACCTGCTATTCCTGACCCCCGGCCTTCGGCGCCATCGCACGGATCGCGGCTTTCCTTCCGCCGCGATCCATGCTAAGGGCGCAGCCTTGCGGCCCGACACCCTTGGAGGATGGCCGCCGTTTTTAACATGAAGGACCAAACTATGGCCAAAGAGATTCCGAATCTGGTGGCCGAGGCACGGACGGGGACAGGCAAGGGGGCCGCTCGTCAATCCCGCCGCGAAGGCAAAGTGCCCGGCATCGTTTATGGTGACCACAAGGACGCGCAACCCATCGCGTTCGACTTTAACTATCTGCTGACCAAGCTGCGTCAGGGCCGCTTCATGTCGACCCTGTGGAACCTTCAGGTCGAAGGTCAGGAAGACGTTCGCGTCATCTGCCGTGCGGTTCAGAAAGACGTGGTCAAGGACCTGCCGACGCATATCGACTTTATGCGCCTGCGCCGCACCAGCCGTGTGAACCTGTTCATCCCGGTCGAGTTCATCAACGAAGACAAGTGCCCCGGCCTGAAAAAAGGCGGCACCATGGTCGTTGTGCGCAACGAGGTCGAACTGAAAGTCACCGCCGGTGACATCCCCGACCACCTGACCGTGGATCTGGACGGCAAGCAGATCGGTGACACCATCCATATCGACGACATCGTGCTGCCCGAAGGCACCCGCAAACTGGTCGATCGCAACTTCGTGATCGCCAACATCACCGCCCCGTCGGCGCTGATGTCCTCGGAAGCCGAGGAAGCCGGTGAAGAGGCCGCTGCCGAAGAGGCCGCCGAATAAGTCACGCCCTGCGCGTCACATTCCGGGGCAGTGCCAGTCGGCGCTGCCCCTTTTTCATGCGCCCGCCCCCTGTGCCGCATCGCCCCGGATCAGCGCGACTTCGGCCGTTTCCTGTGCCTCGCCCAGAATGTGCCAGCCACTGCGCTCGAACCGTGACAGGATGCGGTGAAAGGCAATGCGGCCATAAATCCAGGGATGCAGGCGCACGACAATGGCGCGCAGTTCGGCGGGGATCGGCTGTTCCAGCAGTGCCTGTTCAGCCCCGCCGATATTCAGCACCAGCACATTCGCCCCCGACCGGCGCAGCAACCGCGACAGGCGCCGCGTCGGGGCGGCGTCCGGCGCGGCATCGCTGCCACTATCGCTGTCGGTCTCGGGGCGCAGCCGCACCGGCATCACATGCACCCCCTGCCCGAATGCCGCGCGCAGGTTGCGGCGCAGATGCAGGACCAGCGCCGGGTCAGGCTCGACCGGGGTGACATTGCCAACCCCGACCACCTGACCGGCGGCAATACTGGTCAGCCCCAACCCGGCCCCCAGATCCAGCACTTTATCGCCGGGGCGCAGCACCCGGCGCAGCAGTTCGGCCATCCGAACGGCATGAGGCGCGACCGGGTTCACCCCCTTGGGGGCGGACAGGGCCGCCGGGTCGCCAGCGGTGTTTTCGGACTGATCCATCAGCTGTCCCCTTGAGCGAAGGCGCCGTGACTGATACCAGACCGGCTTGCTACGAACCAGCTTGCAAAGGGGTCAGCCATGGAACCGGTTCACATCATCGGCGCGGGACTTGCCGGGTCCGAGGCCGCCTGGCAAGTGGCCCGCGCGGGCGTGCCCGTGGTGCTGCACGAAATGCGCCCGCAGGTGGAAACCTTTGCCCATCGCACCGGCGATTGCGCCGAAATGGTCTGTTCCAACAGCTTTCGCAGCGATGATGATGAAAACAACGCGGTCGGGCTGTTGCATTGGGAAATGCGTCAGGCTGGCGGGCTGATCATGGCCATGGCCGACCGCCACCGCCTGCCCGCCGGGGGGGCGCTGGCCGTTGACCGCGATGCCTTTTCCGCCGCCGTGACGCAGGCTTTGCGCGACGACCCGCTGATCAGCCTTCAGCCCGGCGAAATCACCGCCCTGCCCGATGACGGCAACTGGATCATCGCCACCGGGCCGCTGACCTCGGACGCGCTGGCCGGGGCGATCCGGGCACAGACGGGCACGGATTCGCTGGCGTTTTTCGACGCCATCGCCCCCATCGTCCATGCCGACAGCATCGACATGGGGATCTGCTGGCGCCAGTCCCGCTATGACAAGGGCGAGACCGAGGCCGAACGCACCGCCTATATCAACTGCCCGATGACCCGCGACGATTACGAGGGCTTCATCGACGCCCTGCTGGCCGCCGAAAAGACCGAATTTCACGAGGGCGAGACCGCAGGCTATTTCGACGGTTGCCTGCCGATCGAGGTCATGGCCGAACGTGGCCGCGACACGCTGCGCTTTGGTCCGATGAAGCCGGTCGGCCTGACCAACCCCCATAATCCCACCGAAAAGCCCTATGCCGTGGTTCAGCTGCGCCGCGATAACGCACTGGGAACACTGTATAATATTGTGGGCTTCCAGACCAAGATGAAATATGGCGCGCAGACCGGGGTGTTTCGCCGCATTCCGGGGCTGCAAAATGCCGCCTTCGCCCGGCTTGGCGGCATTCACCGCAACAGCTTTCTGAACAGCCCCACCCTGCTGGACGACCGGATGCGGCTGCGCGCGCGGCCCAACCTGCGCTTTGCCGGTCAGGTCACCGGGGTCGAGGGTTATGTCGAATCGGCCGCGATGGGCCTGCTGGCCGGGCGCATGGCGGCGGCACAGGCGCTGGGACAGGATCTGGCGCCGCCACCCCTGACCACCGCGATGGGCGCGCTGATCAACCACATCACCGGCGGCGCCGAGGCCAGGACGTTTCAGCCGATGAATGTCAATTTCGGGCTGTTCCCGCCGGTCGACGCCAAGGGCGGGCGCCGGGGCCGCAAACAGCGCTATCCGGCCTATACCGCCCGCGCCAAGCAGGATTTCACGACATGGCTGGCGGCACAGTAACCCGCTTTGCCCCTTCGCCCACCGGGTATTTGCATCTGGGTCACGCGCTGGCCGCCCTGACGGCGGCGCGGCTGGCCAGCCCCGGCGGGTTCCTGCTGCGGATCGAGGATATCGACCGCGACCGTTGCCGCCCCGCCTATGAAACCGCGATTTTTCAGGATCTGCACTGGCTGGGGCTGGACTGGCCCGAACCGGTCATGCGCCAGTCCGACCGCCTGCCCGCCTATCAGCAGGCGATCGACCGGCTGACGGCGATGGGGCTGACCTATCCCTGCCGCTGCCGCCGCGGCGATATCCGCGCCGCCCTGTCCGCCCCGCAAGAGGGCTGTCTGCCACATGGGCCGGACGGGCTGATCTATCCCGGCACCTGCCGCATACGCCCGATGGCCGATGCCGGACCGGATGACGTGATCCGCCTGAACGCGGCGGCGGCGTTCGACAGGCTGGCCTGTGATCAGCTTGGCTTTGACGAACAGGGCCAGCCACAGCGGCTGGACCGCGCGGGTTTTCTGGCGGGCATTGGCGATGTCATCCTGTCGCGGCGCGGCATGGGCACATCCTATCATCTGGCGGTGGTCATCGACGATGCCGCGCAGGGCGTCACGCTGGTCACGCGCGGGCGCGACCTGTTTGCCTCGACCTGGATACACGTTCTGCTGCAACGCCTGCTGGACCTGCCCATCCCCGCCTATCACCACCACCGGCTGATCCGCGACCCGGCGGGCAAGCGGCTGGCCAAGCGCGACAATGCCCGCGCCCTGCGCCAGTTACGGGCCGGGGGCGCCACCCCCGCCGACATCCGCCGGATGCTGGGGTAACAGGCATCTTCGTTGCCCAAATACCCCAAACCACCCCGCCTCAGACCATGGGGGTCATGATCTCGACCTCGTCATCGGCACGGATGGCGGTGTAAAAACAGCTGCGGCGGTTGGTGTGACAGGCCGGGCCGGTCTGTTCGATCAGCACCAGCACACAGTCGCGGTCACAATCGACGCGAAAATCGACCAGCTTCTGAATGTGGCCGCTGGTCTCGCCCTTGATCCAGAAGGATTGACGCGAGCGCGACCAATAGGTCACCCGCCCGCTGTCCAGTGTCCGCGCAACGGCTTCGGCATTCATCCACGCCATCATCAGCACATCACCCGTTACATGATCCTGCGCGATCACCGGGATCAGGCCGTTGGCGTCGTATTTCAGGCTGGCAGGGTCAAACATCGGCTTTCCTTTCGGGCTTGTCCGGGCTTAGATAGCCCCCCGCGCCCACCGGGGAAAGCCCCACGCACAGCCGCCACCAAGGCCCAAAGAAAGCCCCAAACGGAAAGCCCAAAAGGAAAGCCAATGTCCGACAGCGATCTGATGCAGCTTTATTCGCGCCGCATTCTGGCGCTGGCGGCTGATATTCCGCATCTGGGGCGGCTTGACGCGCCGGATGCGACGGCCTCGGTGCGCTCGCCGCAATGCGGCTCGACGGTGACGGTGGATGTGGGCGTGACCGATGCCCGCCTGACCCGGCTGGGGATGGAGGTCCGCGCCTGCGCCCTTGGGCAGGCTTCAGCCGCGGTGCTGGGGGCCGCCGCCCCCGGACAATCGCTGGACAGCATCCGCAAGGGCCGCGATCAGTTGCAGGCCATGCTGACCAGCGGCGGCCCGGTGCCCGACGCCCCCTTTGACGGGCTGGAGGTGCTGCTGCCCGCCCGCGAATTCGCCAATCGCCATGCCTCGATCCTGCTGGCCTGGAATGCCACGGTGCAGGCCATGGACGCCGCCTGACCAGCGAACAGCGAACAGCGAACAGCGAACAGCGAACAGCGAACAGCGAACAGCGAACAGCGAACAGCGAACAGCGAACAGGAAAAAACCGGCCCGTGAAGGGCCGGTCAAGTTGCGCGTTCTCACAGGGCCGGACAGGCGGACGACGCCGACAGAAACGTCGCGATCAAACGCGGGGCAGATGGCAAATGGATCAGCCGTTCAGCAAGGCCGGCAACCACAGCATGACGCCGGTGGTGATGGAAATGGCGGCGATCCCGGCGATGTCAGACAGGAATTCCTTGGTCATGGTCAGCACCCCTGATTGTGTTGCTACTTTGTTCTCATATCCGCAAGCGGCTGTAAAGAACTTTTTGCGAACATCGTGGTTAACCGGCGGACAACATCCTGATCGCCTTGTCCTGTTCCATCAGCCACAGCAGGCTGCGCATGGCCTGACCGCGCGCGGTTTCCATACCGGGGTCGCGTTCCAGAAACGCGCGCGCATCGCGCTGCGCCAAGGCCATCAGACCGGCCTGATGTTCCAGATCCGCAATGCGAAACCGTGGCAGACCCGATTGCGCGGTGCCAATCACATCGCCAGCGCCGCGAATCGCCAAATCTTCCTCGGCAATGCGAAAGCCGTCCTCGGTCTGGCGCATAATGGCCAGACGCCGCTGACCGGTTTCGCTGAGCGGCGCCCGATACAGCAGCAGACAGGTCGAGGCCCCGCGCCCGCGCCCCACCCGCCCGCGCAGCTGGTGCAACTGGGCCAGACCAAAGGATTCGGCGCGTTCAATCACCATGATCGTGGCTTCGGGCACATCGACACCGACCTCGATCACTGTGGTCGCCACAAGAATGCGCGCCGCACCGCTGGCGAAATCGGCCATGGCGGCATCGCGTTCCTCGGCGGACATCTGGCCATGCACCAGCCGCACCGATTCACCGAAATGGCGGCGCAGACCCTTGGCGCGTTCCTCGGCCGCTGTCAGATCGACACGTTCCGATTCGTCGACCAGCGGGCACACCCAATAGGCCCGCGCCCCCCCCTCCAGCGCCGAATGCAGGCGGGCCACCACCTCGGGCAGGCGGGTGTCGGGCAGGCTGACCGTCGTCACAGGCAGGCGTCCGGGCGGCTTTTCGTCGATCACCGAAACATCCAGATCGCCGTAATGCGACAGCGCCAGCGTGCGCGGAATCGGTGTCGCGGTCATGATCAGCATATCCACCGGCAGCGCCCCCTTGGCCGCCAGCGCCATGCGCTGCGCCACGCCAAAGCGGTGCTGCTCGTCGATCACCGCCAGCCGCAGATCGGCAAACTGGACCCGGTCCTGAAAAACGGCATGGGTGCCGACCAGAATATCGACCCGCCCGGCGGCCAGATCGGCCAGCACCTGCTGGCGCGCCTCGGCCTTGTCGCGCCCGGTCAGCAGCGCCAGCCGCACCCCCGCCGCCTGCGCCAGCGGGGTAAGGGCGCGGGCATGTTGGCGGGCCAGAATGTCGGTCGGCGCCATCATCACGCCCTGCCCGCCAGCCTCGACCGCGATCAGCAGCGCCAGCAGCGCCACCACCGTCTTGCCGGACCCGACATCGCCCTGCACCAGCCGGTTCATCCGCTGCGGCGTTGCCATATCGGCGGCAATATCGTCCAGCACGCGCTGCTGCGCCCCCGTCAGCGGCCATGGCAGCGACGACAGAACCCGCTGGCGCAAGCGGCCATCGCCCTGACTGGCCCGTCCCGGCTTGCGCCGCGCCGCACGCCGCGCCAGTGCCAGTGTCATCTGACGGGCCAGCAATTCGTCATAGGCCAGACGCGCGCGCGCCGGCGCATCGGGGGACAGATCGGCCACGGCCTGCGGGGCATGGGCCTGTTCCAGCGCGCCACGCCAGGACGGCCAGCCGCGTTCGGCCAGCACCCCCGCATCGACCCATTCCGCCAGATCGGGCGCCCGCGCCAAAGCCGCCGTCACGGCCTTGGCCATTTGCCGCGCGCTTAACCCGGCGGTCAGCGGATAGACCGGCTCGAACCCCTCGGGCGGGGGGGCGGATTCGGGCTGGATGTGATCGGGATGAACAATCTGGGGCATCCCGTCAAAGATTTCCGCCTTGCCCGAGACCACGCGACGCTGCCCGACCGGTAATTGCGCCTCAAGCCAGTCGCGGCGGGGGTGGAAGAAAACCAGTTGCAGCTCGCCACTGTCATCGCCGCAAAACACCCGCCATGGCCGCCCCCGCGCCGAGGGCGGGGCGTGGCGGTGAACGGTCACGGTGACAATCACCGTTTCCGGCGCGCGCAGATCGGCCAGCCGGTCCAGCCGGCGACGGCTGATGCCGCCGGTGGGCAGGGTCAGGATCAGGTCGCGCGGTCGGGTAATGCCCATCTGCGCCAGTGCTGCGGCACCGCGCGGGCCGGTTCCGGGCAGGGTCTCGACCTCAGCGAACAGCGGAAACAGGACCGGGGGGCGGCCCTTGACGGGGGGGGCGGCCTCAGCCATCACGCCCGGCCAGCCGCATCCACGCGGCTTCGTCGATCACCCGCACCCCCAGATCGGCTGCCTTCGCGGCCTTGCTGCCCGCACCCGGCCCCGCCACCACCAGATCGGTGCGGGCCGAAACCGAACCCGCGACCTTGGCCCCCAGCGCCTCGGCACGGGCCTTGGCTTCGGCGCGGGTCATCTGTTCCAGCGTGCCGGTAAAAACCAAGGTCAGACCAGCGATTTCGCTGTCGCTTGACGCCGGGGCCTCGGGCGGTGTGACCTGTTGTAACTGCGCGATCAGCCGGTCGATGACGCCACGCTCGGCTGGTTGGGCAAAGGCCAGAACCAGCGATTCCGCCAGCACAGCGCCAATGCCGTCAATGCTGACAAGGTCGTCCCAGGCGGCCCGCGCATCCGACGCGACCGTCGGATCGGCCTGCCACACCGCATTGCGGGCCTCGGCCAGCCGGGCGCGGCGGCCATCGCGTGCGGCGCGGTTGCGTTCATGGGTCGCGGCCTCTTCGGCCTGCATATGCCGTTCGGCGGCGGGGAAAGCGGCGTCAAGGGCGGCGATCATCTGTTCCAGCCCGCCGAAATGACGCGCCAGAATGCCGGATGCGACCTCGCCAACATGGCGGATACCAAGGGCGAAAATCAGCCGCGACAGGGCGATGCTGCGCCGGTCCTCGATGGCATCGAACAGCTTTTGAACCGAGCGTTCACCCCAGCCATCACGGTTCTTAAGCCGGGCCAGCTGTTCGCTGTCGCGCTGGCGCAGGGTGAAAATATCGGCCGGTTCACGGATCGGCAGCACCGGGTCGTGGTAAAAGGCTTCGATCTGCTTTGCCCCAAGCCCGTCAATATCGAACGCGGCGCGCGACACGAAATGCTTCAATTTCTCAATCGCTTGCGCCGGGCAGGCCAGCCCCCCCGTGCAGCGGCGCACGGAATCACCCGGCTCGCGCACCGCTTCCGAGCCGCATTCGGGGCAGTGGTCGGGGAAAACAAAAACCGGCGTGTCAGCAGGGCGTCGCGCCAGATCGACCGCGGCGATCTTGGGGATGACATCACCGGCGCGATAAACCTGCACCCAGTCGCCTGCGCGAATATCGACGCCATCGCGAATGGGCGCGCCCTGACTGTCAATGCCGGCGATATAATCCTCGTTATGCAGGGTGGCGTTGGACACGACGACCCCGCCAACGGTCACCGGGTCAAGCCGCGCCACCGGCGACAGCGCCCCGGTGCGGCCAACCTGAATCTCGATCGCGCGCAGGCGGGTCCAGGCCAGTTCGGCGGGAAATTTATGCGCCAGGGCCCAACGCGGTGTGGTTGCCCGAAAGCCCAGACGATCCTGCAAAGCCAGATCGTCAACCTTATAAACCACGCCGTCAATGTCATAGCCAAGCGTGGCACGTTGCGATTCAATCGCGGCCCATGTGTCCAGCATCTGATCCAGATTGTTGCAACGCTGCATCAAGGGGTTGATCTGAAAGCCGAAATCCCCCAACCGCCGCACCGCGTCGAATTGCGTTTCGGCCAGTGGCGCGCTGATCTGCCCCCAGGCATAGGCAAAATAGCGCAGCGGGCGGCTGGCGGTCACCGACGGGTCCAGTTGCCGTAACGACCCCGCCGCGGCATTGCGCGGGTTGGCAAAAACGCGCCCGTCGCCGCTGGCGTTCAGACGGGCAAAATCGTCATGGGTCATGTAAACCTCGCCGCGCACCTCCAGAATATCGGGGGCACCGGCGGGCAGAGTCTGGGGGATGTCGGGAATATGGCGGGCATTGGCGGTCACGTTTTCGCCGGTTTCGCCATCGCCACGGGTTGCGGCCTCGATCAGTTGACCATGCTCGTATCGCAGCGACAGCGACAGACCGTCGATCTTTGGCTCGGCGGTGAAGGCCAGCGGGCGCGAGGCCGACAGGCCCAGAAAATCGCGGCAACGGCGCAGGAAATCGGCCACCTCGTCATCCGAGAACGCGTTCGCCAACGACAGCATCGGTTTGCGGTGCCGGACCTTGGCAAAACCTTCGGCCGGGGCCGCCCCCACCTGCCCGGTGGGGCTGTCCATTGCGGCCAGTTGCGGATACCGCGCCTCCAGCGCCAGCAGCTCGGCCTTCAGGGCGTCATAGGCGGCGTCGCTGATCTCGGGTGCGTCGTCGCGATGATAGGCCAGATTGGCACGCGCGATCTGATCGGCCAGATTCCGCATCCGTGCCTGAACCCCATTGCGGTCCTGCCCAACCCTGTTTTCACCGTCCTGTCGCGTCACCTTGCAGACCCCCTGAACCGAACATCACTGTCGTTCCGGGGTTAGCCAGCGCAGGCCCTGCTTGTCCAGCACCGAAAGGAGAAGCCGTTCAGGCGCCAATGGCCAGACGTTCATCCATCGCCGGTTCCGGGTCGCGCAAGACATAGCCCCTGCCTCAGACGGTTTCGATATGGCTGACCCCATCCATCGCCTGGGCCAGCTTCTTGCGCAATTTGCAGACGAAGACGTCGATGATCTTCAACTCTGGCTCGTCCATACCGCCATAGAGGTGGTTGAGGAACATTTCCTTGGTCAGGGTGGTGCCCTTGCGCAGGCTAAGCAGTTCAAGGATCTGATATTCCTTGCCGGTCAGGTTGATCGGTCGCCCCCGCACCTCGACCGAGCGGGCATCGAGGTCGACCACCAGATCGCCGGTGCGGATAACAGCGTGGCTGTGCCCCTTCGAGCGCCGGATAATCGCCTGAATCCGCGCCACCAGTTCCTCGCGGTGGAAGGGCTTGGTCATGTAATCGTCAGCGCCGAAGCCAAAGCCGCGCAGCTTGCTTTCCGTGTCGTCCGACCCGGTCAGTATCAGGATCGGGGTGTCGATCCGTGACAGCCTGATCTGGCGCAAAACCTCCATCCCGTTCATGTCGGGCAGGTCCAGATCCAGCAGGATCAGGTCGTAATCATACAGTTTGGCAAGGTCGATCCCCTCTTCGCCCATATCGGTCAGAAAGACGTTATAGGCCGCATTGGTCAGCATCATCTCGATGCTGCGGGCGGTGGTTGCATCATCTTCGATCAAAAGAATACGCATGACGGCTGTTCCTTGATTCGGTCCTCTTGCCACCAGAGGTAAAGGGAAAAGGTTAATATCCCGTTACTCGCGTCTTTTTGATCATAATGCAACCTATAGTTGTTGCCCGATTTGCCGGTGACGCTGAATGGCCGTGACGCGCAGCCCTTTGGGACCATGCTTGCGCACCGCTGCAAGCCAGCTGTCAAATTCCTCTTCCGAGAGGTCATAGCGCGCCAGCGCCTGTTCGCGCGCGATCAGGCCGTGGGTCACCGCACGCACCACACAGGCCTTGCGGCTGGCCACCCAGCGCATTCCCGGTTGCGGCAGGTCGGCGAGGCTTAACACCTCGCCGCCGTCGAGGATCACGGTTCGCGGCCCCTCGCATTTCTTCAGATACATCGAACACCTCACTTGTTAACGGGTTCACTATGGCGCAAGCCCCTTAACATCCGGTGAACGTGACCCGATTTTCACTGCCCCGTGACTTGAGAACCCCGGCTTTTTCCTTATATTTTGCTTCAAATGCGACTGATCCGGCGCCTGTGCGCCCAAAGGTATCCATGACAGCACCAGCCCCTGCCCGCCCCGCAGCCCCTGCGGATGCGCCGATCAACAGCCTTGGTTTCGCCAAGCCCCCGTCCCGGACCCGTGTGGTCGTGGCGATGTCGGGCGGTGTCGACAGTTCCGTCGTGGCGGCGCATCTGAAAGAACAGGGCTATGACGTCATCGGCGTCACCTTGCAGTTGTATGACCACGGCGCGGCGCTGGCCAAAAAGGGCGCCTGCTGTGCCGGGCAGGATATTCACGACGCGCGCCGGGTCGCGGAACGCATTGGCATTCCGCATTATGTGCTTGATTATGAAAATAAATTCCGCGAATCGGTGATCGAGGAGTTTGCCGATGCCTATCTGGCCGGGGCAACGCCGGTGCCCTGCATCCGCTGCAATGAACGGGTCAAGTTCCGCGATCTGCTGCAAACCGCCCGCGATCTGGATGCCGATTGCATGGCGACGGGGCATTACATCCAGCGCCGTCAAGGGCCGTCGCGGGCCGAGCTGCACATGGCTGCCGACCCGAATCGCGATCAAAGCTATTTCCTGTTCTCGACCACGCAGGAACAGCTTGATTTCCTGCGCTTCCCGCTGGGGCACCTGACCAGCAAGGCCGAAACCCGCGCCATGGCCGCGCAATACGGGCTGACCGTGGCCGACAAGCCCGACAGTCAGGATATCTGCTTTGTCCCCAATGGCGATTATGCCAGCGTGATCGAAAAACTGCGCCCCGGCGCGGCCGATCCCGGCGATATTGTCGATCCGGACGGTCAGGTGCTGGGTCAGCATCGCGGGGTGATCCACTATACCATCGGCCAGCGCCGGGGGCTGGGGATCGGCGGGCTGGACACGCCGCTTTATGTGGTGGGGCTGGACCCCGACAAGCGCCATGTCATCGTCGGTCCGAAAACCGCGCTGGCCACCAGGATCGTGCCGGTGGCCGAGGTCAACTGGCTGGGGGATGTGCCCTTCGACGGCGAGATCGAGATCACCTGCCGCATCCGATCAACCCGGCCGCCACGCCCGGCGATCCTGCGCCCCACCGGTCCCCGCCGCGCCGAGGTCGAGTTGCTGACCCCGGAAGAGGGCGTCAGCCCCGGTCAGGCCTGCGTCTTCTATCAGGCCGACAGCAGCCGCGTGCTTGGTGGCGGCTGGATCACCCGCCGGGCTTAAGCCGCCGATTCGCGGATTCGCGCAATCATCGCCCGCACCCCGTTCGAGCGCTGCGCCGACAGATGTTCGGCCAGCCCCAGACGCGCCAGTTCCGCCTGCGCGTCAATTGCCGCGATCTGGCCACGGCGCACGCCCGCATACAGCGCGTGTAACACCGCGATCAGCCCGCGCACGATCAGCGCGTCGCTGTCGCCCTGAAAATCGAACCGCGCATCCGGCCCCTCGCCTTCGGGCAGGGGCAGGATCCAGACCTGACTGGCACAGCCATCAACCCTGGTAGCCGGGCTTTGCAACGCCGGGTCCATGGCCGGCATGGCTTTTCCCAGCTCGATCAGGTGACGATAGCGGTCCTCCCAGTCGTCCAGAAAGTCAAACGTCTCGACAATATCTTCGAAGGCGGGGCTGGCCATGGCGTTCTCCTTTTGCGGGCTTGGCATAGCGCGGGCAGGCCGCGGGGTCAAAGTGGCTTTCATCGCGGCAACCGATGGCATAAGACGGAAAAAATGCCCCAGCTTGCCGAGGCCGATGATGCGCATCCACCCCCTGACCCCCGCCCTTGCCCTGACCCTGCTGCTGTCGGGCTGTGGCAGTTTCAGCGGCGACAGCGGCCTGAACCCGCTTGGCTGGTTCAGCGGGCGTGATCGCGGACCGGAGACGCTGGCCCCGAAAGGCGGCTATCCCACCACGACTGCGGACGCGCGCCAGCCCATCGCCCATATCGCCAGCGCCGTGCTGAAGGATGTGCCCGATGGCAAGCTGCTGGTGGTCACCGGGATGGCGCCGACCAGGGGCTGGTGGGATGCCGAACTGGTGCCGGAACTGCCGCAGGTCGCGGGCCGGCTGCGCGGCGATCAGGACGGCATCCTGCGGCTGCGTTTCGTGGCACAGGCGCCCTATGCCGATTCGCCCGATGCGCGGGTGCCGGCCAATCCCAATGTCGACATGATCACCACCGCCCTGCCGATCAGCCGCATCACCATGGCCGGGCTGCGCGGCATCACCGTTTCCGGGGCGACGCAAGTCATCACCATCCGGCGCTGACCGGCGCGGCAGGGCGGGACAGCTTCCCCACCCGCCCGCGCGGGGCAGGCCCGCTTAGCCCATCTTGCGCAGATAGGTCCATGTCGGCACGCGGGCATTGCGCGCCACTGACCAGCTTTCGGCATCACCCAGATATTCAAAGCCGCTGTTCGTCAGCACCCGCGCAGAGCCGGGATTGTCCTGAAACGCCTCGGCAAACAGGGTGCGCGCGCCATGCAGATTGGCGCGCACCAGCGCCTCGACCGCCTCGGTGGCGAAACCGGTATTCCAGAACCCGGCCCCAACCCAGAAACCCAGTTCGGACTGGTTGTCATCCATATGTGTCAGCGACACCACCCCCAGCAATTCGGCAAGCTGATGTTCGGACCCGTCAATGGCCCAGACATCTTCGGCCCGGCCATCCTGCAAGGCGCGGGCGACATAGGCCTCGGCCGCGCCGGGCGGCAGCGGATGCGGAATGGCGCGGGTGCCCTCGGCGACCCGGCGATCGGCGGTGTAATGCGCGATCAGCCCGGCATCGGACAGACGCAGCGGACGCAGGGTAACGCGGCCCGCTGTGATCACGGGCTGCGCGACGGTGGTCTGCGTATCGGTCATTCTTTCCCCCTCCCCTCCGGCAGATGGCTGCCGGAACGCAAAAGGGGACCGGCCTGCGCCGATCCCCCCTGTTCAACATCGAAATGTGACGCCGGGCTTATTCGGCAGCTTCCAGTTCGGCGGGCAGGACCGAAATGAAGGTCCGGCCTTTCAGGCCTTTGCGGAAGGTCACCTGACCGTCGGTCAGGGCGAACAGGGTATGATCGCGACCCATGCCGACATTCTGACCCGGCCACCACTTGGTGCCGCGCTGGCGAACGATGATGTTACCGGCGATGGCTTCCTGACCGCCATACAGCTTGACGCCAAGGCGACGACCAGCCGAATCGCGACCGTTGCGGGACGAACCGCCTGCTTTCTTATGTGCCATGGATTAGTCCTTTTTCGCTTTGGCAAGCTCTTTGGCCTGCTTGATCCAATCTTCGCGCTCGATCCGGCCATGGAACGACAGCTTGTCGTCCATATATTCGATCTCGGCCTTTTTCCAAGCGGCGATCTGGTCGAAATGATAGACGCCGTTTTCGTGCAGCAGATCTTCCAGCTTGGGTCCAACACCCGAGATCAGCTTCAGATCATCGGCCTGACCGTCGCGCGCGGCGTCCAGCAGGTTGGCAGGACGGGTGCCGACGGTGCCGGATTTGGCGGCTTTCGTGGCAGCCGGGGCTTTGGCAGCGGGGGCCTCGGCGGCATAGGACGCGCCGGCGGTGCGGGCACCAATGGCGGCTTTCACGCCGGTCTTGTCGGCCCCATTGTCCAGCACGTCGGTCACGCGCAGCAGGGTCAGCTGCTGACGGTGGCCGCGGGTGCGCTGGCTGGAATGTTTGCGGCGGCGTTTGACAAAGGTGATGACCTTGTCGCCTTTGATCTGCTCGATCACTTCGGCCTGCACGCAGGCGCCATCGACCAGCGGCGCACCGATCGTGCCGCCAACCATCAGGATATCGTTGAACTGCACCTTTTCACCGGCCGAAGCGGCCAGCTTTTCAACGCGCAGCACGTCACCTGCCTGAACGCGGTATTGCTTGCCGCCCGTTTTCAGAACTGCGAACATCTGTTCTTCCTTGCTTTTCCGCATCCTGTGGCCCCGGTTTTGCACCGGCGTTGGTTGCCGTCGGACAGCGCCCCGTTTGCGGGGATCGTGAAAAATAACACACCGGCCAAAGGCAAATGCCAAGGCCGGGTGCGCTTTCCCTAGTGGATTCGCCCGCCCAAGTCAACGCCCAATGCCGTTGTGGCCCGGCCAGATGCGGGCCACGCCTCAGCCCTGGACGGATTTTTCCTCAAGCGCCAGCCATTCATCCTCGGCGGCGGCAAGTGCGGCCTGCCGTTCGGCCAGCGCCTCGGACGCCTTGGCGAATTTCGCCGGCGCGGTCTGGAACAGATCGGGCTGCGCCATGAATTCTGTCAGTCTGGCGATCTCGGCCTCCAGCCGTTCGATGACGGTTGGCAGCTCTTCCAAACGGTGCTTTTCGGTAAAGCTCAGCCCCGGTTTGGCGGGCTTTGCCCTGACCTCGGTCTTATCCTCGGCTTTCGGGGTCGGCTTGGCGGGCTTGACCTCGGGCGCGGGGGCCTGATCGCCGCGCTGAGCCTGATAATCGCCCCAGCCGCCGGGATAGATCACCGCCCGGCCATCCCCTTCCATCGCAACGGTTGCGGTGGCCACGCGGTCGATGAAATCGCGGTCATGGCTGACCAGCAGCACGGTGCCGTCATATTCGCCCAGGATATCCTGCAACAGGTCCAGCGTTTCGACATCCAGATCGTTGGTCGGCTCGTCCAGAACCAGCAGGTTCGAGGGTCTGGCCATGATCCGCGCCAGCAAAAGCCGCGCCTTTTCGCCGCCTGACAGGCTGCCGACCGGGGCGCGGGCCTGTGCCTCGTCGAACAGGAAATCCTTGAGGTATCCGACCACATGGCGGGGCTGGCCGCGCACCATCACCTGATCGGCCCGCCCCGAAACCCGCATATCCGGGTCGGCGGTCAGCGCGTCCCACAGGCTGACCTCGGGGTCGATGGCCGAACGGGCCTGATCGAACACCGCCATGTCAATATTCGTGCCAAGCTGAATGCTGCCCTGATCTGGCGCCAACTCTCCGGTCAGCATCTTGATCAGCGTGGTCTTGCCCGCACCGTTGGGGCCGACAAAGGCAATGCGGTCGCCGCGCAGCACCCGCAGGTCAAAGGGCCGCAGGATCACCCGGTCGCCAAAGGTTTTCGCAATGCCTTTGGCCTCGATCACCCGCTTGCCCGATTGCGGCCCGGCCTCAAACGCCATCGCGGCGGCACCCTGACGGCGGATCTGTGCGGCGCGTTCGGCGCGCAGATCGGCAAGCGCGCGGACCCGGCCCATATTGCGCTTGCGGCGGGCGCTGATGCCCTCGACCGCCCAACGCGCCTCGGCCTTGATCTTGCGGTCCAGCTTGTGGCGGGCCTCGTCCTCGGCGGCCCAGGTGGTTTCGCGCCAATCCTCGAAATGCTCGAACCCGCGTTCCTGCCGCCGCACCGCACCACGGTCGATCCACAGCGTGGCACGGGTCAGATGCCGCAAAAAGGCGCGGTCATGGCTGATCAGCACAAAGGCCGCGCGGGTGCTGGACAGGTGATCCTCAAGCCAGCCGATGGCCTGAATATCCAGATGGTTCGTCGGCTCGTCCAGCAGCATCAGGTCAGGGGCCTGCGCCAGCAGCCGCGCCAGCGCCGCCCGCCGCCGTTCCCCGCCCGAGGCGGTGGCGACCGGGCGTGCGGGGTCGAATTTCAGCCCCTCGGCGGCGATATCGACCAGATATTCCTCGGCCGGTTCCAGCCCGCCGCGCGCAAAATCGCCAAGCGTGGCGTATCCCGCCATCTCGGGCTCTTGTTCCATATAGCCGACGCTGGTGCCGGCGGGCATCACCACCTCGCCGCGGTCAGGCTCGACCAGCCCGGCCATGACCTTCATCAGCGTCGATTTCCCCGACCCGTTGCGCCCCACCAGCGCCACCCGGTCCCCGGCCTGCACGGTCAGGGACAAGCCGTCGAAAACGGGGGGGCCGCCAAAGGTCAGCGACAGATCGGTCAGTTGAAGCAAAGGTGCGCGTGCCATGCGCCGCAGCTAATGCCGGGCGCGGCCTGCGTCAATGGGCAGCCGCGCCGGGGCTTGCACGGCGCCGCCGCTTTGGGCCACAAGCAGGGCCTGCCTTGGGGGTTTTCACATGACGCGCAAGATCATTATCGATACTGATCCCGGACAGGACGATGCCATTGCCATCCTGCTGGCGCTGGCCAGCCCGGAATTACAGCTTCTGGGCCTGACCACCGTGGCCGGCAATGTGCCCCTGCCCCTGACCACCCGCAATGCCCGCGTCATCTGTGAACTGGCCGGGCGCACCGACATCCCGGTTTTCGCGGGTTGCGACCGGCCCCTGCGCCGCGATCTGGTCACCGCTGAACATGTGCATGGCAAATCCGGGCTGGACGGGTTTGACCTGCCCGATCCGGCCATGCCGGTGCAGCCGGTCCACGCGGTCGATTTCATCATCGACACGCTGCGCCGCCATGACAGCGGCACTGTGACACTGGTCCCGATCGGGCCGCTGACCAATATCGCCACCGCTTTTCGCAAGGCCCCCGACATCATCCCCCGCGTGGCCGGGATCGTGCTGATGGGCGGCGCCTATTTCGAGGTCGGCAACATCACCCCCGCCGCCGAGTTCAACATCTATGTCGACCCCGAGGCCGCCGCCGAGATCTTTGCCAGTGGCGTCAGGCTGACGGTGATGCCGCTGGATGTCACCCACCGCGCCCTGATCCCGCAGGGCTGGTCAGACGCCATGGCCCCGCATGGCCGGCTGGGGCGGGCGGTCGCGGGCTGGATGGGGTTTTACGAACGCTTCGACCGCGACAAATACGGCAGTTCGGGCGGGCCGCTGCATGACCCCTGCACCATCGCCTGGCTGATCGCGCCGCAAATGTTCTTTGGCCGCCACATCAACCTTGAGGTCGAGACCGAGGGCCGTTTTACCACCGGCATGACCGTGGCTGACTGGTGGGGGGTGTCGGGGCGCGCGCCGAATTGTCATTTCATGCGCGATCTGGACGCGACCGCCTTTTTCGCGCTGCTGTCCGGGCGTCTGAAAGCGCTGGCCGCGCAAGCCCCGGCCTGAGCCACCACGGCCCGACGGGACCGGCGGGCCTGCCGCCGGGCAGCCGCCACGCCGATGCGCACCCCCGCGCGCAATGGCGACAGATGGACCAGACCGCCCCGTCCTGCATCCCCACGCAGGGGGGCGGCCAACGCGGATGCCCCGATCAGACGGTCAGTTCTGCGACCGGCCGTCGGCTGTGTCGCTGGACGGCCTGGCCCCGGACGGTTGTGACGCATCATCCGGGCCTGCACCCGCATCGCCCTGATCCGCCGGGACCGGCGCGCGCAGATCGCTGCCATCGCCAAGCTGATCATTGATGCGGGCAATCAGCACGGCGGTAATGTCGATGCCCTGCAAAGACAGAAACACCGTGCGCTGATCCAGCACCGCAACGGCGCCACGGGCCTGCATTTCGGTGCCGATAATCGGGATCACGGCGCGGAAAAACGCCGCCCTGTCGGTTTCGGCCCGCTGGTTCAGATCGCGCAGCGCCGCGGCGCGTTCGGCCCGGATGCGCGTGGCACGCTGGTCGAACGCCTCGGCCTGCTGGCGAAAATCGGTGGGTGACAGGGTTTTGCGACGCTCGGTCAGTTCGGCCTCTTCCTGGGCCAGTTGCGCGGCCAGACGGTCGTTTTCCGCCGCCAGCGCGCGTCCGTCACGCTCGAACTCGGCCTGCGCGCGCAGACCCCAGTCCGAACGGGCGTATAAAACCTCCTGATCGACGGTCAGCACCGGGACATGCTGGCCATCGGGCAGGTTTCCGGGGATCGGCGCGGGGGCCGCAAGGCCAGCCGCCGCGCCATCCGTGGCCGCCCGGTCATCGCCAGCCGCTGGCCGCTGTGCCGCGTCCGCCCCGGTATCGGCGGCACCGGCGGTCATCGGCAGGGTGGAAACCGGCGCCGACAGGCCGGGCGTGGCCGGGGCCTCGGCGGTCTGCGCCTGACCGGCCAGCGGCAGCATCACCGCCAGCGACCCGATCCACGTCCAGAAACCGCCCGCTGCCCGCATTGCCCGTCCTCAGAACTGGGTCGAGATGGTCAGGTCGAACTTCTGTTCCTCGTCGTAATCTTCTTTTTTCAGCGCCTTGGCATAGTTCAGGCGCAGCGGCCCGATTGGCGTGCTCCAGAAGATCGAGGCCCCGATGGCGGCGCGGACATTCATGTCCGAGGTATCATTGCCATCGGCATCAAACAGATTGGCCCCGGTCACCGCCCTGGTGGCGTCATTCAGCCCCCAGACCGAACCGACATCCGCGAACAACCCGCCCTGAATGCCATATTCCTCGGGCAGGCCGATGGGAAAGCGTGCCTCGGCGCGGGCGACCCAATACATATTGCCGCCAAGCCCGTCCTGATCCTCGGTCGCGAAATCGCGCGGGCCGATCCCGTCGGGCTTGAACCCCCGGATCTTCGAGCCGTTGTTGAAACGGTCGATGATGCGGCTGTTCTGATCGCTCAGCATGTGGATGGCACCGGCCTCCAGCTCGGCGGTCAGGACCACATCCTCGCGCCAGGCGGTGCTTTGCACCCCGGCCAACAGCGAGGTGGTCACCGATTTTACATCGCCCCCCACCCCGGCATAGTCCTGCCCAAAGCGCAGCTTATAGCTGGTATTGGGGTTCAGCCCGGTGCGCCGGGTGTCGTAATTATAGGTATACCCGATGGCCGAGGTCAGCAGGCTGCCCTCTTCGGACAGGATAATGTCCGAAACCTCGCCCTTTTTGACATCGGAAATGGTCTGTTCGGCCAGCTTATAGCGCAGCTCGAACCGGCCATTTTCCGACACCGGGAATTCCACCCCCAGCGACAGCCCGACACTGCGGGTATTATACGCCGCATAAAGCGAGTCGGTGGTGTTATACCAGATCGAGCTGCGGAACCGCAGATCGCGGCCCAGGAAGAACGGCTCGACAAAGGTAAAGTTGCTGTTCTGGTCGCCCTTGGCGGTCGACACGGCCAGGTTCACCTCCTGGCCGCGACCCAGAAAGTTCTTTTCCGACAGCGCCGCGTTAAAGCCCACGCCCGAATTGGCGCCATAGCTGGCCCCGAAAGACAGGCTGCCGGTGGGCTGTTCCTCGACATTGACGTCGACCACGACCTGTTGCGGGCCGCTGCCCTCGCGGCTTTCGGCCTGCACATCCGCGAAATACCCCAGCGCGCGGATGCGTTCGGCGGCATTGCGGATCTCGCGCGGGTTGAACGGGTCGCCCTCGACGCTGCGGAACTGGCGCCGGATCACCCGGTCCAGCGTGGTGGTGTTGCCCTCGATGTCGATGCGTTCGACAAAGACGCGCGGCCCGCGGGTCAGCGCGAAGGTCAGATCCAGCGTCTGGCCACGCTTGTTGCGGGTGATGCGCGGTTCGATATTGACGAAATCCAGCCCCTGCTGAATGGCGACGGTTTCCATCCGGCGGATGGTGTTGTCGATATCGGCGGGGTTATAGACCGCCCCGCGCCGCACCCGGTTCTGCGCCGCGAAGGGCGCCACATCGACACCGGCGATTTCGCTGATCGTGTCGACATGGGCAAAGCGATAGCGCGGCCCCTCCTCGATTGCGAAGGTGATGAAGAAGGCATCGCGTTCGCGCGCAATCTCGGGCGAGACGGCCTGAACCTTGAAATCGGCATAGCCCTGCGCGCGATAGAAATCGGTCAGCAGCTTTTCATCCAGCGGGATACGCTCGGGGGCGAAGGTGTCGCGCTTGATGAAGGTGCGCAGGATGCCCGCCTGCTTGGTTTGCAGCACATTGCGCAGCTTGCGGTCGGAAAAGGCGCGGTTGCCGGTAAAGCCGATGCGCTCAATCTCGGTCACGTCGCCTTCGCGCACCTCGAAGACCAGATCGACGCGGTTGCCCTCGCGGCGGATGATGCGCGGGTCGACCCGCGCCGCCAGCCGGCCCTGCGCGGCGTAAAGCTTGCTGATCTCGACGGCGTCGGCCTCGGCCTGCGCGGGGGAATAGACGCGGCGGGATTTGCTTTTGACCACCTGCGACAGGATATCGTCCTTGACGCGGCGGTTGCCTTCGAAATTGATGATGTTGATGGTCGGGTATTCCACCACCTTGATGACCAGCGTCCCGCCCTGCGGCACCACATCGACGCTTTCGAACAGGCCCGACCCCAGCAGCCGCTGCACGGCGTCGTTCAGATCGCCTGCGCTGACCTGCGCGCCCCGCGCCACATTAGCATAGGACAGGATGGTCGCCGCCTCGATGCGCTGCGCGCCTTCGATGCGCAGATTGTTGAACACATAGGCCGCCGCCGGTTGCGGGGCGGTGATCACCGGTGCCGCCACGGCCAGCGCCAGCGCCATGGCCACGCCGCCGCGCAGGAACCGTTTGTCGTTGAAAATGCTGGTCGTCATGGCCGCCCCTCGGTTTTCGCCTGTCCGGACAGGGGCATTCACGGCCCCGCTTATGGCGACTGACCTACCCCCAACAGGGCCATGCTGTCAAAACATTGCGCGCCTTCAAGGGCAGAAAAGATCGTTCGTGAGGCCGAAAATCATCAAAGTGATCACCGCCGCCAGCCCCAGCGCCGTCAGCGCGTTCATCACCCGGTCGGATGGCTTGCGGCCGGTCACGGCCTCCCACGCGTAAAATGCCAGATGCCCGCCATCCAGAACCGGGATCGGCAGCAGGTTCAGAAAGCCGATGGCGGCGGACAGGATGGCGATCCACCACAGGAACTGGCCGCCCCCGGCGCTGGCCGCCTGACCGGTGCTTTCGGCAATGCTGATCGCGCCGCCAAGATTGCACGATGAAATCTGCCCGCCGATCATGGCCGCCATCCCTGTGACCGAGGCCGCAATCACCCCCCAGGTCTGTTGCACACCGCCCTTCAGCGCCTCGACCGGGCCGACGGCGCGGATTTGCGGCACAAAGGCCTGACCGCCGGTAATGCCAATCAGCCAGCGGCGCTCGAACCCGCCGCCGGGCCGGGGCAGATCCTGCTGTTTGGGGGCAAGGCTGACCTGCCGCAACTGCCCGTCCGGCGACCAGACCGTCAGCGTGACCGGCTGGCCCTGCGCCGCCGTTACCACCGGCGACAGCTGGGAAAAGCGATGCACCGGCTGGTCATTGATGCGGGTGATGACCTGCCCGCTGCGCAGACCGGCACGGGCGGCGGCGCTGCGCGGGGTGATGGCGCCGATCAGCGGCGGCATCGGGTCCGGCCCGCTCACCGTGGTTTCGCGCCCATCACGCAGCACCGTCCAGTCATGGCGCGCAGCCGCCGCGGTCTGTTGCGCGACGGCGAAAAACCCCGGCCAGTCGTCAAAGCGCCGGCCATCCAGCGCCAGCACCTGATCACCGGGCCGCAGGCCGCTTTCGGCACCGGGCAGCGCCACCGGCTGACCAATCACCACCTGTTCGCGCGCCACGCCTTGCGACAGCATAAATCCTGCAAAAACAAGGATCGACAGGATAAAGTTGAAAACCGGACCCGCCGCGACCGTCGCCACCCGCGCCCAAAGCGGCGCGCCGTCCAGCGTCTGGCGCCGGGTGCTGGCATCCATCTGTGCCACATCGCCCGACCGCCCCGCACTGGCGGCATCAGCATCCCCCAGAAACCGGACATAGCCCCCGATCGGCAGCGCCGCGACCTGCCACATGGTGCCGCGCCGGTCCCGGCGCCCCCACAGGCGCGGTCCCATGCCAAGGGAAAAGGTCTCGGCCCGGATGCCACACCAGCGCGCGACGATGTAATGGCCATATTCATGGATCGTCACGATCACCGACAGCGCCACCACAAATGACAGCAACGTCCAGACCGAGCCGCCGATTCCGGCCAGCACATCACCCATCCTGCACCCTTTCGCGCACCGTGGCACGCGCCAGCGCGTCCCAGTGCATCACCGTTTCCAGATCACGCGGGCTGTCGGCAAACCCCGCCCTGCCCGAGATATGATCCAGCGCCGCCGCGACAAGGTCGGCCATGTCGGTAAACCGCACCTGCTGTGCCAGAAACGCATCCAGCGCCTGTTCCTTGGCGGCGTTGAACACCGCCCCCGCCGCGCCGCCGGCGGCCATCACCTCGCGCGCAAGGCGCAGCGCCGGCCAGCGGCGTTCGTCCGGGGCGCGGAAGGTCAGGCCACCCAAAGCCGCCAGATCCAGCGGCGCCACCGGCAGCGCCTGCCGCCGGGGCCAGTTCAGCGCGAAACCGATGGCATGGCGCATATCCGGCGCACCCAGATGCGCCAGCGTGCCGCCATCGACATGGGCCACCAGCGCGTGAATGATGGATTCAGGATGCACCAGCACCTTGATCCGGTCAGGATCAATGCCAAAAAATTCCCGCGCTTCAATGATTTCCAGCGCCTTGTTAAACATGCTGGCACTGTCGATGGTGATCCGCTGACCCATATCCCAGTTTGGGTGGGTCGAGGCCTGCGCCACCGTCGCCCCGGCCAGATCCTCAAGCGGCCAGTCCCGAAACGCCCCGCCCGATGCCGTGATGGTCACACTTGACACAGATTCAAGGTTTTCACCACCAAGGGCTTGAAAAATGGCGGAATGTTCGGAATCGACCGGCAGGATACGGGCACCGTTTTCGCGGGCACGCGCCATGACCAGCGGCCCGGCACAGACCAGCGATTCCTTGTTCGCCAGCGCCAGCGTGCCGCCACGTTCCAGCACCTGCAAACCCGGCGCCAGCCCCGCCGCCCCGACAATGGCCGACAGCGCCCAATCGCTGTCACGGGCGGCGGCCTCGGTCATGGCCTCGGGTCCGGCGGCGGCCTGCACGCCTGACCCCGCCAGCGCGTCGCGCAGATCGGGCAGACAGTCGGGAAACGCGGTCACCGCGACCTCGGCCCGCAGGGCGCGGGCCTGTTCGGCCAGCCGGGCGATATTGCGGCCCCCGGTCAGGGCGACGGTGTGAAACGCCCCCGCCCCGCCGGCACGGGTGATCAGGTCAAAGGCGCTTTCCCCGATCGAGCCGGTCGCCCCGAAAATCGAGATCCGGCGCATGACTTACAGCGCCCCCACCACCGGCAGATCCATCACGATCCCCAGCATCATCAGCAGCAGGAACGCCGCACACATGGCGTCGAACCGGTCCATCAGCCCGCCATGCCCCGGCAGGATGGCCGAGCTGTCCTTGACCCCCACCCGCCGCTTCAGCGCGCTTTCGATGATGTCGCCCATCTGCCCGGCAAAGGACAGCAGCGGCCCCAAAATCAGCAGGCGCAGATCGCCCCAGCCGATCAGCACCACAACCAGCGCCAGCACAAAGGCCCCGACCCAGCCCGCAACCGTGCCAGACCATGTCTTTTTCGGGCTGAGCGAGGGCCAGAATTTCGGCCCCCCGAAGGTCCGGCCCGCGAAATACCCCAGCACATCGGTCAGCACCACCGTCCCCGCCACCCATGCGGCGGTGGGCAGGCCCATCACCTCGCGGATGACCACCACGGCATAGCCCGCCGACAGAATGGCGATGGTAAAGAACACCCAGGGGGCGCGTTCATTGATATGGGTGCCGCGCCAGCCGAACAGCACCGGCACCACCACCAGCAAGGCAGGCCAGTCGCCGGGCATGCTCAGCATGGCAAACAGCGTCACCCCGGCGATCAGCCCCAGCAATTCGGGCCGGCGCGGGGCGTGAAATTCGGCATGGCGCCACGCGGTCAGCCGCGCCAGTTCCCACACCATCACCCCGCACAGGACGGACACGCCGACGCGCAGCCACATTCCCGCGGCGACGATCATCGCCACGCCCGCCACCGCCAGCACCACGCCCGAGACCAGCCGCGCCGACAGGTCGGACCAGCGTTGGGCCGTCCCGGCCATGCTCACACGCCCCCGAAACGACGATGCCGCTGGTCGAAACGCCCCAGCGCCTCGGCCAGATGCAGGGGGGTGAAATCGGGCCACAGGGTTTCGGTAAACTCGTATTCCGCATAGGCCGCCTGCCAGGGCAGGAAGTTCGACACGCGGGTCTCGCCCGAGGTGCGGATCACCAGATCCGGGTCGGGAATGCCTGCGGTATCAAGGCAGTCGGTGAAATCGGCCTCGGTCGCGGGGGCCTGCACACGGCCCTCGGCCAGCCGCGCGGCCAGACGGTTGGCGGCGCGGGTCAGCTCATCGCGGCCGCCGTAATTGATGGCGATGGTCAGGTTCAGCCGGGTATTGGCCGCGGTGCGGGCCTCGATCCCGGCCATCAGCGCCTGCAATTTCGGGGTCAGCTTGTCGCGACCGCCGATAAAGCGCAGGCGCACCCCTTCGGCGGACATGCGCTCGGCCTCGCCCTCGATATAGCGGGCGAAAATGCCCATCAGACCCAGCACTTCCTCGGTCGAGCGTTTCCAGTTCTCGGTCGAGAACGCATAGACGGTCAGCCAGTTCACCCCCAGATCGGGGCAGGCGCGGACGATCTGTTTGACGCGCTCGGCGCCGCGACGGTGGCCGACCAGCCGTGGCCAGCCGCGATCCGTCGCCCACCGGCCATTGCCATCCATGATGATCGCGACATGCCGGCGGGCGGCGGTGCCATCCGCCACGACGGCGTCATCTTTCGGGGCCGGGGCAGCATTCATCCGCATCAGACCTGCATGATCTCGGCTTGTTTGGCCTCAAGCGCCTTGTCGACCTCGGCGATGAAGCGGTCGGTCAGGTCCTGCACCTCGGATTCCCAGAATTTCTGGTCATCTTCGGACATGCCGTCATTCTTGGCCTTCTTGACCTGATCCATACCGTCGCGGCGCACATTGCGCACGGCGACGCGGGCATGTTCGGCATATTGCGCGGCGACCTTGGTCAGTTCGCGGCGGCGTTCCTCGTTCAGCTCGGGGATGGGCAGCATGATGATGGTGCCGTTCAGCTGCGGGTTGATCCCCAGCCCGGATTCGCGGATCGCCTTTTCCACCTTGCCGACCAGCGCCTTGTCCCAGACATTGATGGTGACCATCCGCGGTTCAGGGACGTTGACGGTGCCGACCTGGTTGATCGGCGTCGGGCTGCCATAGGCATCGACCATGACCGGGTCCACCATGCTGGCCGAGGCCCGCCCGGTGCGCAGGCTGGAAAATTCGTGGCGCAGGGCCTCCATCGCGCCTTTCATGCGGCGTTCCAGATCTGCGGTGTCGATTTCGATATTATCTGCCATGGTCATCTGCCTGATATCTGCTTTGTCCCGCTTGTAACCGCAAAGGCCATGTGGGGCAAAGGGGGTTTTCTGCGGGCCAGCCATCCTTCGCCGCTGGCGCGGGCGGGCCGGTCGGGGCCGTCAGTCCGGGTCGCTGTCGCGCCCCTCAAGCCGGGCCATGCGCGCGTCAAGCCGGTCCAGCCGGGCGATGACCTCGTCGCGATAGGCCTCGGTTGCGGTGTTTTCCTCGGCGTGATGGGCGTCCTGCATGGAATTGACGATCAGACCGACGACAAGGTTCATCACCGCAAAGGTGGTCACCAGAATGAAGGGCACAAAGAACATCCAGGCCAGCGGGAACACCTCGCTGACGGGGCGCACGATGCCCATCGACCAGCTTTCCAGTGTCATCACCTGAAACAGCGAATAGGCCGATTCCCCCAGTGTGCCGAACCATTCGGGAAAATCGCGCCCGAACAGCTTGGTGGCAATGACCGCCGCGATGTAAAAGATGATCCCCAGCAGCAAAAACACGCTGGCCATGCCCGGCAGCGCGGCCAGAAAGCCCTCGACCACGCGGCGCAGGCGCGGCGTGACCGACACCACGCGCAGCAGCCGCAGCACCCGCAGCGTGCGCAGCACCGCCAGCCCCTGCCCCGCCGGCACCAGCGCAATGCCGACCACGACGAAATCGAAGATATTCCACCCCGACCGGAAAAACCGCCAGCCGCGTGCCACCAGCTTGGCGCCGATCTCGGCCACGAAAACCGCCAGACAGGCGCTGTCCAGCACCACCAGCAGATCGCCCCACAGCGCCATCATCCGGTCGGATGTCTCCATCCCCAGAATGATGGCGTTGAACAGGATCAGCCCGGAAATAAAGCGGCTGACCGCCGGGCCTTCGACCCAAGCGCCAAGACGTGCCCGAAAGCCCATGCCCGCGATCCGCCCGCCTTACCCGTGCACGCGGGTATAGGTGCCCGACCCGGCCAGAATGCCACGGAACCCGCCCGGTTCATCCAGCGAGAACACGATGATCGGCAGGTGATTGTCGCGCGCAAGGGCAATGGCGCTGGCATCCATCACGCCAAGATGCTTTTGCAACACCTCGTCATAGGTGACATTGTCGTAACGCTTGGCATCCGAATGCCTGGCCGGGTCTTTGTCGTAAACGCCATCGACCTTGGTGCCCTTGAAGATCGCCTCGCAGCCCATTTCATTGGCGCGCAGCGTGGCGGCGGTGTCGGTGGTGAAATACGGGTTGCCGGTGCCGGCGGCGAAAATGCAGATGCGCTTTTTCTCAAGGTGGCGGATGGCGCGGCGGCGGATATAGGGTTCCGCGACCTCGTCCATGCGGATGGCGCTGATGACGCGGCAATGCAGGCCCTTGGCCTCAAGCGCCGATTGCATGGCCAGCGCGTTCATCACGGTTGCCAACATGCCCATGTAATCGGCGGTGGCACGTTCCATGCCCTGCGCGCTGCCCTGAAGGCCGCGAAAGATATTGCCACCGCCGATAACCATGCAGATCTCGACCCCCAGCTTGTGGACCGATTCGACCTCGTCTGCGATGCGCGCCACGGTGGGCGGGTGCAGGCCATAGCCCTGATCGCCCATCAGCGCCTCGCCCGAGATTTTCAGCATCACCCGCTGATAGCTGGCGGGGGCCTGCCCGTCCGATTGACTGTTTGCGTTATCGGCCATGCGACACCCCTGACATGCTTGTGTTTCCTTGGCGCGCAAAATGTCGCAAAACGGCGATGTATTCAACTGCCGCTTTCGACAGAGGCCCATGACCGCCGATCCCTTTGCCCCCCTGATCCGAACGCTGGACCCGGACCGCCATGTGCTGATCGCCGGTCCAACCGCCAGCGGCAAATCGGCACTGGCGCTGGCCATCGCGCGGGCGCAGGGCGGCACCATCGTCAATGCCGATGCCTTGCAGGTCTGGTCCTGCTGGCAGGTGCTGACCGCGCGCCCCCCGGCGGCCGATCTTGCCGCCGCGCCGCACGCGCTTTACGGGCATGTGGCGCCGGGGGCGGCCTATTCCGTGGGTGACTGGCTGCGCCAGGTGGCGGGGCTGCGCGGGCGGCTGATCGTGGCGGGCGGCACCGGGCTGTATCTGACGGCGCTGACGCAGGGGCTGGCGCAGATCCCGCCCACCCCCGACGCCATCCGCGCCCGCGCCGATGCCCGTCTGGCGGCGGGCGGTCTGGCCGGGATGATCGCGGAACTGGACCCTGCCACGCGCGACAAGACCGACCTTAACAACCCCGTCCGCGTCCAGCGCGCGTGGGAGGTTCTGACCGCCACCGGACGCGGTCTGGCGGCATGGCAGGCCCAAACCCCGCCGCCGCTGATCGCGCCCGACAGCGCCGCCTGTCTGGTGCTGACCTCGGACCGCGACTGGCTGGCCGATCGCATTGCGCGGCGCTTCGATCTGATGCTGGAACAGGGCGCCCTGGCCGAGGTCCGCGCCCTGCTGCCGCAATGGCGCCCCGACGCGCAATGGGCCCGTGCCATCGGCGCACCCGAGCTGGTGGCCCATCTGCACGGCCAGATCACGCTGGAACAGGCCCGCGACCGCGCCGTGATCGCCACCCGCCAATATGCCAAATCCCAGCGCATCTGGTTTCGCAACCGCATGAAGCACTGGCAGGCGCTGCGCATCGACCAGTTGCCGGGCTGACCGCGTGACCTCAGGCAGAGCGTCGGCGCCCGCTGTAGCGAGACGCTTCATATACAGGACAACAGCCAGTTTTTTCGCGAAATCGGTGTTGGCTTAACCTTTTCTTCAACTTCAGGGGGTATAGCGGAACGGAACGATTCATGTTTTGAAGGGTTAACCGGCTGAAATCTGCCGATTCCACTATGGGCACGATCACGATCATGTCACTTGCCGACCAGAACAGGCCTGCCCCGACACAGCCCCCCGACAGCGGGGCGCGGGGTGATGCGTCGCCGCAAAAAGGTCAGACAGCCGCCGCCACACCCGGCGCTGCGGGGGTGAACGACGCCCGAATCGCGCGACCCGCCTTCCCGGACAGCCACCCCGCCGCTGCCAACAGCACGTTTGGCCTTGGGCGCGGCTATGCCAGCCCGCCCTTGCCATCCTGCCCACCCGTCAGGCGGCTGCCGCTGGCTGCTTTCGCATGGGGCGGGTTGCGCGGGCGCGGGCCATCCATTTCCTTTCCCACACCGCGCAGCCGGGGCGATCATGTGCTGATCCTGCTGCGCGACGGTGTACTGCGCCTGCTGATTGGCCGGCGCGAGGAACGGCTGACTGCCGGTGACATCTGCTGGTTGCCAGCGGGCACCGCCTTTGCCCTGCCCGCGCATCCGGGTTGCGACGGCGCGGTGCTGCTGTTGTCGCGGCTGGCGGTGCCGGATTGTCCGCTGCCGGATGCGCCGCGCATGGCCTCGGCCGATCCCGGACGGTTTGCCGCGCTGTGGGCGGATGCGGCGGCCATGGCATCGCAGGACGACCCCCGCGCTGCCCTGTTGCATATCGACCTGATCGCACTGCATCTGGGCGCCCTGCCGGAACGCCCGCCCCATGTGGCACCGCACCTGCCCCTGCCGCGCGCCGATCACGACCTTTACCCCGCGTTTTGCGACCTTGCCCGGTCGCAGATGGGGGCCGGACTGACACTGGCCGACATGGCTGCGCAACTTGGCTGCGACAGCGCCGCGCTGGACCATGCCTGCCGCGCGCGCCGGGGCCGCCGCGCGGTCGAGGTGCTGAACGATCTGCGCATCGAAATGGCGCTGGCCCTGCTGCGCAACAGCCTTGATACCCCGCAACAGATCGCCGCGCGACTGGGCTTTGCCAGCCATGCGCATTTCTGCCGCGCCATTACCGCCGCAACCGGGCGCGGGCCACGGGCGTTTCAGGTGAGCTCTGCACCATCAGCCCCGCCCGCGGGCTGACCGCGAAAGCCTGTGGCCACAACAAATTTTTCCGACGAATCCGACCGGCTGGCAGGGGGTTTGACATTCACCACTTTGGTGAAATTCCGTTTCAGCATGGCCTGCATCTCGGTCTCGGCGCCGCCTGCCAGCACCTTGGCCACGAAGGTGCCCCCCGGCACCAGAACGTCAAAGGCCAGCTGCGCCGCTGCCTCGACCAGCGCCACGATGCGCAGATGGTCGGTCCCCTTATGCCCCGAGGACGCGGCCGCCATGTCAGACATCACCACATCTGCCGGACCGCCAAGCCAGTCCTTGACCTTGTCATCCGCACCTTCTGACAGGAAATCCAGCTGGTGCAGATCGGCCCCCGCGATCGGGTCGACCTCTTGCAGGTCAACACCCAGAACCGTGCCCTGCGCCTTGCCCGAAACCTCGCCAAGCGCATTCACCCGCCGGACCGCCACCTGACACCAGCCCCCCGGCGCGCAGCCCAGATCAACCACCCGCGCGCCCGGCACCAGAAAGCGATATTTATCGTCAAGTTCCAGTATCTTATAGGCCGCCCGCCCGCGATACCCCTCGCGCTTTGCGCGGGTGACATAGGGGTCGTTCAACTGCCGCTCCAGCCACAGCTTGCTGGACAGCTTGCGCCCCTTGGCGGTCTTGACCCGCACCCGCAAATCACGCTGCCCCCGCCCCGACGATTTGCGGGCGCGGTCGGTGGGTTTCTTGACCATCAGGCTACTCCGTTCACGGCTTCGGGTGTCAGCACGCCATCGCGCACCATCTGGGCATATAGCAGCCCTTCGCGCAGACCGCGATCCGCAACCGACAGCCGTTCCGTCGGCCAGACCCGCATCAGCGTCTGCAAGATCGCCGCCCCCGACATGATCAGCGCATGGCGTTCGCGCCCGATGCGCGGGTCGCTGCGCCGGCCATCCGGCCCCAGCGCCAGATAATCCAGAATCACGCGGTCGATCTGACTGCTGGTCATCGACAGCCCGTCAACCTTGGTGCGGTCATAGCGCTTCAGCCCCAGATGGCTGGCCGCCACCGTCGTCACCGTCCCCGAGGTGCCGATGATCTGGAAATTGGCCGGCGGCGATCCGGCGGCATAGGGGCTGAAATCGGCCAGTTTTTCCTCGAAAAACCAGCTCATCAGCGCGAAACGCCCCTGATCGTCGGCCACATCCGCGAACTGGTCGCGCAACGTCGCTACCCCCAGCGGCACGCTGATCCAGTCGACCACCCGCGCCGCGTCAGGGCCACGCGGGGCAAAGCCGTCGGACAGGCGCATGATAGCGCGCGGGCGCTCGCGCGGGTCGACATGGCTGATGTCAATCCACACCAGCTCGGTCGAGCCGCCGCCGATATCGACCACCAACAAATGATCGGTGCGCTGGCTGACCAGCGGGGCACAGCTGATGACGGCCAGCCGGGCCTCTTCCTCGGCGTCGATGATCTCTACCGGCAGGCCGGTTTCGCGACGGATCACCCGCAGGAAATCGCGGCTGTTGCGCGCGCGGCGGCAAGCCTCGGTCGCGACCAGGCGCATCCGGCTGACATTATGGGTGTCCAGCTTCCGGCGGCACACCTGCAAGGCATGCACGGTCCGGGCCATCGACCCGCGCGACAGCCGGCCCGAGGCCTCAAGCCCATGCCCCAGCTGGACCGGCTTGGAAAAGCTGTCGATGACCTGAAACTGATGGCCCGACGGTCGGGCGATCAGCATCCGGCAACTGTTGGTTCCAAGGTCGAGGGCTGCATACAGCTCCCCTTCCCTTGGGGGGCGGGTGGACGGTGGCTCGACCGGTTTTTTCGGGAACGCGCCCGCACCCGCAGGACGCTTGGGCGTCATGACACTACGCCCTCCGATTTCAAGTTGGGTTCAAGTTAATCCGCCCCCCGCCCCGGTTCAAGCCCTGTCCGCGCCCGCAGCCCCGCCCTGCCCGCGCATAATGGCGCCCGATGGCGAAAAAATCTGCGCAAGGCGCCGGATATCAACGATTTCTTCATTCTTCCGTAATCTGATCAGGCCATGTTCGCCGCTTTGACCCTTTTGCTGTTCCTGCTGTTGTCCCGCCTGCGGCGGGCATCGTCTCGACAGGGGGCGGGCGCGGCGTTATCCCTTTGGCAACGATCTTCCGGGCAAAAGGGGGCGGAACATGGTGATCCTGGCCGCAATCGCGATCGGCGCAACCGCTGGCTGGCTGCGGGCCTCGGCGCTTGGCGGCGATACCCGCGACCGGGTGCAATATGCCGTCGTCTATGGGCTGATTCTGGCGGTGGCGACACTGTTTGCGGGTATTTTCTGGCAGCGGCGGGGCTAGACGATGCTGACAGGGTTTCTCAGCAATCTGCGCCGTCACGGGGTGCCGGTATCGCTGCGCGAATATCTGGACCTGCTGGGGGGTATGGCAGCGGGGGTGCCGGGCTGGTCGGTCGATGGGTTCTATCATTTTGCCCGCGCGGCACTGGTCAAGGACGAACGCCATATCGACCGTTTCGACCGGGCTTTTTCCGAAAGTTTCGCGGGGCTGGAACAGGTCCCGGTCGAGGCGCTGGTCAATGCCATCGACCTGCCCCGCGACTGGCTGGAGAAGCTGGCCGAAAAGCTGCTGACCGACGAAGAAAAAGCCGCCATCCAGGGCACGGGCAGCTTCGAGGAGCTGATGGAAAAGCTGCGCCAGCGTCTGGCCGAACAACAATCGCGCCATCAGGGCGGCAACAAATGGATCGGCACAGCCGGGACATCGCCCTTTGGCGCCTATGGCTACAACCCGGAAGGTGTGCGCATCGGTCAGCACGAAAGCCGCCATCGCCGCGCAGTCAAGGTCTGGGACAAGCGCGAATTCCGCGATTTCGACGATTCGGTCGAATTGGGCACACGCAATATCAAGGTCGCGCTGAAACGGCTGCGGCAATGGGCCCGCCATGGCGCGGCCGAGGAACTGGACCTGCCCGGCACCATCCGCGCCACCGCCGATCACGGCTATATCGACGTCCGGACCCGGCCAGAACGACGCAATGCCGTCAAGGTGCTGTTGTTTCTGGATGTGGGCGGCAGCATGGACGACCATATCCGTATCGTCGACGAATTGTTCTCCGCCGCGCGGGCCGAGTTCCGGCAGCTGGAACATTTCTATTTCCACAACTGTCTCTACGAATCGGTCTGGAAGGACAACCGCCGCCGCTGGGACCAGACCACACCGACATGGGACGTGATGCACCGCTTTGGCCGTGACTATAAGGTGATCTTCGTGGGCGATGCCGCGATGTCCCCTTACGAGGTCGCCATGCCCGGCGGCGCCAATGAGCACTGGAACCCCGAGGCAGGCGAGGTCTGGCTGCGCCGCGTCACCGAGACCTGGCCAAACCATGTCTGGCTGAACCCGCTGCCCGAGGCACATTGGCGCTATACCCAGTCCATCGGCATGATCGGCCAGATCTTTGAAAACCGGATGATGCCAATGACCCTGCAAGGCCTCAGTCAGGCGATGCGGGTGCTGGGGTGACCAGCCCACCGCCACATCGCGCCCGCCCGCGCCCGCCGTGGCATCGTCCGCGACTGGTGGCGCTGGCGTTTCTGCTGGCCCTGGCCCTGTGCCTGTTCTTTCTGGCCCGGCTGATCGGCTTTGCGCTGTTCTGGGCCAACCCGGACCATCGCAACATGCCGGCCGAAGGCTGGATGACACCGGGCTTCGTCGAACGCAGCTGGGATCTGCCGCCCCAGTCGCTGGCGCCGGTGATCGGGGCCGAACCGCAGCGCTTTCGCCACCAGTCGCTGGATGACATTGCCCGCGCGCTTGGCCAGCCCACGCCCGCGTTGCTGGACCGCGTCAACCACGCCCTGCCGCAATTGCGCTGCGGCCCGCAGGCATCGCCGGACGGGGGTGGGGACGCATGTCCGTAACCGCGCTTCTGGAACTTTTGCCAGCTTGGGGGCCGTGGCTCTGCGCGGTGGTCACCTTTCTGTCCTGCCTGATGGTCCCGATCCCGGCCTCGCTGGTGATGATGGCCGCGGGCGCTTTTTCGGCCACCGGCGATCTGTCGCTGCCCGCCATCGCCGGCGCCGCGCTGGCCGGGGCGATACTGGGCGATGGCTGCGGCTATATTCTGGGCGCGCGCCTGTCCGCCTTGCTGGCGCGGCGCCGGCACGCGGCGGCATTGCTGGATCAGGCGGCGGCTTTCCTGAACCGGCGCGGCTTTTGGGCGGTCTTTCTGTCGCGCTGGCTGTTCAGCCCGCTGGGGCCGTCTGTCAATGTCGCAGCCGGGGCCTCGGGAATGGCGGCGCACCGCTTTTTCCCGCCCCAGATCGCGGGCGAGGCGGTCTGGGTCGGGCTGTATATCGGGCTTGGTCATGTCTTCGGCGCGCAATACCAGCTGGCCGCCGATCTGGTCGGCGCGGGTCTGGGCTTTCTGGCGGCGGGCGTGGTTGCACTGGCACTGGGACGCTGGCTGTGGCGACACCGGGGGGCGTGGCGATGATCTGGCGGCTGCTGCCTTTCGTGCTGATCCTTGGCTATGCGCTGGTGATGTGGCTGTTTTCGGCCTGGCGGATGAAACAGATGCTGGACCGCCACGCGCGCCCGCTGACCCATCCCCGGCTGGTGCCGATGCTGCACCATCTGGGCGCCGCGATGGACCTGCCGCCGATCCGCGCCCATGTCTGTGAGGTCGCGCCGATCAACGGGCTGGCCGCGCCGGATGGCCGCATTTTCCTGACCCGTGGGTTTCTGGACGCGCTGGATGCCGGTCGCGTCACCGAGGCCGAACTGGCCTCGGTCATCGCGCATGAACTGGGGCATGTCGCCCATGGCCATACCCGCCGCCGGATGATCGACTTTGCCGGTCAGAACCTGCTGCGCAGTGTCATGGCCGGGGTGCTGGGGCGATTTATCCCGGTTATCGGCGGCTGGGTGGCGCATCTGCTGGACTCGGCGGTGGCGGCGCGGATGTCGCGGGGCGACGAATATCAGGCCGACGCCTTTGCCAGCGCGCTGATGGTGCGCGCCGGTCTGGGCACCGGGCCGCAGAAATCGCTGCTGGCCAAGCTGGGGCATCTGACCGGCCCCGCGGGCGGCACCCCGGCCTGGCTGATGTCGCACCCCGCCACCGACCGCCGCATTGCCGCGATTGAGGCGCTGGAACGCAAATGGGGCCTGACCTGATGCGCCGCCGCGTGTTCTATATCCCCGGCTATGACCCGATCCCGCCGCGCCGCTATCGCGAATTATATCGCCGCGAGGGCCGCCGTCAGGCACAGGTCAGCGGCTATCATCTGGCCCTGACCCGCAGCGAACATCAGGGCTTTGGCTGGGGCGTCGATGGCCGCTTTGGCGCGGACCACACCCATGCCGCGTTCGAGGTTCTGGTCTGGTCCGACCTCGTGCGCGGGTCGATGGGTGCGTCGATCGCGGCGACCTATGGCCAGCTGCTGCGCACCGCGTGGACCTATATCGGCTCGGGCGCGCTGATGCGGCTGATGCGGCTGCGGCTGGCACCGGTGCTGGCGGCGCTTTACCCTATCGTCATGCTGCTGGTGCAGCTGGCACTGGCGCTGGCCACCGGGGCCGCCATCGGCTGGCTGGCACTGGCGCTGCTGCCCGCACCGCTGGCGCTGGTGGCGGGGCTGGGGGCGGTGGTGGCGGCGCTGATGGGGTTTCGCCGCCTCGACAGCCGGTTTTTCGCCTATTACCTGATGCATGATTACGCCTTCACCGCCCGCGATGGCGGCGCCTACCCGCCCGCCCTGCGCGACCGTCTGGACCAGTTCGCAGACCGCATCGCCGCCGCCATGACCGAGGACTGGGACGAGGTTCTGGTCATCGGCCATTCCTCGGGCGCTTATCTGGGGGTGTCGGTGCTGGCGGGGCTGTTGCGCGCGGGCCGCCTGCCGGGCGACGCGCGGCTGTCTTTCCTCAGCCTCGGCCATGTGGTGCCGATGGCGGCTTTCCTGCCCCGCGCCACCGCCCTGCGCGCCGACCTGGAGGTCATGGCCAAGCAGGACCGGGTATTCTGGGTCGATGTGACCGCGCCGGGCGATGCCTGCTGCTTTGGGCTGTGCGACCCGATGGCGGTCTGCCGCGATGCGCCCGCGCCCCAGTCCCAGCCGCTGGTGCTGTCTGCGGCCTTCAGCCAGACCTTGTCGCCGGCACAGCAGAAATCCCTGTCAGGCCGTTGGTTTCGCAAGCATTTCCAGTATCTTTGCGCCTTTGACAGACCCGGCGACTACGATTATTTCGCGATCACCGCCGGACCGTCAAGCCTGCGGCAAAGGTTTGGCCATCGCGGCCATTCGCCGGGCCGCATCGCGCGCCCGGTCAACCGCTTTGCAAAGGCGCCGCCATGATCCCGCCCAAACCCGCCGCCGCGCGCAAAACCGGCCTGCTGCGCATGATCCGCGGCTTTCGCCACGACCTGCTGTCGGCGCTGCCGGCGCGGCTGTATCGGGCATGGATGGCGGAATTCAGATCCCCCCTGCTGCACAGCTTTCTGTGCAACGACCCGGAACTGGTCGCCACCATCCTGCGCCGCCGCCCGCAGGATTTTCCCAAATCTGACCGCCTGCGCGAGGGGCTGGCCCCGCTGCTGGGGCGATCCGTCTTTGTCACCAACGGCGCGGAATGGGAACGCCAGCGCCGCATCATCGACCCCGCCTTCGAGGGCGGCCGCCTGCGCGAGGCCTTTCCCGCCATGCTGGCCGCCAGTCAGGCCGCCGTCACCCGGCTGCTGGCGCAGGCCGATGGCCGCCCGCGCGACATCGAACCCGAAACCAGCCATGCCGCCGCCGATGTCATCTTTCGCACCCTGTTTTCACTGCCGATCGAAGATGACACTGCGGCACAGGTCTTTGCCGCCTTCCGCGCGCATCAGGACGCGCAGCCCATCGTCAACCTTGCCGCGCTGCCGCCCCTGCCGGGCTGGCTGCCGCGCCTGCATTCACGCCGCACCCGCCGCACCGCCCGCCAGATCCGGGCGCTGATCAAGGCTTTGGTCCACCAGCGCCTGTCGCGCATCGCGCAAGGCACCGCGCCCGACGATCTGGCCACCAATATCATGACCACCCCCGACCCGCTGACCGGCCAGTGCTTTGACGGGGCGGAAATGGTCGATCAGGTGGCGATCTTCTTTCTGGCCGGGCACGAAACCAGCGCCAGCGCTTTGGCATGGGCGCTGTATCTGCTGGCCGAAAACCCCGACTGGCAAACCCGCCTTGTGGCCGAGGCCAAGGTCCTTCCCGACACCCCCGGCTTTGCCGACCTGTCACGCCTGCCCCGGGCCAAAGCCGTCTTCCGCGAGGCGCTGCGCCTTTACCCCCCGGTGCCGATGATGGTGCGACAGGCTGCCTGCCCCCAGACCTTCCGCGACCGCCCCGTGCCCACAGGCGCACAGCTGATCGTCTCGCCCTGGCATCTGCACCGGCACGAACGGCTGTGGGATGACCCCGACAGCTTCGACCCGGACCGCTTCCAGACCGAAAATGGCAAATCCTGCCTGCGCAACGCCTATATCCCGTTTTCCGCCGGTCCGCGCGTCTGCCCCGGTGCCGGCTTTGCCATGGCCGAAGGCCCGCTGATGCTGGCCCTGATCACCCGCGCCCTGCATATCAGCCCCGGTCCCTGCCCCCCGGTCCCGGTGGCGCGGCTGACGGTGCGCGGGCGCGATGGTATCCGGCTGTGCCTGACCCCACGGCGCGACTGAAACGGCCACCGCAACCCTGCGATGGCCGCGTCTTCGTTGCCCAAATACCCCTGCGCCGGGCTTACAGCCGATAGATCGCGCTGAATTTCTGCTCCAGATAATCCAGCAGCGGCGCCGGGCTGACCGGGGCGCCGCTGGCCTGTTCGATCAGATCGCGCGGGGGCAACAGCCCGCCATGGCGATGCACATTCTCGCGCAGCCATTCCACACCCGGCGTGGCATCCCCGCGCGCCAGCGCCGCATCCAGATCGGGCACCGCGGCGCGCAGCGCGTTGTCCAGACAGCCGGCATAGACATTCCCCAGCGCATAGGTCGGGAAATACCCGAACAGCCCCACCGCCCAATGCACATCCTGCAACACCCCGTTCGAGGGCCGGTCGACCGCCACCCCGAAATCGCTTTGGAAACGGCTGTTCCACGCCTCGGGCAGGTCCTCGACATCCAGCCGCCCGGTCATCAGGTCGCGCTCAAGGTCAAAGCGCATCATCACATGCAGGTTATACTGGACCTCGTCCGATTCGGTGCGGATAAAGCCCGGCGTGACCCGGTTGGCGCTGGCATAGAACGCATCCGCATCCGCCACCCCAAGCCCGTCGAACATATCGGCCATGCGGTCATGCAGCCAGCCACAGAACGCGCGCGAGCGGCCCATCTGGTTCTCGAAAATCCGGCTCTGGCTTTCATGGACACCCATCGACACGCCACGCCCCAGCGGGGTAAAGGCGTAATCGCTGTCGATCCCCTGCTCGTAAACCGAATGCCCGGTCTCGTGGATGGTGGAATAGATGCAGTTGAACGGATCGGTCTCGACCACGCGGGTGGTAATGCGGCTGTCCTGCCAGCGCCCGCTGGAAAACGGATGCACCGCCAGATCCAGCCGCCCATGCAGCCAGTCGTAACCAAAGGCGCTGGCGCAATGCCGCGCCAGCCGCATCTGCGCCTCTTGCGGGAAATGCCCGGCCAGCGCGGCGGGCTGGTGACCGGCCCCCAGCACATCATCGCGCAGCGCCACCAGACGCGGGCGCATCTGGTCAAACAGCGCCTCCAGATCGGCGGCTTTCGCGCCCGGCTCGTAATCGTCCAGCAGCGCGTCATACAGATCACCACCGCCAAAACCGCCCTCGGCCAGCGCCGCGGCCTCTTCGCGCTTCAGCATGACCACGTCATTCAGCATCGGCAGGAAATCCTGCGGCGCGTCATTGGCGCGGGCCTCGGCCCAGACGCCCTGCGACAGCGATGTGACCCGCGCCAGTTCGGTCGCCAGCCGCGCCGGGATCAGCGACATCCGGGCATATTCCCGCTGAATCAGCGCTACCGCCCGGCTTTCGGACGCGCTGCGCGGAGCGGCCTGATCCAGCCATTCCCCGATCCGGGCATCGGTGCGGCGCTCGTGCAGGACGCTTTCCAGCGCGGCCAGTTCCTCGGCCCGCTGTTCGGCGGCGCCGCGCGGCATCATGGTTTCGCGGTCCCAGTCCAGACGCTCGGCGATCGAGGACAGGGCCTCGGTCTCGCGCTGAAAACGGATCAGATCGTCAAAAGCCGTCATCGGGTCACCCCCCTGACCGAGGTTTCATAAGGATAGCGCGCATGATGGCGCGCGCGGATGATAAAGGCAAACAGCGCCACCGCGCCAAGCTGATGCGCCAGCGCCTCGCCAAGCGGGGCGCCGTGGATGACATTCATGATCCCCAGCACCACCTGCACCAGCGCCGCCACGGCCATGACGCTGAACGCCCCGCGCGTGACCGGATGCGGCGACCGCCGCGCCCGCAGCCAGACCACCAGCACATAAACCGCCAGCAGATAGCCCACGCAGCGATGCACGAACTGCACCAGCGCCGGGTTTTCAAACAGGTTGCGCCAGCCAAGCGCACCATCCCAGATCGCGGCAGGCACCCATTCGCCGCCCATGGTCGGCCAGCCGGTATACTGCCGCCCGGCATCAATGCCCGCGACCAGCGCCCCGATCAAAATCTGCACAAAGGCCAGATGCATCAGCCCGGTGGACATGCCAAACAGCTTGTCCTCGCCGGCGCGGCGGGCGCGCAGCAATTCTGCCTGTGTGCGCCCCAGCAACAGCACATACCAGGTGATCAGCCCCAGGATCGCAAAGGCCAGCCCCAGATGCAGCGCCAGCCGGTAAGAGGCCACCCGCACCATGCCCTCGCCAAGCCCGGACGACACCATCCACCAGCCGATCGCGCCTTGCAGCCCACCCAGCAGCCCCGGCAGCAGCAGCCGCCCTGTCCATCCGGCGGGGATGCGTTTACCCAGCCAGAAGACCGCGAAACCCAGGGCCCAGACCAGCCCGATCACCCGGCCCAACTGGCGATGGGTCCATTCCCACCAATAGATCTGCTTGAACCCCGCCAGATCCATATCGGGGTTTTCCAGGCTGAATTGCGGGATCTGCTGATATTTCGCGAACTCGGCCTGCCAGCTGGCCGCATCCATCGGCGGCAGCGCCCCGGTCACCGGGCGCCATTCGGTGATCGACAGGCCCGACCCGGTCAGCCGGGTGGCCCCACCCAGCGCGATCATCGCCACCAGCAGCGCGAAAATCACCATCAGCCAGATGCGGATCGCCCGGCGCGCGCCCTTTGGTGCGGCGTCGATCATGCCCCCCGGTGCGGCGGGCGGGGTTGCAGGGCCGCTTGTGCTGACTTCCTCGAAAACCGGACGTCTGGCCATCGGAACTCTCCTCTCGGGCTGCGCGGGCGGACCGCGTGGCGGGTCAGCGGCGGATCAACTGCCGCAGGATGCCGTGGAAAATACGAATATCGCCGCGCGTCATGTCAAGACGCGACCACATATTGCGCAGGGTCAGCTTCATGCTGGCGGCTTTGGTGTCGGGGAAGAAGAACCCCGCCTCGGTCAGCCGCGCCTCGTATGTATCGGCCAGCTTCTCGATCTCGATGCGGCTGGCGGGGTCTTCCATCTCGGGGCGGCCGGGATGGGCCGATGGCCGCGCAGGCAGGCTGTCGCGCCCCCATTCATAGCCCATCAGCAACACCGCCTGCGCCAGATTCAGCGACGGAAAATCCGGGTTGACCGGCACCGTCACAATGGCGCTGGCCCGCGCCACATCGTCATTTTCCAGCCCCGTGCGTTCCGGCCCGAACATCAGCGCCACGCCGCGCCCGCCCGCCACCATCTGCCGCGCCTGCGCCATGGCGGTGGCGGGGGTGTGAACCGGCTTGGTCAGCTCGCGCCCTCGGGCGGTGGTGGCAAAGGCGTAATCTATCCCCTCCATCGCGGCGGCCAGCGTCGGGAAAATCCGCGCCCGGTCCAGCACCCGCCCCGCCGCCCCCGAGGCCATGGCAATGGCGCGCGCATTGGGCCAGCCATCGCGCGGGTCGACAAGCCGCAGATCGGTCAGGCCGAAATTCAGCATCGCACGGGCGGCGGCGCCGATATTTTCGCCCATCTGCGGGCGCACAAGGATGATCGCGGGTTTGGGCTGTTCTTGCATAGGCCACCCCCTAGCGCGCCCCGCAAGCACTGGCAAGCGCCGCCAAGCTGCGCTAATCAGCCCCAAACGCAAAGGGAAACGCCATGAGTGATGCACCCACAGGCCCGCAACTTTACCTGATCGCCCCGGCTTCGGTCGCGGCCTCGGCGCTGGCCGATCTGCTGACGCCGGTTCTGGACGCCTTCCCGGTCGCCTGCCTGCGCCTGCCCGCCGGCGGTCAGGACGAGGCCGAACTGGGCCGTCTGGCCGATATCGCCCGCGATCTGGCCCATGAACGCGACATTGCCGTGGTCGTTGACGACCATGTTTTGCTGGCCGGGCGCCACGGGCTGGACGGGGTGCACCTGACCAATGGTGCCCGCGGCGTGCGCGCCGCGCGCAAGGAACTGGGCACCGACGCCATTGTCGGCGCCGATTGCGGCCAGTCCCGTCACGAGGGCCTGAACGCGGGCGAGGCCGGGGCCGATTACGTCAGCTTCGGCCCGGTGGGGGAAACCGGGCTGGGGATGGGCGAAACCGCATCGCTGGACCTGTTCCAATGGTGGTCCGAGGTGGTCGAGGTGCCCGTCGTCGCCCAGGGCGCACTGACCGCCGATGTGATTGCCACGCTGAACCCGATCACCGACTTTCTGGCCATCGGCCCCGAAATCTGGTCACAGCCCGACCCCGCCGCCGCGCTGCGCGAATTGCTGAAACAAACGGCACCCTGCTGAAAAAGCGGGCAGCGGCTTCATCCTGGTCCAAATATCCTGGGGGTCCGGGGGCAACGCCCCCGGTCACGCCTTACAGATCAAGCCGCGCGGTCTGATCTTGGGCAAAACGGCGCAACACCGCCGGATACAGCCGGTGTTCCTGCACCAGCACCCGCGCCGCAAGGCTGTCTTCCGTGTCGCCCGCCAGAACCGGCACCCGCGCCTGCCCCAGCACCGGACCCGCATCCAGTTCCGGCGTGACCAGATGCACGGTCGCGCCGGCCTCGGCATCACCGGCCGCGATGGCGCGGGCATGGGTATGAAGACCGGGGTATTTGGGCAACAGAGAAGGGTGGATATTCAGCATCCGGCCCTGAAAGCGGGCCACGAAATCCGGGGTCAGGATGCGCATGAAACCGGCAAGGCACAGAATGTCGGGCCGCGCCGCCAGCAGCGGGTCCAGCAGCGCGGCTTCGAACCCTGCGCGGTCGCCCTTGAAGGCCCGGTGATCGACGGCGAAGGTCTGGACCCCCAGCGCGCGGGCCTTGGCAAGCCCCCCCGCCTGCGGGTCGTTCGAGCCGACAATCACGGCGCGGGCGGGATGATCGCCGGTCATGCTTTCGACCAGCCTGACCATGTTCGAGCCGCCACCCGAGATCAGAATGGCGACACGTTTCACCGCAGCGTGCCCGCATAGCGCACGCCCGCGCCTTCGGTCACGGTGCCAAGGCGGTGGACGGTTTCGCCCTGCTGCGCCAGCAGCGCGGCCAGATCGTCGGCGCGATCCGCCGCGACCGACAGGATCATGCCGATGCCCGCGTTAAAGGTTTTCAGCATCTCGGTCACCTCGATCCCGGCGGTTTCGGCCATCCAGCCAAAGACCGGTGGCAGCGACCATGCGCCAAGGTCGATATCGGCCCCCAGCCCTTTGGGCAGGACGCGGGGCAGGTTTTCGGTAATGCCGCCGCCGGTAATATGGGCCGCCGCGTGGACGCCGCCGGCGCGGATCGCGGCCAGCACCGGCTTGACATAAAGCCGCGTCGGCACCAGCAGCGCCGCCCCCAGCGGCCCCTCGGCAAAGGGGGCCGGGTCGGACCATGCCAGCCCGGCCTGTTCCGCCACCTTGCGCACAAGGCTGAAGCCATTGGAATGCACCCCGTCCGAGGCCAGACCCAACAGCACATCGCCCGCCGCCACATCGCGCGGCAGCGCGGTGCCGCGTTCCATCGCGCCCACCGCAAAACCCGCAAGGTCGAAATCGCCCGGCCCATACATGCCTGGCATTTCCGCAGTTTCCCCGCCGATCAGCGCACAGCCCGACCGCTTGCACCCTTCGGCAATGCCGGTGACAACGCGGGCGGCCTCGTCGACCGACAGCTTGCCGGTGGCGAAATAATCAAGGAAAAACAGCGGCTCGCCCCCCTGACAAACCAGATCGTTGACACACATCGCCACCAGGTCGATGCCGACGCCGTCCAGTTCGCCGGTGTCGATGGCGATGCGCAGCTTGGTGCCCACCCCGTCGGTGGCGGCGACCAGTACCGGGTCGGTGAAACCTGCGGCGCGCGGGTCGAACAGCGCGCCGAAACCGCCAAGCCCCTCCATCACGCCGGTGCGGGTGGTGGCGGCGGCGGCGGGTTTGATCCGCTCGACCAGCGCGTTGCCCGCGTCGATATCCACCCCGGCCCCGGCATAGGTCATGCCCTGCTTGCGATCCGTCATTTTCGCCCCCTTCCGCCAGCTTTGCGTCCCGATAGCAGCGCGCGGCGCATCAGGCAACGGCAAGGCGCATTCCGGCGCGGAAATCGCACGCACCGGAATGCGGCGCGCGCGACCTTAGGCAGGGTCAGGCCCCTTCCACGATCACGATCTGGGCGATACCCGCATCCGCACGATGCGCCTTGGCGGCCTGATACTGATCCGAGTGATAGCAGGCCAGCGCATCGGCCATGCTGTCGAATTCGATCACCACATTGCGGGGGTGGCCGTCCCCCTCCAGCTGGCGGGCAGGGCCGCCACGGGCCAGCACCCGCGCGCCGAAGGCGCGAAAGGCGTCGGACGCGCCCTCGGCATAGCGGGCATAGGGGGCGGGGTCGGTGACGGTAACATGGGCAATCCAATAGGCTTTGGCCATTTCCGATGTCCTTTCTGTGTGGGGAAAGGGCGGCGCGAACGCCGCCCGCCGCGTCATTTGCGCATCACCGCCGACAGCAACAGATAGGCCGCCCCGGCCACGAACAGCCCCACAAACCACGCATAGGTATAGATGGCGGCAAAGACAGGCGTGGTGCCGCTGGTCAGGCCCACCCCGGCCAGAAAGCCCGGCAGGTTGGGCAGGATACCGATGATCAGTGCCCCCATCCCGGCCCAGTTGATGCCATTATGGCCGTGATAAATGCCGTCATGGCGGAACAGGTCGGCCACATTCAGCCGCATTTTGCGCAGCAGGTAATAGTCGGCCAGCATGATCCCCGCGATCGGTCCCAGCAGCGCCGAATAGGCCACAAGCCAGCCGACGATATGGTTGATCAGCACCCAGGGGAACATCGCCAGTCCGATCCCGGCGGTAATATAGCCGCCCTTTTTCAGGTCGATCCTGCTGGGGGCCAGATTGGCAAAGCCATGCGCCGGGGCCACGACATTTGCCGCCAGATTGGTGGTCAGCGTGGCCACGATCAGTGCAAACAGCGCGATGATGATGGAAAAGCCGCCCATTTTTTCGGCCAGTTGAATCGGATCCCAGATGGCCTGCCCGAAAATCACCACCGTGGCCGAGGTCACCGCCGAGGCGATAAAGGCAAACAGCGCCATCGGAAGCGGCAACCCGATCACCTGCCCCAGCACCTGATCGCGCTGGCTGCGCGCATGGCGGGTAAAATCGGGGATGTTCAGCGCCAGCGTCGCCCAATAGCCGATCATCCCGGTCAGGCTGGGCCAGAAGACGGCCCAGAACTGGCCCTCTTTGGGCTGGCCGGGGTCGAACTGGCTGGGGGTGGACAGCATCTCGCCAAAGCCGCCGGCGCGGGTATAGGCCCAGATCAGCAGCGCAAACCCCATCGCCAGCAGGAAGGGCGCGGCCCATGTTTCCAGCCAGCGGATGGATTCGGTGCCATGGGTGATGAACCAGATATGCAGCAGCCAGAAGGCGATGAAACAGGCAAATTCGCCAAAGCTGATCCCCAGCACCGGCAGCGGATCACCCGCCAGCGCCCCGCCCGTCAGCGTGTTCAGGATCACAAAAATGGCCGAACCGCCAACCCAGGTCTGAATACCGAACCAGCCGCAGGCCACCACGCCGCGCGCAACGGCGGGGATTTTCGCGCCAACCGGCCCGAAAGAGGACCGCAGCAGCACCGGGAACGGAATGCCGTATCGGGTGCCGGCATGGCCAACCAGAATCATCGGCACAAGAACGATGGCGTTGGCGATCAGGATGGTCATGACCGCCTGATCCCAGCTCATCCCGGCGCCGATCAGATACGAGGCCAGCATATAAGTCGGGATACAGACCACCATCCCCACCCACAGCGCCGAGATCGCCAGCCAGTCCCAGCTGCGTTCAGCCGCCGTGGTCGGCAACTGATCGTGGTTATACAGGTCAGGGTCCAGCCCGGTCATGTCCTGATGAATGATGCCGGACGCGTCCGGCGTATATGATGGCTGTGCCATTGGAATAATCCCTCCGTGTTGGATACGTCCGGTTGGCCGGATCGTTGCTGGTGTTATCGCCTTGTCTTAACAAATGAAATGCCCCGGCACGGGCGGTGCCGGGGCGGGCCGCCTTCAGACACAGGCGGGCATATTGGCGGGGTAGCGCTGAACCTGACGCGGGGCCGTCAGCGCCTTCCATTCCGACAGCGCGGCGCTGACCGGCGCATTGGGCGGGCGCGGCACGAAACGGCCATGGCCGGGGCGAACCTGAACCTGCCCGTCGCGCACCGCCAGCGCGCCGCGGGTCAGCACATGACGCGGCAGCCCGGTCAGTTCGACCCCTTCGAAGACGTTATATTCCACCACCGATTGCTGGCGGGCCGCCGTAATGGTCTTGCGCGCCTGCGGGTCCCAGACCACCAGATCGGCATCCGACCCTTCCAGAACCGCGCCCTTTTGCGGATAGCAGTTCAGGATTTTGGCGATATTGGTCGATGTCACGGCGACAAATTCGTTCATGGTCAGCCGACCCGTGCCCACGCCGCGGGTCCACAGAACCGGCATCCGGTCCTCGAGCCCGCCAGTGCCATTGGGGATCTTGGTGAAATCGCCGATGCCAAAGCGTTTCTGGTCAATGGTAAAGGCGCAGTGATCAGTCGCCACCACCTGAAGCGATCCGGCCTGAAGCCCGGCCCACAGGCTGTCCTGATGCGACCGGTTGCGGAAGGGCGGCGACATGACCCGCTGCGCGGCATGGTCCCAGTCGTCATGCTGGTATTCGCTTTCATCCAGCACCAGATGCTGGATCAGCGGCTCTCCGTAGACGCGCATTCCTTTCTGACGCGCGCGGCGGATGGCCTCGTGTGCCTGTTCGCAGCTGGTATGCACGATATACAGCGGCACCCCCGCCATATCTGCAATCATGATGGCGCGGTTGGCGGCCTCGCCCTCGACCTCGGGCGGGCGGGAATAGCCATGGGCCTCGGGGCCGGTATTGCCCTCGGCCAGCAGCTTTTGCTGCATGGTGGCGACCACATCGCCGTTTTCGGCGTGAACCAGCGGCAGCGCCCCCAGCGCGGCGCAGCGCTGAAACGAGGCGAACATTTCGTCATCATCGACCATCAGCGCGCCCTTGTAGGCCATGAAATGCTTGAAGCTGTTGATCCCGGCGTCAACGATCTGCGCCATTTCGTCGAACACCTGTTTCGACCACCAGGTGACCGCCATGTGATAGGAATAATCACAGCAGGCATCGCCGGATTTATCCTGCCACACCTTAAGCGCATCCAGCAGCGACTGGTTGGGTTCGGGCAGGCAGAAATCGACCACCATTGTGGTGCCACCGGCCAGCGCGGCGCGGGTGCCGGATTCGAAATCATCTGCGGAAAACGTGCCCATGAACGGCATTTTCAGATGCACATGCGGGTCGATCCCGCCGGGCATGACGTAACAGCCGCTGGCGTCGATGACCGTATCGCCATGCAGATCCGGGCCGATTTCGACGATCTTTTCACCCTCGATCGCGATATCGGCGCCATAGCTTCGGTCGGCGGTGACAATGGTGCCGCCCCTGATGACCTGTCTCATGGTTTTCCCCCTTGCTTAATCCACGATTTCGGCACTGCGCAGCACGGCATGCATCAGCACATCCGCCCCCGCGCGCGCCCATTCTGGTGTGATCTCCTCGTCCTCGTTATGGGACAGGCCGTCGACGCAGGGGCACATGACCATTGCCGTCGGCGCGACGCGGTTGATCCAGCAGGCGTCATGACCTGCCCCCGAAACAATGTCGCGATGGCTGTATCCCAGATCCTGCGCCGCCTGACGCAGCGCCGAAACGCAGCCATCGTCAAAGGTGACGGGGTCGAAATGGCCGACGGCCTCGATCTCGAAGCCCAGGCCCAGATCGGCGGCAATGCGGGGGGCCTCGGCTTCGATCCGGGCCTTCATGCCGTCCAGCTTGTCGCGATGCGGGGACCGGATGTCGATGGTAAAGACCGCCTTGCCGGGAATGACATTGCGGCTGTTGGGCAGGATGTCGATATGCCCGATGGCACCCACCGCGTCGGGCTGATTGTCCATCGCCACGCGATGCACCAGTTCGGTGATGCGCGCCAGCCCAAGACCCGCATTCACCCGCATCCCCATGGGGGTGCTGCCGGTATGGGCGTCCTTGCCGGTCAGCGTGACCTGCAACCACCACAAGCCCTGCCCATGGGTGACGATGCCGATATCCTTGCCCTCGGCTTCCAGGATGGGGCCTTGTTCGATATGCAGTTCGAACATGGCGTGCATCCTGCGCTGGCCGACCGGTTCGTCGCCGGCATAGCCGATGCGCGCCAGTTCATCGCCAAAGCGCTTGCCCTGCGCATCGCTGCGCGCATAGGCCCAGTCCTGCGTATGCACCCCGGCAAACACCCCCGAGGCCAGCATCGCCGGGGCAAAGCGCGTGCCCTCTTCATTGGTCCAGTTCACGACCACGATCGGGCGACGGGTGCGGATGCCGCGGTCGCGGATGGTGCGCACGACCTCCAGCCCGGCCAGAACCCCCAGCACGCCGTCATATTTGCCGCCCGTGGGCTGGGTGTCCAGATGACTGCCCATCATCACCGGGTCCAGATCGGGCTGCGTGCCCTCCAGACGGGCGAACATATTGCCCATGCTGTCGACCCCCATGGTCATGCCGGCATCGCGGCACCATTGCGCGAACAGGTCACGCCCGGCGCGATCGGCATCGGTCAGGGTCTGGCGGTTATTGCCGCCGCGCAGGCCGGGGCCGATTTTTGCCATCTGCATCAGGCTGTCCCACAGGCGGGCGCCATCAATGCGCATATTTGAAAATTGCTCGGTCACGTTTGCCCCCTTTCGTCAGTCGGTGTCGCGAATCGCCGCCGCCAGATCCGAGATCAGGCGGTCGATTTCCGGCTTGCCGATGGTCAGCGGCGGCGACATGGCGATAATGTCGCCGGTGGTGCGCAGATGGCTGCCCTTTTCCCAGGCGCGCAGATACACATCCAGCGCACGTCTGGTCGGCGCGTCCGCGCGCGGCGCCAGTTCGACCGCACCGACAAGGCCGATGGCGCGGATGTCGATGACATGGGGCAGATCACGCAGCGAAAACAGTGCCTCCTGCCAATATGACGCCAGATCGGTGACACGCTGGAACAGGTTTTCGTCACGATACACATCCAGCGTCGCCAGCGCCGCCGCACAGGCCAGCGGATGGCCGGAATAGGTATAGCCGTGGAAGAATTCGATCAGATGGTCAGGCCCGGTCATGAAGGCGTCATGGACCGCGTCGCTGACGATCACCGCGCCCATCGGCACCACCCCGTTCGACAGGCCCTTGGCGCAGGTGATGATGTCGGGCTGAACGCCGAAATAATCGGCGCCAAAGCCATGGCCCAGACGACCGAACCCGGTGATCACCTCGTCAAAGATCAGCAGGATGCCGTGCTTTTGGGTGATCTCGCGCAGGCGTTGCAGGTATCCCCTGGGCGGCAGGATGACCCCGGCGGACCCTGCCATCGGCTCGACAATGACGGCGGCGATGGTTTCCGCGCCATGCAGCGCGACCAGCCGTTCCAGATCGTCGGCCAGTTCCGCGCCATGTTCCGGCAGACCACGGGTAAAGGCGTTACGGTCGATCAGATGCGTGTGCGGCAGGTGATCCACCCCCGCCAGCAGCGCGCCGAACATACGCCGGTTGGCGACGATGCCGCCCACTGACATGCCGCCGAAATTGACCCCGTGATAGCCACGTTCCCGCCCGATCAGCCGGGTGCGCTGGCCCTCGCCGCGCGCCCGGTGATACCCCAGCGCCATTTTCAGCGCCGTATCCGCCGATTCCGAGCCGGAATTGGTAAAGAACACATGGTTCAGCGCGCCCGGTGCCAGTTCCGCGATTCGCGAGGCCAGTTCGAACTGTTGCGGATGGCCCATCTGAAAGGCCGGGGCATAGTCAAGCTGTGCCACCTGCCGCTGAACCGCCGCGACAATATGGGGATGGGCATGGCCGGCATTGACGCACCACAACCCGGCGGTGCCATCAAGCACCTGCCGGCCATCGCTGGTCTGGTAATACAGCCCCTGTGCGCCGGTGATCAGGCGCGGGTTGCGTTTGAAATGCCGGTTGGCCGTATAGGGCATCCAACAGGCCCCAAGGTCATTCGGATTGCGGTCGGTCGTCATGGTCTTCCCGTCCCTGTCTGTGGCAGCCGTCATTGCGGTGCCTGCCGGTATCGCGGCCTATGCGGGTCGCATATGCACAGGGTTAACGTGGAAAATATTTTATCAACCAGTCAAGAATATTTTCCGCCGCTTTGCAGCGCTGTTTTTCTGCGCTGCGCAAATAAGGTGCTTTCTGCTGCCTTCCTATGCTTATTTTACCAGCTAATAAAAAATTATTGACAGCCTGCCCTGCTTTGCGCCAGCGTTTGCGAAAAGGGGACCGTGATGACTGCGAACAGCGACACAGCCTGGTTTGAACATGCCGACCTGTCCGGCCTGATGGCCCGCGCGGCGGCGGTGCGCGACGCCCAATGGGGCCGCGTGGTGACCTATTCGCGCAAGGTTTTCGTGCCGCTGACCAATATGTGCCGCGACACTTGCGGCTATTGCACCTTCGTCAAGCATCCCGATTCGCCCGATGCCCGCATTCTGACCCCGCGGCAGGTGCTGGCCATCGCCCGGCGCGGCGAAAAACAGGGCTGTAAAGAGCTGCTGTTCAGCTTGGGGGAACGGCCCGAGGCGCGCTATCCCCAGGCCCGCGCGGCACTGGCGCGGCTGGGATATACGCGGATGACCGACTATCTGCGTGATATGTGCGCCATGGTGCTGGCCGAGACCCCGCTGCTGCCGCATGTCAATGCAGGCACCCTGACCGAGGCCGAAATCACCAGCCTGCGTCCGGTCTCGGCCTCGATGGGGATGATGCTGGAAACCGTCAGCCGGGTGCTGACCCGCAAGGGCGGCCCGCATCATGGCTGCCCCGACAAGATGCCGGTGCAGCGCCTGCGCACACTGGACCGCGCCGGGGCGCAGCAGGTGCCCTTTACCACCGGCCTGCTGATCGGCATCGGCGAGACATGGGCCGACCGGATCGAGGCCCTTCAGGCCATCGCCGCCAGCCACCGCCAGCATGGCCATATTCAGGAAGTCATTATCCAGAATTTCCAGCGCAAGCCGGATATCGCGATGGCCAGCCACCCCGAACCGTCGCTGGCCGATATGCTGCGCACCCTTGCCGTGGCGCGGCTGATCCTGCCCGCCGGGATCAGCCTTCAGGCCCCGCCCAACCTGTCGGCGCGGCACATGGATTACCTGCGCGCGGGCATCAATGACTGGGGCGGGATTTCGCCCGTCACCATCGACTTTATCAACCCCCAGCATGACTGGCCACAGCTGCGCGCCCTGTCGGATAACTGTGCCGCCGCGGGCTTTGCCCTGACCGAGCGGCTGCCGCTGTATCCGGCCTATCTGCGCCCCGGCAGCGGCTTTGTCGACCCGGCGCTTCAGCCCCGCATCACCGGCATGGCCCGCCCCGACGGTCTGGCCGCCCACCAAGCCATCGGAGCCTGACCATGACCCTGCATCACGGCTTTGCCACCAGCCCCGCGATTCGCCGCATTCTGGACCGCGCGCTTGAGGGGCGCCCAATCACCGAGGCCGAGGGCCGCGCCCTGTTTGCCGCGCAGGGCGCCGACCTGCCCGCCATCTATGCGGTGGCCGACCGGCTGCGGGCGCGGGCCAATGGCGACCGCGTCGGCTTTGTGGTGAACCGCAACATCAATTTCACCAATATCTGTTACATGGGCTGCACATTCTGCGGCTTTGCCAAACGGGCCGAACAGCCCGGCGCGGAATGGCTGTCCACCAGCCAGGTGGTGGCGCGGGCGCAGCAGGCCTGGGACCGGGGCGCGACCGAGGTCTGTATTCAGGGCGGGCTGCATCCCGACCTGCCCGGCACCTATTACCGCGACCTGCTGCTGGCGATCAAAGTTGCCCTGCCCGATATGCATATCCACGCCTATTCCCCCTTCGAGATCTGGTATGGCGCCGCCAAAAGGCGCATGTCCTATGCCGATTTTCTGGCCGATCTGCGCGAATGCGGGCTGGGGTCGATGCCCGGCACCGCAGCCGAGATTCTGGACACCGACATCCGCCGCCGCCTGACCCGCAACAAGCTGAGCGCGGAAAAATGGGTTCAGATCATCCGCACCGCGCATCAGGCCGGCATCCCGACCACGGCGACAATCATGTATGGCCATATCGACGGGCCACAGCATTGGGCCGCCCATATCGCCCTGCTGCGCGATATTCAGCGCGACACAGGCGGGTTTACCGAACTGGTGCCGCTGTCTTTCGTCCACACCGAATCGCCGCTTTACAAGGGCGCGCAGGGCGATGTCCGCCCCGGCCCCAGCGTGGACGAGGTCGACAAGATGCATGCCGTGTCGCGCATCATGCTGCACGGTTTCATCGACAATATTCAGGTCTCGTGGACCAAACTGGGACCGGAACGCGCCCGCCAGATGCTGTCGCGCGGGGTCAATGACCTTGGCGGGACGCTGATGAATGAAAGCATCTCGCGCGCGGCTGGGGCGGGGTTCGGGCAGGAAATCACCGCGGCGGAAATGGTGCACCTCATCCGGTCGGCCGGGCGGGTGCCGGTGCGGCGCAGCACCACCTATGCGCTGATCGAGGATTACACCGACCACGACCCGCAGCAGATTGCCCCGCTGGTCGACCGCGCCGGCGCCGCGCCGCTGGATTTTCTGACCATGTTTCCCGAAAGGGCACGCGCATGACCCCCACTGCCCAAAGATCACAGCCTGCCCCGCTGGCTGTTACCTTGCTGGCGGGCGGTGTCGGCGGCGCCAGAATGGCCGAAGGGCTGGCCGCCTGCCCCGGCACAGACCTGACCGTGATCGGCAATATCGCGGATGACGCGGCCTTTCACGGGCTGTGGGTTTCGCCCGATATCGACACGCTGACCTATACCCTGGCCGGGCTGATTGACCGCAATCAGGGCTGGGGTGTCGCTGACGAGGGGCACCGCGCGCTGGACATGCTGGAGCGGCTGGGAAATCCGGTCTGGATGTCGCTTGGCGACCGCGATCTGGGGGTGCATATCTATCGCAGTCAGCGCCGCGCGCAGGGTGACCGTCCCCAGCATATCGCGACCGATATCGCCCGCGCGCTGGGGGTGGGGCAGCGTATCGTTCTGCCCTCGGATGACGTGGTGCAGACGCGGGTGCTGACCGATGCGGGCTGGATCGGGTTTCAGGACTATTTCGTGCGCCAGCGCTGTGCGCCGCGCATCCGGCGCATTGCCTTTGACGGCATCGACAGCGCCCGCCCCACCCCCGAGGCGCTGGAGGCGATCGCCAATGCAGATCTGATCGTCATTGCCCCCTCGAACCCACTGGTCAGCATTGCACCGATCCTTGGCATTGCGGGCATTGCCGCGGCCATCGCCGGGGCGGCGGCACCGGTGATCGCGGTCAGCCCGTTTATCGCGGGCAAGGTCGTCAAAGGCCCTGCGGACCGGATGATGACGGATCTGGGGCTGCGTGCCGATGCGGTGGGCGTGGCGCGGCAATATCGCGATCTGGCCGATGCGCTGGTGATCGACAGGCTGGATGCCCACCTGACCCCGCTGATCGAGGCCGAGGGACCAGCCGCCATCCCCGATGACATTCTGATGCCCGATCTAGCCGCAAAGGCCCGGCTGGCAGGCGGTATCATCGCCCTTGGCCAGCGGCTGGCGGCGCAGCGGGGGGCAGCGTGATGCGCGATCTTCTGGTTGCCATTCCGGTCAAGGATGCCGCGCTGGCCAAGACGCGGCTGCGCCCGGTGCTGTCTGATCATGCGCGGGCCGCATTGGCACGGCAATTGCTGACCGGGCTGTTGCAACAGCTGGTGCAACTGCGCGGGCAGATGCCGTTCTTTGACATTTCCGTGGTCACGGCCAGCCCCGATATGGCGGCGCTGGCGCGGGCGCAGGGCGCACAGATCATTCCCGAAGGCGCAGCACGCGGCCTGAACGCCGCCGCCCATTGCGCCGCCGCCTGTGCCGTGGCGGGCGGCTGGCGGCGGCTGTGCATCCTGCCCGGCGATCTGGCAGCCCCCGGCCTGCACGATCTGCACCGGCTGCTGGCGTGGCGCCCCGATGGCGCGGCGGTCGGGCTGTGCCCGGCACATGATCTGGGGACCAACGCGCTGATGATCAGCCCGCCGCAGGTGCTGGATTTCGGCTTTGGGCCGCGGTCCTTCCTGCGTCATTACCGCCGGGCCATGCAGCGCGGGATCAGGCCGGTCGTGCTGCCTTTTGCCAGCCTGCGTCACGATGTCGACACCGCTGCCGACCTGCCCCGGCTGCAAAAGGGGGGCTGAATGGACAGCGTCACCATCCGCGCCCTGCCCGGCATCCCTGACATTCGCCCCGGCGACGATCTGGCCGCGATTATCGGCGATGCCCTGGACCGGCACGCCCCGCCGCGCGCGGGCGATGTGATCTGCGTGGCGCAGAAAGTGTTTTCCAAGGCCGAAGGCCGGGTGCTGGCGCTGGCCGATATCCGCCCCTCGCGCAGTGCCCGCCGCTATGGTGCGGAACTGAACAAGGACCCCCGCAAGGTCGAGGCCGTGCTGCGCGAAAGCCGTCAGGTGGTGCGCGCCTTTCGCCACCCCGGACAGGACAGCGGCACGATGATCTGCGAGCACCGGCTGGGTTTTATCTGCGCCAATGCGGCGGTGGACGAATCCAATACCGACACGCCCGATACGGTGATCCTGCTGCCCGAGGACCCCGATGCCAGCGCCGCCAGCCTGTGCGCGGCGTTGCAGGCGCGCTTTGGCCAGACGCTGGCAGTGGTGATGACCGACACGTTCGGGCGCCCATGGCGGATCGGGCAGGTCAATGTCGCCATTGGCCTGTCGCAACTGCCTGCCACCCGGCGCGAACAGGGTCAGGAAGACGCCTGGGGCCGCAAGCTGGCCGTGACCGAACCCGCCCTCGCGGACGAGATCGCCGCCGCTGCCGGGCTGGTCATGCATAAAGCGGCCAAAACGCCCGTGGTGGTGGTGCGGGGGCTGGACTGGCAGCCCCGCCCGCAGGCCCGCGCCCGCGACCTTTTACGACCCGTCAAGGAGGATACGTTCAGATGACCATTGCCATTATCGGCGGCACCGGACCGCAAGGTCAGGGGCTGGCCAAACGCTTTGCCCGCGCAGGCCTGCCCGTTGCGCTGGGTTCGCGCGAGGCGGCCCGCGCGGCGGATATTGCCGCGCAGATCAGCGCCGGCCTGCCCGCGGGTGCCGCCCCGGTCAGCGGCCATGATAACGCCGCCGCCGTCGCCGCCGCCGACAGTTTCGTCATCATCGCAGTGCCCTTTGCCGCGCATGAGGCCACGCTGCGCGCCCTGAGGCCACATCTGACCGGCAAGATCGTCGTCGATATTGTCGTGCCACTGACCGAGGGCGACCCGAAATCGGTCACCATGCCGGCCGAAGGCTCTGCGACCGAGGCCGCGCAGGCGCTGCTGGGGCCTGACATCGCGGTCATCGGCGCGCTGCATAACGTGTCCGCCAAGGTGCTGAACGATACGGATGCCGCGATCAATTGCGACATTCTTGTCTGTGGCAACGATCTGGCCGCGCGGCAACAGGTCATGGCGCTGTGCGAAAGGCTGGATGTCACCGCCTATAATGCCGGTGACGCGCGCGCGGCCCGCTGTATCGAGGCGATCACCCCCATCCTGATCCGGCTGAATATCTCGAAGGCGGTGCCCTTTACCCATGCCGGCATCCGCATCTGCGCGCCGGATCACTGACCGGACACATCAAAAAAACAGGGAGACAGATTATGGATTTCGCCATTACCTTCAAGGGCTTCGTTCAGCCTGACCGCGCCCGTGCATTGGTCCGGCAGGCCGAAAACGCGGGCTTTACCTATTGCTGGTTTTACGACAGCCACATCCTGTGGCGCGAATCCTATCCGGCGATGGCGATGTGCATGGAGCACACCCAAAAGATGATGTTCGGCCCTTGCGTGACCAACCCCAACACCCGCGACTGGTCACAGGCCGCCAGCCTATTCGGATCGCTGGCGCATCAATCGGGCGGGCGCTTCCTGATCGGGCTGGGGCGCGGGGACAGCGCTGTCCGGGTGATGGGCAAAAAACCCGCGCCGCTGGCCCGCGTCGAGGAATTCACCAGCGTCGTCAAGGCCCTGGTGCGCGGCGACGAGGCGATTTACGGCGACTGCCCCGAACCGGTGAAATTTCCCTGGGCCACCGGCTATGACCTGCCGGTCTGGATCGGGGCTTATGGTCCCAAGGCGCTGGACACGGCGGGCCGCGTGGGCGACGGGGTCATCTTGCAGGTCGGCGAGCCGGCAATCTGTAAATGGCTTGGCGATCAGGCCAAAGCCGCCGGTCAGGCGGCGGGGCGCGATATGTCGGGCTTTCAGATTCAGGCCGCCGCGCCGGCATGGACCGGCGACCGTGCCGAGGGCCGCGCCGCGACCCGCTGGTTCCCGGCCATGGTCGGCAACCATGTCGCCGATATCGTCGAAAAATACGGCACCGAGCGTCAGGACATCCCGAAATCGCTGACCGAATATATCAAGGACCGCAAGGGCTATGACTATTCCAAGCACGGTCAAAGCGATAACCCCTATCTTGATTTCATCACCGATGACGTGATCGACAGCTTTTGCGTGTTGGGCGAGGTCGACGAACATATCGCCAAACTGAAGGCGCTGGAGGCCGCGGGCGTCACCCAGTTCAACATCTATCTGGACAGCGGCAACGAGGAAAAGATCATCGCGGATTACGGCGAAAAGATCATCCCGCACTGGAAATCCTGAGGTCAGCACACGACTTTCCCAACCTGCCGGGCCTTCCCTTGGCCCGGCCTTTTTGCCGCAGGGCGTTCCATCCCGGCGCGGACTGGGCTATGGGGGCGCAGGCGCCATGGTGTCGCCGCAGCCAGCCCCAAAAGACCCGTATGCCCCCCTCATCCGACAAGCGCGGCAAGACCCGCATCCAGCGCGAAAAGACCGAAATCATTCTGAACGCCGCACTGGATATCTTTGCCCGTGACGGGTTCCGGGGGGCGTCGATCAACAAGATCTCGGAACATGCGGGTATGTCGACGCCATCGCTGCTGTATTATTTCGGCAGCAAGGAAAAGATCCACAAAGAGCTGATGTCCCGCACCCTGCTGCTGTGGATCGGGCCGCTGAACATGATGCGCGACAATGACGACCCCATTGCCGAGATCTGTGATTATGTGCGCCGCAAGCTGGAAATCTCGCAGAACTTTCCGCGCGAAAGCCGGTTGTTTGCCAACGAGGTGCTGATGGGTGTGCCCCGCGCGCAAAAGCAGGTGTTCGACCCGCTGCGTTCGGTGTTCGACAGCAAGATCGCGCTGGTCGAACAATGGATCAACGATGGCCGGATCGCGCCGGTCGACCCCTATCACATGTTCTATTCGATCTGGGCAACGACCCAGCATTACGCTGATTTCAAGATCCAGATCGAGGAATTATCGCCCCACAAGGCAAAGAACCTGTTCCCCGAGGCCGAGGCCTATCTGACCCAGATGTATCGCCGGATGCTGACCCCCAGCGGCTGAGCCGCCTTGACCCGGCGGCCCTGACCCGACAGGCTGGTGCTGTCGTGACCGTGGGGAAGGCAGGGATGGCAGGGTTCAATCAGCCGCTGGGGGGCAACCAGATGCCGCGTTTCGGGGGGCCTGCGACGATGATGCGGCTGCCCGCCGCTGACAGCGCGGCGGGGCTGGATGCCTGTTTCATCGGGGTTCCGATGGATATCGGCACCTCGAACCGGCCCGGCACGCGGCTGGGACCGCGCCAGATCCGCGATGAAAGCCGGATGATCCGCCCCTATAACATGGCCACCGGCGCCGCCCCTTTTGACCGGATGCAGGTTGCTGATATCGGGGATGTGGCGATCAATACCTTCGATCTGAAGAAATCGGTGGGGCTGATCGCGGGTCATTACCGTCAGGTGCTGGCGCAGGGGGCGATCCCGCTGACGCTGGGGGGCGATCACACCCTCAGCTGGCCGATCCTGCGGGCGATGGCGGAACGGCACGGGCCGGTGGCGCTGATCCATGTCGATGCCCATGCCGACACCAACGAACACATGTTTGGCGAAGCTGAGGCCCATGGCTGTCCCTTCCGCCGCGCGTGGGAAGAGGGCTGTCTGCAAAATGACAAGGTGGTTCAGATCGGGCTGCGCGGCACCGGCTATGCCGCCGGTGATTTCGACTGGGGCCGTCAGCAGGGCTGGACCGTGGTCCCGGCCGAGGAATGCTGGCACCGGTCGCTGACCCCATTGATGCAGCAGATACGCGACAGGATCGGGGATGCGCCGGTCTATCTGTCCTTTGACATCGATTCGCTGGACCCGGCTTTCGCGCCCGGCACCGGGACCGTGGAAATGGGCGGGCTGACCACGATTCAGGCGCTGGAAATCGTGCGGGGCTGTGCCGGGCTGAACCTTGTGGGCTGCGATCTGGTCGAGGTCTCGCCGCCCTATGACCCGTCGGGCAACACCGCCATGATCGCGGCGAATCTGTTATATGAAATGCTGTGCGTGCTGCCGAAAAAACGGGCAGATCACGGCGCAGGTGAATGATTTTTTAAAAGTTTGATTGACAAATTGAACACCTATGCGTTCTGATCAAGGCAGACCGGCGCAGGCAGAGGGGCTGCGCCGCACGGTGTCACCTGCGGCAGGCTGTCCTGCAACGGGGGACATCTAAGAACAACGAAAGGGAGGATACATGCGCTATCTGAAATACGTCGCCCCGGCCCTGGCCGCCATGTTCATCGTCGATGCCGCCAGCGCCGATACGGTGCGGGTCCGTTTCCAGACCTTCTATGGCACCGAGATCGACGATATCGCCAAGAAGTTTCAGGATTACGTCAAGGAAGCCAGCGGCGGCAGCGTCAAGATCCAGTATTTCCGCGGCGGCGAGATGGTCGCCAGCGACCAGATGGTCGAGGGCGTGTCGCGCGGCACCGTCGATATCGCCTATGGCGTCGGCAGCTATTGGCCCGGCACGGTCGAGATCGGCAATATCGAAGCCGGACTGCCCGGCGCGTGGACCAGCACCGAAGAGGCCCGTGACGTGTTCGAAAACAAGGGCCTTGGCGATCTGGTCGCGCAGGCCTATGCCGAACATGGGGTCAAGGTGGTCGGGCGCGGCTATGGCAGCGATTACGACCTGCTGACCAAATCGCCGGTGACCAGGCTGGACGACCTCAAGTCGATGAAGATCCGCGCCACCAGCCAGATCGCCAAGATGCTGCAAAACGTCGGCATCGCGACCGTTTATCTGCCGGCGCAGGAACTGTATATCGGCATGTCAACCGGTGTGATCGACGGCGCCATCTATGGCGGCCCGATGGAATATGAAGAGCTGAAGCTGAACGAGACCGGCAAGAATTACACCTTCCTGAACCTGCTGAATCCCGGCTGGATCGAAACCGCGATCGCCAATGAAAAATTCTGGGACGACAAGCTGGATGACGCACAGCGCAAGGTGCTGGCCGAGGGCATCGACCAATATGCCCGCGACATCCACCAGTGGCTGGAAGACGGCAATCAGGCCATCATCGACGCCGGCGAAAAATTCGACTTTGCCGAGCTGCCCGCCGAAGATTCGGCCCGTCTGACCGAGGCCGCGCAGGTGGTCTGGCAGGAAGAAGCCGCGAAATCGGACCGCAACAAGCAGGCGGTCGACATCCTGACCGCCAATGCCAGGGAAAAGGGCCGCCTGAAGTGACGGCAATCCGGCGTTATCTGCTGATCCAGGATGGCCTGTCCGAGCTTGTCGGGCGGGTCATCTCGGGTCTGGTGCTGGTGATGGTGGGGGTGCTGGTTTACGAAGTGGTCATGCGCTATTTCCTTGGTTCGCCAACGATCTGGGCGCATGAATTCACCACCATGGTGTTTGGCGCCTTTGCCATCCTTGGGGCCAGCTATACCCTGCGCGAACAGGCCCATGTCCGCAGCGAGGTCGTCTGGGGTGCCATGCCCGAGCGGCTTCAGGCGTTTTGCGACATGATCGTGTTCACGCTGGGTCTGGCGGTGCTGGCGGTGGTGTTCTGGCAGTCCATCGACTTTGCACAGCGGTCATGGGAAACGCGCGAGTTTTCCAACCGCAGCGTCTGGCAGCCGCCGCTGTATTACATCAAGTCGCTGATCCCGCTGGCCATCGCCCTGCTGATGCTGCAAAGCGTCGCCGAGGTGGTGCGCGCGGTTGCCAAGGTGCTGAACCTGCCGCTGGACGACCCGCGCGAGGTGCATCTGGACGAAGACGACGACGCGCCCCTGACCGACAGCGCCGCGCGCCCTGACGCGTAAGGCCCGCCCCTCCGGCTGCGGGCCGGGCGGGCGTCAACGATAAAATCCGACAGGAAGGAACTGCCATGGCAGATCTGGATCCGCTGGCCATCACGGGGATCATGTTCGCCTCGATGCTGGTGCTGATCGTGATGGGCGCCCCGCTGGGTTGGGCGCTGATGATTTCGGGGATGGGCAGCGCCTATCTGCTGTATGGCGGCGGGGGGCTGGACCTGTTGCTGGCCTCGGTCTATGGCTCGATGGACAATTTCCTGCTGGTCGCGCTGCCGATGTTCATCTTCATGGGGCTGGTGCTGGAACGGTCGGGGATTACCGACGACCTGTTCGAGATGTTTTACAAGCTGATGGGCGGCGTTCCCGGCGGGCTTGGGGTCGGCACGGTGCTGATCTGTGCCATTATCGCGGCCATGGCCGGGGTGTCGGGCGCGGCCACGGTCAGTTTGGGGATCATCGCCCTGCCCTCGATGCTGAAACGCGGCTATGACAAGCGGCTGGTGACCGGCACGATCATGGCCGGGGGCGCGCTGGGGTTTTTGATACCGCCATCGGTTCTGATGATCATCTATGCGTTTCTGGCGCGGGAATCGGTGGGCAAACTGTTCGCCGCGGGGGTGATGCCGGGGCTGATGCTGGCGGGGATCTATATTCTGTATAACCTGATCCGCTGTCGCATCGACCCGTCAATGGGACCGCCCGCCCCGCCCGAGGAACGCGCCTCGGCCCGTGAAAAGCTGGCCTCGCTGCGGTTTCTGGTGGCGCCGGCATTGCTGGTGACCACGGTTCTGGGCTGTATCGTGGGCGGCATTACCTCGCCGTCCGAGGCCTCGGCCATTGGCGCGGCGGGGGCGATGCTGCTGGCCGGGCTGCGGCGGCGGCTGGACTGGCCGACGCTGCGCTATGCGCTGATGAACACCACCAAGATTATCGGGATGCTGATCTGGATCACCATCGCGGCGGTGTTCTTTTCCAAGATCTATCTGGGGCTTGGCGCCGGTGCCATCGTGTCGGACCTGATTGACGACTTTCAGCTTTCGGGCATGGCGGTGATCGTGATCATGCTGGCGACCTTCTTTATTCTGGGTATGTTCCTGGATGATTTCGCCATCCTGTTCATCACCGTGCCGCTGTTTTTGCCGATCGTGCGCGATCTGGGCTATGACCCGGTGTGGTTCGCCATCCTGTTCGTGCTGTCGATGCAGACCGCCTATCTGACGCCGCCATTCGGCTATAACCTGTTCTATATGCGCTCGGTCGCCCCGCGCGAGGTGTCGATCTATGACATCTATTGGGCGGCGCTGCCCTTTGTGCTGTTGCAGATCGTCGGTCTGGCGCTGGTGGTGATGTTCCCGCAGATCGCGCTGTGGCTGCCCGAAAAGCTGTTCTGAGCCATCTTCGGGGCGCCGGTGCCGCGCCCCGTTAAACAAAGTGATTGATATATTGAACGGCACGGATATCCTGCCCGTCAGCCGAATCAGGAAAGGTCCAGATCATGTCGAATGCAGCCCTGCTCGACCGTCGCAACGCCGCTGTGGCGCGCGGTGTGTCGACCCGCGGCATCTATGCCGTGCGCGCCGAAAATGCCGAGTTGTGGGATGCCGATGGCCGGCGTTTCCTTGACTTCGCCGCCGGGATCGCGGTGAACAATACCGGCCACCGCCACCCGCGCGTGATGGCCGCCGTGGCCGATCAGGCGCAGGCCTTTACCCATACCTGTTTCCACGTCGCGCCCTATGAAAACTATCTAACCCTGGCCGAGCGGCTGAATGCGCTGACGCCGGGTGATTTCGCCAAGAAAACCATGCTGGTCACCACCGGCGCCGAGGCGGTCGAAAACGCCGTCAAGATGGCGCGCGCCTTTACCGGGCGGTCGGGTGTGATCGCGTTTTCCGGGGCCTTCCATGGCCGCACCCTGCTGGGGATGGCGCTGACCGGCAAGGTCGCGCCCTATAAAAAGGGCTTCGGCGCCATGCCGCCCGAGATCATCCACGCCCCCTTCCCCAACGCTTTCCATGGCGTATCCGAGGCCGAGGCGATCAGCCATCTGGAACGCATTCTGACCACCTCGGTCGACCCGGAACGCATCGCGGCTTTCATTATCGAACCGGTTCAGGGCGAAGGCGGTTTCACCATTGCGCCGCAGGGGTTCCTGCAAAAGCTGCGCGAAATCTGTGACCAGCATGGCATCGTGCTGATCGCGGACGAGGTTCAGGCCGGCATGGCCCGCACCGGCAAGATGTATGGCATCCAGCACAGCGGCGTGATCCCCGATCTGGTGACCATGGCCAAGGGGCTGGCGGGCGGTTTCCCGCTGTCGGCGGTGACCGGCAAGGCCGAAATCGTGGACGCGCCCGGCGTCGGCGGCGTCGGCGGCACCTATGCCGGCAACCCGCTGGCGGTGGCGGCGGCCAATGCCGTTCTGGACGTGATCGCGGACGAAGACCTGTGCGCCCGTGCGGCCCAGATCGGTGACACGATCCGCGCCCGACTGACCCAGCTGGCCAACCGTCAGGGGATGGAGGCCATCGGAGAGGTGCGCGGCCTTGGCGCCATGAACGCGTTCGAGCTGGTGACCGACCGCGACAGCAACGCCCCCGACGCCCCCCTGACCGCCGCCATCGTGGCCGAGGCGGAAAAGCGCGGGCTGATCCTGCTGTCCTGCGGCACCCGCTATAACGTCATCCGCCTGTTGCCGCCGCTGACCATTCCGATGGAACAGCTGGACGAGGCACTGGACATTATCGAAGCCTCGGTCGAGGCTGCCATCGACGCCCGCAAGTGAGGACCCCATGGCTTTGAAACCCAAAGACGCCCCCGACCTGAACCGCTTTGGCTGGGAAGACCCCTTCCTGCTGGAGGACCAGTTGACCGAAGAGGAACGGATGCTGCGCGACGCGGCCCGGTCCTATGCGCAGGGCAAGTTGCAACCGCGTGTCATCGCCGCCTATCGCGACGAGGTCACCGACCCCGAAATCTTTCGCGAAATGGGCGAAATGGGCCTGCTGGGGGTTACCGTCCCCGAGGAATATGGCGGGATCGGCGCGTCCTATGTCGCCTATGGCCTGATCGCCCGCGAGGTCGAGCGCGTTGACAGCGGCTATCGCAGCATGATGTCGGTGCAATCGTCGCTGGTGATGTATCCGATCTATGCCTATGGCAGCGAAGAGCAGCGCCAGAAATATCTGCCCAAGCTGGCCTCGGGGGAATATATCGGCTGTTTCGGCCTGACCGAACCCGATGCCGGGTCCGACCCCGCCGGCATGAAGACCACGGCGAAAAAGACCGATGGCGGCTATGTGCTGAATGGGACCAAGATGTGGATCTCGAACAGCCCGATCGCGGATGTGTTCGTGGTCTGGGCCAAATCCGAGGCCCATGGCGGCAAGATCCGCGGCTTTGTGCTGGAAAAAGGCATGAAGGGGCTGTCGGCGCCCAAGGTCGGCGGCAAGCTGAGCCTGCGCGCCAGCATCACCGGCGAGATCGTGATGGAAGGCGTCGAGGTCGGTGAAGACGCGCTGCTGCCCAATGTCGAGGGGCTGAAAGGGCCGTTCGGCTGTCTGAACCGCGCCCGCTATGGCATCAGCTGGGGCGCGCTTGGCGCGGCCGAATTCTGTCTGCACGCCGCCCGCCAATACGGTCTGGACCGCAAGCAGTTCGGCAAGCCGCTGGCGCAAACCCAGCTGCATCAGCTGAAGCTGGCCAATATGCTGACCGAGATCACCCTGGGTCTGCAAGCCAGCCTGCGCGTCGGTCGCCTGCTGGACGACGCCAAAGCCGCGCCCGAGATGATCAGCATCATCAAGCGCAACAATTGCGGCAAGGCGCTGGAAATCGCCCGCGTCGCCCGTGACATGCATGGCGGCAACGGCATTTCCGAGGAATTCCAGGTCATGCGCCACATGGTCAACCTTGAGACCGTGAACACCTATGAGGGCACCCATGACGTGCACGCCCTGATTTTGGGCCGCGCCATTACCGGTTTGCAGGCGTTTTATTAAACCTTCCTGACCGGGGGCGGCCTGTCCTGCCCCCGGCATCGCCCTTCCCGCCCTTTGCCATCGCGATGGCGCGGCCTGTGTCAGGCCATGGCGGGTGGGGGCTGTCTGCCCCCACACCCCCGAGGATATTTGTGCCAAGGCGATGACAGCGGCGCTGCGCCCTGTCCGACAGCGCCTTGCCGTGTTTTGCAAGGAACCCGACATGACCATGTTTCACAATCTGATCGGCGGCGAATGGGTCGAAGGCCCCGAGGCGGTTCAGAATATCAGCCCCTCGGATGGTGCGGATGTGATCGGCCTCTATGCGCAGGGTGATGCCGCGCAGGTCGATCAGGCCGTGGCGGCGGCGCGGGCGGCCCTGCCCGGATGGGCGGCGGCGGGACCGCAGGTCCGTGCCGACCTGCTGGAACGCGTGGCGCAGGCCCTGCTGGCCCGCAAGGACGAGATCGGGCGGCTGTTATCGCGCGAAGAGGGCAAGACCCTGCCCGAGGGGATTGGCGAAACCGTGCGGGCGGCGCAGATCTTTCGCTTTTTTGCCGGCGAGGCGCTGCGGGTTGCGGGCGATGCGCTGGCGTCGGTGCGCCCCGGTGTCGATGTCACCGTCACGCGCGAGCCGGTGGGTGTGGTCGGGCTGATCACGCCGTGGAATTTTCCCATCGCCATTCCGGCGTGGAAGCTGGCCCCGGCGCTGTGTTACGGCAATACCGTGGTGATCAAGCCCGCTGACCTGACGCCGGGTTGCGCGCATGTTCTGGCCAGCCTGATCCACGAGGCCGGTGCCCCGGCGGGGGTGGTCAATCTGGTCATGGGCCGGGGCCGCACTGTCGGTCAGGCGATGGTCGACCACCCCGGTATCGACGCGATTTCCTTTACCGGATCGGTCCCCGTCGGGCGCGGGATTGCCGCTGCCTGCGGGGCCAGCCTGAAAAAGGTTCAGCTGGAAATGGGCGGTCGCAACCCGATGGTGGTGATGGGCGATGCCGATCTGGATCTGGCGGTCGAGGCCTGTCTGAACGGCGCCTTCCATTCCACCGGTCAGCGCTGCACGGCCTCGTCGCGCCTGATCGTGCATCGCCCGGTGGCCGGGGCCTTTGCCGACAAGCTGGCCGCGCGGATGCAGGATCTGCGGGTTGGCAATGCGCTGGACCCGCAGACGCAGATCGGGCCGGTGGTGTCGGAAAGTCAGCTGAACAGCAACCTGTCCTATGTCGATCTGGCCCGGTCCGAGGGCTGCGAGGTGATCGGCGGACAGCGCGTCAATGCCGCCACCGAAGGCTGGTATCAGCGCCCTGCCCTGTTCCTGAACGCCCGCAATGACATGCGCTCCAGCCGCGAGGAAATCTTTGGTCCCTGTGCCAGCCTGATCGTGGCGGATGATTTCGACCATGCGCTGGCGCTGGCCAATGACAGCGATTTCGGCCTGTCCGCCGGTATCTGCACCGCCAGCCTGTCGCAGGCCCGCGCCTTCCGGCAGGGCGCGCAGGCGGGGATGGTGATGGTCAACCTGCCCACCGCCGGGGTGGATTACCATGTCCCGTTTGGCGGGCGCAAAGGCTCGTCCTATGGCTCGCGCGAACAGGGGCGTTACGCGGCGGAATTCTATACCGCGGTCAAGACCAGCTATGTCTATGCCGGTTGAAGGCGGGGGGCGGCCGGGGCACGACCCGGACCCGCCCCCTTTCCTTTTGCGTGGAAATGACCCAGAACATCGGCATGAGTGATTTCGATGTCGGCAGCCGCCTGAAACAGCTTCGCACCGAGCGGGGGATCTCGCAGCGTCAGCTTGCGGCGCTGGCGGGGGTCACCAATGGCATGATCTCGACCATCGAGCAGAACAATTCCTCGCCCTCGATCTCGACGCTGAAAAAGCTGCTGGATGCGATGTCGCTGTCGCTGGCCAGCTTTTTCACCGATGACACCCCCGAGGCCGGGCAGGTGTTTTTCACCCGCCAGCAATTGCGGCTGGTGCGCACCTCGGCCATGCATGACGGGCCGACGGGGGGACCGGTGGACGGGCTGTCGATCCGGCTGCTGGGGCTGGCGGAACGTAACATGCTGCAAATCATGCATGAAACCTATGCCCCCGGCGCCGATACCGGCGAGCCATACCAGCATGACGCCGAAGAGGGCGGCATCATCATCGAGGGCGAGCTGGAAGTGACCGTCGGGGATCAGGTCCAGATCCTGCGCGCGGGGGATGGCTATCTGTTCGACAGCCGCCTGCCGCACCGGTTCCGCAATATCGGGGATGTGCCCTGCGTCATCGTCAGCGCCGTGACCCCGCCGACCTTCTGATCGCCATTTCCCGACGCAATGACGGGGTGATCCTTTGATTGCGGGCCGGTCGGGCAGGAAAAAACCCGCCTGCGGTGAACCGCAAGCGGGCCGTTTTTCGGTCGCGTCTGTCGCGCGTTCCCTGCTCGGACAGGCTTCCGCCGCCCGGCAGGCCGGGCGATGGGGGGTCAGGACGCGGCGGCCGCCGCGCCCGGTCTTAACTGCAACCGCTGGTCGCGCCGCAGGTATTGCACTTCATGCAGGTGCCGTTGCGCACCAGCGTGTAATTGCCGCATTCGCCGCAGGGGTCGCCCTCGTATCCCTGCATCCGGGCCTGTGCGCGCGCATCCATGCCGACAGCCACGGTGCTGGTATCGACCGCCACCGCCTGTTCGCCGTGGCTGTCCAGCGCGCGGGCCGAAGTGCTGGTTTGCAGCACCATCAGATCCTGCGGCAGGCGCTTGCGCAGATAGCCGGTGCTGCTGATCTGTTTCAGCATCTCGATGCTGCGCGATTTTTCTTCGGAGACCGGGACCAGTTGCGGCTGGCCCTCGGCCTCGCCACCGCCCATATCGTCGAAACGCGCGCCCTGCGGTTTGACATGCGCAAGGTCGGTGCGGTCCAGATAGCTGACCGCCAGTTCACGGAACACATAGTCAAGGATCGAGGTCGCGTTCTTGATGCTGTCATTGCCCTGAACCATGCCCGCCGGTTCAAAGCGGGTGAAGGTGAAGGCGTCGACAAATTCGTCCAGCGGCACCCCGTATTGCAGGCCAACCGACACCGCGATGGCGAAATTATTCATCATCGCGCGGAAACCGGCACCTTCCTTGTGCATGTCGATAAAGATTTCGCCAAGGGTGCCGTCGTCATATTCGCCGGTGCGCAGATAGACCTTGTGCCCGCCCACGACCGCCTTCTGGGTATAGCCCTTGCGCCGGCCGGGCAGCTTTTCGCGGTGGCTGCGGACCATTTCCCTGACGATGATCTTTTCGACCACCTTTTCGGCAATCACGGCGGCTTTTTCCTGCGGGCTGCCGGTTTCCAGCAGGTCGGCGGCCTCGTCATCATCCTCGACCAGCGCGCTGGCCAGCGGTTGCGACAGCTTGCTGCCGTCGCGATACAGCGCATTGGCCTTGATCCCCAGCGACCATGACAGTTCGTAAGCGGCCAGCGCGTCAGCGATGCTGGCGGAATTGGGCATGTTGATGGTCTTGGAAATGGCGCCGCTGATAAAGGACTGCGCAGCAGCCATCATGCGGATATGGGCCTCGACCGACAGATAGCGTTTGCCCTTTTTCCCGCAGGCATTGGCACAGTCGAACACGGCGTAATGGGCCGGGTCCAGATGCGGTGCGCCCTCAAGCGTCATGGTGCCGCAGACATGGTCATTGGCGGCCTCGATCTGGGCGCGGGTAAAGCCCAGATGGCGCAGCAGGTCAAAGGACGGATCGTTCAGCTTCTGCGCCGGGATGCCAAGGGTTTCGCGGCAAAAGGCCTCGCCCAGGGTCCATTGGTTAAAGACGAAGCGGATGTCAAAGGCGCTGGCCAGCGCGGCGTCCAGCTTTTCCAGCTCGCGCGGGCCAAATCCGTGGCCGGTCAGGCTGGTGTGATTGATGGCCGGGCAATTGCCAAGGCTGGCATGACCGACGGCATAGGCGATGATTTCCTCGATCTGCGCGGAACCGTAACCCAGCTTTTCCAGCGCGGCGGGCACGGACCGGTTGATGATCTTGAAATAACCGCCGCCTGCCAGCTTCTTGAACTTGACCAGCGCGAAATCCGGCTCGATCCCGGTGGTGTCGCAATCCATCACCAGACCGATGGTGCCGGTCGGGGCGATGACGGTGGTCTGGGCGTTGCGAAAGCCGTGTTCCTCGCCAAGGGTCAGCGCCTCGTCCCAGGCCTTGCGGGCCAGATCGACCAGCATGGGGTCGGGGCAATTGGCGGCGTCCAGCGCCACCGGGGCGACGTTCACCCCGTCATAGGCACCACTGCCATGGGCGGCGGCGCGGTGGTTGCGGATCACCCGCAGCATGTGGTCGGCATTGCGGCGATAGCCGGCGAAAGCGCCCTGCTCGCCGGCCATTTCGGCGCTGGTGGCATAGGCGACGCCGGTCATCAGCGCGCTAAGCGCCCCGCACAGCGCCCGCCCCGGCGCGGAATCGTAACCCAGGCCCATATTCATCAAAAGCCCGCCAATATTGGCGTAACCCAGACCCAGCGTGCGATAGTCAAAGCTGCGCTGCGCGATTTCCTTGCTGGGGAATTGCGCCATCAGCACGCTGATTTCCAGCGTCAGCGTCCACAGCCGCGTGGCATGGATGTACCCGCCCGCATCAAAGCGCCCGTCCTGCAAAAAAGTCAGCAGGTTCATCGAGGCCAGGTTACAGGCCGTGTCGTCCAGAAACATATATTCGCTGCACGGGTTGGACCCGCGGATGGCCCCGTCCTTTGGGCAGGTATGCCAGGCGTTCACGGTGTCGTGGAACTGAATGCCGGGGTCGGCACAGGCCCATGCGGCATGGCCGATCTGGTCCCACAAGTCGCGCGCGCTGATGGTTTTGGCCACGCCGCCATCGGTGCGCCGCAGCAATTCCCATGGCGCATCGTCGCGCACGGCGCGCAGGAACGCATCCGTCACCCGCACCGAATTATTGCTGTTCTGACCCGAGACGCTGACATAAGCCTCGCTGTCCCAGTCGGTGTCATAGGTCGGGAATTCGATACTGTCGAAACCCTGCCGCGCATATTGCAGCACCCGGTTGACATAGGTTTCGGGGATCATCGCCTTTTTCGCCGCGCGGATGGCGGTTTTCAGCGCCGGGTTGCTGGCCGGGTCGGTCGCATCGGCCATATCGCCGTCCCAGCCGCGAATGGCGGCAAAGACCTCGTTCAGGCGGGCCTCGTGCATCTTGGACCCGGCGACAAGGCTGGCGACCTTTTGTTCCTCGATCACCTTCCAGTTGATGAACTGCTCGATATCGGGATGATCCATGTCACAGATCACCATCTTGGCGGCGCGGCGCGTGGTGCCGCCCGATTTGATCGCCCCCGCCGCGCGGTCCCCGATCTTCAGAAACCCCATCAGGCCGCTGGATTTGCCGCCGCCTGACAGGCGCTCGCCCTCGCCGCGAAGGCTGGAAAAATTGGTGCCGGTGCCGCTGCCATATTTGAACAGCCGCGCCTCGCGGACCCACAGGTCCATGATGCCGCCTTCATTGACCAGATCGTCGCGCACCGACTGGATGAAACAGGCATGGGGCTGGGGGTGTTCATAGGCGCTGTCCGAGCGGACCAGCTTGCCCGACTGATAATCGACATAGAAATGCCCCTGCCCCGGCCCGTCAATGCCATAGGCCCAATGCAGGCCGGTGTTGAACCATTGCGGGCTGTTGGGCGCGGCCATCTGGCGGGCCAGCATAAAGCGCATTTCGTCGTAATAGGCGCGGGCGTCGTTTTCAGTGCTGAAATACCCGCCTTTCCAGCCCCAATAGGCCCATGCCCCGGCCAGACGGTCAAACACCTGACGGGCACTGGTTTCGCCGCCATAACGGGCATCTTCGGGCAGGCCGGCCATGGATTTTTCATCCGGCACCGACCGCCACAGAAACTCTGGCACGCCCTTTTCCCTGACCCGTTTCAGGGCCGCCGGGACACCGGCCTTGCGGAAATATTTCTGTGCGATGACATCGCTGGCGACCTGCGACCAGCCCTTTGGCACCTCGACCGAGCTGTTGGAAAACACCACGGTGCCGTCCGGGTTGCGGATCTCGCTGCTGGTGGTGGTAAAGGCGACCTCGTCATAGGCGCCGCCCGCGACGGTGGTGAAACGCCGTTCGATCCGCATAGCCATCCCCCTGTGCTGTCCCCCGTTGCCGCGACGTGTGGCCGGGTCGTCTATATGTGGTGTTTTTTTCCCAATGCCCTACAAGCTGACGCCAGAATCCCGCCCCGGCAAGCAGAGAGTTTTCTTGACAGCGTTCCGATGCCAGCGCCCGCCACAGCCCCTTGTGCGGCGCGGGGCGGGTTCGCGCAGGTAATCTGGGGGGTTAGCGCGACTATCTGATGATTCGCAGATCCGCACCGGGCCGGGCGGAAATAATTTGTCGCAGGCGCGGCAGGGCCGCAGCAACCGCAGGATGAAAAACCAAACCTGAACTTCTGATTAACCGGGCAGCTTCAGAATCGCCACAGACCCGAATCGGTGACGATGATGTCCATCTCGACATCGTGCTGCCCCGATGGGACGGCGGGGAATTGCTGAACCCCCCAGGCAAAGCCGATGGCGGTCACCGGCTGCTGTCGGTGCAGACGCATCAGCGTGCGATCGTAAAACCCGCCGCCATAACCCAGACGGTTGCCCTGATCGTCAAAGGCCAGCATCGGCACGATCAGCACCTGCGGGCGCAGTTGCGGGGCGTTAGGACGCGGGTGGCTGGTGCCGAAACTGCCGGCCTCCAGCGCGTCGCCGGGGCGCCAGCGCCGAAAGATCAGCGGCTGCCCCTTGCCCGCCACCACCGGCAGGCAGACCGGCCCGCGATGCGTGGCCATGGCCGGGCGCGGGTCGATTTCGTCGCCCATTGGCCAGTATCCGGCCAGCACCAGCCCGCGATAGGCCTGCAAAACCCCGGCCAGCCGCGCCGTCGCCGCCGCCTGATCGCCCCGCGCCTGCCGGGCCTGCGCCGCCTGCCGGCGCAGCGCCTGTTTTACAGCAGCATCCATGACGCCAGCCCCAGAAAGGCAAAGAACCCGACCACATCGGTCACCGTGGTCACGAATGTTCCCGATGCCAGCGCCGGGTCGGCCCCCACCTTGTCCAGCCCCAGCGGGATCAGGATGCCCGCCAGCGCGGCGATGAACAGGTTCACCACCATCGCCACCGCGATTACCGCCCCCAGCGACACCCCTTCGAACCAGAACCAGGCGACCGCCCCCATCACCAGCGCAAAGGCCGCGCCATTGATCAGGCCGACGATCCCTTCGCGCCGGACGATCCGCCAGACATTGCTGGAGGTCAGGCTTTTGGTCGCCAGCCCGCGCACCGCCACGGTCAGCGTCTGCGTGCCCGCATTGCCCCCCATCGAGGCCACGATCGGCATCAGCACCGCCAGCGCGACCAGCTGGCTGATCGTGCCTTCGAACAGCGCGATCACCATCGAGGCCAGAATTGCCGTCCCCAGATTGACCACCAGCCATGGCAGACGCTGGCGCACCGTTTCCAGCACCGTGTCCGAGATGCTGGAATCCTCGCCGACACCGGCCAGACGCAGGATATCTTCTTCGTGTTCCTCGTCCAGAACCGACATGGCGTCGTCGATGGTAATCACCCCGACCAGACGGTCGTGATCATCGACCACCGGCGCCGAAATCAGGTGGTATTTGTTGAATGCAAAGGCCACGTCGCCTTCGTCCTGCGCGACATGGATGGTGCGGAAACTGTCCTCGGTCAGGTCGCGCAACCGGGCCGAGCGCGGCGATGCCAGCAGCTTGCCAAGCGTCACATAGCCCACCGGGTGCTGGCGCGGATCGACCAGAATGACGTGATAGAACTGTTCGGGCAGCCAGTCCTCGGACCGCAGAAAGTCGATGGTTTCGCCCACATTCCAGTGTTCGGGGGCGACCACGACCTCGGACTGCATCAGGCGGCCGGCGGAATATTCGGGATAGGTCAGCGACTGGCGCACCGCGACACGGTCCGATTCGTCCAGCGCCGCCAGAATCGCGTCCTGTTCGGGCTGTTCCAGATCCTCGATCAGGTCGACGACATCGTCGCTGTCCATTTCGCGGACGGCCTCGGCCACCACCTCGGGGGGCAGCTGGTCCAGAACCTCTTCGCGGATGGATTCGTCGATCTCGGACAGGATCTCGCCGTCGATCTCGCCGGAATAGAGGGTCAGGAATTCGCGCCGGTCCGAGGCCGAAAGCTGTTCGATGACATCGGCAATATCCGCCGGATGCATCGGTTCCAGCAATTCGTCCAGCGCTGGCTGGTCCTTGTCGTCGATGGCCTCGACGATCTGGTCGAATACCTCGGGGGAATGGGTGAAATCGTCCTCGGCCTCGGGGTCGCGGCGCTGGCTGTCGTCGGTCATCGGCGGTCCCCTGACTGCGGGCGTTACCGGCGTTGTTTAGGCGCTAACCGCGCGCTTTTCAACCAATTTGCCCGCCCGGTCCCGGGTTTTGCAACAGTGCCAGCGCCTGTGCGTGAAGCGCCGGGTTCGCCGCCGCCAGCACCTGCCCGCCGCCATGCGCCGGGCCGCCCTGCCAGTCGGTCACCACCCCCCCGGCGGCGCGGATGACCGCGATCGGGGCACAGATGTCATAGGGTTGCAGCCCGGCCTCGATCACCAGATCGACATGCCCCATCGCCAACAGCGCATAGGCATAACAGTCCAGCCCATAACGCGTCAGCCGCACCCGGTCGCGCACCCGGCCAAAGGCGCTGGCCTCGGCCCGGGTGCCGATTTCGGGAAAGGTGGTCATCAGCGTGGCCTGCGCCAGATCCGCCGTGGCGCGGGTGGCCAGCGCGCGGGTGCCATGCGGTCCGGACAGTTCGGCCAGACCCGGCCCGCCCTCGAACCGTTCCCCGATATAGGGCTGGTCGATCAGGCCATAGACCGGGCCGGTGCCATCCTCCAGCGCGATCAGGACACCCCATGTGGGGGCGCCGCTGATAAAGGCGCGGGTGCCGTCGATCGGGTCCAGCACCCAGCGCAGACCGGATCGCCCGTCCTGCGGGCCGTATTCCTCGCCCAAGATGGCGTCATCGGGGCGGTGCTGTGAAAGGATGCGGCGCATCGCGGCCTCGGCCGCGCGGTCGGCGGCGGTGACCGGGTCGAACCCGGCGGCGGCCTTGTTATCGGCCCCCAGCCCCGGTGTGCGGAACAGGGCCAGCGCCTGTGCGCGGGCCGCATCCGCCAGGGCATGGGCCGTGCGGCGGATATCAAGCAGTTCAGCGGCTGAGATCATGCCTGCCCCCGATGACCATTTACCCGCGGTCATAGACCGGATACGGGCGCAAGGCCAGCACCCGCGGCAGCCGGACGGCGCCGGGGCAGGCCGGGTGCAGCCTCAGGCGGCGTCCGAGGACAGCACGCGGGCCAGTTCAAAGATCTGGCGACGCTGGCTTTCGGGCATGGCGTAATAGGCCCGGACCAGTTGCAGCGCCTCTTTATCGGCCAGAATGTCGTGGTCGGGTGCCGCTGTGGTGGCCGGGACCTCTTCGATGCCATCGAAGAAAAAGCTGACCGGCACCTCCATCGCGTGGGCAATATCCCACAGACGCGAGGCCGAAACCCGGTTCATCCCGGTTTCGTATTTCTGAATCTGCTGGAACTTGATCCCGACCTTTTCAGCAAGTTGCTGTTGGGTCATCCCGATCAGCCAGCGTCTGTGCCGGATCCGCTTTCCGACATGAATATCGACAACATGGGTCATAGCCACCCCCTCATACAATCAAAGGTCGTATAAACCAGTTCCATTCGCCTTGCGAGCACAGAGAGGGTTAATTGCTCAAAACCTAGCTAAAAAGACAGGTCTGGAACTGGACAAGCGGTCCGAATTGCGAAACCTTCGCCGCCAACACCCCTGACACGCAGCCAGGATGACCGACCAGATGCAGAATGCCCTGATTCCCGCCCCCGGCCAAGGCCCGCTGTTACAGACCGCGCCCGCCGATGCCCCGCCCCCGAAGCCCGGCGCAGGGCAGGTCCGGGTGCGGATGCAGGCGGCGGCGCTGAATTTCGCGGATCTGCTGATGCGCGAGGGGCGATATCAGGAAACGCCGCCCTATCCGTTCATCCCCGGAATCGAGGGCGCCGGCATTGTCGAGGCCGCAGGCCCCGGTTGTCAGCTGACCCCCGGCACTCGTGTCAGCGTCTGGTCGCGCGGCACGCTGGCGCAACAGGCGGTGTTTGCGCAGGACCACTGCATCCCCATGCCCGATTCGATGTCTTTCGCGGATGGGGCCGGGTTTCAGGTCGCTTATGGCACCAGCCACATGGCGCTGACCCGGCGCGGCGGGCTGCGCGCCGGTGACCGGCTGGCGGTGCTTGGCGCGGCGGGTGGTGTTGGGCTGACGGCAGTGGAAATCGGCGCGGCGCTGGGGGCGCAGGTCATCGCAGTGGCGCGGGGCGCCGATAAATGCGCGCTGGCCCGGCAGGCCGGCGCGACCGATGTGATCGACAGCGACACCACCCCCGACCTGAAAGCCGCGCTGCGGGACGCGGGCGGCATCGACGTGGTTTATGACCCGGTGGGCGATGCGCCGGGGCTGGCGGCCTTTGGCGCGTTGCGGCGGGGCGGGCGGTTTCTGGTTATCGGCTTTGCGGGCGGCACGCCCCCGGCCCTGCCCCTGAACCATGCGCTGGTCAAGAATATCGCCATTCACGGCTTTTACCTTGGCGGCTATCGCGACCTTGACCCGGCGCTGCTGCGCGACAGCCTGACCGAGCTGTTTGATTTATATGCGCAGGGCAAGCTGCGCCCGCATAGCGGCCTTGTCCTGCCGCTGGACCGCCTGACCGAGGGGTATGACGCGCTGGCGCAGCGGCGCAGCACCGGCAAGGTGGTCATTACCCTATAAAAAACCTGTTATATCGGCGGGAACAGCATTGAAAATGCCCTCTGCCCTGCCGATATCTGCCCGGAACGCCCTGTCCGGGGCCGGTAACGACCACTTAACGGGGAGGCTTTGATGGCTGACTTCAACACGATCCCGCGCACGGGCACATCCGCCCGTCAGGCCGAGATCGACATGGGCCTGCGCGCCTATATGAACAAGGTTTACGGTCTGATGGCCGTGGGGATGCTGGTGACCGCGCTGGCCGCCTGGGGGATCTCGACCCTGGCGCTGTCGGCGGACCCGACGCCCTATGCGCTTGGCAATGGCCACTATCTGACCGAATTCGGCAAGACGCTGTATCTGTCGCCGCTGAAATGGGTGGTGATGTTTGCGCCGCTGCTGGTGGTGTTTGCCTTTGGCGCGGCGCTGAACCGGCTGTCGGTTCAGGGTGCGACCCTGCTGTTTTACGGCTTTGCGGCGCTGATGGGCATTTCCATCAGCTGGATCTTTGCGGCCTATACCTCCTTCTCGATCGTGCAGACCTTCCTGGTGACGGCCATCGCTTTTGCCGGTCTGTCGCTGTATGGTTACACCACCAAACGCGACCTGTCGGGTCTGGGCACCTTCCTGATGATGGGTCTGATCGGGCTGATCGTGGCCTCGATCGTGAATATCTTCCTGCAATCCAGCGCCATGCAATTCGCCATTTCGGTGATCGGTGTGCTGATCTTTGCCGGGCTGACCGCCTATGACACGCAAAGCATCAAGAACACCTATCTGCAACTGGCGCATTCGGACAGCGACTTCCTTGGCAAATCGGCCATCATGGGCGCGCTGAAGCTGTATCTGGACTTCCTGAACCTGTTCATGTTCCTGCTGCAATTCATGGGCAACCGCGACTGATCCGCGGACCAGGCAGACACCAGAAGGGCCGGGTTTTCCCCGGCCCTTTTTCATATGCGGCAGGCGTGGCAAAGAAAAAGACCCCGCCAAGGCGGGGCCTGATACTGACTGATATGCCGGGCATTAATGGCTGGCGGGCGGGTCCAGCCTGACCGAGTCCGGGGCCGATGTGACATCGGCCGTGGTCAGGGGCAGTTGATGCAGCCCCAACCACGCCGCAACGGCAAACACGGCAATGGCGATAAAGGCGCTGTACATGGCGTTCATTCCGGTCCCCTTTATTCGGCTGGTGCGCGATGCGCATCGGGGTGGTGGGCCTGGGCCTCGGCGTCCTTGGCGTCCTGATACCACAGGCTGTGGTGTTCGCGCGCCCATTGTTCATCGACCTGACCGCTGCCCATGGCGTCAAAGGCGCCTTCCATCCCGACCGAGCCGATATAGATATGGGCCAGAATGATCGCCATGAACAGCATCGCCACGATGGCGTGCCACGCCTGCGCCAGTTGCATTTCCTGCTGCCACGGCATCGCGGTGCCGGGCAATTCGCCCAGACCCAGAAGCTGCGGCAGGCCGGTGGCGTTCAGGAAATCGAAGGTGTGGCCAAAGATATGCAGCTGCATCGGGAACAGCAGCTCCAGCCCGGAGGCCGAGACCGACGCCCCCAGCAGCACCACCGACCAGAAGATCAGCTTTTGCCCGGCATTGAACTTGCGCGCGGGCGGATGCAGGTTCTTGCTGAACAGCCCCCCGGCCTGCCTGATCCACTGCCAGTCCAGCCGGTTGGGGATGTTATGGGCCACCCACATCACAAAGGTCAGCACCAGACCGATCATGAAGGCCCATGACACATTGTTATGGACCCATTTCCCCGCCGCCGACATCGGCACATAGATGCGGTCAAAAGACGCCCCGCCGATCAGCGGCAGAATGAACAGCCGCCCGAACAGCTGGAACAGGCCGGTCACGGCCAGCAGCAGGAACGACCCGGCCATCAGCCAGTGGCTGAAGCGTTCGATGAAATCGAAGCGCTGGATGGTGGTGCCCGCTTTGCCGCCGTCGATCCTGATCTTGCCGCGGATCAGGTAAAACACCGCCAGCAGCGCCAGCGTCCCCAGCAACAGCCAGCCGCCCCAATGCGCCAGCGGTCCCTTGCGGAAGGCCAGCCATTCCATGCCGCTGGTCTGAATCACCGCCTGCGCCTGCGGACCACGGGCCGAGATGCGCAGATCCTCATCGCCCATGCGGATCGCCCGCCAGGGGTCGGCATTGCTGGCCCGTCCCATCGGGTCGACCGGTCCCGGCCCGGCCTGACGCGGCACGATATTGGCACCAAACAGGATCTGTCTGACCAGATCCAGATTGCTGCCGTGAACCGCATCGGCGCGGCCCCTGACCTGATCGCGGGTCGGCGCGCCCTGAAACGCGCTGGCCCCGTCATCCAGCCGCACCGAGGACGAGGCCAGCGCATCCGCGCCATACCCCCCCACCGGACCCGAGCTGCCCGTGGCCGAGATCACCCGCCCCGGCATCGCCCCCGCAGCGGCGGGCGCGGAATGCGGCGCGGCGGGGACCAGCACTTCGCCCGCCTGATCCAGCCGGACCGAGGATGACGGCGCCTGCGCGACCGGCCCCGCATCGGGCATGGGCAGCGGCGGATGCGCGTCCTGCGCCAGCGCCGCCCCGCCAAGCCCGACCATCAGGGCCGCTGTCAGCATCTGTCGCATGACCGGCCTCATTGGGTTTGCGCCTGCGTGGCATAGCTGGCGGTGCCGGTGCCGCTGGCATCCTTATAGGCCTGATCCCAGCCCCATGCACCCTGACCAAATCCGCGCGCGATCACCCGTTCGCGGTAAATTTCGGACACCATGTCGCCATCGCCGGCCAGCAGCGCCTTGGTGGAACACATTTCCGCACAGATCGGCAGCTTGCCTTCCGCAATGCGGTTGCGGCCGTATTTCTCGAACTCGGCCTGCGAATTGGTTTCTTCGGGACCACCGGCGCAGAAGGTGCATTTGTCCATCTTGCCCCGGCTGCCGAAATTGCCGGCCTGCGGATATTGCGGCGCGCCGAAAGGACAGGCGTAAAAGCAATAGCCGCAGCCGATGCACAGATCCTTGTCATGCAGCACAATCCCGTCGGGCGTCTGATAGAAACAATCCACCGGGCACACCGCCATGCAGGGCGCGTCCGAACAATGCATACAGGCGACCGAAATGGTGCGTTCCCCCGGCTTGCCATCGCCAATGGTGATGGTGCGGCGGCGGTTGATGCCCCAGGGAACCTCGTGTTCGTTTTTGCACGCGGTGATGCAGGCATTGCATTCGATGCAGCGGTCGGCATCACACAGGAACTTGACGCGGGCCATGATGATACCTCCTTCTTACGCGGCGCTGATCTTGCACAGGGTGGCTTTGGTTTCCTGCATCTGGGTCACGGAATCATAGCCATAGGTCTGTGCGGTATTGGTCGATTCCCCCAGCACGATGGGGTCGGCGCCCTTGGGGTATTTGTCGCGCAGATCCTGCCCCTGATAGAAGCCGCCGAAATGGAAGGGCATGAAGGCCACGCCCTTGCCGACGCGTTCGGTGACCATTGCCTTGACCCGGACCTTGCCCCCCTCGGGGCCTTCGACCCAGACCTGACCGCCATCGCGGATGCCCAGATCGCCGGCATCGCGGGGGTTGATCTCGACGAACATTTCCTGCTGCAACTCGGCCAGCCAGGGGTTGGACCGGGTTTCGTCGCCGCCGCCCTCGTATTCGACCAACCGGCCCGAGGTCAGGATGATCGGGAAATCCTTGCTGAAATCCCTGACCTGAATCGACTGATACAGGGTCGGCAGGCGATACATCTTGCGGTCGGTATAGGTCGGGTAATCGGCCACCAGATCGCGGCGGTCGGTATACAGCGGCTCCCGGTGGATGGGGATCGGGTCGGGGAAGGTCCAGACGATGCAGCGCGCCTTGGCATTGCCGAAGGGGGCGCATTCATGCGCGATCGCCACCCGCTGAATGCCGCCCGACAGGTCGGTTTTCCAGTTGATCGCGCTGGCACGGGCGTTGAAATCGGACGGATAGGCCATGCCCTCGGCCTCGCCCACCTCTTCCCAGTTGCGCTCGAACCCTTCGATGCCCGCCACATGGGCGATCCAATAGCGTTCGCGCGGGGTCAGTTCGCGGTCCCAGCCAAGCTGAACCAGCATTTCATAGGTGAATTCGGGATAGCCGTCCTTAAGCTCGGAATTCTTCGAATACACCCCTTCGGCCAACAGGTTCTGACCTTCGTATTCCACGCCAAAACGCGCCCGGAAGGTCAGCCCGCCCTGCGACACCGGCAGCGACATATCGTAAAGGTTCGGGGTGCCGGGGTGCTTCATCTCGGGCGTGCCCCAGCAGGGCCATGGCAGACCGTAATATTCGCCATCGCACGGCCCGCCCACGGCGCGCAGGGTGGTGCGGTCGAATGTGTGCTGATTGGCCATATGCGCCTTCAGCCGTTCGGGCGACTGGCCGGTATAGCCGATGGTCCACATGCCACGGTTGAATTCGCGGGTGATATCCTCGATCACCGGGATGTCGCCCTCGACCCGGATATTGCGCAGCAGCCGGTCGCTGAAGCCGAATTTATCCGCGAACAGTTTGATGATTTCGTGGTCCATCTTGGCCTCGAACAGCGGCGCCACCACCTGATCGCGCCACTGGATCGAGCGGTTGGACGCCGTGACCGAGCCATGGCATTCAAACTGGGTCGCCGCAGGCAACAGCCAGACATCGTCGCTGCGGTCATGCAGCACCGCCGACACCGTCGGATAAGGGTCGACAACGACCAGCATATCCAGCTTTTCCATGGCGGTTTTCATTTCGGTCATCCGCGTCTGGCTGTTCGGGGCGTGACCCCACAGCACCATGCAGCGGACGTTTTCGGGCTGGTCGATATTGGCCGCATCCTCCAGCACGCCGTCAATCCAGCGGCTGACGGGAATACCGTTTTCGTTCATCAGCGGCTTGTCCTGCCCGTCATCGCCCCTGATGGTGACAAAGCGCGATTTCAGCCAGTCCAGATCCTCGCCCCAGACGCGCGACCAATGCGACCACGCGCCCGGCGTCAGCCCGTAATAGCCCGGCAGGTCATGCGACAACACGCCCACATCGGTGGCGCCCTGCACATTGTCATGGCCGCGGAAAATATTGGTGCCGCCCCCGGCAACGCCGATATTCCCCAGCGCCAGTTGCAGGATGCAATAGGCGCGGGTGTTGTTGTTGCCGTTATGGTGCTGGGTGCCGCCCATGCACCAGATCAGCGTGCCGGGCTTGTTATGCGCCAGCGTGCGGGCCACATGTTCCAGCTGTGCGCCGGGCACGCCAGTCACGCGCTCGACCTCGGCAGGGGTCCAGCGGGCGACCTCGGCGCGGACCTCGTCCATGCCGAACACGCGGGTGCGGATATAGTCCTTGTCCTCCCAGCCGTTTTCGAAAATGTGCCACAAGATCCCCCAGACCAGCGCCACATCGGTGCCGGGGCGGAAGCGGACATATTCATCGGCATGGGCGGCGGTGCGGGTAAAGCGCGGGTCGCAGACGATCAGCGGGGCGTGGTTTTCCTCTTTGCCCTTCAGCAGGTGCTGAAGCGAGACCGGGTGCGCCTCGGCCGGGTTGCCGCCGATGATGATAAAGCTTTTCGACCTGTGCATGTCGTTAAAGCTGTTGGTCATCGCGCCATAGCCCCAGGTATTGGCCACCCCCGACACCGTGGTCGAATGGCAGATCCGGGCCTGATGGTCGACGTTATTGGTGCCCCAATAGGCGGCGAATTTGCGGAACAGATAGGCCTGTTCATTGCTGTGCTTGGCCGAGCCCAGCCAATAGACGCTGTCGGGGCCGCTTTCTTCGCGGATTTTCAGCATCCGGTCGCTGATTTCGGTGATGGCCTCGTCCCAGCTTTTGCGCTTCCAGACGCCGCCTTCCTTTTTCATCGGGTATTTCAGCCGCCGCTCGCCATGGGCGTGTTCGCGCACCGATGCGCCCTTGGCACAATGGCTGCCCATGTTGAACGGGCTGTCATAGGCCGGTTCCTGACCGATCCAGACCCCGTCCTGAACCTCGGCCAGCACGGTGCAGCCGACGGAACAATGGGTGCAGACCGATTTGACGGTCTTGATCTGCCCGACGCTGGCCGCCGCGTCGGCGCGGGCCTGCGTGACCATGCCGCCCATGCCCGCGAACCCGGCCAAGCCCCCCACCGCCAGACCGGAACCACGCAGGAAAGCCCGGCGATCGACTTGGCGGTCCGACACCGCGGCCAGCAGCGCGGGACGGTTGGCGGCGCGCGGGGCGCCATTGGTCTTTTTCTTCAGCATGATCGGTTTCCTTGCTGTCGCCGGACGGGCCGGCGGGCTGGGTCATTGGCGGGGCACCGGGGGCTGGGTCCGGCGACCGGGGGACACCCCGCCCAACAGGGGCCGGGGGTCAGTGCGGGGCCGCATCAGGGGCGGGCGCGGCCCGCCTGCGCGGTCAGAACCGCGCGGCGGCGTAATAGGCGCGGGTTTGTTCGGTGTCGCGCAGGACGCCATCCTGCACCGGCGCGTCGGCTTCCACCGGCGCGGCCTGTGCCGCCCCCGCCATCGCGACCAGCGGCGCGCCCGCGGCAGCCAGCTTCAAAAGCGCGCGGCGACCGGCATTTTGCGGGGCGGTATCCGCGCCCACGGTCCCGCTGCGGGATATGTCAGGATGTGTCCCGGCGCGGGACGTGCCAGAGGTTGTCATCATGCGTTCCCTGTTATGCGTTAACCGCCACCTTAGCGCCCCGAATGCCGGTTTTTCAAGTTTTTCCTGCCGGCGCGTCACCCCAGCCGAAAGCCCTGCGCCTCGACCGCCATGAAGGCCGCGCCCAGTTTCCCGACCGGGGCATAGAAGCGCGCCGCGCTGGCCGCTGCCAGATCGGCCATGAAATGCGGCGCCCAGGGGGCGATGTGGCGGGCGAAAAACCCCGCCTGCCCGGCCAGATCGGCGCCCGCGCCCACGCGCCCGGTGATCAGCGCGGCCATGCTTTCCATCAGGCTGGCGATGTGATCCTCGGGTTCGGGGACGCCGTCCTGCCGCGCCAGACCCAGCCGCGCCATGTCCTGACGCAACAGCGCCAGCGGCTTTTCGTTCAGGAACCCGGTCAGATAGACGCTGCCATAGGGCAACAGCTCGCCCCGGCCCAGACCGATGAACAGCGCGTCATATTCGGCGCGCAGCCTTGCCGGGTCGGTGGCGGCGGCCTGCGCGGCCAGCGCCGTGACCGCCTGCCCGATGCCGGAATCGTCGCCGCGCAGCCCGGCACAACGCGCCAGCAGGGCCGCATCGGGCGGCTGGCGCAGAAGTGCGGCCAGAAAGCCATACATATCGGCCCGCAGCGAATCCTCGGGGGCGGGCGGCGGGGCAGCGTTGGAGGCGGTATCAGACATAGCGGGGCAATCGGACATCAGCTTTCCTTGGACGGGAAGGTAAAGCGCATATGGCGCGGAACGGGGTCGGCATGGGCGCCGGTCGCGGGGCTGGCCGGGTCGGGCCTGTCGGCGGCAACAGGCGCGACCCCCTTGGCGGCTGTGGTGTCGGGTGTCGTGTCGGGCAAGGGTTGGCCGGGTGCGGCAGTCGCGGTGGTCCAGTCGGTCGCGGCGGCCGGTCCCGCCCCGTCACCACCGCGCGACAGCATCACAGATGACGACGGCGCCCGATCACCGGAAACCGCATTGCCGGATGCAGCATCGCCAAAGGCAGCATCGCCGGAAACCGCATCGCCAGAAACCGCATCTTTCCCCGCCGCGCCCACCGCAACCGCATCACCACCAGCCGCATTGCCCACCGCGCCCGCAGTACCGGGGGCGGCCCCCTGCCCTTCGGCGGCGGCCTGCGCCAGACGCTCGGCCTTTTCGGCCAGCGCCTGAACATGCGCGGTCATGCCCTTGCCGACCTGATAGGCGGTCTGCATGCCCGGCCTGACCACCGCCTTGTCGGTGTAATCCAGCCCGTATTCGACCAGCCCGTCCAGATTGGCCAGCACCGGGTTGCTGCGCCACAACATCGCCAGCGCCCGGTCACGCAGATATTGCGGGACGGCGCGGGCCAGATAGGCGGAAAAATCATCCCCGGCGGTCAGATCCTCGGGGGGTTTCAGGCCAAGGCGGGACAGAAGCTGCGCCTCGGGCAGGGTGTCCAGTTCGGCCTCAAGCGCGGCCTGTTGCTGCGCCTGCTGCTGCGCCTCGTCGGCGGCGCGGCGGGCGCGTTCCTCGGCGGCGACGGCGGCGCGGCGGCGGGACCAGAACCCTGCGGGATCAGACATCATGCCCCCCCGGATCGCGGCGCCGTGCCGGGCGCGGGGCGCGGTATACATCGCCCGCCTGCGCGATGCGCGGATCGCCGCGCCCGTCCTCGACCAGATCGACACGCTTGCGGTCGCGCTTGCGCTTGACGAAAACTTCGTCGACGTGATGGCGGTCGCAAAACGCCTGCACCCAGCCCGCCAGCGCCGCCGGCATCGGCACATAGGCCACCAGCGAGGCCCCGGAATCCATGTAATCCTGCCCGTCATAGGCCGAGGCCGTCACCAGATGCGGCTGCCACGGGCGATCAGCCGCGCCCCCGGCCTCGCGCAGGACGACAATCAGGCCGGGCGTGGCGCCGGACAGGGTGACCAGATAGGCCTCGGTATCGCTGGAATACAGCACCAGCGGCAGGGTGCAGGCGTGGTATTCGACCGCCTCGCCATCGCGGCGCAGCAGCTGCCAGTCGGCGGGACCGGCACCGGGCAGGATGCCGCTGACCGTCCAGGCCCATTTCGCCCACCGCGTCACCCCCGGCGTGCGGCGCACGACAATTCCGATCGGCATCGAGGCGGTGGCAATGGTCATGGCAACTCGGGTCAGGTGGTGGTTGGGGCGAAGGGCCGGGTCCGCGATGCGGCGGGGGCCAAGGATGCCGCAAAACCGCCGCGCTGACCAGCCCCCGCCATCCCCCCGACCGTGCCCCCCGACATGACCCCAAAGCATGGCATTATGGACATTGCGTCCCTATCTGTGGTCTGAAGGCGACCCGGACCAGCGTTCCGGCGCGTGAAAGGATGCCAGCAAGATGCCAGCCAACATCCCGACCCAGCTTTTGCTGTGCCGTTGTGAAAACACCCTGTCCCCCGACCCGGCCGCACTGGCCGCCGCAACCGGGCTGTCCTGCGGGGGCTGTCACGATGCGCTGTGCATGACCGGCCTGCCGCGCGTTCAGCAGGCGCTGGCCGCGGGCGATACCATCATTGCCTGCGGGCAAGAGGCCGACCGCTTTGCCGCGCTGGCACAGGATCTGGACCTGCCCGAACCGCTGTGCATTGACATCCGCGACCGCGCCGGATGGTCCGACCAGGGCGCGCAGGCGGGGCCGAAAATGGCCGCGCTGCTGGCGCTGGGGCAAATGCCGGCGCCGCCGGTCAAGACCCGTGACGTGACTTCGGGCGGGGCGTGCCTGCTGATCGGCGCGGGCCAGATGGCGCTGGATGCCGCCGCACAGCTGGCCGGGACGCTGGCGGTGACGCTGTTGCTGACCGATGACACGCCGCCGCCCGACCCGCTGCCCGGTCAGCCGGGGATCGAGGTGATCCGGGGCCGCATCACCGCCGCCACCGGCAGCCTTGGCCAGTTCGGCCTGCGCTTTGACCGCTTGCAGATCGCGCAGCGCGGCGGGCGCGGAACGCCGGGGTTTACCGACCCGCGCGATGGCGCGGCCAGCCAGTGCGACGTGATCGTGGATCTGTCGGGCGCCGCACCGCTGTTTGCCGCACCGCATAAACGCGACGGCTATCTGCGCGCCGATCCGGGCGATCCGGCGCAGGTCGCGCAGGTGCTGTTTCAGGCCGCGCAGCATATCGGCACCTTTGAAAAGCCGCTGCATGTGACGCTGGACCCGGCGCTGTGCGCCCATTCCCGCGCCGGTCAGACCGGGTGCAGCCGCTGCCTTGACGCATGCCCGACCGGCGCCATCACCCCCGCTTGCGATCACGTGGCCATCGACCCGCTGATCTGTGCAGGCTGCGGGGTTTGCGCGGCGCTGTGCCCGCCCTCGGCCATTCGCTTTGACGCGCCGCCGCAGGACCACCTGCTGGCGCAGATCCGCCTGCTGGCGCAAAGCTTTACGGCAGCGGGGGGGCGCGACCCGGTGCTGCTGATCCATGACGACCACGGCGCACAAATGATCGCGCTGGCGGCCCGTCACGGGCGCGGCCTGCCCGCTGACACGCTGCCGTTGCAGGTGCCGGCGCTGTCCGGGGTCAGCCACGCAGTGATGCTGGCGGCGCTGGCGGCGGGCTTTGCCGGGGTGGCGATCCTGCCGGCGCCGCGGTCGGAAAGCGACCAGATCGGCTTTCAGGTCACGCTGGCACAGGCGATGGGCGCGGGCCAGCGGGTGACGGTCATCGACACCGGCGACCCCGACGCCCTGTCCGACCGGCTTTACGACCTGCCGCGCCAGCCGGTGACCGCGCGCCCGGTGCTGGCCATGGGCGCATCGCGTCAGGTGGCGCGGCTGGCGGCGCGGGCGCTGCTGCCCGATGACCGCCCGGTGCCGCTGCCTGCGGGCGCGCCCTATGGCGCGGTGCGGCTGAACCGCGACGCCTGCACGCTGTGCCTGTCCTGCGCCGGGCTGTGCCCGTCAGGCGCGCTGTGCGACAACCCCGAGCGCCCGGAATTGCGCTTTCAGGAGGATGCCTGTTTGCAATGCGGCCTTTGCGCCCATATCTGCCCCGAAGATGCCATTACGCTGGTGCCGCGCCTTGACCCGTCCGATGATGCGCTGCGCCAGCAGGTGCTGAACGAGGAAGAGCCCTTCCCATGTATCGAATGCGGCACCCCGTTCGGGGTGAAATCGACGGTCCGGCGCATCGTGACCCAACTGGCTGGTCAGCACCCGGCCTTTGCCTCGGGTCCGCAGGCGCGGATGATCCAGATGTGCGGCGACTGCCGGGTGCGCGCGCAGGCGGCGATGGCCGGGCCGATGGCACAGCCCGGAAAGACCCGCACGCGCACCACCGACGATTATCGCCGCGATCAATAAAATATTCAAAAACAAGCGGCAGGAAAGGAAAGCCCGAAAATGGATGATGATTTCAACATGTCGCTGCGCAAGTTTCTGAAACAGGTCGGCGTGACCTCGCAACAGGCAATAGAGGAGGCCGTGCGCAAGGCCGGCACCGGGGCCAATGGCAAGACGCTGACCGCCCGCGCCACGGTCTGTATCCCCGAAATCGGCCTGACGCACGAGGTCAGCGGCAGCATCGAAGGGCCGGCAAAATGAGCAGCAGCAGCATTACCCGCGATCAGGTTCTGGCCGCGCTGCGCGGCTTGGCGACGCCTTCGGGGGCCGATATGGTCGATGCCGGGCTGGTGCGGGCGCTGGCGGTCGATGACGGGCGGGTCCGCTTTGTGATGGATATCGACCCCGCGCAGGCCGAGGCGATGAAAGCCTTGCGCGACCGCGCGCAGGCGGCGCTGTCGGCCCTGCCCGGCCTGCGCGATGTCCAGATCGTGATGACGGCGGAAAGCCCGAAAAAGGCGCCGCCCGACCTGAAGATCGGCGGCCATCCCAAACCGCAAGGCCCGCAGCCCATTCCCGGCGTGGCGCATATCATCGCGGTGGCCTCGGGAAAGGGGGGGGTCGGCAAATCGACCGTCTCGGCCAATCTTGCCACCGCACTGGCCGCCGAGGGGCGGCGCGTCGGCCTGCTGGATGCCGATGTGTACGGACCCAGCCAGCCGCGGATGCTGGGGGTGTCGGGGCGCCCGGCCTCGCCCGATGGCAAGACCATCCTGCCGCTGCGCAACCACGGCGTCACGATGATGTCGCTTGGGCTGCTCACGCGTGAGGACGAGGCGGTGATCTGGCGCGGCCCGATGCTGATGGGCGCGCTGCAACAGATGATGTTTCAGGTGCAATGGGGGGCGCTGGACTGTCTGATCGTCGATCTGCCGCCCGGCACCGGCGATGTGCAGATGACGCTGGCCCAGAAGACCCCTGTCGACGGGGCGATCATCGTCTCGACCCCGCAGGACGTGGCGCTGCTGGATGCGCGCAAGGCCATCGACATGTTCCAGAAGCTGAACGTCCCGATCCTTGGCCTGATCGAAAACATGTCCACCCATATCTGCAGCCAGTGCGGCCACGAGGAACACATCTTCGGTCATGGCGGCGTCAAGGCCGAGGCCCGCAAGCTGGGTGCCCCGCTGATGGGGGAAATCCCGCTGCATCTGGACATCCGGCTGGCCGGTGACGGCGGCGCGCCGGTGGTGGTCAGCCAGCCCGACAGCCCGCAGGCACAGGCATTCCGCCATATCGCGCGCGGCCTGATCGAGGCCGGCGTGGCATGACCCAGCCCGATCTGCCCGCGCTGATGACCGGCCGGCAGACCCCCGGCGACCCGCTGGCGGCGGCCATCCGCGCCGCCCGTCAGGGGGTCGATGCCGGGCTGATCTGTTGGCGCATCGACGATGGCGACGGACGGGCGCTGCGGGCGGCACTGGTGCTGGCCCCCGATGACGGCGACCCCGCCCCGGCCCGCGCCCTGCCCGCCTGCGCGGTGGCGCTGCGCGACGCGATGGGGGTGCTGATCCCGTCCGAGGTCGGCATCACCTTCGACTGGTCGGGGGCCATCCGCGCCAATGGCGGGCGCTGCGGGCGCATCGGCCTGCACGCCCCCGATGACGGCGCATGGCTGATCGTCCTGCTGGACCTGACCTTCGCCCTGCCCGAAGGTCCCGAACCCGGCCACCGCCCGCAGGACACCGCGCTGGATCAGGAAGGCTGCGCCAGCCTGTCACCCGTTGACCTGCTCTCGGCATGGGCGCGCCACGGCCTGTTTCACCTTCATAACCTTGACGATCCGCGCGGGGGTGTCGAACTGGCCCGCAACTGGCACGGGCTGATCCACGACATTTCCAGCGGGCAGGCGCTGGGGCTTGATCAGGACATGGCGCTGATCCGCCCCGGCAAGGCGCCGCTGGCGCTGACCACATTGATCAACAGGGTCTGATATGCTGCTTGCCCGCGTCATTCATGTCGACGACAGCGACCGCCACGTCTTTGCCAGCCCCGCCCGCACCGGGGAATGGGCGATTTCGGGGGGCTGGGAATTTTCCAACTGGACACAGGCCGACCTGACCGGCAAGCCGCGACAGGCCTTTGCCAATGGCTGGCTGGGGCTGGAAAGCTGGGGCCGTGCCACCTTTATCGCGGTCACCCGCATCCAGCCTGACGAATATGCAGCACTTGAAACCGCGCTGGCCGATCATTTCGTCGCCTTCTATGGCGCCCCCGACCGCGCGGTCGCCCTGCCAACCGCGCAGGCCGAGCTGGCCCATATGGCCGATCTGTGCGCCGATCACGACCCCAATACGGTGCTGGCCGTCGCCCGCGAACTGACCCCCGCCGGGGTGCGCGAAACCTATCACGCCATCCGGGCACAGGCCGCCCAACTGGACCAGTTCGCCATTCACGCCAGCCCCGACGACTGAAAAAGGCGCCGCCAGATGGCGACGCCCTTCTTCGTTGTCCCAATACCCCGGGGTCCGGGGCAGCGCCCCGGTCCGGCCTGCCCTTACGGCGCGGTTTTCACCGCCTTGCCCTGCGGGGCGGCATTGGTGTTGGTGGCTTTGACCTGTTCGGCGGTTTCGACCTTTGCAGGGTCATAGTTGAAGACGAACAATTGCTGGCCGTCGATCTGGTACCCCTCGATCAGCGCCTTCGCCCGGTCCGAGATCAGCCACGCCTCCAGCCGCGCCGCCGCATCGGTCTTGATATGGCCGCCCTTATCGCCCGAAACCGGCAGATAGGCATATTGGTTGAACAGCACCGGGTCGCCCTCATATTCCAGTTTCAGAGAGGCTTTATTGGCGAATTTCAGCCATGTCGCCCGGTCGGACATGATATAGGCGCCCATGCCCGCGGCCGTGTTCAGCGCCGCGCCCATGCCCTGACCGACCGCCTTGTACCAATCGCCACCCGGGGTGATACCGGCATCTTTCCAGATCGCCAGTTCCTTCTTGTTGGTGCCGCTGTCATCGCCCCGGCTGACGAAATCGGCCCTGGCCCCGGCAATCCGGCGGAACGCATCGACGGCGCTTTCGGCCTGCGCGATACCTGCCGGGTCGCTTTCATCCCCGATCAGGATGAAATCATTATACATGAACGGGGTGCGATGGGGGCCGTTGCCCTCGGCCAGCCATTTCTGTTCGGCGGATCTGGCGTGAACCAGCACCGCATCGACATCGCCATTCGCCCCCAGCGTCAGCGCCTGCCCGGTGCCGACGATCAGCAATTGCACGTCGATATCCAGATCCTTCTTCACCTCGGGCAACAGCACTTCGGCCAGGCCGGAATTGGCAAAGCTGGTGGTGACGGCCATTTTCATCTCCTCGGCCTGGGCTGCGGCGCCAAAGGATATCAGCGCAACCGAACACAGCGCGGCGCGGGTCAGGCGGGTCAGTTTCATCATGGTAACAGGTCTCCTCGCAAATGGGCGCGGGCGGCGGCGCTGGCGGGCGCGGCGAAAAACCGGTCTGCCGGGGCCTGTTCCGCGATACGTCCGTTATGCAGAAAAAGCATATCGTCAGCAAGCCGCCGCGCCTGACCCATGTCATGGGTCGACATCACGATGCGGGTGCCCTCGCGGCGGCAGGTCTGCAACAGCGCCTCAATCGCGGCGGTGGCGCTGCCGTCCAGATTGGCGCAGGGTTCGTCCAGAAACAACACCTGCGGGCGGCGGATCAGCACCCGTGCCAGCGCCAGCTTCTGTTTCTCGCCGCCTGACAGGGCCGGGGCGGGGCTGTCCAGCACATGGCCGATCCCGGCGGCAACGGCCTGCTGCGCGGCCTGCGCGCGGGCGGCGCGACGCCCCACCCCCAGCAGCCGCAGCGGATAGGCGATGCTGTCGATCACGCTGCGCCGCATCATCGTGGGCGTCTGAAAGACAAAGCCCTGCGCGGCGCGCGCGATGTCCTGCGGGGCCGACCAGCGCAGGCTGCCCTGCTGCATCCGCTCCAGCCCGTGCAGCACGCGCAACAGCGTGGTCTTGCCGCTGCCATTGGGACCGATCACCACGGTAATGGCCCCGCCCGGTTCCAGCGTCAGGTCCAGCGGCCCCAGAATGCTGCGGCCCTGACGGATCACGACAGCGCCGCGCAGGCGCGCGGGCAGGATGGGTTGCGACATTACCAGCGCCCCTCGCGTTCGGTGCGCCCGATCAGATGCACCGCCAGATTAACCGTGATCGCCAGCCCGATCAGCACAAACCCCAGCGCCAGCGCCAGCCCGAAATCGCCTTTGCCGGTTTCCAGCGCAATCGCCGTGGTCAACACGCGGGTGTGATGTTCGATATTGCCGCCGACGATCATGATCGCGCCGACCTCGCCAATCGCACGGCCAAACCCGGCCAGCGAGGCGGTGATCAGCGACCGCCGCCCGTCCCACAGCAAAGCCTGCATCCGCTGCCAGCGCGTCGTGTTCAGCGAAATCAGCAGATCGTGGTAATCTGACCATAATTCCCGGATCGCCTGATGCGCGACCGAGGCGATCAGCGGCGTGATGATAATTACCTGTGCAATCACCATCGCGGCGGGGGTGAATAACAGCCCCAGCACCCCCAGCGGCCCGGCCCGCGACAGCAGCACATAAACCACCAGCCCCACCACCACCGGCGGCAGTCCCATCAGCGCATTCAGCAGCGCAATCGCCAGCCGCCGCCCGCGAAACCGCCGCAGCGCCAGCCACGCCCCCAGCGGCAGCCCGATGGCCGAGGCAACCAGCGTCGCCCCCAGCGTCACCCGCAGCGACAGCCCGGTGATCTGGACCAGATCGGCGTCCAGCGTGGCGATCAGCCGCGCGGCCTCGGCCAGCCCCTGCCCGATTTCGTTCACATCCCCCCCCCCCTTGGCCGTCACCCCCTGCGCATAACAGCCTGCGACATTTTGGGAAACCGCGAAAGCCGGTGCTGCGGGCGGTTGCGCCGGTCGGGCCGGCGGGCCAAACTGGCGGGCATGACCCAAGATCTGCCCCTGCCCATCCTGCCCGACCCGTCCGATGCCCGCCTGTCGCGGCGCGTTCAGGGTCACGACCAGACCGGCGCCCCCGTCACCCTGTCGGTGGTCGAGGAACGGCCCCTGACCATCTGGCTGAACAGCCGCGAAATCGTGACTGCCATGACCATTGGCGATCATCCCGACTGGCTGGCGCTGGGGTTTCTGCGCAATCAGGGGATGCTGTCGGATACCGACCGGGTCACCGGGGTCGATGTCGACGCGGAAACGGATTCGGTCATTGTGCGCACCGCCACCCCCACCGATCACGAGGCCCGGCTGGCGCGCGCCACGCGCACCTCGGGCTGTGCGGTCGGCACCGTCTTTGGCAATATGATGGAGGGGCTGGAAGGCGTCACCCTGCCGCCATCGACCCTGCGCAGCAGCGATTTGTATGCCCTGGCGGCGCGCATCAACCAGTTGCCCTCGCTGTATCTCGAGGCTGGTGCCATTCACGGCACGGTGCTGTGCCGGGGCGATCAGGTGCTGATCTATACCGAGGATGTGGGCCGCCATAACGCCGTCGACAAAATCGCCGGCTGGATGTTTGCCACCGGCACCGGGGGCGCGGACAAGATGCTGTATACGACCGGGCGGCTGACCAGTGAAATGGTGCTGAAATGCGCGCGGATGGGCATTCCGGTGCTGGCCTCGCGGTCGGGATTCACGGCATGGGGGGTGGACCTTGCCCGCCAGCTGGGGCTGACGCTGATCGGGCGGCTGCGCGGCCAGCGCTTTGTCTGCCTGTCCGGCGAGGACCGGCTGATCCGCGATGCCCGGCTGCAACCCGGCCTGCGCGAAGACCCGCGCCATCAGCGCAAGGGCGCGCGTGGCGATGACTGACACGGCATGTGCGGGGGTCATTCTGGCGGGCGGTCTGGCGCGGCGCATGGGCGGCGGCGACAAGGGCCGGCTGGTCATTGGCGGCCAGCCGATGCTGGCGCGGGTGATCGCCCGGCTGGCGCCGCAGGTGCAGGCGCTGGCGCTGAACGCCAATGGCGATGCGGCGCGGTTTGACGACCTTGGCCTGCCGGTGCTGCCCGACAGCCTGCCCGACCATCCCGGCCCGCTGGCCGGGGTGCTGGCGGGGATGGACTGGGCCGCCGCGCAAGGCTTTGACGCGATTGTCACGGCGGCGGCCGATACGCCCTTCTTTCCGCCCGATCTGGCCCGGCGCCTGCACGCCGCGGCGGGGCCAAAGGGGCTGGCGCTGGCGGGGTCGGACGATGCGGATGGGGTGATGCGCCGCCAGCCGACCTTTGGCCTGTGGCCGGTGGCGCTGCGCGACGACCTGCGCGCGGCGCTGAACAGCGGGCTGCGCAAGGTGGTGATCTGGACCGAGGCACATCAGGCCGGGCTGGCGGGCTGGCCATCCGACCCTTATGACCCGTTTTTCAACGTCAACACGCCCGATGATCTGGACCGGGCAAACGAAATGGCAGGTCTGACATGAAGATCTTTGGCATTACCGGCTGGAAAAACAGCGGCAAGACCACGCTGACCGAAAAGCTGGTCACGGAACTGACGCGGCGCGGGCTGGCGGTGTCGACCCTGAAGCGCGCGCATTGTCAGGCCGAAACCGACAAGCCCGGCACCGACAGCCACCGCCACCGCGAGGCCGGCGCGCGGCAGGTGGTGCTGGCCACGCCCGACAGATGGGCCTTGATGACCGAATTGCGCGGCGCCCCCGAACCCGAGCTGCGCGATCTGGTGGCGCGTCTGGACCCGGTCGACATCGTGCTGGTCGAGGGCTGGAAGGCCGACCCGCTGCCCAAGATCGAATGCCGCCGCATCGACACCGCCACCCGCCCGCCGATGGGGCAAGACAGCGACTGGGTGCGCGCCTATGCCACCGACCACCCGATGCCGCAGGATCTGGCCGCCGACCGCCCGGTCTTTGGCATTGACGAGGTCAGCGCCATTGCCGATTTCGTCCTGCGCGAGGCCGCCGATGCGTTTTGACCGCATTATCGCGCTGGACTGGTCCGCCGCCGCGCGACCGGGCAAGGGGGCCAATGCGATCTGGCTGGCGGTGACTGACCGTCAGGGCACGCAGGCCGAAAACCCGGTCAGCCGCGCCGGGGCCGAAACCCGCCTGCGGGCGCTGATCGACGCGGCGCTGGACGCCGGTCAGCGGCTGTTGATCGTGGCCGATTTCAACTTTGCCGCGCCGCGCGGCATGGCGGCGGCGCTGACCGGTCAGGCCGATGCGCTGGCGCTGTGGGACTGGCTGTCGGACCGCATCCGCGATGATGACACCGGGTCCAACCACCTGCATATCGCGGCGCAGGCCAATGCTGCCTTTGCGGGCGACGGCCCGTTCTGGGGCAATGGCACCGGGCAGGATATCGACGGTCTGCCACGCAAACGCCCGCCCCTGCCACAGGGGCTGGCGGAATTGCGCGCCACCGAACGGGCCGCACAAGCGGCGGGGCTGAACCCCAAGCCGCTGCGGCAACTGACCGGGGCGGGCGCGGTGGGCGCGCAGGCGCTGACCGGCATTCCGGTGCTGGCCCGCTTGCGCCGCGATTATGCCGGACAGGTGGCGGTCTGGCCCTTTGACGATACCGGCAATGCCCCGGTGGTGATTGCCGAAACCTATCACACGCTGGTCAACGGGGATGCGCGGGCGCGGGTCGAACGCGACGGCCTGTGCCGGGACGAGGCCCAGACCCGCAGCATGGCGCAGGCGCTGTTCGCGCTGTCGCAGGGCGATGCGCTGGCGCCGCTTTTCGCGCCCTCGGCATCGGACCAGCTGCTGGCCGAGGAGGGCTGGACCCTTGGCGTCGGCCACGAGGCCACGCTGCGCGACATCCTGACCCCGCCGCCCCCGGCCACACCGCAGGACACCCCGCCACAGGCCGCGCAAAACAGCGCCATGCCCGCCGGTGTCGACTGTATCCCCGTGGACGAGGCCCTGTCGCGGCTGAACGCCATGCTGCACCCCGTCACCACGACCGAGGCCCTGCCCCCTGCCCGCGCCGACGGGCGCATTCTGGCGGCGGATGCCTTGGCGCGGCGGGCCAACCCGCCCCAACCGAATGCGGCGGTGGACGGATATGGCTATCGCGCCGCCGACCTGCCATCAGGCGCGGCCCATGCCACCCTGCCGCTGGCGGCGGGGCGCGCGGCGGCGGGTCAGCCCTTTGACGGCGTCCTGCCCGCCGGTCACGCGCTGCGCATCCTGACCGGCGCCATCCTGCCCGAGGGCGTCGACACCGTCGCCATGCAGGAAGACGCCACCCTTGACGGCAACAGCGTCACCCTGTCGCCGCTGCCCAAACCCGGCGCCAACACCCGCCCCGCCGGCGAGGATGTCGAGGCCGGCCTGCCCGTGCTGCGCGCCGGTCGTCGCCTGACCCCCGCCGATCTGGCGCTGGCCACGGCGGTGGGCGTGGACGCGCTGACGGTGTTCCGGCGCTTGCGGGTCGGGGTTATCTCGACCGGGGATGAATTGCTGCCCGACCCCGCGCAGGCGGCATATCCGCACCAGATCTGGGACGCCAACCGCCCGATGTTGCTGGCGCTGGCGGCGCGCTGGGGCTGTGTGCCGGTCGATCTGGGCCATATTCGCGACGACCGGCAGGCCATTGCCGCCGGGCTGGATCGCGGGGCGGAAAGCTGTGACGTGATCCTGACCTCGGGCGGGGCCTCGGCGGGGGACGAGGACCACATCTCGGCGCTGCTGACGCAACACGGCACGCTGACAAGCTGGCGCATCGCGATGAAGCCGGGGCGGCCGCTTGCGCTGTCGAACTGGGGCGGAACGCCGGTGATCGGCCTGCCGGGCAACCCCGTCGCGGCCTTTGTCTGCGCGCTGATCTTTGCCCGGCCCGCACTGTCGCGGATGGGCGGCGGGGGGTTTTTGCGGCCTCAGGTCTTTGTCCTGCCTGCCGGGTTTGCAAAGCGCAAGAAACCGGGGCGGCGCGAATGGCTGCGGGCGCGGATGGGCGATGACAGGCGGGTGCAGGTCTTTGCCTCGGAAGGGTCGGGGCGGATCAGCGGCATTTCATGGGCCGAAGGTCTGGTCGAACTGCCCGACGCCGCCTGCGACATCCGGCCCGGCGACCCGGTGCGATACATGCCGTTCAGCGGTTTCGGCATCTGACCAGCCGCCCCACCCCGCGCAGCACAGCGCACAGCAAAGCAAAAACCCCGCGCCAGTGACGCGGGGTTTTCTGTTTCAGGCCAAAGCCGGGCGCTCAGGCGCCACTTATTCCTTGCCCTGATAGATGCCCACCAGCTTGTCCAGCATGGCCAGCGCATCCTCGCGCGAGCGCTGGAAGCTGTTGCGCCCGATGATCGAGCCATTGCCGCCGCCGTCGCGAATGGCGCGGGCATCGTCGTAAACGCTGTCGGCGCCCTTCTTGGCCCCGCCCGAGAAGACGACGATGCGGCGACCGCCAAAGGACGCATCCATGCAGTGCTGCACGCGCCTGGCCATGGTGCTGATGTCGATCTGCTGATCCTCATAGACCTTTTTGGCCTCGGGCAGTTCCAGATGGTCGGTGGACAGTTTGATCTTGATGATATGCGCCCCCAGCAGCGCCGCGATCTGGGCGGCATAGGCGGCGATGTCGATGGCGGTTTCGCCGTCCTTGCTGATCGCCTCGCCGCGCGGATAGGACCAGATCACCGTCGGGATGCCGACCGAGGCGGCCTCGGCGCGCATTTCCGCGATTTCCTCGAACATATCCAGCGCCATGTCCGAACCCGGATAGATGGTAAAGCCGATGGCCGCACAGCCAAGGCGCAGCGCATCCTGAACCGAGGCGGTCAGCGCCTGGTTCTTGCCAGCGGTGCCCGACATCAGGCTGTTGGCGCTGTTGCATTTCAGGATGGTCGGGATCTGGCCGGCAAAGGTGTCTGCCCCGGCCTCGAGCATCCCCAGCGGCGCCGCATAGGCGTTCAGGCCCGCGTCGATCGCCAGCTGATAGTGATAATGCGGGTCGTAACCCGCCGCGTTGGGGGCAAAGCTGCGGGCCGGGCCGTGTTCAAAGCCCTGATCGACGGGCAGGATGATCATCTTGCCGGTGCCAGCCAGCTTGCCGGTCATCAGCATCCGGGCCAGATTGCCTTTCACGCCGGGGTTTTCACCCTCGTAATTGGCGAGGATTTTCTTGACGGTATCGGTCATCTGCATCGGATACTCCGCTTTCAGGTGGTTGGCATGTCGCTTTGGCGGGGGGTTTAGCAGACTGCCCGCGCATCGCAATCCTGATCGCGCTAACGTCCTGTGAGGCTTGGCAGATCGGCGCCGTGGGGGCGGTTTTTCGCCGCCGCTGCCCCCCGGTGGGCGGAACCGGGCCGGGGCGCGGGCGGTTGTGGTCGGGTAACGCCGCGAAAGGAAGCCCGCATGTCCCATAACGACCCGGTCCCGCCACGCGCCGCCAGTAACCACTGGCCTGCGATCATTGCCATTCTGGTGGCCCTTGGCGTCGCCGCCGCGGCGTTTTTGTGGTTCACCGCCGATGCCCCGCCGCCGGGTGACGCCACCCGCGCCACGTCGGACCCGGCCTCGGCACAGGTTCCGGCACCGGCCGACCCGGCCAGCACCGCCCCCGCCGCCCCCGAGGTGCCGACAGCCGATGACAGCCCGGCCCCGGCGCAATAACCAGCCGCCCCGCCCGGTTGTTTCGGAAACGGAAATGCCCCGCCCAACGAATGGGCGGGGCATTTTTATCGCGGCTTCATCGCGCGGGCGGGCGAACCGCCGCGCAGGGCCGGTCGGGTGCGTCCGTTCAGCGACGGGCCTCGATCAGGGCGGTGACGCCGGGCAGGTCCTTGCCCTCCATCCATTCGAGGAAAGCACCGCCAGCGGTTGAAATATAAGTGAAATCATCCGCAACGCCCGCCTTGTTCAGGGCCGCGACCGTATCGCCGCCCCCGGCGACCGAGACCAGTTGCGCATCGCGGGTCAGCGCCGCGGCGGCCTGTGCGGCGGCATTGGTGGCGGCGTCGAAGGGGGCGATCTCGAAGGCGCCAAGCGGGCCGTTCCAGATCAGCGTCCGGCAATTGGCGAACAGGGCGCGGATCGCCTCGACGCTTTGCGGGCCGGCGTCAAGGATCATCGCATCCGCAGGGCAGGCATTGGCGGGCACCACCTCGGACGGGGCATTGGCGGCGAATTCGCGCGCCACAACCACATCGACCGGCAGATGGATCTGGCATCCGCCCGATTTCGCCTTGGCCAGAATGTCGCGCGCGGTATCGGCCATGTCGCGTTCGGCCAGCGATTTGCCGACCTCGACCCCCTGCGCGACCAGGAATGTGTTGGCCATGCCGCCGCCAATGACCAGATGGTCGACCTTCTCGATCAGGTTCGACAGCAGTTCCAGCTTGGTCGAGACCTTGGCCCCGCCGACCACCGCGCAGACCGGGCGTTCGGGGTTGCCAAGGGCCGCGTCCAGCGCCTTCAGTTCGGCCTCCATCAGGCGGCCGGCGGCGGCGGGCAGCAGCCGCGCCACCCCCTCGGTCGAGGCATGGGCGCGGTGGGCGGCGGAAAAGGCGTCGTTGACATAGGCCTGCCCCAGCGCCGCGATCGAGGCGGCAAAGGTGGCGTCATTGGTTTCCTCGCCCGCGTGGAAGCGGGTGTTTTCCAACAGCACCACATCGCCCGGCTGCATCGCCGCGACCGCGCGCTTGGCCGGACCGCCGATGCAATCCTCGGCAAAGCCGACGGGCTGGCCCAAGGCGGCCTCAAGCGCGGGGATCACCTGTTTCAGGCTGAGGCTGTCGACACGCTGGCCCTTTGGGCGGCCAAAATGCGCCAGCAGCACCGGCATCCCGCCCTTTTGCTGAATATCCTTGACCGTGGGCACGATCTTTTCGATCCGGGTGGCGTCGGTGACGCGCCCGTCCGCGACCGGGACGTTGATATCGACCCGGACCAGCACGACCTTGCCGTCCAGATCCAGATCGTCGATCGTGTTGAAATCCGCCATGGGGCCGGTCCTTTTGCTGTGTATCGGGGTTGATATGTTCCTGGGGCGCAGTAATCGCGGATGATGAACTTTTCGTCAACTCGCAGCGGTGTCACGGACCTTTCATATCGGTGGGGCGTTGCCTTTCCGACGCGCCGCGCATAGCGTCCGGCGCCAAGCAACATCCCGAGGAAGGAGCCCGCGATGGCCGAGATCAAAGACCCCGAAAACACCATCATCATCGAGTTGAAGGATGGTCCTGTCACCATCGAGCTGTTGCCCGACGTGGCCCCCAAGCATGCCGAACGTATGAAGGAGCTGGCCCGCAAAGGCGCCTATGACAATGTTGCGTTTCACCGCGTGATCGACGGCTTCATGGCCCAGACCGGCGATGTGGAACATGCCAATATGGAAAGCGGCTGGAACCCGTCGCGCGCGGGCACCGGCGGGTCCGACCTGCCCGACCTGCCGGCGGAATTTTCCAAGCTGCCGCATGACCGTGGCACGCTGGGGGCGGCGCGGTCTATGAACCCCAACAGCGCCAACAGCCAGTTCTTTATCAACTTCAAGGACAACCACTTTCTGAACGGCCAGTACACCGTCTATGGCCGCGTGATCGCGGGGATGGAGCATGTCGACAAGATCGCCCGTGGCGAGCCGCCCGCAAGCCCCGACCGCATGATCAGCGTCAAGGTGGCCGCCGATGCGTAAGCTGGTTCTGGGTGCGGCGCTGGTGTCGCTGGCAGGCATGGCGCAGGCCGGGGGCCTGCCCGGTGTCACCGACGGCCCCGGCCCCAACATGGTGATCGAGGTCGCCGCCGCCGATGGCACGGCCAAGGGTCAGATCGTTCTGGATCTTTACGCCGACAAGGCCCCCAACCACGTTGCCCGTCTGGTCGAACTGGCCAAGGCCGGCAAATATGACGGCGTGGTGTTTCACCGCGTGATCGACGGTTTCATGGCCCAGACCGGCGATGTGCAATATGGCCGTCAGGGCGGCGATACCGGCATGGCCGGCATGGGCGGGTCGGAAATGCCCGACCTGAAGGCGGAATTCAACGATGTCTCGTTCCAGCGCGGCACCGTTGGCATGGCCCGCAGCCAAAGCCCCGACAGCGCCAACAGCCAGTTCTTTATCGACCTGGCCCCGGCGCCGTTTCTGGACGGCCAATACACAGTTGTCGGCCAGCTGATCGAGGGCTGGGACGTGCTGAACGCGGTCAAGAAGGGCAATGCCGCCGCCAATGGCGCGGTCGACAAGCCCGACTATATGGCGCGCGTCACCATTCAGGAATAACCCGCCCCATCGCCGGTGAAAGGGGCCTGTTCCAAGGCCCCTTTTTTTATGGCGCATCCGGTGCCCGCCCCGGCCAGCCGGGGATTTGTTTTCCCCCGGACGCAGCAGGCACAGAAAAACCGCCGCGTCGCGGTGCCGGGCGGGGGAAGCCATGCGCTGTTGCCACCGCCAGTCGCCGCGCAAACAGGCCACGGCCGGGCACCGGGGCATTGCGCCGCAGCGCGCCCCGCCCTAGCCTGCGCGGCAATGCGACAGACCGAGGAGGACAAACCATGGCCGATAACTGGGGCTTTGACACCGCTGCCATTCACGCGGGCACCGCGCCCGACCCCGCCACCGGCGCCCGTCAGGTGCCGATCTATCAGACCACCGCTTACCAGTTCCGCGATGCCGACCACGCCGCGAAACTGTTTAACCTGCAAGAGGTCGGCTATATCTATTCCCGGCTGACCAACCCCACCGTGGCGGCGCTGCAAAACCGCATTGCCGCGCTTGAGGGGGGCGCCGGGGCGGTGTGCTGTTCCTCGGGGCACGCGGCCCAGATCATGGCGCTGTTCCCGCTGATGGGGCCGGGGCTGAACATCGTGGCCTCGACCCGGCTTTATGGCGGCACCATCACCCAGTTCGGCCAGACCATCAAACGCTTTGGCTGGTCGGCGCGCTTTGTCGATCTGGATGACGCCGACGCGGTGCGCGCGGCAATCGACGACGACACCCGCGCGATTTTCTGCGAATCGATCTCGAACCCCGGCGGCTATGTCACCGATCTGGACGCGATGGCCAAAATCGCGGACGAGGCCGGTATTCCGCTGATCGTGGATAACACGCTGGCCACGCCCTGGCTGTGCCGCCCGATCGAACATGGCGCCACGCTGGTGGTGCATTCGCTGACCAAATACCTGACCGGCAACGGCACCGTGACCGGCGGCGTGGTGGTCGATTCCGGGCGCTTCGACTGGTCGGCCAGTGATAAATTCCCCAGCCTGTCGGCCCCGGAACCCGCCTATCACGGGCTGAAATTCCACGAAACCTTCGGCAGTCTTGCCTTCACCTTCCACGGCATTGCCATCGGGCTGCGCGATCTGGGGATGACGCTGAACCCGCAAGCGGCGCATTACACGCTGATGGGGGTCGAGACCCTGCCCCTGCGGATGCAGCGCCATGTCGAAAACGCGCAAAAGGTGGCCCAGCATCTGGCCGCGCATCCGGGCGTTGCCCGCGTGACCTATGCCGGGCTGGCGGATTCGCCGTGGTCCGACCGCGTGGCGCGCATCTGTCCCAAGGGGGCCGGGGCGCTGTTCACCTTTGAAATCAAGGGCGGCTATGACGCGGCGGTGCGCTTTGTCGAGGCGCTGAAGCTGTTCAGCCATGTGGCCAATCTGGGCGATACGCGGTCGCTGGTGATCCATTCCGCGTCGACCACCCACCGCCAGCTGACCGAGGATCAGCAGCGCGCCGCCGGGGCCGGACCCGAGGTGGTGCGCCTGTCCATCGGCACCGAGGACGCCGCCGACCTGATCGCGGATCTGGATCAGGCGCTGGCCGCCGCCGCGGGCTGAGCCATCAAAAACCCCGCGCCGGCAAAGCGTGGCGCGGGGCAATCCTTTCCGGGACATCGCCCGGCATCAGCCGTCAGTTCGCGGGGGCGGTGTCTGTATCCACATCCGTGCCAGCATTATCCGCGCCCGCATCGGTTGCCGGGCCAGCGGCGGGGTCCGCCGCCCCCGGTTCGGGCTGGTGGCCCATTTGCGGAATCGCCTTGTGATCGGCGTCATCGGGCATCAGGCCAAAAACCACCTGAACTGCCGCCTGCTGCGCGACCTCACCCGCCTCGATCGGGGTTGCGCCCCCGGCCTCGGCGGCCATGGCACGCATCACCGGCATCGGCGGCGACAGGCTGTCGCCCTGTTCGGTGATCGACACCACCGGTCCCAGCTTTTGACCGGCGGCAGCGGCCAGAATACCGGCACGGTGGATGGCGTCGCGCACCGCCGCATCACGGGCCTGATCCATCACGCTGGCCGGGTCTTTCAGCGCGAACTGGATATTGTTGATCTCATTCGCGCCGGCGGCGACCAGACTGTCCAGAACCGCGCCAAGCCCGTCCAGATCGGTGATCCGCAGCACCAGCATATTGCGCGCCTCATATCCCACCAGCCGGGGGGGCTTGCCCTCTTGCGAATAATCCTGACGCGGCGACAGCGACAGGCCTGCGGTCTGCATATCGGCCTTTTGCAGGCCGGCCTCGGTCAGCTTGCCGATCACCTGCGACAGGCGTTTGGCATTATCGGCCATTGCCGCCTGCGCCGTGTCGGCCTGCGCGCTGACACCAACGCTGAGGATGGCCAGATCGGGGGCCTGACGGATCTCGGCCATGCCGGTAACGGTCAGGCGTGCCGGGGCCTGATGGTCATAGGCGGCGGGCGGCATGGTGCCGGGGGCCTGCTGCGCCATGGCCGGAACGGCGGCCATGGACAGCAGGGCGATCAGGGCAGGTTTGCGGGGGTCGAACATGGTGGACGTCTCCATCGGAACGGGGTCGCGGATCAACGCGGCAGGGGCGAAATCGTTCATCACACTTTGGCGTGATGCTTCCCTCATCAGCCGATTTGGGTTAGCTGTCGGTTAAGCACAACAACACAACCGGGCGGCCAACCCCCGGCACCCCCGAGGGCAATTCGATGCAGCAGACCGACAGCGGGCACCACGCCCTGTCCTTTACCGATGACGCCGTGCATCTGAACGTGTGGCGTGACGGGCGCTGGCTGCCCGTGGCACAGGCCGGTTTTGACGCGCCACAGGTCGCAACCCTGCGCCGCGCCATCGCCCCCGCCGATGGCAGCGACCCGGCGGTGACGGTGATCCTGCCGCCCGATCAGTTGCTGTATACCCGGCTGACCGTGGCCCCGCGCCCCCAGGCGGTGCGCGACGCGCTGGTCGGGCTGACCCCTTATCCGGTGGCGGATCTGGCCTTTGACTGGCAGCCCGATGACACCGGGGTGCAGGTCGCCGCACTGGTGCGCCAGACCCTGCACGAGGCGCGCGATTTCGTTACCCGTCACGGCTTTGCCATCAGCGATTTCACCGCGACACCCGAACCGCAGCAGTTCCCGCGCCCCCCGGTCTTTACCCTGACACCCGGAAACGCGCCGGACTGGCCCACGGCCCCCGCCGCCACGCCCGCTGTGCCCGTCGCTGCGCCAGCCAAGGCCCCGACGCCGGTGGTCCCGGCACATGACGCCGCGCTGCCCGCGCCCATCAGTGCCATACCGCCGCATTACATCGCCCCGTCCGCCACAGCCGCCAAGACCGACGCGGGCACCAGCCCCGAACCGACGATGACACCGTTGCCACCCACCGCTGACCGGCAACGCCCCGACGCCGCACCGACCGCCCTCAAAATCGGCGGCTTTGACGGGCGCGGGCCAGCGGCGACCCAAGCCCTGCCAGACCCCGGCGATGCGGCTGGCGTCACCGCTGCCAGCATTCCGCTGCCACTGGCCGACACCGCGCCCGACCAGCCCCCGCAAACCGACAATGCCACCGCCACCCGGGCGGTGATCCGCCATGCCGCGCCCGCCAGCGCGCCCGCAGAGGCCGTCAAACCCCTGCCCGCCCGCGCGCAGGCCGTGCTGGACCGCGCCGCGGCGGCCCGCGCGGTCAAGTCCGTCGCGCCCCACAGCGCCGCCCCGGCCAAAGCCGGTGCGCGCCGCGATCTGCCTGCCATCCTGCCGCTGCTGGCCGGTCTGGTGGTGGCGATCCTTGCGGTCTGGATCTTTGCGCCGGGGTCACCCGCCCCCGACCCGGCACAGCCTGACCGCGCAGCGGTGACAGCACCGCGCACAAACGCGACCACCGCACCGCCCCCCGCGACCGAGGCACCCCAACCCCGGCCCGCCACCGCCAGCGCACCGCGCGCCACGGCCGCCATTTCGCCGCTGACAACCGCCACCGGCGCCGCCGTGCCGCCCGCCCCGATCCCGCAGGCACAGCGCCGCGCCGCCCCCGCCGCACAGGCCGGCGCCGACAGCCCGCAAACGGATGGCACGGCCCAGACCACACCGTCCGGGACCACAGCCCCCGCCCCGACCCAGCCGCCCGCAGCCACGGCCGGGGCAACACCGCCGCGCAGCCCTGTCCGGCCCGCCAGCCGCCCCGGCCCCCGCCCTGCGGCCAGCGGCACTGCCGCGCCCGATCAGGACGGCGTCACTGCCGCGCCACGCAACGCGACCGGGCTGACACGCTCGGCCCGGCCGGGTGCTGCCCCCAGCCGCGCCGCGCCCGCCGCAGCCCGCGATGCGGCCCCCAGCGTGCCGCAAAACCCGCTGCCGTTCGAGGCCAGCCGCACCCCCACCCCGCGCGTCGATGGCAGCCGCCCCAGACAACGCCCCGGCACCACCAGCCCCACGCAGAGGGCCGCCCCTGCCGCGCCACCGGTCGCAGCCCCGCAGCCCGCAACCGACCCGCAACTGAACAGATCGCCCCGGCCCCAGTCCCGGCCCGCTCGTCAGGGCGCGCTGGTACCGGATCAGGCACCGGTGCTGGCCCTGACCGCCAGCATCGGCACGGATCTGGCGCGCCGGGCCTTGCCGGGCGGCAGCTATGACCCGCTGCGGCTGGCGCGTGTGGCCGATGATGCCCCGCGCCATGCCGCGCTGCTGGACACCGCAATGATGTTTGGCCAGCAGGCGGCGCCCGTGGTGCTGGCGCAGGTTCGGCCCACGCGCAAACCGCGACAGTCCGCCGCCCCGGCCCCGGATCGCGCCGGTTCCGCAGGCCAAAGCCGTGCCATTGACAGCGCACTGACGCAGGCAATGGACCAGTCCGAGCGCCCCCCGGCAACGCATCGCGCCACCGGCAGCACCGCCGCCCTTCCCGACAGCCCCGCCACGCCCGCCCTGACGACCTCGGGCGGGCTTCGCGTATCGGCGCGACCGGCGCGGCGGGGTCAGGGCGCGGCAAGGGCCGGTGGTGCCGGAAACCCCTCGACCGCCAATCTGTCCGGCAGCGCAGTCGAAGGCGCCATAGCCGCCGCCATTGCCGATACCGCCCTGTCCCCCGGCAACAGCGCCAGCCAGGTTCTGGCATCTTCCCCGATCCCGCCCCGACGCTCGGGCCGGGTCAGCCCGCCTGCCGCGACCCAGCCCGAAACCGCCGCGCCCCCGGCCCGGGCCGGCACCGGCGCGGCAGCACCGGCTGACCCTGACGACCCAAGCCCGGCCGAACTGGCGGCGCGGCTGCGTCAGGACGAACAGCTTCAGGCCCAGGCCGAGGCCCGCGCCCGTGCCCGCGCCGCCGCCGACGCCAAGGCCGAGGCCCAGGCCCGTGCCGCCGCCGAAGCCCGCGCCCGCGCACAGGCCGCCGCCGAGGAACGCGCCGCAGCGGCCCGCAACCAGACCTATGTCCCGCAAGAGCTGGATAACGAGCCCGAAATCCGGGGCGCAGAAGGTGTCGCGGCATCGGGCAGCGTGGCCAGGGCCGCAACCCAGAACCGGGCGATGGACACACGCCGCACCCAGCTGATCGGGGTCATTGGCGCCGGCAAGGCCAGCCGTGGCCTGATCCGCCTGCGCAATGGCAAGGTGGTGACGGTGCGCATCGGCGACCGGATCGACGGGGGCACCATCAATGCCATCGGCGATGGACGGGTGCAGTATGTGAAAAGCGGACGCGCCTATCAATTGACCATTCTGAACGGACGATAATGCAAACCTTTCTGCTGCTGGCCACAATCTATCTGATGACCATGGTGATCGCGGTCCCGATCTCGGCCCGGCTGGGGCTGGGATCGGTTCTGGGTTATCTGATGGCCGGCATCGTCATCGGGCCGGTCACCGGACTGGCCGGCAGCGAAATGGCGGACCTGCAACATTTTGCCGAATTCGGCGTGGTGATGATGCTGTTTCTGATCGGGCTGGAACTGGAACCCCGCGCGCTGTGGAATATGCGCCATCGCCTTTTGGGCTTGGGCGGGTTGCAGGTGACCGCAACGATGTTCCTGATCGCGGCGCTGATGCTGCTGCTGGGGCAGGACTGGCGGGTCGCGCTGGCCTTGGGGATGATCTTTTCCCTCAGCTCGACCGCCATCGTGGTGCAGACCCTGTCGGAAAAGAACCTGATGCAGACACCGGGCGGGCGCAACGCCTTTGCGGTTCTGCTGACCCAGGACATCGCGGTGATCCCGATGATCGCCCTGTTGCCGCTGCTGGCGGGGGCCGGCCTGTCGGGTGGGACGATGCCGGGGGAACATGACGGCAATATCAGCCACGCGCTGATGGCCAGCCTGCCGGGCTGGGGCGCGGCGCTGATCACGCTGGCGGCGGTGGCAGTGGTGATCCTGATCGGCCAATATCTGATCCGCCCGGTGTTCCGCTTCGTTCACGCCGCCAAGCTGAACGAACTGGACACTGCGTTTTCCCTGCTGATCGTGGTTGGCATTGCCTCGCTGATGAACCTTGTCGGGCTGTCGCCGGCGCTTGGCACATTTCTGGCCGGGGTGATGCTGGCGGGGTCCGAGTTCCGGCACGAACTGGAGGCCCAGATCGCGCCGTTCAAGGGGCTGCTGCTGGGGCTGTTCTTCATCACCGTGGGGGCGGGGATGAATTTCGGCATTCTGGCGGAAAACCCGATGCTGGTGCCGGCCCTGACCATTGCGCTGATCGGGCTGAAGGCCGGCATTCTGTTTTCCGTCGCCCGGCTGATGAAAATGGCCGCGCGCGAACGCACCCTGTTTACGCTGTCGCTGGCACAGGCGGGCGAGTTCGGTTTCGTCCTGATCTCCTACGCCGTGTCGCTGAGCATTTTCGACCAGACATCGGCACAGGTGTTCCTGATGGTGATCGCCCTGTCCATGCTGGCAACGCCGATGCTGTTCATCCTGCATGACGTGGTCGTCAGGCGCATGACCGAGGCGCGCAGCGGCCCCGAGGCGGACGAGATCGAGCATCAGGAACCGATCATCATCGCCGGGGTCGGGCGCTTTGGTCAGGTGGTGAACCGGCTGGTCACCCTGTCGGGCTTTCGCACAACGGTTCTGGACCATGACCTGAAGGTCATCCAGCTGATGCGGCGCTTTGGCTTCAAGGGCTATTTCGGTGACCCCACCCGCCCCGAGATCCTGACCGCAGCAGGTCTGGCCGAGGCGCGGGTGCTGGTGGCGGCGCTGGACGACCCCAAGGCGAACCTGAAACTGGTGCGTTACGTCCGGCAAGAGCGCCCTGATCTGGTGATCATCGCCCGTGCCCGCGACCGTGTGGGCGTGTATGACCTTTACGCCGCCGGGGCCAATCATATCGTGCGCGAAATGTTCGACAGCAGCCTGCGCGCCGGGCGTTATGTGCTGGAGAATGTCGGCCTGTCGGAATACGAGGCGTCCGAGCTGGAAAAGATCTTTTACCGGCTTGACCGCGCCAATCTGCGCGAACTGGCGGATGTCTGGCGGCCGGGGGTGCCGACCGAGGAAAACCCCGAATATATCCGCCGCAGTCAGGACCTGAACAAAGTGCTGGAAAACGCCCTGATCGAGCGGTTCAGCCACGGCCCCGCCGCCGCCCCGATCGCGGAAAACGATGCAGAGCCGGAACACGGACTGATGGACAGCCGCCCCGGCGGGCGCGACGCCGCACGGCGCCAAAGCAGCCCGGAGGCATAGGCAGAACAGAATCAGGGCGAACAGACCAATCATGCCCCCTGTTTGCGCCCGCGAAGCTTTCCATCCGGTTAACAGGCCAGAAAAAAGCGCCCCGCAGGGCGCTTTTTTACATCGGATTTTATCTTTCGGTCCGCGATCTCAGGCCGCGCGGCTGGTCAGAACCTCGTCGACGCGGGCCTGGGCATTGGCCTCGTCAACGCCGCTGACGGCTGCGACCTCGCGGGTCAGGCGGTCCAGCGCGGCCTCGTAAAGCTGACGCTCGGAATAGGATTGTTCGCGCTGTTCGTCATTGCGGTGCAGGTCGCGCACCACCTCGGCAATGGCCAGCAGATCGCCCGAATTGATCTTTTGTTCATATTCCTGCGCGCGACGCGACCACATGGCACGCTTGACCCGCGCCTTGCCTTTCAGTGTCGTCAGCGCCTGTTCGACCAGATCCGGCGAGGACAGACCGCGCATCCCGATCTCGGTCGCGCGCTGGGTCGGCACCCGCAGCGTCATCTTGTCCTTTTCAAAGGAAATGACGAACATTTCCAGCTTGATGCCGGCGACTTCCTGCTCTTCGATCGAGACGATCTTGCCGACGCCATGGGCGGGATATACGACAAAGTCATCGGGGCGGAAATCGGGGGTCTTGGCTTTGGCCATGATGCTCTCCAGTTGGTGCCTTTCGACACGTTCAGACCCGCCCGACCCAAGGGCCGGATGGCGCGTCCTGTTAATCTTTATCCTTGCCACGCCGGGCAGACGGCGCGGGAAAACAGACAGAACCGGCCCGGCAAATGACAGCGCCGGGTCCGGCCAGTCCACGAATGTAACGATAATATATCACAAAAAAGGCCGCTGAAAAAGCGGCCTGTTCAGCGCAAACATTGCCACAATCGCAACCAAACCCCCATGAAAAACAGCAATTTGCCGTTATCGGGGCAGCTGTTGCACGCGGTTGTGAAGCGAATCAGTCGCCTTCACCGGGCGCGGGACTGAAATATTTTTCCAGCTTGCCCTGAACCCCATCCATTTCCTGATAACCGGGCATCGGGTCTTTTTTGCGGGTGATCACCGGCCACTGATCGGCATATTTCCGGTTGAATTCCACCCAAGGTTCCATGTCCGGTTCGGTATCGGGGCGGATGGCGTCAGCCGGGCATTCAGGCTCGCACACACCGCAGTCGATGCATTCATCGGGGTGGATGACCAGCGTATTTTCGCCCTCGTAAAAGCAATCGACCGGACACACCTCGACGCAATCGGTGTATTTGCACATGATGCAGTTGTCGGTGACGACGTAAGTCATTGCCTGAACCCCATTCGCGTTACTTGCGCCCTGTCACCTAGCGGGCTGCGCGGCATCATTCAAGGGGTTCGGACGGGGTCTGCGACAGCGCGTCATACAGCAAGGCGGCCTCGGGGGCGGGACCGCGCCGGGTTCCCGGCGCCAGAACGCGCACCGCCCGGACGTGACCCTGAACCGAAACCGTGACCTGATCGCCGGGCATGACAAACCGCCCCGGTTTGCGGCAGGGCTGGCCGTTGACCCGCACCCCACCCGCCGCAATGCGGTCCGAGGCCAGCCCGCGGGTTTTGAAAAACCGCGCATGGAACAGCCACTTGTCCAGACGAATACGCCCGCCATCGGCCTGTCCGGCGATGGCGGGCGCGGGTTTGCGACCTTGCGTCACGACTTGTTTTTCAGCGCCGCCAGAACCGCGAAGGGGTTGTCAGGGTCGATGGGCTTATCGGCCCTGGGCGGGCGGGCGCTGAATTGTTTGGCACCCTGCGGTTTGCCACCGGGCTTGCCCTTCTTGCCCTTGGGACGACCGGTTTCGTCACTGGTGCGGTCGCGGCGCGGGCCTTTGCCCTGACGCCCCTCGCGCGGCTGGTCGCCATCCTGACGCGGGCGGCGGTTGCCGCCGGCACGCGGACGCGGTGCCCATGTGAAGGTGTAAAACACCTCTTGCTCGGGCGCGGCGGCTTCGCCACCCTCAGCACCCTCAGCACCCTCAGCACCCTCAGCTGCGGGGGCATCGGCCCCGGCTTCGGCCCCGGCATCGGCGGCGGCTTTGGCGGCGGCCTGTTGGGCGTCCCATTCGGCCCGTTTCTGCGCTGCCAGAACCGGTTCCTCCTCGGTCAGGGGGGCGTCGCCGGGGGTGTCAGCCCCGGGCTGTGGCGCGGGTTCGGCAATGGCGGGGCGGGTCTTTTCACGCAGGCCGCGCTGCGCCTGATAGCCAAGCCCCTGCATCAGATCCGCGAATTGTTCCAGCGTCATGCCGGTGATCGACAGCATGTCGGCATTGGCCTCGAAACCCGCGCGGCTGTCCTGACTGCGCAGCATATCGGCAAGACGTTCCAGCATGTCGATGCGAATGGCGCGTTCCCCCGCGGGGCGATAGCCGGACAACGTATAATAACCTTCCGGCACGTCCTTGATATTGGGGATGGTGACCAGACCGGGGGGCGGGCTTTCGGGGAATTCGTCCAGCCCCTCGGTAAGCGACCACAGCACCAGCCGCAGCCGGGTCGGCGCGGGTTTCAGCAGCGCCGGCATGAACACGGTGAACTGGCCGAAACGCACGCCATGCTTGCGCAGCGCGCCGCGGGCCTCTTGGTCAAGATCCTTGACCTCGGCGGCGACCTGCTGGCGCGGCAGCACCCCCAGCGCCTCGACCAGACGGAAGGCAAAGCCGCGGGCCAGACCGGTCAGGGCCTCGTCCTTTTGCATAGCGATCATCGGCTCGAAGCCCGCCGCGATCTTGCGGTCGATGAAATGCTGAAGACGGCGCGTCACCTTGTCGGCAATTTCGGCCCCGGCTTCGTCATCGACAAAGGCCTGAACGCGGGGTTTCAGCGGCTCGTCACCCCTGACCAGCTTGCCGACCGCGGCATCGCCCCACATCAGCCCGCCCTGTTCGGTGAAATCCAGCTCGGTATCGGGCGCGTTATAGAAGCGGTCGGCGCGCAGATGAAATTCGGGGCGCAGCGCCTCATAGGCGGCGCGGTTCAGCATCTTTGCCTCATCCCCTGCCGCCGCCGGGTCGGCCCTGAACCGGAACCCCTCAAGACGGCCGGCGAATTCGCCCTCGACCGCCACTTCGCCCTTGTCGTTAACCTCGGCCACCAGTGCTTCCTTCTGCTTGAGCCGCCGCAGCAAAACCGAAGTGCGCCGGTCCACGAATCTTTGCGTCAGAGCCGCGTGAAGCGCATCCGACAATCGGTCTTCTACAGCGCGCGTCGCGTCGCGCCAATGGCTTTCGTCCTGAACCCAGCCGGGGCGCTGCGCCACATAGGTCCATGTGCGGATAAATGCCAATCGCCGCGAAATCGCGTCGATATTGCCATGGGTGCGGTCGATGCGGTCAACCTGACCCGCCAGCCAGTCCGAGGGCACCTGTCCGCGATCATGCAAAAAATCAAAGATCCGCGCCAGCAGACCGGTATGTTCAGCCGGCGAAATGCCGCGAAAATCCGGGATGCGGCAGACATCCCACAGCAGACGCACATCTTTGGGACCGGCAATGCGGTCGCGGATCTCGGGCAGGTCGCGCAGCGCCTTCAGCGCCGCCATATCCTCGGCCTCGCGGCCACGGGTCAGCCATTCGCTGGCGGGCGCGGCCTCGAGGCTGGTGACCAGCCGGTCCAGCGTGCCGTATTCCAGCGCGGCATTGCGCCACATCAGGCGCTGGATCGGGGCAAAGCGGTGTTCCTCGATCGCGGCAATCACGCCTTCTTCGGGGATCTCGGCATCGCCGGTCACGCCGAAGGTGCCCGGTTCGGTGTGGCGCCCGGCGCGGCCCGCGATCTGGCCCAGTTCATGCGGAAACAGCGGCCGCATCCGGCGACCGTCGAATTTATGCGTGGCGGAAAAGGCGACATGGCGGATATCGAGGTTCAGCCCCATGCCGATGGCATCCGTGGCAACCAGATAGTCAACCTCGCCCGCCTGATACATCGCCACCTGCGCATTGCGCGTGCGCGGCGACAGCGCCCCCATCACCACCGCACAGCCGCCCTTCTGGCGGCGCAGCAGTTCCGCCATCGCATAGACGTCATCGACGCTGAACCCCACGATGGCCGAACGCGGCGGCATTCGCGACAGCTTTTTCGACCCCGCCCATGTCAGGGTGGAAAACCGTTCGCGGCGCAAAAACTGCACCCCCGGCACCAGCGCGGCAATGGCCGATCGCATGGTGTCGGACCCCAGCAACAGGGTTTCGTGCAGGCCACGCATATTCAGCAGGCGGTCGGTAAAGACATGCCCGCGCTGGGGGTCGGCGCACATCTGGATTTCGTCGATGGCGACGAAATCGGCGGCGATTTCGGGCATCGCCTCGGTGGTGGCGACCCAGTATTGGGCGCGGTTGGGGACGATACGTTCCTCGCCGGTGACCAGCGCCACCACCGACGGGCCGCGCGCCTTGACGATGCGGTCGTAAACCTCGCGCGCCAGCAGGCGCAGCGGCAGGCCGATCACCCCGGTGCGGTGGGCCAGCATCCGTTCGACCGCGTAATGGGTCTTGCCGGTATTGGTCGGGCCAAGAACGGCGGTCACGCGGCTCATAGGGCCACCCCCTGTTTTCGTTGCAAGATGCGGGCGCGGCCATCCAGCGCCTCGGGCTGGTGCGGGTGAATGGCCAGCGACCGGTCATAGGCGGCCAGCGCGGCATCGTCCTTGCCAGTGTCTTCCAAAATCGCCCCCAGCCGGGTCAGCGCGGCGAAATGGCGCGGCTCAAGCGACAGGCAGCGCCACAGATCGGCCAGCGCCGGACCGCTGCGGCCGGTCAGGGCCAGGGCCTCGGCCCGTGCGCGCCAGCCTTCGGCAAAACCGGGGGCGTGATCGGTCAGCGCGGTCAGATGGCCGATGGCGGTGATGGCGTCGCCCTCGTCCATCGCGGCCTCGCCACGTTGCAGCAGCAGGTCCATCGCCGCTGACCCCGACTGCGCCCATGCCCGCAGGATGTCGGCCTCGGCGATGCGCCAGCCCTCGCCCTGCGGTTCAGCCAGTGCGCGAAAGCGGCTTTCCAGCGGATCGCGCGCGGGGTCTTGCGCATTTTCGGCAAATGCTGTGGAAAAAAGCGCGATCATTAACCAAATCGTAACCAGCGCGGTGCTAAATGCCGCGACGACACGATGGTAAAGGGGGCTGCGCCTCGTCATGGTCACGGTTGTAACCAAGGCGGCGGGCAGGTGCCAGCCGTCGCTTGAACAGGAGGAATGGATATGAGTGACGTGATCAATGGCGCGGTCGAGGCGCTGAACAAAAAGATTTCCAGCTTTGACGGCAGCGCGAAATTCGTGATCGAGGGCGAAGGCGCCATCGTCATCGACCAGTCCGGCGCCCGCGCCGGGGACGAGGAGACCGACGTCACCCTGACCGCCAGCCGCGAGACGTTTCAGGGCATTCTGGAAGGCAATGTCAACCCGACCACCGCGTTCATGACCGGCAAGCTGAAGCTGGACGGTGCCATGGGCACCGCGATGAAGCTGGCCGCCGCGCTGGCCTGAGGCGATGCAGGCGGCCCCGTTCCATCGGCTTGACGGCGATGCCGAATCGCCGGCGCGCGCCTTCTGGCTGCGGGCCGATGACGGGGTGCGGCTGCGGGCGGCGCTGTGGCGCGCGCCCGACGGCCCGCCGGCGCGGGGGACGGTGCTGCTGTTCCCCGGCCGGACCGAATATCTGGAAAAATACGACCGGGTGGCCCGCGATCTGCTGGCCGCCGGTTTCGCGGTTCTGGGGATCGACTGGCGCGGTCAGGGCGCGTCCGACCGGCTGCTGGATGACCCGCGCCCCGGCCATGTCGCGGCATTTGCCGATTATCAGCGCGATGTCGTCGAACTGATCGTCGCCGCCCAGAAATTGTCTTTGCCGCAGCCTTGGCATCTGCTGGCCCATTCGATGGGCGGGGCCATCGGGCTGGCGGCGCTGCATGACGGCCTGCCGGTCGTCAGCGCGGCGTTTTCGGCGCCGATGTGGGGGATCCGCAACCCGCTGCCGCCGGTGCTGGCGCAGGGGGTTGCCGCGGCCGCCTCGGCCATCGGGCTGCGCAGGCGGACGGTTCCGGGCTCGGGCGGGCGGGGTCAGCAGACCTATGTTCTGTCCGCTGGCTTTGCTGATAACCTGCTGACCCCCTGCCCCGCAAACTGGTCCCGTCTGGTGACCGAGGCCGCCTTCTGGCCCGATCTGACGCTTGGCGGGGCGACCTTTGGCTGGGTCGCCACCGCGCTGGCCGAATCGGCGCGGCTGTCGCACTTGCCCGCACCTGACCTGCCGGCCTTGGCCTCGCTTGGTTCGGACGAACAGATCGTCAGCCCCCCCGCCATTCGCCAGCGCATCGCGGACTGGCCCGGCGCAAGGCTGGTCAGCATCGACGGCGCCCGGCACGAGGTGCTGTTTGACACCCCCGCCCGGCGCGACCTGTTCCTGAACGCCGCGCTGGATCTGTTTGGGCGCCATGGCGGATGAATACCTGACACATTTTCTTGCACGCGCCTTGAACAGCGACAGGGCAACTGACAGATCGGGGTTAACGAAAGGATAAGACATGCTGAATGCACTGAGCCACCCGTTGGCCCCCGCCCCCCAGCCGACCCGCGCACCCGAGGCCGCGCACAGCGCGCCAGCCGCCCCCGCTGATCTGCCGGTCTGGGATCTGACCGATCTTTATGCCGCGCCCGATGCGCCGGAACTGGCCGCCGATCTGACCCGGCTCGAGGTGGCCTGCGCCGATTTCGCCCGCGACTATCAGGGCAAACTGGCCGATCTGACACCCGCGCAGATGCTGGACGCCGTCACCCGATACGAGGACATCGACCTGATCGGCGGGCGCATCATGTCCTATGCCGGTCTGCGCTATTACCAGAACACCACCGATGGCGCGCGCGCCAAAATGCTGTCGGACCTTCAGGACAAGATCACCCGCTTTACCACGCCACTGGTGTTTTTCTCTTTGGAATTCAACCGCATTCCTGATGAAACTTACAGGGCGGTCTTTACCGCACAGGGCGGCCCGGCGCGCTATAAGCCGGTCTTTGACCGGATGCGCGCCATGCGCCCCTATCAACTGTCGGATGAGCTGGAGCAGTTCTTGCACGACAATTCCGTTGTCGGCGCCAGCGCGTGGAACAAGCTGTTTGACGAAACCACCGCTGGCCTGACCTTCAATGTCGATGGCGCGGATCTGGGGATCGAGGCCACGCTGAACCTGCTGTCGGATCACGACCGCAGCCGGCGCGAGGCCGGCGCCCGCGCCCTGGCCGAGGGGTTTGGCAAGACGGTCAAGCTGTTTGCCCGCATCCACAACACCCTTGCCAAGGAAAAGGCGGTCGAGGATCAGTGGCGCAAAATGCCCACCCCGCAGACGGCGCGCCACCTGTCCAATGATGTCGAACCCGAGGTGGTCGAGGCCCTGCGCAACGCCGTCACCAAGGCCTATCCGCGCCTGTCGCACCGCTATTACCGGCTGAAAGCCAAATGGCTGGGGCTGGACAAGTTGCAGGTCTGGGACCGCAACGCCCCGCTGCCGACCGAAACCCCGCGCGATATTGGCTGGGACGAGGCGCGCGATACCGTGCTGTCGGCCTATGCCGGGTTCGACCCGCGTCTGGCCGATCTTGCACAGCCCTTCTTCACCAGCGGCTGGATCGACGCGGGCGTCACGCCGGGCAAGGCGCCGGGCGCCTTTGCCCACCCGACCGTGACCGATGTGCATCCCTATGTGATGCTGAACTATCTGGGCAAACCGCGCGACGTTATGACGCTGGCGCATGAGCTGGGCCACGGCGTGCATCAGCGGCTGGCGGCGTCGCAGGGGGAATTGCTGGCATCGACACCGCTGACGCTGGCCGAAACCGCCAGCGTGTTCGGTGAAATGCTGACCTTCCGCAAGCTGCTGGCCCACACCACCGACCCGGTTCAGCGAAAGGCCCTGCTGGCCGGCAAGGTCGAGGATATGATCAACACGGTCGTGCGCCAGATCGCCTTTTACGATTTCGAATGCCGCCTGCACGCCGCCCGCGCCGAGGGGGAACTGACCCCCGAGGATATCAACGCGCTGTGGATGCAGGTTCAGCATGAATCGCTGGGGGATGCGTTCGAATATATGCCCGGATATGAAACCTTCTGGACCTATATCCCGCATTTCGTGCATTCGCCGTTTTATGTCTATGCCTATGCCTTTGGCGACGGGCTGGTGAACGCGCTTTATGCCGCTTACGAGGCCGCCCCCGAAGGCTTTGCGGATAAATATTTCGACATGCTGCGCGCTGGCGGGTCCAAGCATCACCGCGAATTGCTGGCCCCGTTCGGGCTTGACGCCAGCGACCCTGCTTTCTGGGACAAGGGCCTGTCGATGATCGAAGGCTTCATCGACGAGCTGGAAGCGATGGAGGCCTGAGGCCGCTTGCCCCCTGCCTGTCCGTCACGCGCGGTCAGGCAGGGCGGCCTGCGGGCGGTGCCCCGGTCTGCCGCGGGAATGATCCGTCAGGCACCCGTTCAAGGCCACCGCGCCTAACACCCTCTGGCCCTTGAAAAAATTTCTTCACGACTGATCATCGGCCCCTTTCAGGGCTGTGGGCATCTGCGGCCAGCTTTCGTTATCTTATGCCCGTCAGCCACCAACACGCGCTGGCAGCGGCAGGGCGCAGGTCGCCCTTGACGGTTTCTAAACGCCCATTGCGGCGGATGGGACTGCCCCGGCGCTTTGCGATCACGGCGGCCCCGGATGTGCCGCGCCCACGGCCTGCGGCCCAGTGATCTCCGGTGGGAACCTCGGGCGGTCAGGCGTCGCCGCCAGCGCCCCCTTCAGGATTGGCGCGCATGGTGCGGATTTCACGCACCAGCAGCCGGGTCGAGCCATCCTGCCCCGGAACCTCTTGCCCATCCAGCAGCGGTTCCAGCCGCATGGCCAGTTCCTTGCCCAGTTCGACCCCCCACTGGTCAAAGCTGTTAATGCCCAGAATCACCCCTTCGACGAAAACACGATGCTCATACAGCGCGATGATCTGGCCCAGCGTGAAGGGCGTGGTCCGCGGGATCAGCAGCAGGGTCGAGGGCCGGTCCCCCGGAAACACCCGGTGCCGCGCCTGCCGCTCCAGCTCGGGACCGCACAACCCGGCGGCCTGCATCAGCGCCCGCGCCGCCGTCAGATCGCGCCCCAGCATCAGCGCCTGCGCCTGCGCCAGACAATTGGCCATCAGCAAACGGTGATGATGATCCAGCGCCGGTTCGTGGCCGCGCGCGGGCAGGATGAATTCGCAGGGCACCACCTGCCGCCCCTGATGGATCAACTGGTAAAAGGCGTGCTGACCGTTTGTCCCCGGCTCGCCCCAGACGATGGGACCTGCGGGCATGGACAGATCGCTGCCATCCATCGCCACAGCTTTGCCGTTCGATTCCATTTCAAGCTGTTGCAGATAGGCGGGCAGCCGCGCCAGCCGGTTATCATAGGGCAGCACCGCGCGGGTCGGATAGCCGCAGATCTGGTGATGCCAGATCCCCACCAGCGCCAGCACCACCGGCAAATTCGCAGCCAGCGGGGCCTGTCGGAAATGGTCGTCCATGGCGCGGGCACCGGCCAGAAACGCGTCGAAATCATCCGGGCCGATGGCGATCATCAGCGACAGCCCGATCGGCCCCCAGACCGAATAACGCCCGCCCACCCAATCGGCAAAACCAAACACCTGATCGTCGGGAATGCCCCAGTCGGCCACCCGGTCTGCGGCGCTGGACAACGCCACGAATTGCCGCGCCGGTTGGGCCACGCGCGCCGCCATCCAGCGCCGCGCGGTCTGGGCGTTGGTCATGGTTTCAGTGGTGGTAAAGGTTTTGGACGCCACGATCACCAGCGTCGTTTCCGGGTCAAGACCGTCCAGCGTATCGGCAATATCGGCACCATCGACATTGCTGACGAAATGCAGACGCGGTCCGTCATGAAAGGGCGCCAGCGCCCGAACCGCCATCGCCGGTCCCAGATCCGACCCGCCAATGCCGATATTGACCACATCGCGGTACCGCCCGCCCTGACCGGCAATGCGCCCGTCGCGCAGCCCCGATGCAAAGTGCCGCATCGCCGCCAGCGTGTCGTGGACCGGTCCGATGACATCCTGACCATCCACCAGCACCGGGCCATTCGCGGCGCGCAAGGCAGTGTGCAACACGGCGCGGTCCTCGGTCTGGTTGATGCGGGCGCCGGAAAACATCGCGTCCCGCCGTGCCTCGACCCCGGCGTCGCGGGCAAGGGTCAGCAACAGATCGCGGGCAGCGTCGTCGATGGCGGTCTTGGACCAGTCCAGAACCAGTCCCCCGGCGCGCAGCGTGAACCGCGCCGCACGGTCCGGGTCGGCGGCGAACAGCGCGCGGATACCCTGCGATTGCGTGGCCGCGCGATGGTCGCGCAGGTTTTGCCAGATGTTACGCAATGTCATGCCCTGTTCCTTATTCCGCCCAATGCACCACCAGATTGCCCATGACCGCGCGGATCGGTGCGTCGGTCGGGGGCAGGCTGGCGGCGGCCTCGAACGCGGCGCGTTTCTCGGGGCCGAAGATCAGCAGATGGGTGCTGATCGAATCGCGCAAGGCCCGCGCCGACAGGGTGATGCGCGGCTCGTCCGTGTTGGCGCCTGTCACCGGCAGAACCGCCGGGGCGTCGGGGGCCAGCGCCGCCGCCAGACCCGGTGCGCCGGGAAACAGGCTGGCCGTGTGCATGTCATGGCCCATCCCCAACAGCGTCACGGTCAGCGGCAGCAGGGGCTGGACCCGGTCCGACAGCACCGGCGCGGCGTCCTGCGGTGTGGCGATGGCGTCATAAAGATCGACCATCCGCGCAGCCGCGGCCCTGTCTTTCAGCAGATGCCGGCGCAGCAGGCGCCCGTTCGAGCGCTTGTGACCGCCCGGCACCCACCGTTCATCGCCGGGCAGCACCGTCACCCGCTGCCAGTCCAGATCCGCCCCCGAGAGGGTCTCGAACACCTGAACCGGGCTGGTGCCGCCGGGCACGCACAGCGTCGCGCGGTCCTGTGTGCGCAGATGTTGGGCCAGTTGCCCGGCAATGCGGTCGGCCAGCGAAATCGCCAGCATCTCGCGGTCGGGATAAGTGATGAATTCGTCGCTCATGACCGGATCTCCCGCCAGCGGCGATTGTCGCGATGCATCAGCCGCAGCGATTCCTCGGGGCCCCTGGTGCCCGGATCATAGGGTTCGGGGGCGGCGCTGCTGTCTTCCCAGCCGCGAATGATCGGGTCGATCCAGTGCCATGCGGCCTCGACCTCGTCGCCGCGCATGAACAGGGTCTGGTTGCCGCGGATGACATCCATGATCAGCCGTTCATACGCGTCGGGCATATCGGTGCCGTCCGGTCCCAGCGCCTCGGCAAAGGACATATCCAGCGGCACCTGCACCAGCCGCATCCCGCCCGGCCCCGGTTCCTTGATCATCACCTTCAGGTTCATCCCCTCATTGGGTTGCAGGCGGATGACCAGTTCATTGGCGCGGGGCTGTTCGGCCTCGTCAAAGATGGAATGCGGCGGTTCCTTGAACACCACGGCGATTTCGCTGGTGCGGGCGCGCAGCCGCTTGCCGGTGCGCAGGTAAAACGGCGTCCCGGTCCAGCGCCAGTTCGAAATGCCGACCTTCATCGCCACGAAGCTTTCGGTGCGGCTGGCGGCGTCACCGGCATCCTGGGCATAGCCCGCCTGACCATCCGCCGCCTGATACTGGCCGCGCACCACATCCTGCGCGGCAACCGGCTGTAACGCGCGGATCACCTTCAGCTTTTCGTCGCGCACCGCATCCGGGTCGAAATGATAGGGCGGCTCCATCGCGATCAGACACAAAAGCTGCATCATGTGGTTCTGGATCATGTCGCGCATGGCGCCGGATTTGTCGTAATAATCGCCGCGACCGCCGACCCCGACCGTTTCGGCCACAGTGATCTGGACGTGATCGACATATTGCGCATTCCACAGCGGCTCGAACAACATATTGGCAAAGCGCACCGCCATCAGGTTCTGAACCGTTTCCTTCCCAAGGTAATGGTCGATGCGGTAAATCTGGCTTTCGTCGAAATGCCGCGCCAGCACCTGGTTCAGCGCGCGGGCCGAGCCAAGGTCGCGCCCAAAGGGCTTTTCCACCACGATCCGCGCCTGATCATCCGCCATGCCATGCCGCGACAGCCCCTGCGCCAGATCCCCGAACAGCGCCGGCCCGACCGAGAAATAGAACGCGTGCACCACCCCCGGACGCAGCCGTGCGCGCAGATCGTCCCAGCCGCCATCGCCGCGCGCATCGACCGTGACATAGCCCAGATGGTTCAGAAAACCGTCCAGCGCCGCAGGGTCGGCAACCGTGCTGAATTCGGTGATCGCGGCGCGCATATCGTCGCGAAAAGCCGCATCGTCCATACCCGTGCGGGCCGAGCCGATGATTCGCGCCCCTTCGGGCACCTGCCCGGCAAGGTAACGCCGGAACAGCGCCGGCATGATCTTGCGCCGTGCAAGATCGCCGGTCGCGCCGAAAACGACCAGATCGAAATCTTCGACCGGGATGACGCGTGAAACCATGGTGGTGTCCTTCAGCATCTGGCGACCCCGTGTAACTTATGTTTGCGCTAACGGCAAGATCGCCCGCGCCAGACGGGGCAAACGCGCCTGCTTAAGCATCGGTTTCACCTCCATCCGCCCACCGGCCGCCAGCGCCCGCGCATGGGTGACCGCCACGGCTTCCTGAACCGCCTGCGGATCGCGCGCCAGACAGTCCAGCAGAAACGGGTCGGGATGGATGGCCCGCACCCCCACAGCCGCCAGCGCCCGGCGCGGAAAATCGCGCAGATTGGCGGTCACGATCACCCCCGCCCCACCGGCCAGCGCGGTGGCCAGCACATGCACATCCGCAGGATCGGGCAGGTCCAGCCCGCGCAGGGCGGCCTCGTCCCCGCCGGTGATGGTGGCATCGGGAAAGCGGCGGGCCAGCAGCGCGGCCTCGACCCCGGCGATGCGGGCCTGATCGGGACCAAGGCGCAGCGCGGCCCCGGTCCATTCGTCCAGAATGCGTTGCGACCACAGGGGCCGGAACAGACCGGATGCCGCGGTCTCGGTCAGGATCTCGCGCAGGATGGTGGGGAACAGGACGCAGGCATCCAGAACCGCGCGCATCCTAGCCATCCAGCCGGAAGAACAGCGCCTTGAGATAGCCGGTTTCGGCCAGTTGCGGCAGCGTCGGGTGGTCGGGACCGGCCTGCCCGGTATGGATCAGCTGCATCCGCCGTCCGCCCCGACCCACCCCGCGCGCCGAAGCATTGCGGAAAGCGGTCAGATCGGCGGCATGGCTGCATGAACACAGCCCCAGATACCCCCCCGGCGCCACCAGCGGCGCCGCCAGCCGCGCCACTTTCTCATACGCGCGCAACCCGGCCTCAAGCGCGGGTTTCGACGGCGCAAAGGCGGGCGGGTCACAGATGACCAGATCGAACTGGGCCGATTCGGCGGCCAGTTGTTCCATCTGATCAAAGGCATCGCCCTGGCGCAGCACCAGACGGTCGGCAACCCCCATGGCCTGCGCCCCGCGCCGCGCCAGATCAAGCGCCGGGGCCGAGCCATCGACGCAGGTCGCCTGCACCGCGCCGGCGGCCAGCGCCGCCAGCCCGAAACCGCCGACATGGCTGAACACATCCAGCACCCGCGCGTCCGATGCCAGCCGCTGGCCAAAGGCGTGATTGGGGCGCTGGTCGTAAAACAGCCCGGTCTTTTGCCCGCCCATCAGGTCGGCCAGATAGATGGCGCCATTCATCGGCACCTCGATCGGGTCGGGGGTGGTGCCGGACAGAACCTCCATCCGTTCGGCCAGCCCCTCAAGCCCGCGCGCCCGGCCCTGCCCGTTCAGCACCACGGTCTGCACCCCGGTCACCGCGCGCAGGGCATCAGCGATATGGGGGGCCATGGCATCGGCCCAGGCGGCATTGGGCTGGATCACAGCGGCATCGCCAAAGCGGTCGATAATGACACCGGGCAGACCGTCGGCTTCGGCGTGGATCAGGCGATAAAAGGGTTGGTCAAACAGCCGTTCACGCATCTGCAAGGCCCGCGCCAGCCGCGCCTGCAACCAGTCCCGATCAATCACGGCCTGCGTATCGGCATCCATCACCCGCGCGATAATACGCGAATTGGGGTTGACCGTGACCAGCGCCAGCGGGCGGCGCTCGGCATCCTCCAAAACGGCGAAACTGCCGGGTTCCAGCGCGCGGGTGCGGCGATCCGTGACCAGCTCGTCGGCAAAAACCCACGGGAAACCGTGGCGAATGGCCTGCGGTTTGGTCTTGGGGCGCAGACGGATGACGGGCAACGGGCTGGACATGGAAAACCTCTGGTCTTTTGGCGCTTGTCGCATGACCACGGGGCAACGGCAACGGGGGGCAAAGGGGTGCGGCGGTTGGCGGCAGGCACGGCGCTTGCGCAGTTATCGCTAACGGCCTAACATGCCCGCCAGCCACCGAAAGGAGCCCGCCATGCCGCTGGATCCCCGCATCGCCAAAGTCACCGAACGCATCCGCCAACGCTCGGCCGGCAGCCGTGCCGCCTATCTTGACGGGATTGCCCGCATGGCCGAAACCGGGCCGCGGCGGGCGCATCTGTCCTGCGGCAATCAGGCGCACGCCTATGCCGCGATGGCGGACAAGCAGGCGCTGGCCGATGGGCAGGGGCCAAATATCGGCATTGTGACGGCCTATAACGACATGCTTTCGGCGCATCAGCCCTATGCGGACTATCCGGCCCACATCAAGGCGGCGGCGGCGCGGGTCGGGGCCACGGCGCAGGTCGCGGGCGGGGTGCCGGCCATGTGCGACGGGGTCACGCAAGGCCGCCCCGGGATGGAGATGTCGCTGTTCTCGCGTGATGTGATTGCGCTGTCGGCGGCGGTGGCACTGTCGCATGACACCTTCGACGCGGCGGTGTTTCTGGGCATTTGTGACAAGATCGTGCCCGGTATGGTGATGGCGGCGGCCAGTTTTGGGCATTTGCCGGCGGTGTTCCTGCCCTCGGGGCCAATGCCGTCGGGGCTGCCCAATGACGAAAAGGCCCGTGTGCGCCAGAAATTCGCCGCCGGAGAGGTCGACCGCGCAGCGTTGATGCAGGCCGAGATGGCCAGCTATCACAGCCCCGGCACCTGCACCTTTTACGGCACCGCCAATTCCAACCAGATGCTGATGGAATTCATGGGTCTGCAACTGCCCGGTTCCAGCTTTGTTACGCCCGGCACGGCACTGCGCGATGCGCTGACGGATGCGGGCGTGGCGCGGGCGGCGGCAATTACCCGGCTGGGGAACGCCTATACCCCGGTTGGGCAGATCCTTGATGAACGCGCCTTCGTGAACGGCATTGTCGGGCTGATGGCGACGGGCGGGTCGACCAACCACGTCCTGCATCTGCCTGCGATGGCACGGGCGGCGGGGGTGATACTTGAGCTTGAGGATTTCGACGAAATCTCGCAATCGGTGCCGCTGATGGCGCGGGTCTATCCGAACGGGCTGGCGGATGTGAACCATTTCCACGCCGCCGGGGGGCTGGGCTTTATGATCGCGCAATTGCGTCAGGCCGGGTTGCTGCATGACGACGTCACCACCATCTGCGGGACGGGGCTGGACGCCTATTGCCAAGAGCCGCGGCTTGGCCCCGACAGCGAACTTGTTTGGGCACCCCATGCCGCAGACAGCCTGAACGACAAGATCCTGCGGCCGGTCAGCGACCCCTTCGCACCGACCGGCGGCTTGCGCCGGCTGACCGGCAATCTGGGGCAGGCGGTGATCAAGGTCTCTGCCGTCAAGCCACAGCATCAGGTGGTCGAGGCCCCTGCCCGCATTTTTACCGATCAGGCCGAGGTCAGGGCGGCCTTTGCGCGCAATGAATTCACCAGCGACATGATCCTTGTCATGCGGTTTCAGGGCCCATCCGCGAATGGGATGCCGGAATTGCACGCCCTGACCCCCGTTCTGGCGGTGTTGCAGGAACGCGGCCTGCGGGTGGCGCTGGTCACCGACGGGCGCATGTCCGGGGCCTCGGGGAAAATCCCCGCCGCCATCCACCTCAGCCCCGAGGCCGCGCAGGGGGGGCTGATCGCCAGGCTGCGCGATGGCGACCTGTTGTGTCTGGATGCGCCGTCCGGGCGGCTGGATTGCCTGACCGAGGGTGTGGAAAACCGCGATGCCGCCCCCGCACCCGTGTTGCCCCCAATTCACGGGCGCAACCTGTTTGCAGCGTTCCGTGGCCATGTCGGCCCCGCAACCAGCGGGGCCGCAGTGGTGGTCTGACGCGGCGCGGCGGGCCACGCCACTGCTTTTCGCCATCTCAGGCCGCGCTGCGGGCTGGCTTTGCCGGTTTGTCCGCAATTTGGGCGTTGTCGACGTCAAACCGGTCCAGCATCGCGTTCAGTTCTGCCACCTGTTCGGACAGGGCGCCGGCGGCGGTTGCATATTGCTCGGACATGGCAAGGTTGGCCTGATTGACGCTGTCAAGCTGGGACAGCGAGGTCGAGACCTCACGCACGCCGGTCGATTGCTCGGTCGTGGCGTGGGCGATGCCGGTGATATTTTCCACCACGCCGCCCGCAGCGGTGCGGATCTGGTCCAGCACCGTGCCGGCATCGCGCACCAGTTTGACGCCCATCTTGACCTCGTTCTCGCTTTTCGAGATCAGCTCACCAATATTTTGCGACGCTTTCGCGGATTGTTGCGCCAGGTTGCGCACCTCGTTTGCGACGACTGCGAAACCACGCCCCACCTCGCCGGCGCGGGCGGCCTCGACCGCGGCGTTAATGGACAAAAGGTTGGTCTGGAAGGCGAAACTTTCGATAACGCGGGTGAATTCGCCCATCTGCCGGGTGTGTTCGTCGATGCGTTCGATCGCCTCGATCGCCTTTCCAACGATTTCAGCCCCGCGCAGCACCACCTGTTGCGCATCGCGTGCCGCGCCATCGGCCTGTTGTGCCGATTCGCTGGTCATGGTGATATTGCCGGAAATTTCCTCGACCGCTGCGGCGGTTTCTTCAAGCGCGGCGGCCTGACTTTCGCCCCGATGGGCCAGATCCTGTGCCCCGCGCGAAATTTCCGTCGCTTCGCTTTTCATGATGCCGGCGCGCGACCGGATCTGGGCCACCAGATCGGCAAACACCGTCAGGGATTTGTTGAAACTGTCGCGCAGTTCAACGAATTCACCCTGGACCTTATCGCTGATGCGATGGCGCAACTGGCCCCCGGCCAGCGCCTGAAGCCCGGCGGTCAGTTCACGCACCGCATCGACACGGGCGGTCACGTCGGACGCATATTTGACCACCTTGACCACATTGTTCATATCGTCCCGCACCGGGCTGTAATAGCCAAAGATCCAGACCGTGCGCCCGCCCTTGCCGATACGGCGGAAATCGCCGCCATGTGCCTCGCCCCGCGCCAAGGCCGCCCAGAATGCCTGATAGTCGGCGCTGCGCTGTTCATCGGGGTCGACAAACATGCGGTGATGGTGGCCTTTGATGTCATCCAGCCGATAACCCATGGTCCTGAGGAAATTCTCATTCGCGTCCAGGATCGTGCCGTCGGGGGTAAATTCGATCATCGCCTGCGATTGCGACATCGCCTGCAGCTTGGCTTGCGCATCCAGTGCCTGCCGCTTTGCCTGCGTGATGTCGACCGCAAAGGCCACCACCTCGGTCACCTGACCGCTGGCATCGCATACCGGCGTGTAAAGCGCGTTGATATAGAATGTCTGCCCCGACTTATTGATTCGCTTGAAATCGCCGGTCTGCGGTTCGCCCCGCTTGAGGGCGTTCCAGAATGCCTCGGACCGGGCGGGGTTGGGCTGGGACGGATCGCTGAGCATCGAGACGTCGCGCCCCATCAGTTCATCGCGGGCATAGCCCGAGAGCCTGAGGTAATTATCATTCACCGCGGTGATCCGACCGTTCAGATCAAGCCGCAGGATGCACTGGACCTCTTCAATGGCCGTCATGGCCTGAACAAGGTCAGGATGGGTAAAGCTGGTGTCTGGCATGGTCAAAACCTTTTTGCGGGACTGTGACCACGGTCTAGCGGGAAATCCCTAACAAACCGTTCACCCGAAACCGGGATCAACCCCGATCAAACCAAAAAATAATTCAGATTTTATCGTTTGGCGGCCCGAAACGGGCGATCATGCGGTCGCGGATCTGGTCGCGGGTGGCGCGATAGGCGTTCAGACGCGCCTCGCGGCCATCGACCAGACCGGTCGGGTCCAGAATCGGCCAGTATTCGACATCCAGATGATAAATATGCGTCAGATCCAGCGCCTGACGCTGGCTGGCCGGCGACAGCGCCACCACCAGATCGAAACTGGACAGGTCATCGCCCCAGTCGCGCATCTCGTCGAAACTGCGCGAGCGGTGATTTTCCAGCTCGATTCCGATTTCGCGGCAAACGGCGACGGCAAACCCGTCGATTTCCATGTCATTCTTGACCCCCGCCGACTGAACATAGGCGCGGCGGCCATAGAATTTTTTCATCATCCCCTCGGCCATGGGCGAGCGCGTTGCATTGTGGTCGCAACAAAACAGCACCGACTGAGGGAAATCCCCGGCCACGGCCTTACCGCGCCGGGGTCAGCGCGCAGATCAGCGTGAACAGCCGGCGCGCGGTGTCGATGTCAATATCGGCCTTGCCCTCAAGCCGTTCCTGAAGGACGCGGGCGCCCTCGTTATGGATGCCGCGGCGGGCCATGTCGATGGCCTCGATCTGGGCGGGGGGCAGCTTCTTGACGGCCTCGAAATAGCTGGCGCAAATCTGGAAATAATCTTTCACCACCTGCCGGAACGGGCCGAAAGACAGGTGAAATTCGGCCAGTGGCGCGGTGGCTTCGTCGCTGACGGCAAAGACCAGCCGTCCGTCGCGCACCGCCAGATCCAGACCGAAAGGTCCGTCCGGGGTGGGCTGTCCGGGGCGGTCGGGCAAGGTAAAACTGTTATCTTCAAGCAGGTCGAAAATGGCGACTCGGCGTTCCTGCCCGATCTCGGGCGAGGCCGGGGCCAGCGAGGATTCGTCGATCTCGACGCGGGTCAGGCGGTGGCTGTTGCTCATGCCTCGGGCTCCTTCTGGTTGATCGCGTCAAGACGGGCGCGGACCGAACGTGCATGGGCGTCCAGACCTTCGGAATCGGCCAGCCGGGCCGCCGCAGGACCGATCGTCGCCAGCGCAGCGGGGCTGAGCCGCGCGATTGTGCTGCGTTTCAGGAAATCCATCACCGACAGACCCGAGGAAAACCGCGCAGACCGTGCCGTGGGCAGGACGTGGTTGGGACCGCTGACATAATCGCCCACCGCCTCGGGGGTATAGCCGCCAAGGAAAATGGCCCCGGCATGGCGGGTCCGGGCCATCAGCGCCTCGGGGTCGTCAACGCACAGTTCCAGATGCTCGGGCGCGATGCGGTCGGACAGGGCGGCGGCCTCGGCCAGGTCGCGGGTGACGATCACGGTGCCGTGATCGCGCCAGCTGGCCCCGGCGATATCGGCGCGCGGCAGCGTCGGGATCAGGCGCTGGACGGCGGCGATGGTATCCTGCGCCATCTGCGCCGAATCGGTGATCAGGATCGACTGCGCATCGGCGTCATGTTCGGCCTGTGCCAGCAGGTCCAGCGCCAGCCATTCCGGGTTCTGGGCCGCATCCGCGATAATCAGCACCTCGGACGGGCCGGCGATCATGTCGATGCCGACGCGGCCGAAAACCTGACGCTTGGCGGCGGCAACATAGGCATTGCCGGGGCCGGTGATTTTGTCGACCGGGCGGATGGTGTCGGTGCCATAGGCCATCGCAGCCACCGCCTGCGCGCCGCCGATGCGATAGATTTCATCGACCCCGGCCAGATCGCAGGCCAGCAGCACCAGCGGGTTAACCACGCCGCCCGGCGTCGGCACGCAGACCACCAGCCGTTCCACCCCGGCCACCCGTGCCGGCACCGCATTCATCAGCACCGAGGACGGATAGCTGGCCGTCCCCCCCGGCACATACAGGCCCGCCGCCGAAACCGGCGTCCAGCGCCAGCCCAGATCGGCGCCTTCGGGGTCGGTCCAGCGCTGATCCTGCGGCATCTGCCGGGCGTGATAGGCCCGGATGCGCGAGGCCGCCAGCGTCAGCGCGGCCCGGTCCTCGGGCGTGACCTGCGCGGTCAGGTCGTCGATCTGCGACCGGGTAAAGCGCAGCGTCTGCGGGGTCAGGTCCAGCCGGTCAAAGCGGGCGGTCAGTTCCACCACGGCGGCATCGCCACGCTGGCGCACATCGGCAATGATCCCGGCCACCACGTCACCGACATCGACCGAATCCTCGCGCTTGGCCGACAGGATGGCGGCAAGGCGGGTCGGGAAATCGGGGTCCGTGCTGGTCAGGATCTGCGGCATGGCGGCGGCTTTCTGTCTGGTGTCTGGCGATTGTTAGCGGCTGTGGCGCCGGCTCACAAGCGCGATGGCGCGCGGGGCGGGAACGGGCCGGAACGGGGCGCGCGACCCGGCTGGATGCGGCTGGATGCGGCGTGTGTGTGGGGAGGGGCCTGTCCGCCCCCACCGGCTGCGCCGGTTCCCCCGAAGGTATTTGGGACAGAAGCGAGGCCGGTCAGTCGCCGTGCCGGGGCATCTGTCCCGAAGGCGCGCGATAGGGCCGGGTCACGTCGCGCAGATCGACATTGACGCATTCCACGTCGATGGCGATGGTCCCGTCCCCCGAGAAATCCAGCAGCAACCGGCCCGTGCCATCGGCCTGTTCCTGAAACCCGATCTGCAACAGCGACAGCACCAGCGATGCGTCCTTGCGGTCGATGCCATCGCTGCGCACCCCGGTCACGTCCGAGGCCACCAGCAGGCTGCGCACCCGCTCGAACGCGCGGGGTTCGCTTTGGGCGCGGTCGGCATCCTCCCAGCGGAAGCGGTTGATCAGCGCGGCAAAGCGGCGCGCGCGCGGGTCATAGCTGAGGTCGTCAACCGTCAGCACCGCGTCCTGCACCAGCGCCGACAGGATGCGCAGATCCTGCCCATCCTCGGCGCGCAGGGCCAGCGGCTGATCGGGATCGGCATCGCGAAAGCTGGCATCAGTCATCGTGACGCGCCCCCTGATCGCCCTCGCGCACGCGTTCGATATCGGCGCCCACAGCGCGCAGCTTGCGCACCACGCGTTCATAGCCGCGATCAAGGTGATAGACGCGGCTGAGGACGGTCTCGCCCTCGGCGGCCAGCCCGGCCAGGATCAGGCTGACCGAGGCGCGCAGGTCGGTGGCCATCACCGGGGCGCCGCGCAGCCTGTCGACGCCGCGGACGGTGGCGTGGCCGCCGTGAACCTCGATCTGCGCGCCCATGCGGGCCAGTTCGGGCGCGTGCATGAAGCGGTTTTCGAAGATGGTTTCCTCCAGCACGCTGGTGCCCTCGGCAGTGCACATCAGCGCCATCATCTGGGCCTGAAGGTCGGTGGGGAAACCGGGGAAGGGTTCGGTGCGGACATTGACGGCACGGACGCGGCCATTCTTGCGGCTGACCTTGATGCCGCGCGCGGTCTGGGTGACGCTGACGCCGGCCTCGTCCAGTTTTTCGCAGAAAGCCTGCAACAGCTCGACCCGGCCGCCAAGGCATTCGACCTCGCCGCCGCAGATCGCGGGGGCCAGCATATAGGTCCCCAGCTCGATCCGGTCAGTGACCACGGGGTGGGTGGCGCCATGCAGGCTGTCCACGCCCTGAATGGTGATGGTGTCGGTGCCGTCGCCTTCAATCTGGGCGCCCATCGCCCGCAGGCAGTCGGCCAGATCGACGATCTCAGGTTCGCGCGCGGCGTTTTTCAGCACCGTGGTGCCACGGGCCAGCGTCGCAGCCATCAGCGCGTTTTCCGTCGCCCCGACCGAGACCAGCGGAAACTCGATCACCGCCCCTTTCAGACCGCCCGCCGGTGCCTTGGCATGGACATAGCCGTCGCGCAGTTCCAGATCGGCGCCCATGCCTTCCAGCGCGCGCAGGTGCAGGTCCACCGGCCGCGCGCCGATCGCACAGCCGCCGGGCAGCGACACCACCGCCTGACCGTCCCGCGCCAGCATCGGCCCCAGCACCAGAATCGAGGCCCGCATCTTGCGCACGATGTCATAATCGGCGCGGTGGCTGGTCAGGGCGTGGCTGGACATGGCCAGCACCTGACCGTCCTGAAGGCTGGCGACCTCGGCCCCCAAGCTTTGCAGCAATTCGGTCATGGTGCGGATGTCGGACAGGCGCGGTGCGTTGGTCAGCGTCAGCGGCTGATCGGTCAGCAGCGTGGCCGGCATCAGCGTCAGGCAGGCATTCTTGGCCCCCGCGATCGGGATTTCACCATGCAGCGGGCCGCCGCCGCGAACAATAATCTGGTCCATGCTCTTATTCCTCGGTCGCGTTATCCGAATCCGCGCCAGCCGCCCGGTCGCGGGCCTGTGCCTTGCGCCGTTGCAGATTCGCCCGCAAGGCCGCGCGCAGTCGTTCCTCGCGCGCCGAGGCGCCGGATGCGGGCGGTTTCGCGGGGCGGCCAGCGCCGCGTTCGGTTGTTTCTTTGGTCATGAAAACCCTGTTAACGCTGGCATCGCGTGCCGTCCAGCGCGCGCGATGCGAGATTTTCCCACAAACCCCCTTGCGCATGTCGGAAAGGGCCGTTAAACGACGCTCCACACCGGCGCTGCGGTAGCTCAGTGGTAGAGCACACCCTTGGTAAGGGTGAGGTCGTGAGTTCAATCCTCACTCGCAGCACCATCAGACTTTCCCCTGCAATTCAGACCTTTAGCACCCGCCCTGCGGACAGGCCGCTGATGCCCGTTCCGGGTGCGGTCACGCCACGCTTGCGGGCGGCAAAGTGATGCCCGAGGCCAGCGACAGGGCCACAACGACAGGGCCACAGCACAGAAAAAACGCCGCCACCCGCGAAGGTGACGGCGTTCAATCTGTCAGGCTGGCGCGATCTTACTTGATCTTGCCTTCCTTGTATTCGACATGCTTACGCACAACCGGGTCGTATTTATTGACCGTCATCTTTTCGGTCATGGTGCGGGCGTTTTTCTTGGTCACATAGAAATGCCCGGTCCCGGCCGTCGAGTTCAGACGGATCTTGATCGTCGTCGGCTTCGCCATTTGTCCTTGCTCCTAGCCAGCAGGGTTACCGGCCGCGCGGACCGCAAACACCCCAAAAATTCCTTTGGAAGCCCGCCTTCTATCGGTTTTGCAGCCCAAGTCAAGCGCGAATCCCGCATTTGCGGGGCAAAAGCAGGTCATCTGCGCGGATGGCCTGTAAGCCGGGTTCTGTCCCGGGGGTTGCCCCCCCATGGATGACCATTCATCTGGGCGTATCATTGCTGATACGCTCAAGCTGCCAACCCGGATCTTCTGGGGGCGGGACACCCCTGCCTTGCGGCGCAAGATCCCTATTCGGCATTGCTCCCGGTGGGGCTTGCCATGCGGCCCCTGTTACCAGCGGCCCGGTGGGCCCTTACCCCACCGTTTCACCCTTACCCCGGCGGACCGGGGCGGTCTGTTCTCTGTGGCGCTGTCCCTGGGGTTACCCCCGCCGGGCGTTACCCGGCACCGTGTCCCGATGGAGCCCGGACTTTCCTCGGGGCCCTGAGGCCCCGCGGTCATCCGGCCATCCGCGCGGCACGGATATGGCCCTTGTGGCGGCGGCGGTCAATGGCAAAGCGCGGTCAGGGGCGCTGCCCCTCGGGCCTGCGGCCCTCACCCCGAGGTATTTGGGACAGGCGCGAGGGGGTCGGACGCGGCCCGATAATGCAGCCAGCCGGCGATCCCGCCACCGCCATCACGCGGGTGGGTCTGCCCGTTCATTACCGCGACATGGGCGAAATCGAACGGGCTTAACCCGTCAAGGCAGGCCACGTTCACCCCGTATTCATCCGGGTTCGACCGGCGCTGGTGATGGGTATAGATGCCACAGTGGCGACAAAAGTAATGCTTCGCCGCGCCGGTGTTGAAGGTGTAAAGCCGCAGCGCATCGGCGCCCTGCGTGATCGTCAGCCCGTGCAGCGGCGCACTGACCGCCACCGCGCCGCGCATCCGGCAATAGCTGCAATTGCAACGCCGCGCGGTGTTCAGCCCATCGCTGAGCCGGACGCGGAAACGCACCGCGCCGCAATGGCAGGCACCGGTGGTTTCGGTGATCGTCGTGGTTTCGGACATGACCGCCCCTTTCAGCTTGGCACAAATATCCTCGGGGGAAATCGGCGCAGCCGATTGGGGGCAGACAGCCCCCGCCCCACCCGTCAGCCTGACCGGGATTCACCGAAACGCAAGACCGCCGCCGCGCGGCGCAGATCATGTTCCACGGGCGGATAGCCCACGCTGTCCAGCCAGTCCGGGGTCATCACCGACACCCCGTCCACGGGCCACCACGCCAGCCCCTGACGCGCCAGCCGGCGCCAGTCAAAGCGCGGCCCCGGATCGGTCTTGCGACCGGGGGCCATGTCGGAATGCGCAATCACCCCGTCCGGTCTGATCGACCACCGCGCCATGATGTCGCGCAGCAGCGCCTCAAGCGCGGCCATCTGCGGTTCGGGAAACGGGGCGTCACCGGTATTTTGCAGCTCGATCCCGATGCTGTGGCTGTTGATGTCATCCAGCCCGCGCCACATCCCGGCCCCGGCGTGCCAGGCGCGCTGGCCTTCATCGACCAGTTGTTCGGCCCGCCCGTCAAGGTCGATCAGCCAATGCGCGCTGACCTGTGCCTGCGGGTCGCACAGCCGGGCGCGGCTGGCGGCGCAGCAGGGCATACAGGTGGTGTGGATCACCACCAGCGAGGGCCGCACCCCATCCCGGCGCGGGCCGTGATTGGGCGATGGCAGGCTCATAGCCCCGGCTGGCCGCGATACAGGCGCGGGTCCCAGCCGCAGACGAAACCGTCCCCATCCGGGTCCATCCCGCCGGGGTCGCGGTCCGGGCCGCCCTGCGCCAGAAAGGCCAGTTGCGCGGCATTGGCGGTGGCAAAGCCGCGACAGGCACTGGCGGCGCGGGCCGGGTCGGCCTGCGGGCGGGGGTACAGCCGGGTGCCCGGCTGGTGCTGCACCGCCCCGGCATATTGCGCCAGCCCGGCAAAGCGCTGACGGGCCGTCGCGGACGCGGCCGGGGCCACCGCGACAGTGGCGACCGGGGTCGCGACCACAACCTTGCCGGGGGTCTTCCGGGTCAGGTCCTGCGCGGTGGGGGCCTTGAACGGGCGTGCCCTGGGCATCACCGCCGGGGCCGGGGCGGCACCGGTCAGCGCCACCTCGCGCGTGCGCTGGTAATCGCCATAGGGCGTGTTCGCCATCGTGTAATTCGGGTTCCAGCCCGCGTTTTCATTGCACCCGGCCAGTGCCAGCAGCCCGATCAGCACCCATCCACGCATCTTTGCCCCTTTTCTGTTGCGAAAACAGGCGCGGGGTGACCCCGCGCCTGCTTGCTTACCACCATTTCTGCGGCCTGGCCGTGAACCCCGCAGCGCGTTCCAGCACCAGCGCGTGGTTCAGCAGATCGCCCTCTTCCCAGGGCCGCCCGATCAGTTGCAGCCCCAGCGGCAGCCCCGTGGCGTCCAGCCCGCAAGGGACCGAGATCCCCGGCAGCCCGGCAAGGTTGACCGTCACCGTGAACACATCGTTCAGATACATCTGCACCGGATCGGCCTCGGCCATCTCGCCCAGACCGAAGGCGGCGCTGGGGGTGGCAGGCGTCAGGATGGCGTCGATACCGCTGGCATAGGCCTGATCGAAATCGCGCTTGATCAGCGCGCGCACCTTGCGGGCGCGGTTGTAATAGGCGTCATAAAACCCCGCCGACAGCACATAGGTGCCGATCATCACCCGGCGCTGGACCTCGTGACCGAACCCTTCGGCGCGGGTCTTTTCATACATCTGGGTGATGCCGTCACCCTTGCCCAATGTCGCCCGGTGGCCGTAACGCACCCCGTCATAGCGCGCCAGATTCGACGACGCCTCGGCGGGGGCAATGACGTAATAGGCGGGCAGCGCGTATTTGGTATGCGGCAGGCTGATCTCGACAATCTCGGCCCCGGCATCGCGAAGCATATCGGCGCCTTTCTGCCACAGCGCGTCAATCTCGGGCGGCATTCCGTCCATGCGGTATTCGCGCGGGATGCCGATTTTCTTGCCGCGGATATCGCCGGTCAGGGCGGCCTCGTAATCGGGGACCGGGCGGTCTGCGCTGGTGGAATCCTTGTCATCCACGCTGGCCATCGCGCCAAGCATGATCGCCGCGTCGCGCACCGTCTTGGTCATCGGCCCCGCCTGATCAAGCGAGCTGGCAAAGGCAATCGTGCCCCAGCGCGACACCCGGCCATAGGTGGGTTTCAGCCCGACAATCCCGGTGAACGCCGCCGGCTGGCGGATCGAGCCGCCGGTATCGGTGCCGGTCGCCGCCAGACACAGGTCAGCCGCCACAGCCGATGCCGACCCGCCCGAGGATCCGCCCGGCGTCAGCCTGCGGTCATCGACCTTCCACGGGTTAACCGCATCGCCATAGGCGCTGGTTTCGTTCGACGAGCCCATGGCGAATTCGTCAAGGTTCAGCTTGCCCAACATCACCGCACCGGCCGCCCACAGGTTCCGGGTGACGGTCGATTCATAGGGCGGGACAAAGCCTTTCAGGATGTTGCTGGCGGCGCGGGTTTCGACACCCTCGACGCAGAACAGGTCCTTGATGCCGACGGGAATGCCGCACATCGCGGGCGCGTCGCCCGATTTCAGCCGCGCATCCGCCGCCGCCGCCATGTCCCGCGCCTTGTCGGCGGTGGTCGAGACAAAGGCGTTCAGCGCCCCGGCCCCCGCAATCGCGCCAAGGCAGGCATCGGTCAGTTCAGCCGCGCTGGTTTCACCCCTGCGCAGCGCATCGCGCGCATCCGCAATGGTCAGTTCGTTCAGATTGCTCATTCCACCACCTTCGGCACAGCGAAAAAGCCCTCGCGCGCGTCGGGGGCGTTTTGCAAAATCTTGTCGGGCATATCGCCCGAGGTCACGACATCCTGACGCCGCTTCAGCCGCATCTTTTCAACGCCGGTCATCGGCTCGACGCCCTCGACATCGACCTCGTTCAGCTGTTCCATGAAATGCAAAATCGCATTCAGTTCACCGGCCAGCGCGGGCAGATCGGCCTCGTCGACCGCGATGCGGGCCAGATGGGCGACCTTGCGGGCCTCTTCCTGGGTGATGGACATGGGTCTTCCTTTTCACGTTCAGCGGCGGTTTAGCCCCCGCATCCCGCCGGGGCAAGCCTGCGCGGCAGCCCCGCCGCGATCAATAGGGAAAGGGATGGCTGCGCCAGACGGCATTGGCGGCCCGCACCGCTTCGGGGGGCAGGTCGGTCTGCCATGCGGCGATCTGGGCCGCCAGCTGTGCGTCGGTCGTGGCCCCGATGATCGGCACGATGGGGAAAGGCCGGTGGCGCAGGAACCCCAGCGCCAGCGTCAGCAGGTCCAGCCCGTGATCGCGCGCCACCGCCTGCAACGCGGCAACGGCGGCCAGTGCGCGGTCGGTGCGGCGACCGCCAAGGCTGCCCTTGCCGCCCTGCGCCAGATCGGTCGCGGCACGGCTGGGGTCGGGCACGCCGTCCTGATATTTGCCGGTCAGCAGCCCCGCCGCCAGCGGGGAATAGGCCAGCAGGGTCACGTCCTCGTTCACGCAGGCCTCGGCCATGTCGGTGTCATGGGCGCGATACAGCAGCGAATATTCGTTCTGAACCGACACCACGCGCGGCCCTTGCCCGGCCTCGGACCGGGTGGCCCATTGCGTCACCCCCCAGGCGCTGTCATTGGACAGGCCAAAGGCGCGCAGCTTGCCCTCGGCGCGCAGGTCGGCCAGCACAGCCAGCATCGCGTCGATATGGTCCAGATTGGCCGCCTTATCCTGTTTCGAGGGGTTGTAATTCCACATCTGCCGAAAGTGATACGAGCCACGCAGCGGCCAGTGCAGCTGATAAAGGTCGATACAATCGACCCCCAGCCGCCGCAGCGAGGCCTCGACCATGGCGCGCAGATTGTCGGGACCATAGCCCTTGCCCTGCCGGACCGAACTGCCCGGCCCGGTGACCTTGGTCGCGATCTGAACCCGGTTGCGGGCGCCGCGCCGGGCCAGCCAGCGACCGATGATCTGTTCGGTGATGCCGGCGGTCTGGTCGCTGACCGGGTTGACGGGATACATCTCGGCTGTGTCGAAAAAGCTGATCCCCGCATCCAGCGCCCGGTCCATTTGCGAAAAGGCCACGTCCTGCGGGGTTTCATTGCCGAATGTCATCGTGCCAAGACAGATTTCGGAAACCTGCGGGCCGTGCCGGCCAAGGGTGACTTGCCGCATCCTGCGCCTCCTGTTCAGATGCGGTGAAGGTGACGCGCGGCGCGCGGGGATGCAACCCCGCAGCGCCGGTCGCGTTGGGCCACAGATGCAAATGGGGGAAAGACGATGAAACTGACCTGGCTTGGCCATTCCGCCTGGCGGCTGGAAATTGAAGACGCGGTGATCCTGATCGACCCGTGGCTGACCGGCAACCCGATGATGCCCGAGGACCGCCATGACGAGGCCACCGCGGGGGTGACGCATATCCTGCTGACCCATGGCCATGGCGACCATACCGGCGACACGCTGTCGCTGGCCAGGGCGATGCAGGTGCCGGTGGTCGGGATCTATGACCTGATCACCTTCTGGCAGACCCATCGCGGGATCGAGGGCGTCGGCTTCAACAAGGGCGGCACGGTCGATCTGGGCGGGGCGATGGTGACGATGGTGAATGCCAGCCATTCCTCGTCCATCGACGGGGCCGAGGGGCCGATCTATGCCGGTCACGAATCGGGCTATATGATCGCCGGTGAAGGGCATGTGATCTATCTGTCGGGCGATACCGACATCATGGCCGATATGGAATGGATGGGCGATTATCACAAACCCGATATCGGCATCCTGTCCGCCGGTGGCCATTTCACCATGGACATGAAGCGCGCCGCCTATGCCGCGCGGCGGTATTTCAATTTCAAGACCGTGATCCCCTGTCATTACCGCACCTTCCCGGTGCTGGAACAAAGCGCCGAGGCGCTGATCGCGGGCTTGCCCGGCGTCAATGTGATCGAGCCGCAGGTGCTGGTGCCGATCATCCTGTAAAGGCGTGGGCGTGGGCATGGGCGGCGGATGCCGGGCCGCGCCGTCGCGGGCGCGGTGTCGGTGGCTGGCGGGGTGTCGGGGGTATTTGGGCAACGAAGAAACCCGCCCGCGCCCCGTGAGACGCTGCGCCCCGCAGGCAGCCCGCGCCCCGCAAGCCGTTCCGCGCTTCGCCGGGTCTTCAGGCGGGGCGCTGCGGGAAGTCGAGGTCCAGCCAGATCGGCAAGTGATCGGAGGCCTTGCGGGCCAGCGCCGTTTCCAGCACCCCGCCGCCCGCCACCGTCAGCCCAGCCGTAGCAATGCGGTCCAGCGCCGCCATGGGCAGGCTGGCGTGAAAACTGCGCCCCGGCGCGTGGATGTCAAAGCGTCGCGCCAGCCGCCCCAGCCCGACCTGCCGTGACCATTCGTTGAAATCGCCCGCCATGACCTGTGCCGGTTCCGGCGCATCGGCGGCGTGGTGCAGCAGCGCGGTCAGCTGTTCGCGGCGGTTGCGCCGCAGCAGGCCCAGATGCGCCCCCGTCACCCGCAGCAACCCGCCCGGCAGGCGCAGGCTGGCGGCCAGCGCGCCGCGCGGTTCCAGCCCCGGCAGGTCAATGGGCTGGACCTGCTGCACGATCAGTTCGGGCCGCACCAGAATGGCATTGCCGTGCCAGCCCAGGCTGGGGCCACGGCCCGGCGGGCGCAGCGGCACCAGACCGGTCAGGCCGTGAATGGCCTCGGGGGGCAGCGCCGAGGGGCGCGGCGGCAGGCGGCGGTCGGCCTCTTGCAGGATGGCGATATCGGGCGACATCTCGGCAATGACCTTCAGGACCCGGACCGGGTCGCGCCGCCAGTCGGTCCCCACCGCCTTGCGGATATTATAGCTGACAAGACGAAAATCAGGCATGGCGCCCCTTGCTGCGGGAACCGGCCCATCGTGGCGCAAGCGCGGGTCCGGCGCAAGCGCGGGTCGTCAGGCGTGGGGGGGGGGGGCGTGGCCCGGTCAGGCCTGATCGCGCGACAGCAGCCAGTCCATCGACAGGCTGATCAGCGTCATGGCGGAAAACGCGCCCAACAGCACTATCGCCCCCAGCCGCCAATAGGACAGGCAGGTAACAGGGCTGAGATGGCTGTGCAGCAGGGCGCGCAGGGTGCAATACATCGCCTCGGCGGTCAGCACCGCACCGACAGCCACTGCTGACAAGGGCGGCGGCGGTCACTTTTGGCGGGCGCTGGCGAAAAACCGCCAAGGGTTCAGCCAGCGCAGATGGTGCCGCCAGCAGGCGGGCTCAGCGGCGGTCCTGACGTTCCGGCAGCGTCACGGTAAACCGGCTGCCCTGCCCGCGCTGGCTGTCGATGCGCAGGCGGCCGCGATGGCGGTTCACGATATGCTTGACGATGGCCAGCCCCAGCCCCGTCCCCCCCTTCTCGCGCGAGCGGTGGGTATCGACGCGGTAAAAGCGTTCGGTCAGGCGCGGAAGGTGGCGGGCCTCGATCCCCTCGCCGCGATCCGCGACCTCGACCGACCAGGCGGGGCCACGCAGCACCGGCTCGTGCGGCAGGTGGAACAGGCGCAGCCGCACCTCGCCGCCGCTGCCGCCATATTTGACCGCGTTTTCGATCAGGTTGTGAAACACCTGTGTCAACTGGTCGGAATCACCGGGCAGCCAGACCGCACCGGCGGGGGCGTCCAACACCAGCGCCACCCCCGCATCGCGCGCCGCCGGGGTCAGCGTGGCCACCGCCCCGCGCAGAATACCGGCCAGATCGACGCGCTGCGCCGGGCGCAGCCTTTCGTTCGATTCCACCCGGCTGAGCGACAGCAAATCGGCCACCAGCCGGTTCATCCGACTGGCCTCGCGTTCCATGATCGACAAGAACCGGTCACGCGCGGCGGCATCGTCGCGAGCCGGACCGCGCAGGGTTTCGATAAACCCCATCAGCGCGGTCAGCGGGGTGCGCAGTTCATGGCTGACATTGGCGACGAAATCGCGGCGCATTTCCTCGGCATGTTCGACGCCGCTGGTGTCTTGCAACACCACCACTGCCCCGTCCGAGATCGGCGAGACGGTAACCTCGCAGGCGCGGTCCTCGCCACGGGCGCTTAACGTGGCGCGCAGCGACAGCCCGCCCTCGGGCGGGGGCGGCAGGGTGGCATCGGGGCTGAACGGGGGCGGCGACAGATGGTCCGACAGCACCCAGTCCAGCGCCTGATTCACGGTCGCGGTGCGGATTACGGTGACGAAGGGGCGGTCGGTCAGGTCGGGACCGAACATCACCTCGGCGGCGGGGTTGACGGCCAGCACCCGGCCCCGGCGATCAACCGCCAGCGCCGGAATCGGCACCGCCCGCAACAGCATCGCGACATGGCGCATCCGCCCTTCCCCCCGTTTCCGTTATCCTCGTTCTGGTCCCGCGCCCCGGCGCGCGGGTTCAGCCCTGCACCGCCCGCAGCCCGGCGCGGTAACGCGCGGCATTGTCGCGGTAATGCGCGGCCGAGGCCAGCAGGCCCTGACGCGCCGCCGCATCCAGTTCACGCACCACCCGGCCCGGTTGCCCCATCACCAGCGCCCCGGCGGGGATTTCCTTGCCCTCGGGGATCAGCGCGCCCGCGCCGATCAGCGCCCCGGCACCGATTTTCGCCCCGTTCAGCACCGTGGCCCCCATGCCGACCAGCGCCCCGTCGCCAATGGTGCAACCATGCAGAATGGCCTTGTGACCAATGGTGCAATCAGCGCCGATGACCAGCGGAAAGCCCATATCGGTATGCAGACAGCACAGATCCTGGACATTGCTGCCGCGCCCGATGCGGATTTCCTCGTTATCGCCGCGCAGCACCGCGCCCCACCAGACGCTGGCCGCATTTTCCAGCACGACGCGCCCCATCAGTTGCGCATCGGGCGCCACCCAAGAGTCCTGCCCCAGTTGCGGCGCGTGGCCATCCAGTTCCCAGATCATGCGCAATCCCCCCCTTCCTGCATCAAATCCTGCACAAACGCCCCCAGACCGCGCTGACGATCCCGGCGCAGCCGTTCGGCGGTCAGGATGGCGCGCAGGCGGGCCTCGGTCCGGTCAAGGTCGTCATTGACCAGAACATAGTCATATTCGGCCCAATGGCTGATTTCCGCACGCGATTTCTGCATCCGCCCGGCAATCACATCGGGCGCGTCCTGCCCGCGCGACACCAGCCGCCGTTCCAGCTCTGCCAGCGAGGGCGGCAGGATAAAGATCGACACCACATGCGCCCCCAGCGCGCTGGCGCGGATCTGTTGGCCGCCCTGCCAGTCGACATCGAACAGTGTGTCGCGCCCGGCCTGCATGGCGGCCTCGACCGGGGCGCGGGGGCTGCCATACAGATTGCCGAAGACCTCGGCATGTTCCAGCATTCCGCCCTGCCTGACCAGATCGCGGAAAGCATCATGGCTGGTAAAGTGATAATGTGTGCCGTCAACCTCGCCCGCGCGGGGCGGACGGGTGGTGGCCGACACCGAAAAGGACAGCCCGGCATCCCAGTCCATCAGCCGCCGCGCCAGCGTCGACTTGCCCGCCCCCGAGGGCGATGACAGGATAATCAGCAAACCGGTCCGTTCAATATGGGGCATGGCACCTTTCCGTCTTGTTCCGCGCCTTCAATGGCGCAGGCGGGGCTGCGGGGTCAATCCCCCGGCCAGCCCCCTGCCTGACCCTTGCCCGCCTGCGGTCCGACCGCCCCCCAAGGCAACGCCCCCGGCACCGGGCGGCCCCGGCAGTGGACCGGATTCCTTTAACCAAAGCAAAAGAAATCCATTCATTTCAAGCCGCACAATGGGTTAGGATGCAACAGCGGCGGATGAAACAGCCGTGTGCAACGGGCGCGGCGACCGTGCCGACCGGCAAAAGCAGGCGATTGCCGGCTGATGACGGTGGGCGCGGCAACCGGCGGTGGCCGGGATGGCGGGCCGCTTGCCTGCGCAGCCGGGCTGCGCAGGACGGCAACAGGGACGAAACAAGGTGGCGCGGAACGATCATGGACAATGACGATCCCCCGAAAGATCTGCCGGAAGGGACCGGCATGGGCCAGGGCCGCGACAGGGCGGGCCGCTGGGATGGTGGCAGGGCACAGGGTGGCCGCGCGGTGCGGGGCGAAAACCTGCCGGATGCCGCGCGTAATGACCGTGCGGTGTCCGGTGGCCCCGATACGCCCGCCGACCCCGCTGCGCCCGATGACGGGCGTGCGGGGTTGCAGGTGGTGCAACTGACCCCGCAAACCGCGGCGGGCATCTGCAACCGGCTGCGCGACCACTGGTGCGGGCTGCGTCAGGGTGCCGCCGTTCCCGAACGCAGCCAGATTCAGCCTCAGGCCATCCGGCCGTTGCTGGACTATGCCTTCATTCTGGAACGAATCGCCCCCGGCGCCGCCCGGTTCCGGCTGGCGGGGCGGCATCTGGTCGACCTGATGGGGATGGAGGTGCGCGGGATGCCGCTTTGCGCGATGATGAACCCGACATCGCGCGGGCGGCTGGCCGATATTCTGGAAAGCGTTTTCAAGGCGCCGCAGATTGCGGAACTGATGCTGGACAGCCCCGCCGATTACGGGCGACCGGCGCTGACCGGGCGGCTGTTGCTGTTGCCGCTGCGCTCGGATCTGGGCGACATCACCCGCGCCCTTGGCTGCCTCGTGGCCGAAGGGCAGATGGGCCGCGCACCCCGCCGCTTTGACCTCAGCGATACGGCCTTGTCGCCGGTCATCACCGGGGCGAAGGTGCTGACCCCATCGCCCTCGCGCCACGGTTTCGATGAGGATACCCGCGCCTGGCGCCCCCCGGCGGCGCTGTCACCCCGCCTGCCGCCGATCAGCCCGGATGCCACGCCCGAACAGCGCCGCGCCCGGTTCCGCATTATCCGCGATGATACAACCAAGCCCACGGAGGACGGCTGAGGCTTGCATCACGCCCCCGCGGGCCAGACCGGACTGACCCCCGTCCCACCGGGTTTCTTCGTTGTTCAAATACCCATCCGGCCTGCCCGCGCGCGCTGCCGCCACGGTCAGGGGCGCTGCCCCTCGGGCCTGCGGCCCTTACCCCGAGGTATTTGGGACAGAAGCGAGGGGGCGCCGGGCGCTGATGGCCACAGCCGATGCGGGGCGCGAGGCTGGGATTGCGTCCTGCCACGCCGGGTCAGGACGCAACGGGGCCGGCGCCTTGTGATCGCGGCGCCCGCGCCCCTGCAACCCAAGGCCCCGCCTTTTTTCGGGGCCTTGGGTGGGGACGGGGCCGGTCAGCCTGCCTTGGCCATCGCGCCCGCCGGGCCGGTGCGGCGCTGGCGCAGTTCCTCGGCGACAAGGAAGGCCAGTTCCAGCGACTGGCTGGCGTTCAGGCGCGGATCGCAGGCGGTGTGATAGCGCGATGACAGGTCTTCATCCGTGACCGCGCGCACGCCGCCGGTGCATTCGGTCACGTCCTTGCCGGTCATTTCGAAATGCACACCGCCGGGGATGCTGCCTTCGGCGGCATGGACGGCGAAGAATTCGCGCACCTCTTGCAGGACGCGGTCGAAGGGCCGGGTCTTGAAGCCGCTGTCGGATTTGATGGTGTTGCCATGCATCGGGTCGCAGGACCACAGCACATTCGCGCCCTCGGCCTGAACGGTGCGGATCAGGCGCGGCAGGTGATCGCCCACCTTGCCGGCACCAAACCGCGCGATCAGCGTCAGCCGGCCCGGTTCGTTTTCCGGGTTCAGCTTCCAGATCAGCGCCTTGAGGTCGTCATCGCTGATCGAGGGGCCGCATTTCAGCCCGATGGGGTTTTGCACCCCGCGGGCGAATTCGACATGCGCGCCATCGACCTGACGGGTGCGGTCCCCGATCCAGATCATGTGCCCTGAACCCGCGACCGGCTGGCCGGTGGTCGAATCAATGCGGGCCAGCGCCTGTTCATATTCCAGCAGCAGCGCCTCGTGGCTGGTATAGAAATCGACCTGCCCCAGTTCATGCGCGGTTTCCGAGGTCACCCCGGCGGCCTGCATGAAGGCCATCGCATCGCTGATGCGTTCGGCAATATCGCGATAGCGCTGCGCCTCGGGGCCAGAGGTGAAATCCGCGATCCAGTTCTGCACCCGGTGAATATCGGCATAGCCCCCGGTCGAGAAGGCGCGCAGCAGGTTCAGGCTGGCCGCCGCTTGGGTATAGGCCGACAGCATCCGCTGCGGGTCGGGGACGCGGGCCTCGGCGGTAAAGTCAAAGCCGTTGATGATGTCGCCGCGATAGCTGGGCAGTTCCTGCCCGTCGGCGGTTTCGGTGGCGGCGCTGCGCGGCTTGGCAAACTGGCCGGCCATCCGCCCGACCTTGACCACCGGCAATTGTGCGCCCCAGGTCAGCACCACGGCCATTTGCAGCATGACCTTGAAGGTGTCGCGGATATTATCGGCGCTGAATTCGGCAAAGCTTTCGGCGCAATCGCCACCCTGCAACAGGAATGCGCGCCCTGCGGCGGCATCGGCCAGTTGCGCCTTCAGCCGCCGGGTTTCACCGGCAAAGACCAGCGGCGGGTATTTGGCCAGCTGTGCCTCGACCGCGGCCAGTGCCTGCGGGTCGGGATAATCGGGCATCTGCACACGGGGATAGGCGCGCCAGCCGGCCTTGTCCCAGCTTTGCGTCTGCGGGGCGGCGGAATGGCGGTTCGACATGTCTATCCCTTTCGTGCTTGTCGGATGCACCGGCGATCGTGCAGATGCAGCACCCATCAAAGACGTGGTTTCCCCCGCCTTTCAAGGCGATTTTCGCCCAAAGCCGCGAAAACATCGGCCCGCGCGGGTGCGGTCATGGCAAGGCCGGACCATCGGCACAGCAGGGCCGCCCGGTCGCCATGCGGCGACGCGGCATCCGGGGGCCGCCGGGCCATGCGGCGCAAACTGCTGAAAACAGGGCGGCTTTCGCCTGCACGGCGCCAAAGCCCGCGCGCGACGACAGAATATTGTTGCCGCGACGCAGCGTAACCACGGTCGAAAGCGCCAGTCCCGGACCGACAATTGCACTTTTCTTTTAAGGACAGGGCTTCTAACCTTCCGTCAGGACAATGTTCCAACAACAGGGAGCCTGACATGAAAAAACTGCTGATGACTTCGGTCGCCCTTGCCGCGCTGGCCGGTGCCGCATCTGGTGAAGAGATCAAGCTGGGGGTCTCGATGGGCTTTACCGGCCCGCTGGAATCGATGTCGCCCGACATGCGCAACGGCGCGGTCATGGCGATGAAAGAGGTCAGCGACAGCGGCAAGCTGCTGGATGGCGCCACCGTCACCCCGGTCGAGGCCGACAGCACCTGCGTCGACGCCGCCGCCGCCGTGGCCGCGGTGGAACGTCTGGTCACCGCCGAAAAGGTGAAGGGCATTTTCGGGGGCATGTGCTCGGGCGAGACGATCGCCTCGCTGGAAAAGGTCGCGGTGCCCAACGGGATCGTGATGATTTCGCCCTCTGCGACCTCTCCGGCGCTGACCGATATCGACGACAAGGGCTTTTTCTTCCGCACCTCGCCCTCGGACGCGCGTCAGGGTGAAGTCATGGCCGATCTGGTCAGGGAACACGGCATCGAAACCGTCGCCGTGACCTATACCAACAATGATTACGGCAAGGGTCTGGCCGACAGCTTTGTCAAATCCTTCGAGGAAAAAGGCGGCAAGGTCACCATCAACACCGCCCATGACGACGGCAAGGCCGATTATTCCGCCGAGGTCGCGGCGCTGGCCGCTGCCGGGGGCGATGCGCTGGTCGTGGCCGGTTACATCGACCAGGGCGGTTCGGGCGTGATGCGCGGCGCGCTGGACACCGGTGCCTTTGAAACCTTCGTGCTGCCCGATGGCATGGTCAGCACGGTTCTGGACGAAAAATTCGGCAGCGAAATCGACGGCAGCTTTGGCCAGTCCCCCGCCGCCGAGGGCGAGGGTCAGGACAAGTTCCAGGCGCTGGCCAAAGAGGCCGGGTTCAACGGCACCTCGCAATTCGCCGGGGAATCCTATGACGCCGCGGCGCTGATCCTGCTGGCCATGCAGGCGGCGAAATCGACCGATGGCAAAGTTTACAAAGACAAGGTCATGGAGGTCGCCAATGCCCCCGGCGAAAAGATCCTGCCCGGCGAACTGGCCAAGGGGCTGGAACTGCTGGCCGAGGGCAAGGACATCGACTATGTCGGCGCCACCTCGGTCGAGCTGATCGGGCCGGGCGAAAGCTCGGGCACGTATCGGGTGATTGAAATGAAGGACGGCAAGATGGACGTCGTCGGCTTCCGCTGATAAAACACCGCGACCCGGCCCTGCGCCGGGTCGCCTTTTTGAACGATAACAACATCCTGCGACACAGATCTGATCTGTTTTGGCAGGGACAGGGACAGGGACAGGGACAGGGACAGGGACAGGGAAATACATGATCGAAGTCCGTGACTTGCACAAGCATTTCGGCGGTTTTCGTGCTGTTGACGGGGCCAGCCTGCGGATCGAGACCGGCTCGATCACCGGGCTGATCGGTCCCAACGGCGCCGGAAAATCGACCTTGTTCAACGTGATCGCCGGGGTGCTAAAGCCGACCTCGGGTCAGGTCATCATGGATGGCGAGGATATTACCGGCCTGCCCCCGCACCGGCTGTTTCACAAGGGCCTGCTGCGCACCTTCCAGATGGCGCATGAATTCGCCTCGATGACGTCGCGCGAAAACCTGATGATGGTGCCCGGCGCGCAGGCGGGGGAAACCCTGTGGAACACATGGTTCGGGCGCAGGCGCATTGCCGATCAAGAACGCGCCCTGCGCGCCAAGGCCGACGAGGTGCTGGATTTCCTGACCATCAGCCATGTCGCGGATGAAAAGGCCGGCAACCTGTCGGGCGGGCAGAAAAAGCTGCTGGAACTGGGCCGCACGATGATGGTCGACGCCAAGATCGTCTTTCTGGACGAGGTCGGCGCCGGCGTGAACCGCACCCTGCTGATGACCATCGCGGATGCGATCATCCGGCTGAACAGGGAACGCGGCTATACGTTCTGCGTGATCGAGCATGACATGGATTTCATCGGCAAGCTGTGCGACCCGGTGATCGTCATGGCCGAGGGCAAGGTTCTGGCCCAAGGGCCCGCCGATCACATCATGGAAAACGAGGCGGTGATCGAGGCCTATCTGGGCACCGGCCTGAAAAACAAGGACATGGTGGGCGCATGACCGGCACATTCGACAGCCGCGGCAACAAGGATGCCAGCGTCACCCGTCAGGGCGAACAGCCCCAGATCGACGGCACCCGCCGCTCGGGTCCGCTGGGTCCGGGCCATGCGGGCGACCCGTTCCTGATCGGTGAGGCAATGACCGGGGGGTATGGCAAAGGCCCCGACATTCTGCATGACTGCACCATCGCGGTGGAAAAGGGCGAAATCGCGGTCATCGTCGGGCCGAACGGCGCCGGTAAATCGACGGCGATGAAGGCGCTGTTCGGGATGCTGGACCTGAAATCGGGCAGCGTGCGCCTGAACGGGCGCGACATCACCGCGCTGAACCCGCAGGACCGGGTCAAGGCGGGGATGGGCTTTGTGCCGCAGCTCAACAATATCTTCCCGTCGATGACGGTCGAGGAAAATCTGGAAATGGGGGCGTTCATCCGCGATGACGATATTCGCGACACCATGGCGCAGGTTTATGAGCTGTTCCCCGCCGTGGCCGACAAGCGGCGTCAGGCGGCGGGCGAATTATCGGGCGGCCAGCGCCAGCAGGTCGCCGTTGGCCGCGCGCTGATGACCCGCCCCAGCCTGCTGATGCTGGATGAACCCACGGCGGGGGTCAGCCCCATCGTGATGGATGAACTGTTCGACCGCATCATCGAAATCGCCCGCACCGGCCTGCCGGTGCTGATGGTGGAACAGAATGCCCGTCAGGCAATGGCCATTGCCGACAAGGCCTATGTGCTGGTGCAGGGCGCCAATGCCCATACCGGGTCGGGGCGCGAGCTGATGGCCAATGACGAGGTGCGCCGCACCTTCCTGGGGGGGTAAGTGAATGAAACATGAAACACTGACCGGCCACGGCAAGGAGGCCCGCTGATGGACATCCTCAACGCCCTTGTGGCCATGCTGAACTATATCGTCATTCCCGCCGGCACCTATGGCGCGCAGCTTGCGCTGGGGGCGCTGGGGGTGACGCTGATCTATGGCATCCTGCGGTTTTCGAACTTTGCCCATGGCGACACCATGGCCTTTGGCACCGCGCTGACCATTTTGCTGACCTGGGGCCTTGGCGCGCTTGGCATCAGCCTGGGGCCACTGCCGACCGCGCTGCTGGCGCTGCCGGTGGCGATTGCGGGCACGGCGGCGCTGGTGCTGCTGACCGACCGCGTGGTCTATCGCTATTACCGCCGGGTGCGGGCGGCGCCGATCGTGATGGTCATGGCCTCGGTCGGGGTGATGTTCCTGATGAACGGCCTGACCCGGCTGGTCATCGGCGTGGACGAGATCCGCTTTGCCGATGGCGCCCGGTTCGTGATCAATGTGCGCGATTTCCGGGCATGGTCCGGCCTGTCCGAGGGGCTGGCCCTGAAAACCACCCAGTTGCTGACGCTGGTCGTCGCGGTGCTGACGGTCTGGGCCTTGTTTCGGTTCCTCAACCGCAGCAAGGCCGGCAAGGCCATGCGCGCCTATGCCGATAACGAGGATCTGGCCCTGCTGTCGGGCATCGACCCCGAACGCGTGGTGCGCCTGACATGGATCATTGCCGCCGCGCTGATGACCATCGCGGGCGTGCTGTATGGGCTGGATAAATCTTTCAAGGCTTTCAATTATTTCCAGATCCTGCTGCCGATTTTCGCCGCCGCCATTGTCGGCGGTCTGGGCAGCTCGCTGGGGGCCATCGCCGGCGGCTTTGTCGTCGCCTTTTCCGAGGTCGCGCTGACCTATCCGTGGAAGCTGGTGGCAAAATATCTGGGCTTTGAATCCGACAGCCTGCTGCAATTGCTGTCCACCGAATACAAATTCGCGGTCAGCTTTGTCATCCTGATTACCGTCCTGCTGTTCCGGCCCACCGGCCTGTTCCGCGGCAAATCCGTCTGAGAAAGGGCACCATCATGGCGACCAATCGTCAGGCCGAAACCAGCAGCATCTGGCGCGCACCGGTGCTGTTTGCCATCCTTGCGGTGCTGTTCGTGCTGGAAGGCACGGTGCGCAACGGCATGTTCTCCGGCTCGTGGAACACCTCGCTGGCCATCCTCAATATGGGCCTGATCTCGGCGATCACGGCGCTGGGGGTGAATATGCAATGGGGCTATGCCGGGCTGTTCAATGTCGGCGTCGTGGGCTTTCTGGCCATTGGCGGGCTGGCCCCGGTGCTGGTCTCGGTCCCGCCGGTGCCGGGCGCATGGTCTGCGGGCGGGCCGCGTGTGCTGCTGGCGCTGGCGGCGGGTGTGGGCACGCTGGCGCTGGCTGCCTTCGCATGGCGCCGCCTGCCCAAGGGTCGCGGGCTGGCCGTGGCGGCCATCCTGATCGCGGGCTTTGTCATCTATCGCCAGATTTTCGACCCCGCCGTCATCGCGATCGAGGCCAACCAATCCGCCAAATACGGCAATATCGGCGGGCTTGGCCTGCCGGTGCTGGTGGCATGGCCGGTCGGCGCGCTGTTTGCCGCCGCGGCGGCATGGGCGGTCGGCAAGGTGGCGCTGGGGCTGCGCTCGGACTATCTGGCGATTGCCACGCTGGGGATCGGGGAAATCATCGTCGCCGTCCTCAAGAACGAGGAATGGCTGTCGCGCGGGGTCAAGAATGTCAGCGGCATCCCCCGGCCCGTCCCCTATGAGCTGGCGCTGCAACAGGACCCGGCCTTCGTCGCCCGCGCGCAGGCATGGGGTTTTTCCGCCGCCGAGGCATCGGCCATCTGGGTCAAGCTGTGCTATGCCGGGCTGTTCACGCTGGTGCTGATCGCGCTGATCCTGCTGGCGGAACTGTCGCTGAAATCGCCCTGGGGGCGGATGATGCGCGCCATCCGCGACAATGAAACCGCGGCCGAGGCCATGGGCAAGGATGTCACCGGACGCCACCTTCAGGTGTTCATCATCGGCTCGGCTGTCATCGGGCTGGCCGGGGCGATGATGATCACCCAGGACGGGCTGATGGCGCCGACCAGCTATAACCCGCTGCGCTATACATTCCTGATCTGGGTGATGGTGATCGTCGGCGGCTCGGGCAATAACTGGGGCGCGGTGATCGGCGCGCTGCTGATCTGGTTCTTGTGGATCAAGGCCGAAATCTGGGGCCCCAACCTGATCGCCGCGCTGACCGCGCCGCTGCCTGCCGGCGGACTCAAGGATCACCTGCTCGACAGCGCGGCCCATATGCGCTTCATCGCCATGGGCGCGGTGCTGCTGCTGGTACTGCGCTTTGCCCCGCGCGGGCTGGTCCCGGAAAAATAACTCCCAAGCGGGCGGGCCGGTTACGCGGTCCGCCCTTCTTCGTTGCCCAAATACCCAAATCCGGCCACGCCACCTGCGCCATCGCCACGGCGGCCTGACCACGCCCTTCCCCCGCCTGCCCCCTTGCCCTGCGACCCGGCACCGACTAAAGGCCAGCCATGACCCAGCATCAACGCCTTCTCATCATCGACTTTGGCTCTCAGGTGACGCAGCTGATCGCGCGCCGCCTGCGCGAGCTGAACGTCTATTGCGAAATCCACCCTTTCAACACGGTGGATGACGCCTTCCTGACACGCTTCGCCCCGCAGGCCGTCATCCTTTCGGGCGGCCCGGCCTCGGTCACCGACACGGACAGCCCGCGCGCGCCGCAGGGGCTGTTTGACATGGGCATCCCGGTCTTTGGCATCTGCTATGGCCAGCAGGTGATGATAACCCAGCTTGGCGGTCGCGTCGAATCGGGCCATCACGCCGAATTTGGCCGCGCCTTTGTCAGCCCCGCGCAGGGGCACCGTCTGGATGGCATCTTTGCCGGCCTGTTCGAGGATGCCTCGGGCCGCGAAGAAGTCTGGATGAGCCATGGCGACCGCGTCACCGAACTGGCGCCGGGTTTTCAGGTCATCGGCACCTCGCCCAACGCGCCCTTCGCCATTGTCGGTGATACCGGGCGCCATTTCTATGCCGTCCAGTTCCACCCCGAGGTGCACCACACCCCGAATGGCCGCATCATGCTGGAAAACTTTGTCCGGCTGGCGGGCTTTACCGGCGACTGGACCATGGCCTCGTATCGCGACGAGGCGATCCGCAAGATCCGCGAACAGGTCGGTGACAAAAAGGTCATCTGCGGTCTGTCGGGCGGCGTCGACAGCAGCGTTGCCGCCGTGCTGATCCACGAGGCGATTGGCGACCAGCTGACCTGCGTCTTCGTCGATCACGGCCTTCTGCGCCTGAACGAGGGCGAAGATGTCGTCAAAATGTTCCGCGAGCATTACAATATCCCGCTGATCCACGCGCAGGAGTCGGACCTGTTCATCGGCGCGCTGGAAGGCGTCTGCGACCCCGAGGTCAAGCGCAAGACCATCGGCAGGCTGTTCATCGACGTGTTCCAGAAATATGCCGGCCAGATCGAGGGCGCGGAATTTCTGGCCCAAGGCACGCTTTACCCCGACGTGATCGAAAGCGTGTCCTTCAGCGGCGGCCCCTCGGTGACGATCAAATCGCACCACAATGTCGGCGGCCTGCCCGAAAAGATGGGCCTGAAACTGGTCGAACCGCTGCGCGAACTGTTCAAGGACGAGGTGCGCGCACTGGGTCGCGAACTGGGCCTGCCGGAACAGTTCATCGGCCGCCACCCCTTCCCCGGCCCTGGCCTTGCCATCCGCTGCCCCGGCGAAATCACCCGCGACAAGCTGGAGATCTTGCGCAAGGCCGATGCCGTATTCATCGACCAGATCCGCAAGCACGGGCTTTATGATGACATCTGGCAGGCTTTCGTTGCCATCCTGCCGGTGCGCACGGTCGGTGTGATGGGGGACGGACGCACCTATGACTATGCCTGCGCGCTGCGGGCGGTGACCTCGGTAGATGGGATGACGGCGGATTATTACCCCTTCACCCATGACTTCCTTGGCGAAACCGCGACCCGCATCATCAACGAGGTCAAGGGCATCAACCGCTGCACCTATGACATCACCTCCAAACCGCCCGGCACGATCGAGTGGGAATGACCTCAAGGAACCCCGCCCCCGTGGCGGGGTTTTCCTTTACAGCCGCGCGTTTCTGCCGCACCGACGCATAAAAGGGACAGAAGATGGAAAACCCCGTGGACCACGATCTGGAACTTGGCAGCGCCATTGATACGGCGACGGAAACCATCACCGTGTCGGGGCGTCTGATCTGTGACAGCGGGCAACAGGCCGACCGCGTCAGGGAATACCTGCCCGACCATATCCGCCTGACCCGCGCCGAACCGGGCTGCGAAATGTTCGAAGTCACCGAAACCGACGATCCGCTGATCTGGCATGTGAAAGAACGCTTTACCGATCAGGCCGCGTTCGAGGACCATCAGGCCCGCACCCGCAACAGCGAATGGGCGCGTCAGACCGCCGATATCGAACGTGACTTCAACATCTTCCGCGAAACCTGACAGATCGTCAAAGCTGACGGGCCTTCATCATGGCCCAAATATCCCGGGGTGAATGGCCCCGCAGGGGCCAGAGGGGCAGCGCCCCTGCACCGCACCCCCCTGTGCCGCGCCCCCCCTGCGCCGCCCCCCTGCGCATAATCGCGGCCGCCTGCGCCCCCGCTCAGCCCTGCGGCGTGGCGGGCAGGCGCAGGCGCACCCGCTTGATGCGGCGGGGGTCGGCCTCCAGCACCTCGAACTCGGCGCCGCTTTCATGGGCGATCACCTCGCCACGCACCGGCACCCGCCCGGCCAGCATAAAGATCAGCCCGCCGATGGTGTCGATTTCCTCTTCCTCTTCATCCGTCAGCGGCAGGCCGGTCTCGGCCTCGACATCGGACAGGGCGGCGCGCGCCTGCACGACCCACTGGCCGGGCTTTTCGGCCTGCAACAGCCCGCCCTCGATCTCGTCATGCTCGTCCTCGATCTCACCGACGACCTGCTCGATCAGGTCCTCGATGGTCACCAGCCCGTCCACGCCGCCATATTCGTCGATCACCAGCGCCATATGGCTGCGCTTTTGCTGCATCTGCTGCAACAACACCCCGATCGGCATCGAGGGCGGCACATACAGCAAGGGCCGCAGCATCGGGCGCAGCATGAATTTGCCCGCCGGGGCGGCACCAAAACCGTGGCGCAGGGCAAGGTCTTTCAGGTGGATCAGCCCCAGCGGGCTGTCCAGCGTGCCGCGAAACACCGGGATGCGGGAAAAGCCGTGTTCGCGGAACATCTCGACCAGATCGGGCAGCTTCACGTCAATGGGGGCGGCGATGATCTCGGCCTTGGGGACGGCCACGTCATCGACCCGCAACCGGCGCAGATTGACCATGCCCGGCACCGCGCCGGACGGGCTGGCGGGCTGTTGCGGGTGGTCTTCAACCTGCGCGTCCGTGTCCTCGCCCGAACCGAAAGCCCCGAACAGGCGCCCCAGAAACCCTTTCGAGGCCGGCAGGTCACGCCCGTCGCCCCCCACCCCATCCGACCAGTCCGCCGGGTCCGAGGCAACGCTGGCCGCCACGCGTCCGGCCTGATCGTCTGAAAGGGGGGCGGGGGTGTCGCGTTGCTCGGCGTTCATTCCTGGATCTCTTGGTAAGGGTCGTTGATGCCCATCTGGCGCAGGATGTCGCGCTCGACGGTTTCCATCCGCTCTGCATCGGGGTCGTTTTCATGGTCGAACCCGGCCAGATGCAGCATGGCGTGAACCAACAGATGGGTGACGTGGTGATCGACCGGCTTGGCCTGCTGCGCGGCCTCGCGCTGGCAGGTGTCAAAGCTGATGGCAATATCGCCCAACATGGCGACCTGCGGCATATCGGGCCAGTCGCCCGGCGCGTGCGGCCGATGCGCGACTGCGGGCCATGACAGCACATTTGTCGGGCGGTCCTTGCCGCGAAACTGCGCGTTCAGCGCCGCGATGCGGGCATCGTCACAGCCCATGATCACGACACAGGGCACCGGGTCCAGCCGCAGAAATCCGCACACCGCCGCCGATGCCGCCAGTGCCAGCGCCTCAAGCCCGGCGCTGTCCCAGCGCGGGTCCTCGATCACCAGATCGACGGGACCGGACGGTTCATCGTCGTCATCATCGAAAAAAGCCGACAGGTCAGGCATTGCCATCCCCATCGCCGGCTGTGGCAGGTGCCGGTGCGACAGCATCCGCAGCCGCGCGGGCGCGGGCGGAACTGCCGGGGTTGCGGCGGGGGGCATACTGGCCCTCGACCGGGCGCGGGTTCTGGACCATGTCGCGGTCATAGGCTTCAATGATGCGGGCCACCAGATGGTGGCGCACCACGTCCGAGGCGGTAAAGTAATTGAACCCCACCCCCTTGATGCCCTTCAGGATACGCTCGGCCTCGACCAGCCCCGATTCTATGCCGCGCGGCAGGTCGATCTGGGTGCGGTCGCCCGTCACCACCATGCGCGAGCCTTCGCCAAGCCGGGTCAGGAACATCTTCATCTGCATGGTGGTGGCGTTTTGCGCCTCGTCCAGCACCACGAAGGCGTTGGACAGGGTGCGCCCGCGCATGAAGGCCAGCGGCGCGATCTCGATCCGCTTTTCCTCGATCAGCTTTGCCATCTGTTTGGCGGGCAGAAAATCGTTCAGCGCGTCGTAAAGCGGCTGCATATAAGGGTCGACTTTTTCCTTCATATCGCCGGGCAGGAACCCCAGCCGTTCCCCGGCCTCGACCGCCGGGCGCGACAGGATGATGCGGTCGACATGGCCGCCGATCAGCATGGTCACACCGACCGCCACCGCCAGATAGGTCTTGCCGGTCCCCGCCGGTCCAATGCCAAAAGCCAGCTCATTGGCAAACAGGCTGCGGACGTAATCCTTCTGCGCCTCGGTCCGGGGTTCGATGGTCTTTTTGCGGGTGCGCAGCTCGATCGGGCCGGCGGCGAACATTTCCAGCTGTTCGGTCGGGGTGGCGGGGGCATCCGCGACCGGCGCGGGGCCCATGCGCAGGGCGGCCTCGACCTCGGGCATCTCGACGCTGCGCCCGCCCTCAAGCCGGGCGTAAAGGCCGCGCAGCACCTGCGCCGCCTCGGCCTGCGCGTCGGGTTCGCCCACAACGGCCAGCAGGTTGCCGCGCCGCAGGACATGCACGCCAAGGGCTTCCTCGATCCGGGCAAGGTGACGGTCATGGGGACCGCACAGGTCGATCAGCAGGCGGTTGTCGGGAAACTCGATCAGAGTTTCGGCAGAGGCGGCGGGGGTCGGCGGGGTGGAACCCAAATTACTCTCCGGTCAAGGTCTTATGCGGATAAATTGGCAATACGGACGGATTCGCACAAGGGCGCAAAGGCAAAATGCCTGATCCTGGGGAAAAGTTTCATGATTCTGTCACAGCATCCCCACGCGGCGGCAGGTCCGCGCCCGCGGCGGCATCCAGAAAGGCCCGCAGTTCAGGGTCATCCGCCCGGTCCATCTGTGCCACCGCGCCCTGCCAGTGCAGCGCGCCGTGATGCAGCATCGCCACCCGGTCGCCAATCGCCCGGACGGAACCGATGTCATGGGTGATGGTGATCGCCGTGGCCCCGGTTTCGGTCACGATCCCCCGGATCAGCCGGTTGATCATCGCAGCGCGTATCGGGTCCAGACCGGTGGTCGGTTCGTCGAAAAAAATCACCTGCGGGTCGGCGGCAATGGCGCGGGCCAGACCGACGCGCTTGGCCATGCCGCCCGACAGTTCCGCCGGCATCAGATCTGCGACATCGGCGGACAGGCCGACACGGGCCAGCTTGTCCAGCGCGATGGCGCGGGCGCGGGCGGCGGGCATCGTCTGCAACAGCCGGAAGGCGACATTGCGCCAGACGCACAGGCTGTCAAACAGCGCCGCGCCCTGAAACAGCATCCCGAAATGCGCCATGAAAGCGGCGCGCGTGGCCCCGGTCAGCGGCTGGCCGCGCCACAGCAGCTGACCGGCATCGGCGCGTTCCAGCCCAAGGATACAACGCAGCAGCACCGATTTCCCGGTCCCCGACTGGCCAATGATGACAAGGCTTTCGCCGCGCGCCACGTCAAGGTCCAGCCGGTCCAGCACCGGCTTGCGGCCAAAGGCGCGCGACAGGCCGCGTATCTGCAATTCAGGGGTCAAAAGAACATCCCCGTCAGCGCAAAATTCGCCGCCAGAATGCCCACCGCCGCCACCACCACGGCCTGCGTCGTGGCCCGGCCCACGCCCGCCGCCCCGCGCCCGGCGCGCATCCCGAACCAACAGCCCGACAGCGCCACGATCAGCCCAAAGGCCACGCCCTTGACCAGCCCCGACAGCACATCCCAGCGTTCCAGATAGGCCCAGGAATTGGACAGATAGGCGGTGGGATTGAACCCCAGGCTTTGCGTGCCGACCAGAAAGCCGCCCAGAATCCCGATCACATCGCCCACCCCGACCAACAGCGGCACCGCCAGCATCGCGGCCCACAGCCGGGGCGCCACCAGCCAGCGCATCGGGTCGGTCGACAGGGTTTCCAGCGCGTCGATCTGTTCGGTGACGCGCATCGTCCCCAGTTCCGCCGCGATGGAACTGGCAACCCGCGCCGCCACCATCAGCCCGCCAAGCACCGGGCCAAGTTCGCGCACCATGCCGATGGCGACGATGGCGGGCACCACATCGGCGGCCTGAAACCGTTCGCCGCCAGAATGGATCTGCAAGGCCAGCGCGGCGCCGGTAAACAGCGCCGTCAGCCCCACCACCGGCAGCGACAGCCAGCCGATATGCAGCAACTGCGCCGCCAGCGCGCGCGGATAGGCCCGCCCGCCAAGCGGCAGCACCCCGGCCAGCCCGCGAGCCGCGAACAGCGTCACCGCACCCCCCCCCGCCACCAGCGCCAGCGTGGCGCGGCCGGTCAGGCGGACAGGGGCCAGCGGGTCAACCCTCACGGCGCATAGCGGCGGGTATAGCGGTGGCCAAGGGCGGTCAGCACCTCGTAACCGATGGTGCCGGCGGCATCGGCCACGCGGTCCACCGGCTGATGCGGCGACAGCAGGTCCAGCGCCGCAGGGATGTCAGCCAGAGCCGTCACATCGACCGTCAGCAGATCCATCGAGACACGCCCGATCACCGGACAGGCCAGATCGCCCGCCATCAGCGACAGGCGCGGTGTCTGGCCGTCACTGGACAACGCCCGCAAAATACCGTCGGCATAGCCCGCCGCGACCGTCGCCACGCGGGTATCGCGCGCCGCCGTCCAGCTGTTGGCATAGCCCACGGTTTCGCCCGCCGCGACCATCCGGGTCTGGATGACCGGCAGCGACAGCGTCACCACCGGGCGGGCATCGGCAAAAGGCAGCCCGCCATACAGGCCAATGCCGGGGCGGGTGACATCGAAATGATAATCCGGTCCCAACAAAACCCCGCCCGTCGCCGCCAGTGAACGCGGCACATCGCAGTCCTTGGTCATGTCGCGAAACGCGGCCAGTTGCCGGGCATTCATCGGGTGGCCGGGGGCATCGGCACAGGCCAGATGCGACATCAGCAGCGACGGCCCGGCACCCAGAATTTCATCGCGCAGGCCCGCCCATTCATCGGGCTCAAACCCCAGCCGGTTCATGCCGGTATCCAGCTGGATGGCAAAGGGGCGGCCCGCACGGGTGGCGCGGTCGCGGAAATATTGCTGCGGGCTGTTCAGCACCGGCACCAGCCCTTCAAGGGGCGCGCCCTCCATATGGCCGGACAGCACGAACACCTGTGCGTCATCCCCGATATGATGGCGAATCGCCTGCCCTTCGGCGGCCAGCGCGACAAAGAAGTGGCGCGCGCCCTGTTCGTAAAGATGGCTGGCCACGCGGGCCGCGCCAAGGCCATAGGAATCGGCCTTGACCACCGCGCCGGCACGGGCAGCGGGGGCAAGACCGGCCAGCGCGCGCCAGTTGGCGGCGATGGCGTCAAGATCAATGGTAAGCACTGCGTCTGTCATGGCGTCTGGATTGGCCCCCGGACGCCACCGCGTCAAGGCCCCAGAACCGGGGCCGCGCCCGACCGGCGGATTTTAGCATGTTTGCATTTTGCAACGTCAGGCCACGCGGTATTTTGCAAATATTCGCATTTTCGCTTTCCGGGCCGCCAGTGTGTGACTATTGTGCGACCATATCACGAATGGGGGGCTGTGATGAAAGACATCCTGAACCAGCTGGAACAACGCCGCGAGGCCGCCCGCCTTGGCGGCGGCGCGCACCGGATCGAGGCGCAACACGCCCGTGGCAAGCTGACCGCACGCGAACGTATCGAATTGCTGCTGGACGAAGGCAGCTTTGAAGAATTCGACATGTTCGTCGCCCATCGCAGCACCGATTTCGGGATGGAGGCCGACCGCCCCGCCGGGGACGGTGTGGTGACCGGATGGGGCACGATCAATGGCCGCATGGTCTATGTCTTCAGCCAGGATTTCACCGTCTTCGGCGGCTCGCTTTCGGAAACCCATGCGCAAAAGATCTGCAAGATCATGGATATGGCGCTGCAAAACGGCGCCCCGGTGATCGGGCTGAACGATTCGGGGGGCGCGCGCATTCAGGAAGGCGTCGCCAGCCTTGCCGGCTATGCCGAGGTGTTCCAGCGCAATGTCATGGCCAGCGGCGTGGTGCCGCAGATCAGCGTGATCATGGGACCATGCGCGGGGGGGGCGGTCTATTCGCCCGCGATGACCGACTTTATCTTCATGGTGCGCGACACGTCCTATATGTTCGTGACCGGCCCGGACGTGGTCAAGACCGTCACCAACGAGGTCGTCACCGCCGAGGAACTGGGCGGCGCCAGCACCCATACCAAAAAATCCAGCGTGGCCGACGGTGCCTTTGACAATGATGTCGAAGCCCTGACCGAGATCCGCCGCCTGTTCGATTTCCTGCCCCTGTCGAACCGCGAAAAGGCCCCGGTGCGGCCCTTTTTCGACGACCCGGCGCGGATCGAGGAAAGTCTGGACACGCTGATCCCGGACAACCCCAACCAGCCCTATGACATGAAAGAGCTGATCGCCAAAATCGCGGATGAGGGCGATTTTTACGAGATCCAGAAGGATTTCGCCGGCAATATCGTCATTGGCTTTATCCGCATCGAAGGCCAGACCGTCGGTGTCGTCGCCAACCAGCCGATGGTGCTGGCCGGGGTGCTGGATATCGACAGTTCGCGCAAGGCGGCCCGCTTTGTGCGCTTTTGCGACGCGTTCGAGATCCCGATCCTGACGCTGGTCGACGTGCCCGGCTTTCTGCCCGGCACCAGCCAGGAATATGGCGGGGTGATCAAACACGGGGCCAAGCTGTTGTTCGCCTATGGCGAGGCGACGGTGCCGAAAGTGACGGTGATTACCCGCAAGGCCTATGGCGGGGCCTATGACGTGATGGCGTCCAAGCATCTGCGCGGCGATTTCAACTATGCCTGGCCGACGGCGGAAATCGCGGTGATGGGGGCCAAGGGCGCGGTCGAGATCCTGTATCGCAAGGAACTGGGTGACGCTGACAAGATCGCCGCCCGCACCAGCGATTACGAGGCGCGCTTTGCCAACCCGTTCGTGGCTGCCGAAAAGGGCTTTATCGACGAGGTGATCCAGCCGCATTCGACCCGCAAGCGGGTGGCGCGGGCACTGGCCAGCCTTCGCACCAAGAAGCTGTCCAACCCGTGGAAGAAACACGACAATATTCCGTTGTGATGCGGTTCTCGCCAAGCCTTGCCATGGCGGCGGGTCTGATGGTGGCGGCACCAGCCGCCGCCGAGGACGTGACCCAGACCGCCCTGCCCGTCCCGTCGGGCATGACGGTCTATTGGCAGGACGTGGTGCATACCGCGCCCGGCACCTATGGGCTGACCTATCGCTTCCGGTTCGTGGCACCGCATCTGGCGGATCTGTTGCCCGCGCCCGCGCAACAGCCGGGCAGCCGGTTAAGCGATGAGGATATGGCCATTCTGGACGACCCGGTGACATGGCAGGTCGGGCTGGCCGATGCCCCGGACGAGGTGACGGTGACCCTGTCACCACAGGCGTCGCCGCTGCCGCTGGCCCGTAACGGGGACGCGGGCGCCGGCGATGCCCTGCCCGCCGATGACACCCCGGACCCTGCACTGATGGCGCTTCAGGATGACATGATCTGGCTGTGCCGCCATTACGCCCTGCCGCGTATTGCCGCCCCGGCGCCGCGTCCGGTGGAGATCGTCATCAGCATTGCCGACCGCCCCACCCTGTTCGGCGCCGTCAACCCCGAGATGGTTCAGGTATTCGAGGCCTATGACCTGCCCGCCGGTCAGGACGCCTGCCTGTGGGAGGCCGCATGACCCGCCTGCCCGTCCGCCCCGCTGGCCCAACCCGCACAGCTTTGGACGCCCGGCGATCGGCGGATGCTTGCTGTGATGCAGCCACGCCACAGCGCGGGCGGCTTGTGATTGCGGCCCCAGACGGTATCTATGGCGGCGGTCGCGGGCAGCGTAAGATGCCTGCGGCGGCGGATATGACATCCGCCCGTCAATCGAGCAGCCGGGGCCATGCCCCGCACAACAGGAGCATCCTCGCATGTCCAAGAAAATCGCCTTCTGCGCCGTTCTGGTCGCCTTCGTCGCCGCCTGCGCACCCAAACAGCCCGAGCCGGTCATGGTTCAGCCGGCCGTCACCCAAGAGCCCGTCTTCCAGGGCAAATACGGCAAGTAATCGCCGCAGGGGGTGTGGGCCGGCAGGTTCCGGCCCGCGCCTTCGCGATGCCGGCCCCTTGATCTTTTACGCCGGCCCCCGCCCCCTGACCATCAGAAAGGGGGCATCATGCTGAAACATCGCGGTTTTCCGGGCCGTTTGCCCAGCAGTGATTTCCAATTCATTATCCGTCGCGCCAACAAGAAGGGCGCCACCAAACTGGTCGCCCGTGAACGGTTTCGCGACCGCGCACCCGCCGACCGCCGCGCAGACGAGGGCTTTCTGGCCGCGCTGATCGCGCATTTCGGTGGCGAACCCTTTGAACGCGGCAATCTGGATGCCGGGCGCCTGTCATGGCTGCTGGGACGCGAGGTCGTGGCGGTGGGACCGCTGGACCCGACCAGCTATGACCAGCTGCTGCGCGTCGACATGGCCCGCGCCGAGGCGAATTTCCCGCAGCTTTTCCAAAAGGACGGGGCGCCTGAATTCGACTGGGACGACGACGATGACGGGTGGGAGGACTGACATGCGCGTCTTTCCGCCGCAAATACGGGGGTTTCAGGCCCTGCAGCTTGCAACTTTTTCACGCTCTTGTCAGTTCCGTGATCGGATGTTTCGTGCCAGACTGGACGGGCATTCAGGATTAACCGCGCCCCAGCGGCGCCAACAAACAGGCAGTGAACCATGCACGTTTCCACCCTTTTCCGCCTTGGCGGCGTTGTCGCCGCTGCTGCCACCCTGTCGGCCTGCGCGCCCGGTGGCCAGCCCTATATGTCCGCTGATGCGCAACGCGCCGCGCTTGGCGCGGTCGGCGGTGCCGTCGCCGCGAAAGCCTTTGACGAAAACATCGTTGCCGGGGCCGCGCTTGGCGCCACCGCCGGCGCGCTGTGCGACGACGCCGGCGTTTGCGCCAGCAGCGGTTACTGACCGATATCAGCCGCGACCGCGCCGCAACCTGGCGGCGGGGTCGCGCGCTGACCGACACCCCCGCCCCCCTGCAAGGCCGCAGGGGGCTTTTGAACAAGGACGTATCCCATGCGTAAAACGCTTGTGCTTTGTGCCGCTTTGGCCGGGCTTGCCGGTGTCGCCGGCTGCACCCAGAACATCCAGCCGACCGATACCGACCGCGCCCTTATCGGTGCGGGCACCGGTGCGGTCATTGCCGACCTTGCCGGCAAGAACGTCCTTGCGGGCGCGGCCATCGGCGGCGCCGCTGGCGCGCTGTGCAACGACGTCGGCGTCTGCCAGTAAGGCTTTCGGCCCGCGCGCCCTGTCGCGCACCCCAGATCTTTTCACGCCGTCCCGGTCGCATACCGGGGCGGCGTTTTTTCATTTCACCCGATAACCGCCACCCAGAAACCCAAGGGACAGCCATGTTCGACAAGATCCTGATCGCCAACCGGGGCGAGATCGCCTGCCGCGTCATCAAGACCGCCCGCAAGATGGGCATCAAGACAGTCGCCGTGTATTCGGATGCCGACCGCAACGCGCTGCATGTGAAAATGGCTGACGAGGCCGTCCATATCGGCCCGCCCCCGGCGAACCAGTCCTATATCGTCATTGACAAGATCATGGACGCCATTCGCCAGACCGGCGCGCAGGCGGTTCACCCCGGTTATGGGTTCCTGTCGGAAAACCGCGCCTTTGCCGAGGCGCTGGAAAAGGAAGGTGTGATCTTTGTCGGCCCGCCCGCCAGGGCGATCGAGGCGATGGGCGACAAGATCACCTCTAAGAAGATCGCGCAAGAGGCCGGCGTCAGCACCGTTCCCGGTTACATGGGCCTGATCGAGGATGCCGACGAGGCCGTCAGGATCAGCCAGCAGATCGGCTATCCGGTGATGATCAAGGCCAGTGCCGGTGGCGGCGGCAAGGGGATGCGCATCGCCTGGAACGACCAGGAGGCCCGCGAAGGCTTTGAATCGTCGCGCAACGAGGCCGCCAACAGCTTTGGCGACGACCGGATCTTCATCGAGAAATTCGTCACCCAGCCCCGCCATATCGAAATTCAGGTGCTGGCCGATCAGCACGGCAACGCGGTTTACCTGCACGAACGCGAATGCTCGATCCAGCGCCGCAACCAGAAGGTCATCGAAGAGGCCCCCAGCCCCTTCCTTGACGAAGCCACCCGCAAGGCGATGGGCGAACAGGCCGTGGCGCTGGCCAAGGCCGTGGGCTATGCCAGTGCCGGGACGGTGGAATTCATCGTCGATGGCGGGCGCAATTTCTATTTTCTGGAAATGAACACCCGCCTTCAGGTGGAACACCCGGTGACCGAGCTGATCACCGGCGTCGACCTTGTCGAACAGATGATCCGCGTCGCCGCCGGTGAAACGCTGCCCTTCGCGCAATCCGACCTGAAAATCAACGGTTGGGCCATCGAAAGCCGCCTTTACGCCGAGGACCCGTATCGCAACTTCCTGCCCTCGATCGGGCGGCTGACCCGCTATGCCCCCCCGGCCGAGGTCGCGGCAGGGCCGATGGTCGACAGCGGCAAATGGCTGAACGACGCGGCGGCGCGGGGTGACACCGCGGTGCGCAATGACACCGGCGTGTATGACGGTGGCGAAATCAGCATGTTCTATGACCCGATGATCGCCAAGCTGTGCACATGGGGTCAGGACCGCGCCGCCGCGCTGGAGACCATGCGCGAGGCGCTGGACGGGTTCGAGGTCGAGGGCATCGGCCATAACCTGCCCTTCCTGTCGGCGGTGATGGATCACCCGAAATTCATCGCCGGTGACATGACCACCGCCTTTATCGCCGAGGAATACCCCGAGGGCTTTGCCGGGGTCGATTTGCCGCGCCCGATGCAGCTGCGCGTCGTGGCCGCCGCCGCCGCGATGTATCGCGTGGCCGAAATCCGCCGCACCCGCATCACCGGGCGGCTGGGGAACCATGAACGCAAGGTCGGCTCGGATTGGGTCGTCACCATCGACAAGGCCGAATTCCCGGTTCGCATTCAGGCCGACCGTGACGGGGCGACCGTCACCGTGGACGGGCAGGATCTGCGCGTCGAATCCGGTTGGGTGCCCGGTCAGTCGCTGGCGCGGCTGCGGGTGGACGGCCAGCCGCTGGTGATGAAGGTGGACAAGATCACCTCGGGCTATCGCCTGCGTCTGCGCGGGGCCGATATGAAGGTCCGCGTCCGCAGCCCCCGCGCCGCCGAACTGGCGCGGCTGATGCCGGAAAAACAGGCGGCTGATACCTCGAAACTGTTGCTGTGCCCGATGCCGGGTCTGGTGGTGAAAATCAACGTGGCCGAGGGCGACGAGGTGCAGGAAGGTCAGGCGCTGGCCACGGTCGAGGCGATGAAGATGGAAAACATCCTGCGCGCCGAAAAGAAAGCCGTGGTCAAAAAGATCAACGCCGCGCCGGGCGAAAGCCTGAAGGTCGATGATGTGATTATCGAGTTCGAATGAGACAGCGCGCGGGCCGCAAGGCCAGCGATTCCCAAGGGGCAGACATGGCCGTTCCAACCTTTCAGATGCTGATGCTTCCGGCCCTGCGCGCCAGCGCCGAAGGGCCGCGCACGGTTTCCGAACTCAGCACGATTATTGCCGATGCTCTGCAACTTTCAACCGAAGACCGCTCCGAGATGATTAGTAGCGGGCGCCAGACCCTACTGACCAACCGCTTGAGTTGGGCGGTTATCTATCTGGCGCGCTCCGGTCTTCTTAATCGCTTACAACGAGGGCTATACGAAGTAACCGACCGCGGCCGCGCGGTGCTGGCCAACCCGCCCGAAATTCTGAACCGGGCGTTCTTGCAGTCTGTCACCGATAAGGCCACGGCAAGGCCGCAAAAGCCTGCGTCGCCCGACGATGCCACCCCGGATGAGACCATCCGTATTGCCCACAGCCAGATCACCGAGGCCCTTGCCGCTGAACTGCTTGAACGCCTGCACAGCGCCCCACCCGCCTTTTTCGAGGCCGCCATTACCGATCTGCTGACCCGCATGGGCTATGGCGAGGGCGACGACACCGCCCGCGCCATCGGCAGATCGGGCGATGACGGGGTGGACGGCGTGGTCAATCTTGATCCGCTTGGCGTCGATCAGGTGTATTTTCAGGCCAAACGCTATGCCCCCGGCAACCCGGTCGGGTCGGGCGCCATGCGCGATTTCTTTGGCGCGCTGGCGATGCAGGACGTGACCAAGGGCATTTTCGTCACCACCTCGCATTTCACGGCATCCGCGCGCGACACGGCGGCGAAGCTGTCAAGGCGTATCGTCATGATCGACGGGGCCGAGCTGGCGCGGCTGATGATCCGCCATTCGGTCGGCTGCCGCGTGGTGGAAAGCTTTCCAGTGTCGAAACTGGACGAGAGTTTCTTTGAATGACCCTGCGCGATGCCATCCTTGACCCCCGCGTCTTTCAGGCCCTGATTGCCGGGGGCTTTGTGGCTGTGGGCTGGGTGGTGAACGGCATGGCTGTGCGGCGGCGCGATGCGCGGCTGCGGGCGGAACGGGTGCGCGATGTTCAGCGCGCGCTGTTTGCGGAAATCCGTGCCCATGTGGCGGCGTTGCGGCGCTATGACCTAGCGGAATATGGCGAACGGATCGCCACCCGGATCGAGGGTGAGCCGGGTTACTTTCCCACCATCCCGACCGAGGCCAATGACGCCATTTTCCGCGCCATTCTGGCCGATATTCACGTCCTGCCGCGCGACACGATCGACCCGCTGGTGCTGTATTACAGCCAGCTGAACGTGATCGGCGCCGCGATTGCGGATCTGCGCGCGCTGGATGTGGACAGGGTCGGCGCCGCGCGGGCCGCCGATATGTATCGCAATTACGTCACCTTCCGGCTGGAGGCGCTGGAGATGGGCCAGACCGCCATGCTGGCGATTGCGGCGAATATGGACGGCACCGGACGCGCGGCGCGGCCAGCCGGGGGCGGGAATGCCGGGGTCAGCGACGCTGGGGAACGCACGGTCGGCAGCGAAAACGCCGGGGGTGTCAGCGCTGCGGAGGTCAAGACCGGGACCGGGACCGGGAATGCCGGGGTCAGTAACCCGGCGGCGGACCCGTCACGCCCAGAATCGGGGACACGCCCATGATGCGCTCGGCCTCGGCAATCATGGCATCACGGGCCGCGCGGGCAGCATCCTGTGCGGGCTTAACCACCGGGCGCAGTGCCGGGCGTTCGCCCTTGCGCGGCGGCTGCGCCGGGACCGGGCGGGATGCGGTGATGTCAGTCATGCGAACCTCCGTCAGGTTCAATATGGCGGCGGCGGGCGCAAATTGCAATCACGGCAACAGGCCGGCGCGGCCGATTTCCTGCCGGCGCAGGGGGAATTTGTCGATGGCGCGGGAAATCTCGCGCACGGACCAGGGGATCGGCTTGCGCTGTTTGACCTGCCCGTCCTTGTCGATCACCACCACCGCAAAACCATTGGGTTTCAGCCGTTTGCGCCAGTCTGACCCCGCCGCCGGGTCGGTATCGGTGATCACCACCACATCGCGCTCCACCAGGGCAAGCGGATTGCGGGTGATCTCGCGCATTTGTTCGGTAAAGGCCGGGTCGTCGGGCGTATCGGCAAAGACCACCACGGGCCGGGCCTGCCAGCGGAAATCCTGTGGGGCGTCAGGCGCGGCGATGATGCGCAAATCATCCTGCGGGGCCAGCGCCCCGACCGGGCGCGACGGGCCGGGCGTGACCTGCGCACTGTCGGGCGCGGTGTCATGGTGCGGCACGGCCACCGGCGGCGGCACCTTGTCGCCGCCCCCCATGGCCAGCCCCTGCCCCGCCAGCGCGGTCACAGCCGCCACGAATATTAACCCATTCAGTTTCATCGGCACCTCGTTTCGTCTTAATATAGGCGCCGGGGCCACCTGCGAAAGGACCGACCATGAGCAATGATCCGAAACCCACCCTGTCCGACTGGCGCAAGCTGGCCGAAAAAGAACTGAAAGGCCGTGACCCCGACAGCCTGAACTGGGACACGCTGGAAGGGATCGAGGTCAAGCCGCTGTATACCGCCGATGACACGCAGGGGCTGGCGCATATGGGCACCCTGCCCGGCATCGCGCCCTTTACCCGCGGCCCGCGCGCGACGATGTATGCCGGGCGGCCATGGACCATCCGCCAATATGCCGGCTTTTCCACCGCCGAGGAATCGAACGCCTTTTACCGCAAGGCGCTGGATGCCGGCCAGCAGGGGGTGTCGGTCGCCTTCGACCTTGCGACGCACCGGGGCTATGACAGCGATCACCCGCGCGTGGTGGGCGATGTCGGCAAGGCGGGCGTTGCCATTGACAGCGTCGAGGACATGAAGATCCTGTTTGACGGCATCCCGCTGGACAAGGTGTCGGTGTCGATGACCATGAACGGCGCGGTGATCCCGATTCTGGCTAATTTCATCGTCACCGGCGAGGAACAGGGCCATGACCGTTCGGTCCTGTCGGGAACCATTCAGAACGACATTCTGAAGGAATTCATGGTCCGCAACACCTATATCTATCCGCCCGAGCCAAGTATGCGGATCATCGCGGATATCATCGAATACACCAGTAACGAGATGCCAAAGTTCAACAGCATCTCGATCTCGGGCTATCACATGCAAGAGGCCGGGGCCAACCTGGTGCAGGAACTGGCCTATACGCTGGCTGACGGGCGCGAATATGTGCGCGCGGCGCTGTCGGCGGGCATGGATGTCGACAAATTCGCCGGGCGACTGTCGTTCTTCTTTGCCATCGGCATGAATTTCTTCATGGAAATCGCCAAGCTGCGGGCGGCGCGGCTGCTGTGGCACCGCATCATGACCGAATTCGACCCGCAAAAACCCGGCAGCCTGATGCTGCGCACCCATTGCCAGACCTCGGGCGTGTCCTTGCAGGAACAGGACCCCTATAACAACGTCATCCGCACCGCCTATGAGGCGATGTCGGCGGCGCTTGGCGGCACCCAGTCGCTGCATACCAACGCCCTGGACGAGGCCATCGCCCTGCCCACCGAATTTTCCGCCCGGATCGCCCGTAACACCCAGCTGATCCTGCAAGAGGAAACCGGCATCACCCATGTCGTCGATCCCCTGGCCGGGTCCTATTACATCGAAAGCCTGACCGCCGAGCTGGCCGAAAAAGCATGGGCGCTGATCAAAGAGGTCGAGGAAATGGGCGGCATGACCAGGGCCGTGGCCTCGGGGATGCCCAAGCTGCGGATCGAGGAAACCGCCGCGCGCCGTCAGGCGATGATCGACCGCGGCGAAGAGGTGATCGTCGGCGTCAACAAATACCGCAAGGATAAAGAGGACCCGATCGACATTCTGGACATCGACAATATGAAGGTGCGCCAGTCCCAGATCGACCGCCTGCAAATGATCCGCGAAAGCCGCGATCAGGCCGCCTGCGACGCCGCACTGGCCGAGGTCGAGCGCCGCGCCCGCGAGGGTGGCAACCTGCTGGAGGCCGCGGTCGAAGCCGCCCGCGCCCGTGCATCTGTTGGGGAAATCAGCATGGCCATGGAAAACGTGTTCGGCCGTCACCGCGCCGAGGTAAAGACGCTGGCCGGTGTCTATGGCGCCGCCTACGAGGGTGACGAGGGCTTTGCCCAGATCCAGCGCGATGTGGAAACCTTTGCCGAACAGGAAGGCCGCCGTCCCCGGATGCTGGTGGTCAAGATGGGTCAGGACGGCCATGACCGGGGCGCCAAGGTCATTGCCACCGCCTTTGCCGATATCGGTTTCGACGTCGATGTTGGCCCGCTGTTCCAGACCCCGGACGAGGCCGCGCAGGATGCCATCGACAACGATGTGCATATCGTCGGCATCAGCAGTCAGGCCGCCGGTCACAAGACGCTTGCGCCGCAACTGATCGCGGAACTGAAGGCACGCGGGGCCGAAGACATCATCGTCATCTGCGGCGGCGTGATCCCGCAGCAGGATTACGACTTTCTGCGCAAGGCAGGCGTCAAGGCGATCTTTGGGCCGGGCACCAACATCCCCGCCGCCGCGCGCGAAATCATGGATCTGGTCCGCGCCGCCCGCAACGGCTGACCCCGCGACCGACAGGGTGACACCCTTTCCACCGGGCCGCCGACGCGGCCCGGTTTTCGGCAGGGCACCGAACACATCCAGATTGTGATGAAAGATATTTTTTCATCGTTTGGTGGAAAAAACGAACCGGTTTTGAAAAACGCCTTGCCCTGCGCCCATGCACCGCATATTCGGCGGATCGCATCCGTTAACTGACAGACAAAATGGTTCATTATGCCCCAGTTCCAGTATGACAATGCGATTCTGGGATCATCCACCACGCTGGCGCGGCCGGATGGGTATGGCGGTTATACTTATATCAATTACCGCAATGTATCGCAGGGCGATCTTTTCCAGTGGAACGGCACCCGCAGCCCGATGACGGTGAACGAGGCCGCAGCAGGTTCCGTGAATTTCAATGGCGACCAGCCATCAGGCGTTGCTGGCAATAACGATGCCAATGTTGACGACTATATCAGTAACAACCATGGCAAATACGGACCCTACGCGCAGACCACGACGCTGTATGGGGCGGAACGTTCCATCATCTATGACTTCAAATTCACTGTCTCGGACGGGCAGAACAGCTATGACATTGCGGTTCTGGATGTCGATCTGAATGACGATTACGCCATTCAGACCAATGAAAACGGCTATTACCTGCTGGTGCTGCCGCAGCCGGATGGCACAATCATCTATCCGCCTGCCGGTCAGTGGCTGACCGCCACCCGCGGCGTTTTCGACAACAGCACCTATGTGCCCCATGCCTCGCTGCAATGCTTTGCCGCGGGCACGCTGATCGACACCCCGAACGGTCCGCTGCGGGTCGAGGATCTGCGCCCCGGCGATGCCGTCACCACGCTGGATCAGGGCGCGCAGCCGCTGGTCTGGACGGGTCGGCGGGCGCTGTCGGCGGCGGAACTGGCGGCAAATCCGAACTGGCAGCCGATCCGCATTCCCGCAGGCGCGCTGGGGGCGGGGCTGCCGCATCGCGACCTGCTGGTCAGCCCGCAGCACCGGGTGATGATCGCCTCGCGCGCGGTGCAGCGGCTGTTCGACCGCCCGCAGGTGCTGGTCGCGGCCACACATCTGCAAGGCGTCAACGGCATTGCCCGGCTGGATACGGGGGCGGTGACCTATCACCACATCATGTGCCGCAGCCACCAGATCGTGCTGTCCGAAGGCGCCCTGACCGAGACCCTTTACGCGGGCAAGATGGCGCTGGCGGGCCTGCCCGCCGACAGCCGGGCCGAGCTGTTATCGCTGTTCCCCGAACTGGCCGACACCGACACCGCGCCGATGGCGCCTGCCCGCGATTTCCTGACCGGGCGTCAGGGGCGCAAGGCCGCCGCCGCGCATCAGCGCAAGGCGCGGCCATTGCTGGAAAGCTGGCTGCGGGGCTGAACGCGGGCGGCCCGGCACGCCACCGGGGCGCGCCGGGACAGCGGCTTATTCGGTCACGATCGGCGCATCCCAGCCCTGCAGGCCAGACCGCTTGAAATCGCCATAGGTGGGGTTGGGCAGCATGATCCAGTCCACCCCGAACCGGTCGGCCTGTTCGCCCACGCGGGCCTTTTGCGGGGCGGCATCGCTGCCCTCGAATTCGGTTTCGAAATCGTGCAGCGTATCCCCCAGCATCAGCACGATGCGATGGTCCTTTTCAACGATGGCGCGGCGATCCCCCTTGGGCGGGCCAAGCAGCAAAACGTGATCGGCGCTGACCTGCGGCAGCCCCAACCCGGTCAGCGTCGCCAGCGTGGCATCCTTGTTTTCGTCATAGCGGTCCGAAATGTAATAGATCGCCACCCCCTTGCTGTCGGCATAATCCAGAAACGCTTTGGCACCGGGGATCAGCGTCGGCTGGCCATTGCGTTCCCAGTCCTTCCAGGTGTCCCAGCCGGTGAAATCGTGGCAGGCCGCGACATCGCGCGCCAGCAGGGCGCTGTTATCCAGAACCGTTTCATCCAGATCCGTGACGATGGCGGGCGTTCCCTCGCCGCCTTTTTCCAGCGCCGCGTCCAGACGCAGCCGCGCCAGCGCATAGGCCTGATGCTGCAACGCCGCCGCCTCGCCCGAGGCCTGCTGCCAGCGGATCGCCATCGCGTATTCCGCCACCTGACAGGACGGGGCATCGGGCACAGATTCGGGCGCGGGCGCGGTTTCGGCCTGAACGGCGGTGGTGGCGGCCAGCAGGGCGGCGGTCAGGGTCACGGCATGTTGCATCGTCAGTCCTTTGCCTGGTCAGATGAGCACAGGCAAACATACCCGACCGGTGGGCTGCAACCCGGTTTACCCCGCCGCGCGGCTTGCCCTTGCGGCGGCGCTGTGCCACGCATGGAACACCCTGCCGCCGCCCGTCACCGGGCCATGACGCGGCCTCACAGACGGACCCGCCATGTCCTTTCCGCGCGCCCCGCACCGCCTGCCCGACGATTTCGCCACCGCGATCGGGCATTGCGTGGCGGGCTTTGGCTATCTGGAAGAGGCGCTGAAACGGGCGATCTATGCCATCAGCCAGCACCATCTGGGGGCCGACCCCAGCGAGGCCGCCCTGCGCCGCTGGGTGCAGCGGATCGAGGATCTGGCCGATGATTCCCTTGGCACCCTGATCGACAGCTTTGCCGCCGCGATGGGAAAAAACCCCGACATGGCCGAGGATCACGAACTGGTCGAGGCCCTGCGTGTGCTGCGCGACGACCGCAACCTGATCTGTCATGCCTCGTGGAAGCCCACCCCGCGCGAGGGCGAATGGCACCCCGATTTCATCAATACCCGCGGCAAGTCCTTTGACGGCACCTTCAGCGTGGCGCAACTGGACGAGGTCAACGCCCGCTGCCTTGGCCTGACCCGCCGCGTCGTCGGCATCATGCGCCGCACCGGGATCGAGGGCGGCTGGGGCGACGAGACCCTGCCACGATAGGTCCCCAACCGAAAGGCCCGACCAATGCGCCCTGCCCGTTCCGACCACCCTGTTTCCGGCCTGATCGACCTGCCGCCGGTCTGGCTGGCCGGGTTTGCCGCGCTGGCCTTCGTGGCGGGGCGGGTGCTGCCGGTGGACAGCACGCTGCAATGGGTGATCGGCTGGCCGGTGATCTTTTCGGCGCTGGTGCTGATGGCGGCCGCTGCGGTCCAGATCGTGATGCGGCACAGCACCCTGCACCCGCATCGGGATGCCCGCGCGCTGGTCACCGGGGGGGCCTATCTGATCTCGCGCAATCCGATCTATCTGGCCGATGCGCTGTTGCTGGCCGGGCTGTGTCTGGTGTTTTCGGCCCCCTATGCCCTGCCGGTGCTGGTGCCGCTGTTCATGCTGGTGCTGACCCGGCGTTTCATCCTGCCCGAAGAGGCGCGTCTGGCCGCCCGCTTTCCGCACGATTACGCCGCCTATCGGGCCGAAACCCGGCGCTGGATCTGACGGCTTTTGCGCCGGGCCGCGTTGCAACGCCGCCCGTGGCAGGCTAACACCGCGCGAAGCAGAAAAAAGAGGCCCCCCATGTCCGCCCCCCTGCGTCTTGGCATTGCCGGTCTTGGCACTGTCGGTATCGGTGTCGTCAAGATCATCCAGCAGCATATGGACCTGCTGTGCGCGCGCGCCGGTCGCCCGGTCGCCATCAGCGCCGTCAGCGCCCGCGACCCGCGCAAGAACCGCGATGCCGACCTGTCGGGCTATCACTGGGAAACCGATGCCCGCGTTCTGGCGGCGCGCGACGACGTCGACCTGTTCGTCGAACTGATCGGCGGGTCGACCGGCATCGCCCGCGAAGCGACCGAGATCGCCCTGCGTGCCGGCAAGGACGTGGTGACCGCCAACAAGGCCCTGCTGGCCGAACATGGGCAGGAACTGGCCCTGCTGGCCGAATCGCTTGGCCGCACCATCCGTTACGAGGCCGCCGTGGCCGGGGGCATTCCGGTCATCAAGGCGATGACCGAATCGCTGGCCGGCAACCGCATCCAGCGGGTGATGGGGGTAATGAACGGCACCTGCAATTACATCCTGACGCGGATGGAATCGGCGGGCCTGCCCTATGAGGCGGTGTTCGAAGAGGCCCGGCAACTGGGCTATCTTGAGGCTGACCCGACGCTGGATGTGGGGGGGATCGACGCCAGCCACAAGCTGGCCATCCTGTCCTCGATCGCCTTTGGCAGCCGCGTCGCCTTTGACGCGGTCGAGATTGAGGGGATCGAGCGCGTCAGCATCGACGATATCCGCCGCGCCGGGGAACTGGGCTATCGCATCAAGCTGTTGGGCGTGGCCCAGATGACCGGGCGCGGGCTGGAACAGCGCATGTCGCCCTGTCTGGTGCCCGCCGACAGCCCCATCGGCCAGTTGCAGGGCGGCACCAATATGGTGGTGATCGAGGGCGACAGCGTCGGTCAGATCGTGCTGCGCGGCGCCGGTGCGGGCGAAGGCCCGACCGCCAGCGCCGTCATGTCCGATATTGTCGATCTGGCCCGCAATGTGCGCCTGCCGGTCTTTGGCCAGCCCGCGACCGCGCTGTCGGCCCCGGTGCCGGCCCGCACCGCCGTGCCTGCGCCCTATTACATGCGCATGGAATTGCTGGACAAACCCGGCGCGCTGGCCAAGGTGGCCACGGTGCTTGGCGATGCCGGGATTTCCATCGACCAGATGCGGCAATATGACAGCGACACCGGTCAGGCGCCGGTGCTGATCGTCACGCATTCCACCACCCCCGAGGCCATCGACCACGCCATCGCCGCCCTGCCCGCCACCGGCGTTCTGGTCGGAGAGCCGGTCGAATTGCGGATCGAGGAACTGTAACCCGCACCGGCCGCGCGGCCGCCGGGTATTTGGGCAACGAAGATGCACAGGCTTGCGCGCCGCCGCGATGTTGCGCAAGCTTGAGGGGACGATCAGGGAGGCCCCGATGCCCGCGTTCTGGACCCAGCCGATTGATATCTACTGCGAGCGGCTGGACCCGTCCTTCTGGGCCGAGCCGGTCAATGCCCTGACCAACCTGTCCTTCATTCTGGCCGCGATCTGGGGCTGGTCCGAGGCGCGGCGGCAGGCCGAGCCGAACCCGCTGATCTGGGGGCTGATCGGGCTGGCCGGGCTGATCGGGCTGGGGTCATTTCTGTTTCACACCTTTGCCAATCGCTGGTCGGAATATGCCGATGTGGTGCCGATCTGGTCCTTTGTGGCGCTGTATGTGTTTGTGGCCATGTCGCGGCTTGGTGGGGTGCGCCCCGGTCGCGTGGTGGCGATGGCGCTGGCGGTTTTGGCGGGGATAACCGTTCTGTATCTGGCAACCATGGGCGGCGGCGGGCCGGATCACGCGCCGGTCGGTCCGGCCACAGACCCGCTGAACGGGTCAGGGCAGTATCTGCCTGCGGTGATTGCCTTTGCGGTTTTCGGCGTGGTGACGTGGCGGCGCCGGCACCCGATGCGGGGCTGGATCGCGGCGGCGGGGGCGGTTTTTCTGGTCTCGCTGATCGCGCGGACGCTGGATATGCGGGTCTGCGCGACGCTGCCGCTGGGGGTGCATTTCATCTGGCATCTGCTGAACGGGCTGATGATCGGCCTGTTGCTGCAAGTGCTGATCCGCAGTCCCCGCGCAGGGTGATGGTTCGGGGGGCCTTTGGCCTCAGCCGCCGGACAGATGGCGCAGCCCGTGGGTGACATCGGCCCGCACCGCCAGCCGCAGCGAAGGCTCATCCCCGGCCCGCAGCGCCGCCAGGATCATCCGGTGATGACGCGGCGGGTCGTTGCGTTTGACGCGCCCGTAAAGCGCCCGCATCGTCGGCCCCAGTTGCAGCCAGATGGTTTCCAGCATCGCCAGCATCGCCGGGGCCTGCGCGCGCAGGTAAAGCGTGCGGTGAAATTCCAGATTGCTGCGGATATAGCCGACCGCGTCATGGCGCTGAACGGCCTCGGCAATGCCGCTGTTGATCGCGGCCAGCCGGTCAATCAGCGCGAAATGCGCCCGTGGCAGGGCGCGCGCCGCCAGTTCGGGTTCGATCAGCGCCCGCAGCGCGGCCAGTTCCTCGATCCGGTCATCGGACAGCGCGGGCGTCGTCACCCGCCCCGAGGCTGACAGCACCAGCGCCCCTTCGGCCACCAGCCTGCGCACAGCCTCGCGCGCGGGCGTCATCGAGGTGCCGTAGTCCTGCGCCAGACCGCGCAGCGTCAGCGCCGCGGAAGGTGCCAGTTCACCCACCAGAATGCGCGCGCGCAGGGCGCGGTACAGGCGCTCATGCGCGGCGGGTTCCGGGGGGCGGCGTTGGCTCATGCTGTTTTGTGATCACAAAAAGGCGCGCCGTCAATCGGCAATGCCATCGCCACGGAACCGCCAGCGCAACAGGTCGGCGCCATGTCGGCGCAGCCAGGCGCGATGCGGCGCGTGGCCCGGCATCAGGGTTTCAACCTGGGACCAGAACGCCGGGGAATGATCCATATGCGCCAGATGCGCGACCTCGTGCGCGGCGACGTAATCCAGCACCGGCGGCGGCGCCATGGCCAGCCGCCACGAAAACATCAGCCGCCCGTCATGGGTGCAACTGCCCCAGCGCGACCGGGTGTCGCGCAGGCTGATCGCCGTCACCCGCCGCCCCAGCCGCAGCGCAAAGCCGTCACAGGCCTGACACAGCCGGTCATGGGCGCGGTGTTTCAGCCATGCCTGCACCAGCGGCCCGGCGGGGCGGCTGGCCGGGACCAGCAGGGCCGCACCCTGCACCCCGACCAGACGCACGGGGGCCGGGGTCACGGTCAGCACCTGCCCCGCCACCGGCAGCTGTGCGCCATGGGCCACCAGCGCCGGTCCCGGCATGGCGGCGACGGTGCGGGCCAGCCAGTCTGCCCTGCTGTCCAGAAAGGCGCGCGCCTGTGCCAGTGTTGCCCGCGCCGGCAGCGACAGCGTCACCGCGCCGTCACTGCGCGAGACCCGCAAAACCATCCGCCGCGCCCGCGCCACGCGCCGCAGCCGCACCCGGATACCGCCATCCAGCGCGATCTGATCCGGGATTGTGACACTGTTGCCCATTGCCGTGTTTGCCTGCCCGAAATGCTTTGACAGCCCCTGCGCGCTGTGGCAGGGGACACCGGATTTACCTGTCTAATGGCGGCTGAAGGAGATTGCCATGCCCAAAGAGGAATGGGGCACGAAACGCCTGTGCCCGCATTGCGCGACGCGCTTTTACGACCTGAACAAAGACCCGATGACCTGCCCCGCCTGTGGCAATGTGTTCACGCTGGAAAGCCTGACCAATGGCCGGTCGCGGTCGCTGGTGACCAACAAGACCGCCCGCGAGGATGACGACCAGTCCGATGTGCTGGATGACGACGATCTGGACGATGCCGGCAGCGACGGCGATCTGGACGATGATCTGCTGGATGATGACGACGATGACGACAATGTCTCGCTGGACGACATCGCGGATGTATCGAACGACGATGACGAATAAAAATTCTGCGCTAACAAATTGAAAAACGGGGCCTTTTGGGCCCCGTTTGATTTTTTGCGACACAAGGATGACGAAACTGCATTTTTCGGGTTGCGCCGCCGCGAAACAGCCCATATACGACGCCACACGCAGACGGTGACACACCGATGCGGACCTCCGGTGGGGCCATAGCTCAGTTGGTAGAGCGCTTGAATGGCATTCAAGAGGTCAGGGGTTCGACTCCCCTTGGCTCCACCAATTCATCCTTTGAATATATTTTTCCTGCGGGCTGAAAGCGCCCTGTTATGGGGCTTCGGCCAGGCGGCACATCGCGGTCGGGCCGTGTGGTCAGGCGGGGGCAACGCCTTTGATCGCGCCGTCCTGAAGGTGATGCGCCAGCGTTTTGTAAGCCAGGGGCTTGATCCGCCATTGCGGTTTGGCGGCCTCGGCCATTTCGACAAACCGCCGGGGCTGGTCGATAGGCAGGTCGATGATCTGGGACGGTTCGGCCAGCCACCATTGAAGGTCGTGCAGGCGCTGCGCGATATCTGGGTCGAATCTGGGCCGGATCACCCGTGCCGGGACCCCGCCCATGATGCTGTAAGGGGGCACATCGCGTGTCACCACCGCCCCTGCCGCGATCACCGCGCCATCGCCGACGTGGATGCCGCCCTTCAGCAGCACATCCTGCCCGATCCAGACATCATGCCCGATCGACACCGGAAATCGCTTGTCCGTATAGGACAGCGCCCTCTGCGGCTGGGGCATGGCCGAGCGCCGGCGGTTCCACGCGGAATAGAATTGCGGGCTGGTCGACACCCAGTGATGCGGATGACTGTCGCCCATCACCCGGACGTTTTCGGCAATCGAACAATATCGTCCGACACGGGTGCAATGAAACAGCGAGTGGGTATAGCTGAAAGCCCCCATGGGCATCAGGTCAAGCGCAGGATGTTCGCCGAACAGTTCAAATTCGGCGTGACATTGCCTGACCGGCTGACCGGTCCTGAGGCCGCGCCACGCCACAAGCCCGCTGCGCAAGGCCGCACCCGCATCGGTGATCACAAACCGGTCCTGCACCATGCCCACCCCTTTTGTCCGGGCGCACAGCTTGCCCGGCAAAACCCGCGCTGTCAAAGCCCGCTGCGAATGCATCGCCTGACATGACACCACCCCCAAGTGAAAAAGACATTGCATTTCATGGGGCTGCGACTTGACACCGGGGGAATACCGTTGCCGGAAAAGCGCTGCGGCAGACGCGTTTACCAGCGCGCGGACGGCCGGGCACGGCAGCGGCAAATACATTCGTCAAGGTCAGGTCAGGGCTGGTACCCGAGGTCGGACTCGAACCGACATGCCTTGCGGCGGCGGATTTTGAATCCGCTGCGTCTACCATTCCGCCACTCGGGCCCTTGGGGTGACATAACCGCAGCGCCGGGGCGCGGCAAGGGAAAGTTGCGCCACCCCCTGCCCGCCCCCTGCCGGCGCGGGCGCGCCTTTGGTCTGGCCTCAGGCGCGGCCCAGTTTTTCCAGACGCGCGGCGCGTAACTGCGCGAAATCGTCCCCGGCGTGATAGCTGGATCGCGTCAGCGGCGTGGCCGAAACCATCAGGAAGCCCTTGCCATAGGCCGATTTTTCGTATCCGGCGAATTCCTCGGGGGGGACGAAACGGTCGACGCGGTGGTGTTTGGGCGTCGGTTGCAGATACTGGCCGATGGTGATGAAATCGACATCCGCCGCGCGCATGTCATCCATCACCTGCAACACGCCCTGCCGGTCCTCGCCAAGGCCGACCATGATGCCGGATTTGGTGAACATCGCCGGGTCCAGTTCCTTGACCTTCTGCAACAGCCGCAGGCTGTGGAAATAGCGCGCGCCGGGACGCACCGTCGGGTAAAGGCCGGGCACGGTTTCCAGATTGTGGTTGAACACGTCGGGCCGGGCCTCGACCACGGTTTCCAGCGCGCCGGGGCTGGCCTTCAGAAAGTCAGGGGTCAGGATCTCGATCGTGCTGTCGGGCGAGCGGTGGCGGATGGCGCGGATGGTCTGGGCGAAATGCTCGGCCCCGCCATCGTCCAGATCGTCGCGGTCGACCGAGGTGATCACGACATGGCGCAGACCCAGCTTTTGCACCGCGTGGGCGACGCGACCGGGTTCGAACACATCCAGCGCGTCAGGCTTGCCGGTGATGACGTTGCAGAAGGAACAGCCACGGGTGCAGACCTCGCCCATGATCATCATGGTGGCGTGGCCCTGCGACCAGCATTCGCCCACATTCGGGCAGCCGGCCTCTTCGCAGACGGTCGACAGGCGGTTGTTGCGCAACAGGTCGCGGGTGTCCTTGTAGCCCTGACTGACCGGGGCCTTGACGCGAATCCAGTCCGGCTTTTTCGGCTGCGCCTGATCGGGCTTATGCGCCTTTTCGGGGTGGCGTGCGGCGGATTTCCGCGCAGGGGTCAGCAGGGGAACGGGCTGATCGGTCATGGGAATGGCGCCTTTGGCTGTGATCCCCCCGATTTAGGCCGTTTGGCCGCACAGTTCAACGCGGCGATGCGTCCGCGGGCGGGTTTGCGGGGCGGGCGCGGCGGTGCTAGAGGTGCCGGACACACCCACCGAACAGGAGAAACCGCCATGGAAATCGGCGCCAATGTTCCGCAAGTGACCTTCCAGACCCGCGTCCGCGACGAATCGGTCGGCGGTCCCAACCCCTTCCGCTGGCAGCCTGTGACCACGGATGATTATTTCAAGGGCAAGCGCGTTGTGCTGTTCTCGCTGCCGGGCGCGTTCACGCCGACCTGCTCGACCTATCAGCTGCCGGGCTTTGAAAAGAACGCCGACAAGTTCCGTGAACTGGGCATCGACGAGATCTACTGCCTGTCGGTCAATGACAGCTTCGTGATGAACAAATGGGCCGAGGCGCAGGGCCTGAGCAACGTCAAGGTCATCCCCGACGGCTCGGGCGCGTTCACGGACCAGATGGGTATGCTGGTGCGCAAGGACAATCTGGGCTTTGGCCCGCGCAGCTGGCGCTATGCCGCCGTGGTCAATGATGGCAAGATCGAGGCGTGGTTCGAAGAAGAGGGCCGCTGCGACGACTGCGCCACCGACCCTTACGGCGAATCGTCGCCCGAAACCGTGCTGAAATGGCTGGAAGACAACAAAGCCTGATCGCAACCGCATTTGCGACAGTGGAAAAGGGGCCGCGATGGCCCCTTTTTTCTTATCCGATCAGCGGCGCGCCCTTGCCATAGGTTTCGGCATAGTGGCGTTCCAGCCGCATCAGCGCCAGCTTCAGCACCACCTTGCCCGATCGCGCCGACCAGCCAAGACGGCGTTCGGTCATCTCGATCCCTTCCAGAAAACAACAGACGCGCAGCACGATATCGCCCATCCCCGGCCCCAGTTCACGCAGCGCCGCCGCCACCCGGTCGCGCGCCGCGACCGAACCGCCGCCAAGCCGGGCGCCGTTGCGGCCACTGTCGATGCCGGCGGTCATGAACCCGTCCCAGTTCTGGGTGACGCGCGGCCCCATCTGCGCCAGTTCGTAATCTTCGCGGATGCGTTCGCCGGCGGCGACCAGATCGCGGCCAAGGAACGGCTGGCCATCCGGGCCGCTGCGCCGCGCCAGCAGGCCAAGCGGGCTTTCCGCGACATTGACCCGCATCCGGCGGCGTTTGCCATCCTCGGGGTCGGGCAGGACGCGGTCCTCCCACAGGCGGTGGCGGTCGGCATGGCTGGGGGCGGGGTCGAACCCCGCGGCCTGTTCGGCCACGCCCACCGGGCGGGCATCGGTCAGATCGTCATGGCGCGGAATCGGGCTGCCGGGGCGCGACAGGTTGCGCAGCGCGGCGCGACCGCTGCCGTTCAGCCGATAGCGCGCAATCCGCCCCGACCCCAGCAGGTCGACCCAGCCGCGCAGCACGATGTCCTGCGCCAGCGCCCGTGGCAGGATGGCGGTGCGCAAGTCATCGCGGCTGACAATGGCCTTGTCCATAACCTCGGACAGGGCCAGTTGCGCGCGCGGTTCCGCCAGACGGCGCAGCACCCGCAGCATCGCGGCCTTGTCGCTGCGCTTGCCGGCCTGTGCGATGGCGCGGTCCACCACCGGATCGTCGCGGCGTTGTTCATATTTGCGGATACGGCGCAGCATGGTCGAGGGGTGACAGCCCGCCTCGCGCGCAAGGGCGCGGATCGATTCGCCGCCCTCGACATGGCGCAGATACAATTTCGCGTCCTCGGCTGCGGCCAGCGCCTGATCGGTCGCCGCCGGGTCCTGCGGGACGCAATCCCCCTGGTCGGGGCGCGCGGTTTCGACAGGGGTTTGGGTGGCGAAATCCGTGGGCAGCAAGCTCATCATCAGTCCTTTTGATCCTGAAAGACGATTCGGCTGGGGCGCGAATCATCCTTGGGTTGTTTTGCCGAACCGGCTGAACCGGGATTCGGCGGTGATGTGCTTACCTTTCGCTAATAATCCTTAACGAATCCTTGCCTGACCGCGCGCTGTTTACCGGATTCCGCAACACCCGCAAAGGTTGTGCCATTCTGTCAGCCGAATCATCTGACCCGAGGCTGCCATGACCTGTCACATTCCCAATATCATCGCCTTTCCGCTGACCAGCCGCGCATTGGGGGCCGCTGAACCGGCCCAAAAGCTGCGCCGCCCGCGCAGCCTGATCCGGGCCGCGCAGGCCGGACAGTCGCTGTGGAAACGCGGGCGCGACCTGCCCCGGCTGCTGCGCTGCGAGGCCCTGCCCGGACATGACACGGCGCTGGCGCTGTTACATCAGGCCGAATCAGCCCAGAACGCCGCCCGGCTGGCGCGGCGCCCCGATTACGACATGCACCGGCATGTGTTGCTGATGGTGGCGATTCTGGCGGAAATGCGTGCTCAGCGGGCGCGGAACAGCGACCCCAGCACCCCGCGCACCAGTGCCCGCCCGGCCTGAGTCCCCACCTGACGCGCCAGACTTTTGCCAAAGGCCTCGGCGATGCTGTCGCTGCGGCTGGCGGCGCTGCGGCTGGTCTGGCGGCTGCCGGTGCTGGTGCCGGTGCTGGTGCGGCGGGTGTCATCGTCACCGGCGCGGTATCGGCGGCCCTGACGGAAGCCGTCGCCATCCATCTGGAACAAATCGTCATCCGCGGCGGCTTTTTCGGCCTGCCGGGCGGCATCGGCGGCGCGTGCCGCCAGCATTTCGCGCGCCGATTCGCGATCGACCGTCTGGTCGTATTTCAGCCCCATCCCGGATGCCGCCATAATCGCCGCCCGTTCCGCCGCGCTGACCGGTCCCAGCTGTGACTGCGGTGGCCGGATCAGCGTGCGGCGCACCATCCCCGGCACACCCTTGGCTTCCAGAAACGAGGTCACGGCCTCGCCGGTGCCGACATGCTGGATGGCCTCGGCGGTGTCGAAACCGGGATTGGCGCGGTAATTTTCGGCGGCCTGCCGCAGCGCCTTCTGGTCTTTGGCGGTAAAGGCGCGCAGCGCGTGCTGAACACGATTGCCCAACTGGCCCAGAACCGAATCGGGCACATCGGCGGGGTTCTGGGTCACGAACCAGATGCTGACCCCTTTCGACCGGATCAGCCGCGCCACCTGTTCGACCTTGTCGATCAGCGCCGCCGGGGCATCGTCGAACAACAGATGCGCCTCGTCGAAAAAGAACGCCACGCGGGGTTTGTCGGGGTCGCCCACCTCGGGCAGTTGCTCGAACAGTTCCGACAGCAGCCACAACAGGAAGGTGGCGTAAAGGCGCGGCGCGTTCATCAGCTTGTCCGCCGCCAGCACATTGATCACGCCCTTGCCGCCCGCGTCCTGGCGGATGATGTCGGACAGCGCCAGCGCCGGTTCGCCAAACAGCCGGTCGCCGCCCTGATTTTCCAAGACCAGCAACCGCCGCTGGATCGCCCCCACCGATGCGGTCGAGACATTGCCGTATTTCAGCGACAGATCCTTCGCGTTCTGCCCCACCCAGACCAGCATCGCCTGAAGGTCGGCCAGATCCAGCAGCGCAAGCCCCTGTTCATCCGCGACACGGAAGGCGATGTTCATCACCCCTTCCTGTGCTTCGGTCAGTTCCAGCAGCCGCGACAGCAACAGCGGCCCCATCTCGGCCGGGGTGGTGCGCACGGGATGGCCCTGTTCGCCCCAGATATCCCAGAAAGTGACCGGATAGCGGTCATAGCGCAGGTCGAACCCGATCTTTTCCGCGCGCTGGCTGAAGGGCTGATGCAGTTTGGCATCCGCACTGCCGGGTTTGGCGATGCCCGACAGATCGCCCTTCACATCGGCCATGAACACCGGCACCCCCGCGTCCGAGAACGATTCGGCCAGCGTTTGCAGGGTCACGGTCTTGCCGGTGCCGGTCGCCCCCGCGATCAGCCCGTGCCGGTTGGCATATTTCAGCAGCAGGTGCTGGGGTTCGGCATAATCCGCCCCGCCGCCGCCCACAAACACCACGCCCTGTTCCAGATCGACCGTTTTCATCCCTGACCACCCCCGTTTTTCCTGCCCGGCCAATCCGCTGGCCGCTGTCGCTGTCTGCGTTACTGCCATGACAGGCGCCACCGGCCAAGGGCCATGACTGCGCGCGTCAACATGCCCCGTCGCAGGGATCTGTCGGTTTTGTGAAAATGGTTGACCGTTGAACCATCCCCCGCTAGCCTGACGCCCAATGATGACCGGCCAGTCCGGCAGGGTAGGAGTGAAAAGGGTCGCGGATCACGCGGCCCTTTTCCGTTTGCCCCGCAAAACATGCCGTTTCCTGCACATATTCACCCCCCGGTGGGCCGGGATCAGGCGCGGCTGCGTCTGGCGCGGGTGGCGGCGCGAATGGCGCAGGCAAATACCGCCCCGCAGCGGCTTTCACCCATCCGCCCGCGCCCCGGCCCGCCGCGGCCGCAAATCGGGCCTTGCCTTTTGACCGGGGAACGCGCCACCTTCCCGATACGTTGAACGGCCAAGGCCTGACAGCCGGGCCTTGCCGTGCTATTCCGGCACCGGACTGACATTCAAAGGAACGCTTCACATGGCAGCCAAGACTTCTTCGGCCCTTCTTGCCGCGATTTTCACCATTACCGGCCCCGCCGGTTTCGCGCTGGCGCAGGACGCCACGCCCCCGGCCCCGGCGGCAGATGCCGCAACCGACACCACCGCCCCTGCTGCCGAAGCCAAGGATGCGGCGGATGCCGCGACCAAAGCCGCCGATGCGGCCAATGACGCCGCCAAAGCCGCCAGCGACGCAGCGGCGGCGGACGCCCCCGCAGCGGATGCCCCCGCCGCAGACGCCCCCGCGACCCCGGCGGCGGATGCCCCGGCAGCGGCCAAGGATGACGCGCCGCAGACCGGCACCTATTACGCCAAGGAAACCTTTGGCGACTGGACCCTGCGCTGCATCAAGACCGCCGAGGGTCACGACCCGTGCGAGCTGTATCAGCTGATGAAGGACGACAAGGGCACTGCCGTGGCCGAGGCAACGCTGATCCCGCTGTTCGGCGGCGGCAAGGCCGTGGCTGGCGCGACGCTGGTGGCGCCGCTGGAAACCGACCTGCTGCATGGCATCGCGGTTCAGGTCGATGCGGGCAAGAAACGCGGCTATCCGTTCAATTTCTGCGCGCCGGTCGGCTGTGTGGCGCGGATGGGCTTTACCGCGGACGAGCTGGCGCAGCTTAAGCGCGGCAACAAGGCCACCGTCAGCCTGCTGCCCTATGGCGCCCCGGAAGCCGAGATGTTCAACCTGAACCTGTCGCTGAAAGGCTTTACCGCCGGTTATGACGAGCTGAGCAAGATCGCGAAAGAGCTTCAGGCCGCCGCCGAAGCCGCCCGCAAGGACGCACCCGCCGCCGATGCGGCCAAGCCCGCCAACTGATCGCGTCAGCTAACCGACCCGATGATTGCGAAAGGCCCGCCAATGGCGGGCCTTTTTCGGGCGTAATGCTTTTTCGGGGCTAATGTGCCCCCCCGACGGCCCCGGCGTTACGCGCGCGAACCGCCCGCGCCTTCAGACCCGGCGCAGCGCGATCACCGCGTTCAGCCCGCCAAAGGCAAAGGCGTTGGACAGAACCACATCGACGCGGGCCTCGCGCGCGGTGTTGGGGACCACGTCCAGCGCGCATTCGGGGTCGGGTTCCTCGTATCCGATGGTGGGGGCGATCACGCCATCGCGCAGTGCCATGATACAGGCCAGCAATTCCACCGCGCCGGTGCCGCCGATCAGATGCCCGTGCATCGACTTGGTCGAGGACATCATCAGCCGGTCGGCATGTGGCCCGAAAGCATGGGCCACGGCGGCGCATTCGGTCTTGTCATTGGCCGCCGTGCCGGTGCCATGCGCGTTGATATAGCCGACCTGATCGGGGTTCAGCCGCGCATCCTGCATCGCGCCGGTAATGGCGCGTTCGGCCCCCTGCGCGCTTGGCATCACGATGTCCTGCGCGTCTGATGACATGGCAAAGCCCACCACCTCGGCCAGAATATCGGCGCCACGGGCGACAGCGTGGTCATAATCCTCGAAGACGAACACGCCCGCGCCCTCGCCCTGAACCATGCCGTTGCGATTGGCGCTGAACGGGCGGCAGGCGTCGCGTGACATCACCCGCAGCCCCTCCCATGCCTTGATGCCGCCAAAGCACAGCATCGCCTCGGACCCGCCGGCCAGCATGACCCGCGCAGCCCCGGACCGAACCATCTGGAAAGCCAGACCCATCGCATGGTTGGAACTGGCGCAGGCGGTGGCCACGGTAAAGGACGGGCCGCGCAGGCCAAATTCCATGCTGACATGGCTGGCGGCGGCATTGTTCATCAGCCGGGGCACGACGAAGGGATGAACGCGGTTCTTTCCCTCTTCGTAAACGGTGCGGTAATTGTCGTCCCAGGTGTTCACGCCGCCGCCTGCCGTCCCCAGCACGACGCCCGAACACAGCCCCAGCTCACCTGCAAAGGACAGGCCCGACTGCGCCACGGCCTGTTTGGCGGCCAGCAGGGTGAACTGGGTGAATTTGTCATACAGGACGCATTGCTGGCGGTTGAAATGGTCCTCGGGGGTCCAGTCATGCACCTGCCCGCCAATGCGAATCCCCAGCCGGTCGACATCGCGGATATCCAGATCGGTGATACCACAGCGCCCCTCGCGGAAGGCGGCCAGCGTATCGGCCACATTGCGCCCCAGCGCGTTGATGGTGCCCGCGCCCGTAATCGCCACCCGGCGCAGCCCCGACGGCCCCTGCGGCACCGGCGCGACATAGGCCGGCGCGGCGGGCGGGGTGCCCCTTGCAGGCTGTGACGCCGCAGGCCCGTCCACGATCCTGCCCCCGGTTTCGGGCGCCTGCATCCGCCGCCGGGTCTTGGCGGGTTTATCCGCCTTGCCCGGCTTGTCGGCCTTGACCTTCTTGGGTGCCATCAGGTCTTTTCCGCGATCAGTTTTTCGACTGCGGCAATGATCGCGCCCATGCTGGAAATGTCGAAATCCGACTGGTCCGGTTCATTGGCATTGAACGGGATCGAGATGTCGAATTCCTCCTCGATGGCGAAAATCGATTCGACCAGCCCAAGGCTGTCGATGCCCAATTCCTCGGGGGTGGCGGTATCGGTGATCTGATCGGGTTCCAGCATCGCCTGTTCGGCAATGATCGCTTTGATACGGGTCTTTACGTCTTGTGTCATGGCTGCCTCCGCTCAGGCCTTTTCCATCAGTTTTGTAACAGTTTCCTGAAGCTTCGCCACCTGATCGAACAAACGCGGCAAACGGCGGATGTTTTTCTGTGCGGTGACGTGGGTTTCCATCCTGGTGGCGGGGCTGCCCAGAATGACCCGCCCGGCGGGGACATTGGTAAAGATCTTGGTCCCGCCACCGGCGATCACGTCATCACCGATAAAGATATTGTCGCTGGCGCCGCATTGCCCGCCCAGAACCACCCGGTCGCCAACGCGGGTCGATCCCGCAATGCCGGTCTGACCCGCGAACAGGCAGTCGCGCCCGATTTCGACATTATGGGCGATGTGGCACAGGTTGTCGATCTTGGTCCCGGCGCCGATGCGGGTTGCCCGCACGGTCCCGCGGTCGATGCAGGCATTGGCGCCGATTTCGACGTCATCCCCGATCTCGACCCCGCCAAGGCTGTGAATGCGGTGCCAGCTTTGCTGCGTGATCGTGTCGCGCTGGCCAAGGCTGTGGCGGATCTGTTCGACGCCCGATTCCTCGGGGGTGACAAAGGAAAACCCGTCGCTGCCAATCACCGCCCCCTGATTGACCCAGACCCGGTCGCCCAGACGCACGCCATGGGCCAGCCGCGCCCCGGTCATCAGCGTCACATCGCGCCCGATCCGGGTGTCGCGCCCGATGCTGACATGCGCCGCGATCCGCGCGCCCGCGCCGATCCGCACCCCTGTGCCGATGACCGCAAGCGGCCCGATCAGCGCGCCTTCACCGATCTGCGCGTCATCCGCGATCACCGCCGAAGGGTGGACCCCCGCCGCCACCCCGAAATCGGCACCGGGGTCGAAGGCACGGGTCAGCCCCGACATCACCAGACGCGGGCGCGGGGCAAAAATGGCGGCGCGCAGGCCATATGCCTGAGGGTCCATGCCCGGCGCCAGAATCGCCACCGCGCCGGGCCGCAGCGCCTGCGCGTATTTGGGCGCCATGGCCAGCGCGATCTGGTCATCGGTGGCGGCGGCGGGTTCCGCCGCGCCGCTGACGCGCAACGCCGTGTCGCCCCAGCTTTCAGCCCCCAATGCGCGGGCCAGTTCGGCAATCGTGATGGTCATGGATGCACCCCTTTCAGGATGCAGACTTAACCTTCCGCATCCCCGCTTTCCAGCCCGGCGCGCAGCAGCCCGTTCCAGACCGCCGCGTCGCGGCCGTAAATATCGGCATAATGCCGGATGCGGCCGGTCTGGTCCGGCAGGGCGGTAAAATAGACCAGATGCACCGGCACCGGCGGTTCCAGCTTCAGCCAGCGCTCGTCGCCGCTGGCGCGGGCGCGATCGAACAGTCCGCGCGGGTCGTCGCTTTGTGGCGAAAGCAGCGCCGTTGCCAAATCGACCGGGTCACCGACCCGCACGCAGCCATGCGAATAGGCGCGGCGGGCATTGGCGAACAGATGCTTGGTCGGCGTGTCGTGCAGATAGATGTTCCACGGATTGGGAAAGATGAATTTCACGACCCCCAGCGCATTGTCATCGCTGGGTTTCTGCCGCATCCGATAGGGAAAGCTTGATGCCGTATACTGGCCGAAATTGATCTGGCCGCGCGGCACCACCCGGCCCCGGCTGTCGACCACATCCAGATGGCTGACCGCGTTGGGGTTCTTTTGCAGGCGCGGCAGATATTCCTTGACGGTGATCGAGCGCGGCACATTCCAGCGCGGATTGACCACCACGAATTCCATCTGATCCGAAAATTCGGGCGTGTGAAATTCGTTATTGGCCTTTCCGACCACCACGCGGGTCTGGAACAGGCGCTGCCCGTCCTGACGGATCTCGGCGGTGTATTCGGGGATGTTCACCCAGACATGGCGCGCGTTCAGATCCTGATCGCCAAGCCAGCGCATCCGTTCCAGCGCAATCAGAATGTCGCGCTTATGCGGGCCAAAGCCGCCATTCAGCCGCCGCGCCGTCTGCGGCCCGCTGACGCCATCCGCCGTCAGCCCGGCACGGGTCTGATAGGCGCGCACCGCATCGGCCAGCGGCTGGTCATACAGCTGCGGGTCGGCGCTGTCGGCGGCAAAGCCGATACTGGCCAGACGCGCCCGCAGATCGGCCACCCCCGGCCCGCGCTGGCCGGGGCGCAGCACCACCTCGGGGGCCTTGGGCGCATCCGGCGGGGCGATCAGGTCGGACCCGCCCCCCAGCGCCTTTTGCAGCATCGCATAGCGCGGGTCGCGCGGCCCCAGCCCGGCCAGATAGGCGACCGGGTCGGGCGCCTTCAGGAACCGGTCCAGCACCTGGGTCAGCGGCGGGCGGGTGACCTTGCGCTTGATGTCGGGGGCCAGCGTGGACGGGTCCAGCAGCCCCCCGGTCAGGTCGCGCACCCACAGCGCCGCGACACGCGCGGTCTGTAATTCGGCCTGCGCGCGGGCGACCGGGTCGCTGCCCTGCGCCGCAGCATCGCCCGCCGGCAGGGCATAGCGCGCGGGCGGCAGGCCATGTTCAGCGGCATGGGCCACCGCATCGGCCAGCGCCTGACGCCGCGCCGCGCCCGTGTCACCGGCAAAAACCGGGGTCAGACCATTGCTGCCGTAAAAGCCCGCCAGACCGGGGTCGGTCGCCACGGCCTCGGCCAGCGCCCATTCGAAATCGGTGAACTCCAGCCGGGGGGCGGCCACGCCCTGCCCCGGCGCGGCTGTCTGTGCCCAGGCGGGCGCCAGCAGGGTCAGCCCCGCGATCAGACCCGCGACCGGAATCGCCGCGAATCGCCTGCCTGTCTGCCGGGCAAAACCGGTGCCGGAAAAGGGTGTCATGCCTGCATCGTCCGTTGTTCTTATGCTTTGACGCAGATTCGCACGGTCCGCAGGCTGCGTAAAGTTCGGGCAGGGAAAAGCGACAATTTGCGCCTTGACGCGTAGCCCCCGTGCCACAGCCACGAAATTTTCCTGACCACAGCGTTCAGACCGGCAAGATTCCGCCCATGATGGCAAAGTTCCGCCATGGCGGGAACTATTTCCGTGCATCACCTGGCGCTTGGTGACACAATCTTAACGAGTTCGGGATATACCGGGCCAGCCGCAGGAAGCGGCAAGAACAATAGCAGGACAGGCGATCCGACATGACAATCGACATTTCCCGCCGCGGCCTTCTGGGTATCTTTGCGGCGACCACCGTGGCAGCGGCCCCCGTCTCGGCGAATGCTTTCGGTATTCTGCGCGGGGCCGGCGATCTGCGCCGCATCTCGATGTATAATGGCCGCACCGGTGAAAGCCTCGACACCGTTTACTGGGTCGATGGCAAATATATCCGCGAGGCCCTGAACGAGATCAATTATTTCATGCGCGACTGGCGCACCGGCCAGATCAAGGGCATCGACCCGCGCACCATCGACATTGCCGCCGCCTCGCACCGGCTGCTGCGCACCAATGAACCCTATATGATGCTGTCGGGCTATCGCTCGCCCAAAACCAATGCCATGCTGCGCTCGCGCTCCAGCGGGGTTGCGCGCAACTCGCTGCATATGCAGGGCAAGGCGGCGGATCTGCGGCTGAAATCGCGCTCGGTCAACCAGATGTACAAGGCGGCGATGGCCTGCAATGGCGGCGGCGTCGGCAAATACTCGCGCTCGAACTTCGTGCATATGGATTGCGGCCCGATCCGCCACTGGGGCGGCTGACCGCCCGCCCATGCCGCCGTTCACGCGTCGAAAAACCCGCTTCCGGCGGGTTTTTTCGTGCCGGTTCACGGCCCTGACACCACAGCCCGTTTACGGCATGTCCGGTTTGGTCTATCGCTGGTTGCGCGACCATGACAGGTTTTGCGATGACAGACCCCGCGATGTTCTATCCCCTCGCCAGCCCGACCTGGGATCAGGCCGAAGATCAGGCGATCCGCCGGGTTCTGGCCAGTGGCCGCCACACCATGGGCCCCGAGGTCCGCGCCTTCGAGGAGGCTTTTGCCGCCCATACCGACAGCCCCTTTGCCGTGATGGCCTCATCCGGATCGGCCGCCAATCTGCTGGCGCTGGCGGGCTGTTTCTGGCACCCCGATCTTGGCTGGCGTCAGGGCGATGACATCATCGTTCCCGCGGTCAGCTGGTCCACCACCTATTTCCCGGTCACCCAGCTGGGGCTGCGCCTGCGCTTTGTCGATATCGACCCGCAGACGCTGAATATCGACCCCGATCAGGTGCAGGCCGCGATAACCCCGCGCACCCGCGCCGTTTTCGCCGTCAACCTGCTTGGCAACCCTGCCGACCTGACCCGCCTGCGCCGGATCTGTGACGATGCGGGCATCCTGCTGGTGGAAGATAACTGCGAATCCATGGGCGCGCGGCTGGAGGGGCGCGCGGCGGGCACTTTCGGGATGTTTGGCACCTTCTCGTCCTTCTTTTCGCACCATATCTGCACGATGGAAGGCGGCATGGTCACCACCCCCGACCGCCGCCTGCGCGACACCATGCTGTCGCTGCGCGCGCATGGCTGGACGCGTGATCTGCCCGCCGACACCCATCTGCCGCTGGACCCGGACCCGTTCCTGCGCCAGTTCCGCTTTGTCCTGCCCGGCTATAACCTGCGCCCGCTAGAGCTGGAGGGCGCGCTGGGGCAATCGCAGCTGGCCAGGCTGGACAGCTTTGTCGCACAGCGGCGGGCCAATGCCAGCCTGTTTTGCGACCTGTTTCGCGACTGCCCCGATGTCACCATCCAGCGCCAGACCGGCGAATCGTCGTGGTTCGGCTTTGCCCTGACCCTGCGCGACCGGCTGGACGGGCGGCGCCCGGCGCTGGTGCGGGCGCTGGCGGCGGCGGGCATTGACAGCCGCCCCATCGTGGCGGGTAATTTTCTGGCCAACCCGGTGATCGCCAAGCTGGATCACAGCGTTGCAGGCCCGGTGCCGGTGGCGGAAAACATTGACCGAAACGGGCTGTTCACCGGCAATGGCCACCTGCCGCTTGGCCCGCAACTGACCCGCCTGCGCGAGATCGTCGAACAGGTCGCCACCCATGGGGACATGACATGACCAAAACCGCCCTGATCACCGGCGTCACCGGACAGGATGGCGCCTATCTGGCCGAGCTTTTGCTGGCAAAGGGCTATATCGTCCACGGCATCAAGCGGCGATCCTCCAGCTTCAATACCGGGCGCATCGACCACCTTCAGATCGACCCGCACAGCGGCAGCCGCTTTCACCTGCATTACGGCGACATGACCGATGGCAGCGCGCTGATCCGCACCATCGCGGAAATCCGCCCGGACGAGGTTTACAACCTTGCCGCGCAAAGCCATGTCCGCGTCAGCTTTGACATGCCCGAATATACCGCCAATGCCGATGCGCTGGGTCCGCTGCGCCTGCTCGAGGCCGTGCGCCTGACCGGGCTTGCGGACCACACCCGGATCTATCAGGCCTCCAGCTCGGAACTGTATGGCGATGCCCCGGCCCCGCAATCCGAAGACACCCCCTTTCGCCCGCGCAGCCCCTATGCGGCGGCAAAGCTGTATGCCTATTGGATCACGGTGAATTACCGCCAAGCCTATGGCATGTTCGCGGCCAATGGCATCCTGTTCAACCACGAAAGCCCGATCCGCGGCGAGACCTTCGTCACCCGCAAAATCACCCGCGCCGTCGCCGCCATCCGGCTGGGGCTGCAAGAGGTGCTGTATCTTGGCAATATGGACGCCCGCCGCGACTGGGGCCATGCCCGCGATTACGTCGACGGCATGTGGCGCATTCTTCAGCATGACCAGCCCGATGATTTCGTGCTGGCGACCGGCCAGACCCATTCGGTGCGCGATTTCTGCAATGCCGCCTTTGCCGCGCAGGGCATGACGCTGGACTGGCGCGGTCAGGGCGTTGACGAATGCGCCTGCATCGCCGGGACCGACCGCTGCGTGATCCGCATCGACCCGGCCTATTTCCGCCCGACCGAGGTTGACCTGCTGCAAGGCGATGCCGCCAAGGCCCGCCGCCTGTTGGGCTGGCAGCCCCGGCACAGTTTCGACGATCTGGTGCGCGAAATGGTGGCCGAGGATCTGCGCCTGCTGGAAACCGAACGGCTGGCCCGCCGTGCCTATGGGGTGCTGGAATGACGCAACCGCAAACGCCCCCCGCACCCATCACCCCCGTCATCCTGACCGGCGGGTCCGGCACCCGCCTGTGGCCTGCCTCGCGCAAGGCCTTCCCCAAGCAATTCGTCGCCCTGACCGGTCAGGAATCGCTGTTTCAGGCCACCTTGCGCCGCCTGTCCGGCCCCGGTTTCGGCGCGCCGCTGATCCTGACCCATGGCGATTTCCGCTTTATCGTCAGCGACCAGATGGCCGCCACCGGCATCGCCCCCCGCGATATCCTGATCGAGCCAGAGCCACGCAACACCGCCCCCGCCGTTCTGGCCGCCGCGATGGCGGTGGCGGCCGATGACCCGCAGGGACTGGTGCTGATCGCGCCCTCGGACCACCTGATTCGCGATGCGGCGGGGTTCACCGCCACCATCCGCGCCGGCATTCCCGCCGCGCAGGACGGGCGGATTGTCACCTTTGGCATCACCCCGGACCGGGCTGAAACCGGCTATGGCTATCTGCAACCGGCGGGTCCGGGCATTGCGCCGCTGCACCGCTTTGTCGAAAAGCCCGATGCTGCCCACGCCGCGCAGATGCTGAACGATGGCGGGTTTTTGTGGAATGCGGGCATCTTTTTGTTCCGCGCCGATGTGATGATCGACGCCTTTGCCAGCCACGCCCCCGATTACCCCGAACGGGTGCAGGCGGCGCTGGATTACGCGCAGCGCGACCTGAATTTCCTGCGTCTGGCACCGCAGCCATGGGTCGGCCTGCCCGACCTGTCGATCGACTATGCGGTGATGGAACAGGCCGGAAACCTGACCGTCGTGCCTTATGACGGCGACTGGAACGACCTTGGCGGCTGGGATGCCATCTGGCGCGAGGGGCTGGCCCAGACACCCGACCCACGCGGCGTGGTGGCCGGCCCGCACAGCACGGCGCTGGATTGCGACAACACGTTGCTGCGCAGCGACGACCCCGACACCGAAATCGTCGGCATTGGCCTGCGCGATCTGGTGGTGGTGGCCAGCGGCGACGCGGTTCTGGTGGCTGACAAATCGCGCGCGCAACAGGTCCGCACCGCCGTCGCCACGCTGAAGGCTCGCGGCGCGCGGCAGGCCGAACGCTTTGCCCGCGACCACCGGCCCTGGGGCTGGTTCGAAACGCTGGCCATATCCGACCGCTTTCAGGTCAAGCGCATCGTGGTCAAGCCCGGCGGCATCCTGTCCCTGCAAAGCCATATGCACCGGTCCGAACACTGGATCGTGGTCAGCGGCACGGCGCGGGTGACGCTGAATGACGACGTGATGCTGGTGACGGAAAACCAGTCGATCTATATCCCGCTTGGCGCCCGGCACCGGCTGGAAAACCCCGGCAAACTGCCCATGGTGCTGATCGAGGTCCAGACCGGCGCCTATCTGGCCGAAGACGACATCACCCGGTTCGAGGATCTTTATGCCCGCGACTGACCGCCCGGCCCGCGTGGCCCTGACCGGCGGCAGCGGGCTGCTTGGCCGTGCCATCCAGCGCGCGGCGCAAACGCGGACGGACCTGACGCTGCTGGCCCCGACCCGCGCGGAACTGGACCTGTCCAGCCGCCAGCAGGTCGCGGACTGGCTGGCGGAACACCGCATCGACACCGTCATTCACGCCGCCGCGCGGGTCGGCGGCATTCAGGCCAATATCGACGACCCGATCGGCTTTCTGGCCGACAATCTGCGCCTGAACGACGCCACCCTGATGGGCGCGCATCAGGCTGGCATCCGGCGACTGGTATTCATCGCGTCAAGCTGTATCTATCCGCGCGATTACCGCCAGCCCCTGCGCGAAGGCGACCTGCTGGCCGCCCCGCTGGAGCCCACAAATCAGGGCTATGCGCTGGCCAAGATCGCCGGGGCCGACCTGTGCCGCGCGATTTCCACCCAATTTCCCGACCGCGCCTATCGCACGCTGGTGCCGTGCAACCTGTTCGGCCCCGACGACCATTTCGGCAGCCAGGCCAGCCACCTGATCGCCGCCATCCTGACGAAAATCGTGCAGGCCGAACGCAGCAACAGCCCCGAAATCCAGATCTGGGGCAGCGGCACGGCGCGGCGCGAATTCCTGCCCGCCGATGCGCTGGCCGGTTTCATCCTGACAATCCTGCCCGGCCTGCCCCGTTTGCCGCAGATGATGAATACCGGTCAGGGCCGCGACCACAGCGTCAATGACTATTACCGCATGATCGCCCATATCGCGGGTTGGCAGGGCCGCTTCAGCCATGACCTGACCCGCCCCGAGGGTATGGCCCATAAGCTGATCGACAGCAGCCTTGCCCGCCGCCACGGCTGGCAGCCGCCCATCGACCTGCGCCCGGCGCTGACCCTGTCACTGGCCGCCGCGCGCGACAGGCTGTGACCCGCTTCTTCGTTGTCCAAATACCCCAAAGCCGCATCACCACCCGCACGGCGATGCAAAAAGGGCGGCCCCGGCAAGGACCGCCCCGTTTTTCTGGCAACTGCCCCGATCAGTCGATCATCGGCAGCAGCGCATCCACGCTTTTCTTGGCATCGCCATAGAACATGCGGGTATTGTCCTTGAAGAACAGCGGGTTTTCGATCCCCGAATAACCGGTCCCCTGCCCGCGCTTGGACACAAAGACCTGCTTGGCCTTCCACACTTCCAGCACCGGCATTCCGGCGATGGGGCTGTTGGGGTCGTCCTGCGCCGCCGGGTTCACGATGTCATTCGAACCGATGACGATCACCACGTCGGTCTGCGGGAAATCGTCGTTGATCTCGTCCATCTCCAGCACGATGTCATAGGGCACCTTGGCCTCGGCCAGCAGCACGTTCATGTGACCGGGCAGACGCCCCGCGACCGGGTGAATGGCGAAACGCACAGTCTTGCCCGCCGCGCGCAGCTTGCGCACCAGTTCTGACACCGATTGCTGCGCCTGCGCCACCGCCATGCCATAGCCGGGGACGATGACGATGTTGTCCGCCTCGTTCAGGGCAGCGGCCACGCCATCAGCGTCGATGGCGATCTGCTCGCCCTCGACTTCCATCGCGGGGCCGGTGGTGCCACCGAAACCGCCAAGGATCACGCTGATGAAACTGCGGTTCATCGCCTTGCACATGATATAGGACAGGATCGCCCCGCTGGACCCGACCAGTGCACCGACCACGATCAGCAGGTCATTCCCCAGCGTAAAGCCAATCGCCGCGGCGGCCCAACCGGAATAGCTGTTCAGCATCGACACCACGACCGGCATATCGGCCCCGCCAATACCCATGATCAGGTGCCAGCCGATAAAGCCCGCGATGACCGCGATCAGGATCAGCGCCCAGATCCCGGCCCCGGCGCAATAGGCAATGCCCAAAATCAGCGCCAGCGCGGCAGCGCCTGCATTCCACATATGCCCACCGGGCAGCTTGTGCGGCTTGCCGTCAATGCGGCCCGACAGCTTGCCAAAAGCCACGATCGACCCGGTAAAGGTCACCGCACCGATAAAGATGCCCAAAAACACCTCGACCCGCAGCATGGCCAGTTCGGCCGGGGTTTTATGGGCCAGCACGGCGGCAAAGCCGTGAAAGTCATGGACCAGCCCTTCGGCGCGGGCGCGCAGCACGCGGGCCAGCTCGATCTGGGCATTAAAGCCCACGAACACAGCCGCCAGACCGACCAGCGAATGCATCGCGGCGACCAGTTGCGGCATCTCGGTCATCTGCACGCGCTTGGCAATGACCCAGCCCGCAGCACCGCCAATGGCGATCATGATGACCGACAGCCACCAATGCCCGGCCCCCGGCCCCATCAGCGTGGCCAGCACGGCCAGCGCCATGCCGGCAATACCATACCAGACCGCGCGCTTGGCGCTTTCCTGCCCCGACAGTCCACCCAGCGACAGGATGAACAGAATGGCGGCAACCACATAAGCGGCGGTGGTGAATCCGTATTCCATCATCCCCTCCTTACGATTTCTGGAACATGGCCAGCATCCGGCGCGTGACCAGGAAGCCGCCAAAGATATTCACGCCCGCCATCAGCACCGACAGCGCCGCCAGCACGATCACCCAGCCCGAGCCGGACCCGATCTGCATCAGCGCCCCCAGAATGATGATCGAGCTGATCGCGTTCGTCACCGCCATCAGCGGCGTATGCAGCGAATGCGCGACATTCCAGATCACCTGGAAGCCGACAAAGCACGCCAGCACAAACACGATGAAATGGTTCAGAAAGCTGACCGGCGCCACCGCGCCCACCAGCAGCATCAGCACCGCGCCCACGGCCAGCATCGTGACCTGCGACCTGGTCTGTGCCCTGAAATCGGCCATTTCTTTGGCGCGGCGCTCCTCGGGCGTCAGCTCTTTGGGCTTTTCCTTGGGCTTTTGCGCCGCGATGGCCGCGACCTTGGGCGGCGGCGGCGGGAAGGTGATGGCACCGTCATGGGTCACCGTCGCGCCGCGAATGACGTCGTCTTCCATATTGTGGTTAACGATCCCGTCCTTGCCCGGCGTCAGATCGGCGATGAAGTGACGGATATTGTTGCCATACAGCTCGGACGCCTGTGCGCCCATCCGCGACGGAAAATCGGTATAGCCGATGATGACCACGCCGTTATCGGTGACGATGCGCTGGTCTTTCTGGGTCAGTTCGCAATTGCCGCCCTTTTCCGCCGCCAGATCGACGATGACGCTGCCCGGCTTCATCGCCTGCACCATGTCGGCGGTCCACAGCACCGGCGCATCGCGGCCCGGTATCAGCGCCGTGGTGATGACGATGTCCATCTGCGGCGCCAGTTCGCGGAATTTTTCCAGCTGTTTTTCGCGGAATTCAGGGCTGGAGGGCGCGGCATAACCGCCGGTCGCGGCCCCGTCCTGCGTGCCCTGATCGAAATCGAGGAAAACAAATTCCGCGCCCATCGATTCGATCTGTTCGGCAACTTCGGGACGCACGTCAAAGGCATAGACCTGCGCGCCAAGGCTGACCGCCGTACCGATGGCCGCCAGACCGGCAACGCCCGCGCCGACGATCAGCACCTTGGCCGGGGGCACCTTGCCCGCCGCCGTGACCTGACCGGTGAAGAAACGTCCAAAATTATTCGCCGCCTCGATCACCGCGCGATAGCCCGCGATATTGGCCATCGACGACAGCGCATCCATCTTTTGCGCGCGCGAAATGCGCGGCACCATGTCCATCGCAATTGCGGTAATGCCCTGCGCGCGGGCTTTTTCCAGCAGGTCCTTGTTCTGCGCCGGATAGAAATACGAAATCAGCGTCTGGCCGCTGTGCATCCGGTCCAGTTCGGCGGTTTCGGGCGGGCGCACCTTGGCGACAATATCGACCGCATCGGTCAGGGCCTGCGCATCGGCCACGACCTCGACCCCGGCCTTGCGGTATTGGTCATCGGAAAAGCCTGCGGCCACCCCGGCCCCGGACTGGACAAAGGGCTGATGCCCCAGCTTTTGCAAATGAGCCGCCGAGGATGGCGTGATCGCGACCCGCGCTTCACCGTCCTGCGTCTCTGTCAACGCGCCTATCTTCACTGGCAATCCCCCATTGTGAACCTCCGGCAGGGCCGGCGTTAGCGGTATCTAACACCGCGAAAGATTTTTCCTCAAGAACCCGGCCTCATGTTCTGAAATGTCTATGTGTTGCGCAACCCCGCAATTCCCTTTCGTGAAATGCCCAGGCCGCGACATAAAATGAAAAAAGCCGCCGCAACCATGGGCTGCGACGGCGAAAATCATTGCGATACAATCAGTTGGACGCGGGTTTGTCCGCCGGTTCAACGGTGATTGCGGCATCGGGCGACGTGGCGTCGGTGGCCGGAACAGGCGTGACCGGGGTCGGCGTGGTCACGGCATCACGCGCCGATTCCATCGCATCCTCGGCGGCCCTGGCGGCATCTTTGGCGGCCTCGACCGCGGTATCGGCGGCCTCCTTGGCGGCCTCGGCGGTGGCATCGACCGCGTCACCAACGGCGGCGCCGGTGGCCTTGGCCGCATCTTCGGCGGTGGTTGCCGCCTTGTCGGCGGCCTTGTCAGCCGCCGCCGCAGCCTCGGCAGCCGATTTCTGCGCAGCGTCAGCCGCGGCACCTGCCTCTTGCGAGGCTTTGTCGGCGGCCTCGTCCACCGCATTTGCGGCGGCCTGCGCGGCGCTGTCGGCGGCACGGGCCGCATCATCGGCGGCCTTGTCGGCGGCATCGGCGGCCTGATCAGCGGCGGCCTCGGCCTCGGCGGCGGGGTCGGCGGGGGCTTCGCCTGCCGGGGCGGCCTCGGTCGGGATCTCGGTCGTGGTGGCGGGGGCCTCGGTGGTGACGGTGGTGGTGTCACCTTCGTTCACGACCACATCGTCGCTGGCCATGTAACGCTGAAGCACGAAATAGGCCAAAGCCAGCGCCAGCAGCACACCGATGATCAGCGGCAGCGGCGAGGCGCGCTTTTCCACCGGCTCGACATAGGTTTCATTGACCTGCGGCGCCGGATCGACGGGACGGTTGGGGTCTTCGGTCTGCGACCGGCGCGGGTCGTTGGGGTCGTAATGGGCCATCGGGCACCTCCTCGTTTCGTCTTGCGGCGCGGGCGGCGGGCGGGCGAAGATCACGACATGGCGATCCCCGGACCTTCGGCTTGCGACCCGGCTGTCCTGCGCCTAACACACGGGAAAGGCACAAGTTCCCCCCCGCCGTCAAAGTTTTCACGAAAACAGGAGGTCACCGTGACCGATCCCCGCCCGACATTCCTGCTGTCCGATTACCGCCCCTGGCCCTTCACGCTGACGAAAACCCGGCTGGAGTTCACCCTTGACCCGCATAATACCATCGTCCGGTCCCGGCTGGACCTGACCCCCACCGGCGAAACCGATCTGGTGCTGGACGGTGTCGGGCTGACCACCCGCGCCCTGTCGATCGACGGCACTCCCATCGCGGATGCCCATGTCACCCGGACCAGCGACCGCCTGACCATTGCCCGCGCCGCCCTGCCCGATGGTCCCTTTACCTTTGAAGCCACAGTCAGCATCGACCCCGCCGCCAATACCACGAACGAGGGGCTGTATATGTCGGGCGGCATCTATTGCACCCAGTGCGAGGCCGAGGGCTTTCGCCACATCACCTGGTATCCCGACCGTCCCGACGTGATGGCCCCGTTCGAGGTCACCATCCATGCCGACCTGCCGGTGCTGCTGTCGAATGGCAATTCCATGGACCGTCAGGCCGACAGCGCCATCTGGCACGACCCGTGGCCCAAACCGGCCTATCTGTTCGCGCTGGTGGCCGGGCATCTGACCGCGATCCCGGATCAGTTCACCACCCGGTCGGGGCGCAAGGTGGCGCTGAATGTCTGGGTGCGGCCCGGCGATCAGGACCGCGCCGGCTTCGCCATGGACAGCCTGAAAAAGTCGATGATCTGGGACGAACAGGTTTACGGGCGCGAATATGATCTGGACAATTTCAACATCGTCGCCGTCGATGATTTCAACATGGGGGCGATGGAAAACAAGGGGTTGAACATCTTCAACTCGAAACTGGTGCTGGCCAGCCCGGAAACCGCGACCGATACCGATTACGAACGCATCGAGGGCGTGATCGCGCATGAATATTTCCACAACTGGACCGGCAACCGCATCACCTGCCGCGACTGGTTCCAGCTGTGCCTGAAAGAGGGTCTGACCGTGTTCCGCGACCAGTCCTTTACCAGCGACATGCGCGGCCGCGCGGTCAAGCGCATCGCTGACGTGATCGAGCTGCGCGCCCGTCAGTTCCGCGAGGATGCAGGCCCGCTGGCCCACCCCCCGCGCCCCGATCATTACAGCGAGATCAACAATTTCTATACCGCCACTGTTTACGAAAAAGGCGCCGAGGTGATCGGGATGCTGAAACGGCTGGTGGGCGATGACGGCTGGCGCGCGGCGCTGGACCTGTATTTCGACCGCCATGACGGGCAGGCCTGCACGATCGAGGACTGGCTGGCGGTGTTTCAGGATGCCACGGGCCGCGACCTGACCCAGTTCAGGCGCTGGTATACCGATGCCGGCACCCCGCGCCTGACCATGACCGAGGACTGGGACGCCGATGCGGGCCGCTTGGTGCTGACCTTTACCCAAAGCACCGCGCCGACACCGGGCCAAAGCGACAAGCCCGCCCGCGTCATCCCCATCGCCACCGGCCTGATCGGTCCCAATGGCGACGAGCTGGTGCCGACCACGGTGCTGGAAATGACCCAGGCCACGCAAAGCTTCCGGTTTGACGGGCTTGGCGCGCGGCCCGTGGTGTCGGTGCTGCGCGATTTTTCGGCCCCGGTGGTGCTGGACCGGGCCATGGATGCGCAGACCCGCGCCTTCCTGCTGGCCCATGACACCGACCCCTTCGCCCGGTGGGAGGCCGGGAACGCGCTGGCGCTGGATATTCTGGTGGCGCAGGCGCAGGGCCGCAGCGCCCCGCAAGACGTGCTGATCGCCGCGCTGGGGCCGCTGCTTGAGGGGGCGATGGACGACCCCGGCTTCGCCGCCCTGTGCCTGAGCCTGCCATCCGAGGACGGCATCGCCGCCGCCATCGCGCAGGCCGGTGCCACCCCCGACCCCGATGCCATCCACCGCGCGCGCGGTGATCTGGCGCGGGCCATTGCGCAGGCGCATCAGGACCGGCTGGCGGCGCTGTTCGACCAGTGCCGCATCGACGCCCCCTATGCCCCCGACCCCGCCGATGCCGCGCGCCGGTCGCTGCGGCTGGCGGCGCTGGGGCTGTTGTCGCGGCTGGATGGCGGCGCGCGGGCGCAGGCGCTGTATGACAGCGCCGGCAATATGACCGAACGTCTGGGGGCGCTGACCGCGCTGATCCGGCTTGGCAAGGCCGATGCCGCGCTGGCCGATTTCGACGCACGCTTCCACGACAACCGGCTGGTGATGGACAAGTTCTTCATGATCCAGCCCGCCGCCTGCCCGCCCGACCACGCCGCCCGCGTGACGCAGGCCCTGACGCAGCGCGACGACTGGGACTGGAAGAACGCCAACCGCTTTCGCGCGTTGCTGTCGGGGCTGGCGGCCAACCATGCCGGGTTCCACGCCGCTGACGGGTCGGGTTATGACCTGATGGCCGACTGGCTGATGCGGATGGACCCGGTCAACCCCCAGATCGCCGCCCGCATGTCCGGCGCGTTCGAGATCTGGCCGCGTTACGACAGCGCCCGCCGCGCCAGTGCCCGCGCGGCGCTGGACCGCATCAACGCCCTGCCCGGCCTCAGCCGCAATCTGGCGGAAATGGTGGGCCGGATGTTGTCGGCAGACTAAAGAAAAAGGGGCGGTCGAACCGCCCCTTTTCGTTCCGGCATCAGGCGCCGTAGGGCAGCCAGATATTCTTGACCTGCACCGCGCGGCGCAGCCATTCGGTGCCCTGCGCGCTGTCATCCTGCCAGTCGGGCATCTGACCGTAGCCCACGAAGGTGGGCTTGAGGTTGCCTGCTGCGGCGGCCTCGACCGCGGTGCTTTCGGCGGCGTCGCCAAAGGACCAGACCGCCGCCACCGCGTCATGCGCGGCCAGCACCTGCACCAGCGCGGCGCGGTCGCCGGTGACAAAATTGACCACCCCGCCCGGCACATCGGACGTATCCAGCACCTGATACAGCATCCCCGCGATCAGCGGGTGACGCGGCGAGGGCACGGCCACCACGCGGTTGCCCATCGCGATCAGCGGCAGCAGCATCGACACCAGCCCCAGCAGCGGCGCGCTGTCCGGGCAACCGATGCCGACCACGCCCCACGGTTCGTTCATCGCCACCGTCACCTGACGGCCATTGGTGGAATGCACCGCGCCGTCGAATTTATCGGCCTGCCCCGCATACCAGAAGATGCGGCGGATCGCGGCATCGAATTCGGCCTGTGCGGCCTTGTCCGACGCGCCGGTCTGGCGCAGGGCGGCGATAAAGTCATCGCGCCGGGCATCCAGATTTTCGGCCAGATAATACAGCACCTGCGCCCGGCTATGCGCGGTGGCTTTCGCCCATGCCCCGGCCCTGGCGGCGGCCTCGACCGCGTTGCGGATGTCCTTGCGGCTGCCGATCCCGGCCAGCCCGGTCACCGCGCCCTTTGCGTCGCGCACGGCATAGCTGGCGCCACCATCGGGCCGGGCCTGCTTGCCGCCGATATACATCTTCATCGTGCGGTCAATGCCCGGCAGCGACAGCGTGTCACCCGCCGTCGGCGCGGCACTGAAATCGACATCCGCGGCGGGGGCGGCAACGGTTTTGGCCGGATGCAACAGATATTCGAACATCCCCTCGCGGCCACCTTCGCGGCCAAAGCCGCTTTCCTTCATGCCGCCAAAGCCCGCCGCCGCGTCCATCTGGTTGGCGCAGTTGATCCAGACGATCCCGGCCTTGACCCCGGCCGCCAGATCCAGCGCGACACTGATATTTTCCGACCAGATCGAGGCCGCCAGCCCGTAATTCGACTGGTTCGCCAGCTCCAGCGCCTCGGACGGGGTGCGAAAGGTCATGGCGGCGGCGATGGGGCCGAAAATCTCGACCTGGGCCACGGTGCTGGCGGGTTCGGCATCGGTGAAAAAGCCCGGCGCGACAAAGAAGCCGTCAGCAGGCAGGTCACAGTCGCATTGATGCAGATCGGCCCCCTCGGCCCGGCCCTGTGCCAGCAATTCGGTAATGCGGGCGTGCTGTTCGGCGCTGACAATCGCACCCACATCGGTGGATTTGTCCAGCGGATCACCGACGCGCATTGTTGCCAGCCGGTCCTTCAGCTTGGCGTAAAAGCGCGGGGCGATGCCTTCCTGCACCAGCAGGCGCGACCCGGCACAGCAGACCTCGCCCTGATTGAACCAGATGGAATCGACGACGCCCTCGACGGCGGAATCCAGATCGGCATCCGCCATCACGATGAAGGGGGATTTGCCCCCCAGTTCCAGCGACAGCTTCTTGCCCGACCCGGCCAGCTGGCGGCGGATAATGCGCCCCACCTCGGTCGAGCCGGTAAAGGCCACCTTGTCCACATCCGGGTGCCCGCACAGCGCGGCCCCGGTTTCGCCGTCACCCTGAACGATATTGACCACCCCGTCGGGCAGGCCGATTTCGGCGCAGATTTCGGCAAAGGCGATGGCCGACAGCGGCGTCTGTTCCGCCGGTTTCAGCACCACCGTATTGCCCGCCGCCAGCGCCGGCGCGACCTTCCACGCCAGCATCAGCAGCGGGAAATTCCACGGGATCACCTGCGCGCAGACACCGGCGGGTTTCGCACCCGGAAACGCATCACCCAGCCCCGAGGCCCACCCGGCATGGTGATAGAAATGCCGCGCCACCAGCGGGATGTCGATATCGCGCGTTTCGCGGATCGGCTTGCCATTGTCGATGGTTTCCAGCACCGACAAAAAGCGTTCGCGTTTCTGCACATGGCGCGCAATGGCATACAGATACCGCGCCCGGTCATGCCCCGGCAGCGCCGCCCATCCGGCCTGTGCCGCGCGGGCGGCCCTGACGGCGGTGTCGACATCTTCGGCGCTGGCCTTGGCGACCTGCGCGATCTGCTGGCCGGTGGCGGGGTTGGTCACCGCGATGGGGGTGTCCGCCGCGTCGGTAAAGCGGCCATTGATGAAATGGCCGCGCGGCGCGGTGGCGATCCACGCCGTGACCGCATCGCTGGCCTCGGGGGATGGGCCGTATTCCATGGTGTCCAGAATATCCTTGATCGTGGTCATGACAGGCGTCCTTCAGGCAAGCGGCTGATGTGCCGCGGCCGCGTAACGGCCAGTGACGTGATGTTCCAGCTGACGCTCGATATCCCCCAGCAGAGAGCTGGCGCCAATGCGGAACAGGTCGTTATCCATATGCCGGCGGCCCAGTTCCTCGCGGATCAGGGACAGCCAGTTCATCGCGTCCTTGGCGGTGCGCAGCCCGCCCGCAGGTTTGAACCCGACGATCTGACCCGACAGGTCCTGATAATCGCGCAGCGCGCGGACCATGGTCAGGGTGACGGGCAGCGTGGCGTTCACGGCCTCTTTCCCGGTCGATGTCTTGATGAAATCCGCGCCCGCCTGCATCGCCACCATCGAGGCGCGATAGACATTGCCAAGCGTTCCCAGATCGCCGGTCGCCAGAATCGCCTTCATATGCGCATCGCCACAGGTTTCGCGCATGGCGGCGATTTCGTCATACAGCGCCTGCCAGTTGCCGGTCAGCACATGTTCGCGGGTGATCACGATGTCGATTTCCGCCGCGCCCTGTTCGACGGCATAGGTGATTTCCGCCAGCCGCAGCGGCAGCGGCGTCAGCGCGGCGGGAAAGCCCGTCGCGACCGAGGCCACCGGAATGCCCGACCCTTCCAGCGCCCTGACCGCGTGCCCAACCATTGTCGGGTAAACACAGACCGCACCGGTGGTCAGCCCCTCGACCCCCAGCGCCGCCATCAGGTCGGGGCGCAGCGGCTGGCGGGCCTTGGCGCACAGGCGGCGCACCCGGCCCGCCGTGTCATCGCCATTCAGCGTGGTCAGGTCGATACAGCGGATGGCATGGACCAGCCACGCCGCCTGCCACTGTTTCTTGACGCTGCGGCGGGCGCCGATGGTTGCGGCGCGGCGCTCGGTCGCGGATCGGTTGACATTGACCTGCGCAAACCAGTCCGGGGTCAGCGGCGTGCCGGTATTGCGGGGAAAATCATGCGGCATCGGGTTCAGCCCTCCAATCGGGCGCAGAAGGCGGCGAAGCCCTCGGCATCGGCATAGGATTTCTGGGTGCCGCGCCGGGTGATCGACAGCGCGGCATAGCGCGCGGCCTGACCGGCGGCGGCGGCGGCATCGGGGGTTTCGGCGTAATAGCGGGCAAAAGCGCCGATAAAGGCATCGCCCGCCCCGGTGGTGTCGACCGGGTCGACGGCGACCGGGGGAATGGTGATCACATCATCGGCGGTCACGATACGCGCCCCGCGCCCGCCAAGGGTAACAATGACATTGCGCACGCCCTTGGCGATCAGCGCGCGGGCGGCGGCAAGGGTTTCGGCCTCGGTTCCCGTTGGCATCCCTGACAACAGCGCCAGTTCGCTTTCATTGGGGACCAGAAACCCCAGATCCTTCAGCCGCGCCGCGTCCAGATCGGCGGCGGCGGGCGCGGGGTTCAGGATGGTGGTGATGCCGTGACGCGCGGCCAGTTCGATCGTGCGGTAAACCGTCTCGACCGGGATTTCCATCTGCATCAGGATCAGCCCGCATTCGGCCAGCACATCCCCGGCGGCATCGACCTGATCGGGGGTCAGGGTGGCATTCGCGCCCTTGATGATCAATATCGAATTCTCGCCCGAGGGTTCGACAAAGATCGGCGCCACGCCGCTGGGGGTGCCGGGCACCTTTTCGCACAGCCGGGTGTCGATGCCGTTATCGCGCAGGTTTTTCAGCGTGGCATCGCCAAACACGTCATCGCCCAGACGCGTCATCATCAGCACGTCACCGCCAAGCCGCGCGGCGGCGACCGCCTGATTGGCGCCCTTGCCGCCAAAGCCCATTTCAAAGCTGGGGGCCTCGATGGTTTCGCCGGGGGCGGGCATCCGGGTGATATAGGTGACAAGGTCATACATGTTCGAGCCGACAACACCGATTTTCATCCTGTTCATCCTTTCAGTCCGGCAATCATTGCCGCCAGTGCCGGCACATCCTGCGCGGTGACATAGCCCATGCGGGTGGTAAAGACGGCCTCGGCACCCGGTGCCAGCAGCTGCACATTGCCCTTGGCCTTTTCGGCGTTATACCCCTCTGGCTCGCAGGTTGCGGGCAGCGCGAAAGCCGCCACCTGCGCATCGCCGCCATTCAGCACCCAGCGCACCAGCCGGGGGAACTGAACCGGGGCATAGGACAGCACAAAGCCGTCCCCCTCGGGGCGCTCCAGCATCAGGTGGGTCTGGCCTTCGGCGTCCACAGCGGGGGCGTCGATGTAAAACACCTGCTCGGGGTCATACTGGTCAGGCTGGTCCAGCACCTGCATCGCCGCCGGGTCGCTGGCCAGCCGGTCGATCAGCGCCAGATAGGCGGGGTTGGGCGTCACATGCGCCGGAACCGCGCGGCGCACGCGGGTGCGGTCGGGGGTAAAGGGCGCGGGCTGGTGAATACGCCCGCCCGGCACAAAGGCGAAATTGACATGCGCCATATACATCAGGTCCATCGGCGCGGCGGACAGGTTTTCGACCGCCATACCCATGTCGACCACGGTATCGGCCGCGCCAAGGCGGACATGCGGGCGGGCCATGTAATGGGCGCCAAAGCCCATCACATATTCATATTCCCCGCACAGCGTCACCGCCGCGTCATCCAGGATCAGCGTCGCGGAATCCATCCGCGCGGTGGGCATTTCGCCATGCGCCGCGTGGTTGTCCTGCGGCCCCGGCACGCCATTGCGCAGCAGACCGGAATGAAACGCGAAACAGCCATAGGTCTGGGCAATTTCCGTAGCAGACAAGGGCTGACGAAAGGCATTGCCCATGCACAGATCGACCCCGTCAAATACCGCATCCCAGATCATCTGCCCCATGAAGGGCAGCACGGTGACGTAACCGCGCGGGGTCTGGATCACCAGCGCCTCGACACCGCTGGCATAGGAAAAGCCGTGCACCTCGGTTCCGCCTGCGCGCGCGATCAGGCGCGGGGTCGGCGGGAAGTGGTCGCGATGCAGGGGGATGGTCACGCTCATGTCAGTGGTCCTTGTTGCGCGCCGCATTCAGCGCGATCACGGCAATCAGGAAGCCCCCCCAGATAAAGTCGATCAGGTGGTTCGACACCCGCATCATCTGGAACCCCGAGGACAGGAACATCAGCGCCGTCAGCGCAATCGCCACGCCGGGCACATTGCCCTTGCCGCCCGCCGGGTTGGTGCCCGCCAGCACCGCGATCAGCACCGCCTGCAACAGATAGGACTGGCCGTAATCGGATTTCGCCGCATTGGTGCGCCCCGACAGGATGATCCCCGCCAGCGCCGCCAGCCCCCCGGTCAGCATATAGGACCAACAGATCATCCGCGCCTTGCGCAGCCCCGCGAACACCGCCGCCTTGGGGTTTGACCCGATCAGCATCAGGTTGACGCCAAAGGCCGTGCGCGACAGCAGCAGGGACACGCCCACGCAAACCAAAACGAACAGGATGAAGGGAAAGGCGATCCCCGCCAGCTTGCCATTGCCGATCCAGTTCCACGCCGCCGGAAAGCCGACAATGGCCGGCCCGCCCGTCAGCACCAGTGCCAGCCCGGTAAAGACCTGCCCCGACCCCAGCGTCGCCAGAATCGGGGTGATGCGCAGCCACGCGATCAGCAGCCCGTTCAGCAGCCCCGCCAACAGCCCGACCCCCAGCGCCACGGCCACGCCAAGCGCGGTTTCAGCGCCGCTGACCCCGCCATCGGCGGCCAGCCGCTGGAACAGGATGCCCGCCGTGATACCGGCCAGATTGGCGATCCCCACCACCGACAGGTCGATGCCCCCGGTCAGCATCGCCACCATCATGGCAATGGACAGAATACCCAGTTCCGGCATCGAAAAGCTGATCGATTCGAAATTGTAATAATTCAGGAAGCGCGGGTTCATCGCCGCCATCAGCGCAAAAACGATGATGGTGATGGCGATCAGTTGCAGATTGCTGTCGCGGCCAAGCAGTTTCTGGAAATTCTTCATCGCCGCCCCCTTCAGAACATCGCCTTGCGGTCCCGCAGCGCGGTGATCGCAGTGGCCAGAATAATGATGCCGCCGACGACGACGCGCTGCCATGTGGTGTCGATCCCCATCAGGATCAGCGAATTCTTGATCATCACCAGCATGAACACCCCCAAAAGCGTGCCCATCACCGACCCTTTGCCGCCAAAGATCGAGGCCCCGCCCAGAACCACCGCCGCGATCACGTCCAGCTCCAGCCCGACGAAATCGCGCGGGTTGGCCAGCCAGATCATCGAGGCGTGCAGCAGCCCCGCAAACCCCGCCAGCGCCCCCGCCGTGCAATAGACGAAAAACACCGTCTTGCGGGTGTCAAAGCCCACGCGCTTGGCCGCCTCGGGCGCGGCACCGTAGGCATAGACGGAGCGCCCGATCATCGTGCGCCGCAGCGCCAGATGGATCAGCAGCGCCAGCACCAGATAGACCAGCACCATCGCCGTCAGGCCAAAGCTGGCACCCTGCGCATTCTGCATGGTGACGATATCGGTCTTGCCGAATTCGATCAGATCCTTGGGCATCTTGTTGATATTGACGATGCTGGTGCCGACCAGCCCCAGCACCAGACCGCGCACAATGGACCCGGTCCCCAGCGTCACGATCAGCGGGATCATCTTAAGCCGGTAAATGATCGCGGCGTTGAACGCCCCCAGCGCCAGCCCGATCAGCGTCGCCGCCGCGAAGGGCAGCACCACCCCGTCATACCCCAGGCTGACCATGCCGCGCACGGTCAGATACATCGCCGCCACCGCAAAGGCGGTGAACGACACGTCGATCCCGCCCGAGATCATTACCAAAAGCACCCCCAGCGCCATGATCCCGATCACCACATTCGCGCGCATCAGGCTGAACAGGTTATCCAGCGACCAGAAGGCCGGGTTGATCAGCCCGATCACGACCATGGCCGCAATCAGGACGCAGGCAATCGCGAATTCCGTGCTGCGCAAAATAGCCATGTCGTCAGTCCAGTCGTTTCAGGCGATCATTGATCGCGTCTTCGGTCAGTGTCGCGCCCTGCATCTGGTCCACCAGCCGCCCGCGATGCATCACCAGCACGCGGTTACAGTTATGCACCAGCTCGGGGACGTCATCGGACAGCATCAGCACCGCCAGCCCCTGTTCGCGCGCCAGATCGTGAATAATGCGGTGGATCTGTTCCTTGGACCCCACATCCACGCCCACGGTCGGGCCGTTCAGGATCAGCACCCGCGCGCCTGTCATCAGCCAGCGCCCGATCACCACGCGCTGCTGGTTGCCCCCCGACAGGTTCGAGACCGGAAAGTCCAGCCCCGGTGCCTTGACCTGCATCGCCTCGAACATGGCCTGCGTCTGTTCGCGCGCGGCACGGCGGTTCAGGAACGGCCCGCGGCAGAACCGCCCGATGGCGGCGGCGATGGAATTGCGCAGAATGGATTGCGGCAGAAACAGCCCCTCGGACAGCCGGTCCTCGGGGACATAGGCGATGCCGCCCGCGATGGCCTGCTGAACGCTGCGCGGGTTCAGGTCACGGCCATCGACGCGGACAGTGCCGCTGGCCGGTTTCATCCCGAACAGCGCCAGCGCCAGTTCGGTGCGCCCCGACCCGATCAGCCCGGACAGGCCCACCACCTCGCCGGCGCGCAGCGACAGGCTGACATCCGCAACCTCGCCGGGGACGGTCAGGTTGCTGACCTCCAGCCGGGGCGGGTTGGCGGGGTCGTCGGGCTGCCACTGGTAATGCACAGCGGTGATGTCGCGGCCGGTCATGGCGCGGGTAATGGAGGGTTCGTCGAAATCCGCAATCGGCCCCTCGGCAACCTTGGCGCCATTGCGAAACACCGTCAGCCGTTCCGAGATTTCCAGCATCTCGCGCATCTTGTGGCTGACAAACAGGATGGCGATGCCCTGTGCCTGCAATTCGCGCACGATGCGGAACAGGCCGTCGACCTCGTGCCGGGTCAGGGCGGTTGTGGGTTCGTCCATGATCAGCAGCCGGGCATCGGCCATCACGGCGCGGGCAATGGCCACGATCTGCTTGCCCGAGGTCGGCAGCGTATCGACCAGCCGGTCAAGGTCCAGCGTCACGTTCAGCCGGTCCAGCGCCGCCTGTGCCAGCCCCCGCGCCTGACCCCAGTCCATCAGCCTGCGCCCGTCGCGCAGATAGGTGTTCAGCACCAGGTTTTCCGCCACGGTCAGGTTCCCGAACAGCGAAAAATCCTGATAGATCACCTGAATGCCATGGCGCACCGACTGCACCGGGGTCAGCCGCCCGACGGACCGGCCGTCAATCAGCACCTGCCCCTGATCGGGCTGATACACCCCCGACATGACCTTGATGATGGTCGACTTGCCGGACCCGTTCTCGCCGGCCAGACAGTGAATTTCGCCGGCGCCGATGGTCATGGACACCGCGTCCAGCGCCACCACGCCGCCAAAGCGCTTGGTGATATTGCGAAGCTCGATCAGGGGCTTGTCTGGCATATCTCGATTCCGGTTAAAGACAGACGGGCCGGGTGGAATACCCCCGGCCCGCAAAGGATCAAAAGTCGTATTGATCCATGTTTTCAGCGGTCACACCGACCCAGCCCGCGCCATACAGCACATTGGGCCGCGCCGCATCCGGGACCGCCAGCGCCTCATAGCCCTTCAGCCCCAGATCCAGACCTTCCGCGATCTGGTCGCCCTTCTTTTCCAGCGCCGCAACAGCCAGCATATTCATGGCATAGCCCGCCACCGCCGGGTCCCAGAACTGGATATAGCCGACATCACCATTGGCCAGATATTCCCCCGCGACCGAGGGCAGCCCGGTTCCGGCGAAATGCAGCTTGCCTTTCAGCCCGCTTTCCGCGATCAGACGCCCCGCCCCGGCCGAGGTCGGCATCGGGCCGCCGACAATGCCCGCAATGTCGGGATGCGCGGTCATCGCCTCTTTCAGCTTGGTGTAATCGGTATTGGCGTCGTCATAGGTTTCCAGACGCTCGACCGCCTGTTCCATCTCGGGGAAATGTTCCTTCTGATAGGCCACCGCCCCGTCGATCCATTCCATCTGCGATTTCGAGGTCAGGCTGCCGACCGTGGCGACATATTTGCCCTTGCCGCCCATCTGCTGGCCCAGTTCCTTCATCAGGTTGGCGCCGTAAGCGAGGTTGTCAAACGCCTCGATGTCGAAATCGACATTCTGGATGTTCGATGCCTCATGCGCGATGACGACGATGCCACGATCGCGCGCCTTTTTCAGCACCGGCTCAAGCGCCTCGACCGAAAACGGCACCACGCAGATGGCGTCGACGCCCTGCGCGATCAGGTTTTCAATCATCTGCACCTGTGCTGCGGCATCGGCCTGCGACGGGCCGACCATATAGGTGTCATGGCCGGTATCGTCCTTGAACTGATCCACGCCGTCGCGCATCCGGTCGAACCAGGCAATGCCGTCGACCTTGACCACGGTGGCGATGGTATATTTGTGATCGTCGCTGGTTTCGATCAGCCCGGCATTCAGGCCGGACGTGTCGACCACGCCCCCCGCCAGCGCCGGCACGACCGAGATAAACAGCGCCGTCATGGCGCCGGTCAGTTTCCGTTTCATGGTGTGTAACCCCCCTGCTGTGATGCTGCATTGCAGTAATGTTTGAATTGCAACATTATCTGACTGCTTGCCGCATCCGCAGGCCGGCTGTCAAGCGCCGGGGGACCAGTCCGGTGCCGGCTTGTCGGAAAAGACAGCCCCAATCTGCTGGGGTGCGGCGAAATGCGCCGGGCGGGTCTTGCCGAATTTCGAGCTGTCAATGACCAGCGCCTTGATCGCGGCGCGTTCGATCGCGGTCTGTTTGATCGCGACCTCTTCGAAATGCGAACAACTGGCCCCGGTTTCGCGGTCCCAGCCACCCGCCGACAAAAACGCCCGGTCCAGTCGATAGCGGCGCAGCATCCGCAGGCTGGATTCGCTGTAAAAGGAATCGTTATTGCGGTGATAGGTGCCCCCCAGCATCACCATATCCAGCCCGCGACGGGCCAGAATGCCGGCCACGTTCAGCGAATAGCACAGCACCGTCAGCCCCTGACCGGCAGGCAGCGCCGCCGCCAGATGCGGGGTGGTGGTGCCGCAATCGACAAACACCACCTCGCCCGGCCGGACCGAGGCTGCCGCCGCGCGACAGGCGGCGATCTTGGCCTCGGTATGGTGCAGCTTTTCGCGTTCAAACACATAATCGCCCCGGCTCAGGCGCTGATCGACCAGATAGCCGCCCAGACAGGTAAACGGGGTGGCGCTGTCCTCGGCATCGCGGCGCAGGGTCATTTCCGACACATCCAGCAGCCGCGCCGCGTCACGCAGCCGCACCCGGCCCTGCGGCTGCATCAGCGCGGCAAGCTGGTCGATGCGTTCCTGACGGCGGCTGGGTCTGGTCATGGCGGTGTCTCGGCTGCTGTGGTCACATATTTGCGGGCGACGCGTATTTCAGGCAATATTCTTACCCGGACAAAAGAAGCAAGCGGTTAGGGTTTCATTTCCCTTTTTCATGCTAAGAACGCGGAAGGGAAAATTGCGGATCGGTTATGGGTTTCATGCGACGGGCTGCGGCGGGACTGGTGGTGACCGCGCTGGCCATCATGTTTCTGGCGCTGGCGGCGGCGCAGCTGTGGCAGGCACTGTCGCCTGACCCGGCGGCACGCGCCGGTCGCCCGCGCGCCGAACAGGTCTATACCGCGCCGCTGGTGACGCTGACCGGCGGCACGGTGACCCCGGTCATTCAGGTCTTTGGCGCGGTTCAGGCGCGGCGGCGGCTGGAATTGCGGGCCGGGACGGCTGGCCGCATCGTGTTTCTGGACCCTGCCCTGCACGAAGGCGGCAGCGTCAGCGCCGGACAGGTGCTGATCGGCATCGACCCGTCGGCGGCACAGGCCGAACATGACAACCAGCAGGCCATGACCGAAAACGCACAGGCGGCGCTGGACGATGCCCGCCGCCGTGTCGGCATTGCCCGCGACGACCTTGACGCGGCGCAGGCGCAGGCCGGTCTGCGCGCCGCGGCGGTCGCCCGGCAGGCGCGGCTGGCCGAACGCGGGCTTGGCACCAAGGCCGAACGCGAGGCGGTGGAACTGGCGGCCTCGGCGGCGGCGCAGGCGGTGCTGACCCGGCGCGCGGCGCTGGCTGATGCCGAATCGGCGGTCACGGCGGCGCAAAACGCGCTGCGCCGCAGCACCATTGCCCTGGCCGAGGCCGCCCGCGTGCTGGATCAGACCCGCATCAGCGCCCGCTTTGCCGGTCGCGTCACCAATGTCACCGCGGTCGAGGGCGGGCTGGCCAGCGTCAACGAAAAGCTGGCCGAAATCATCGACCCGCAATCGCTCGAGGTGGCGCTGCCGCTGTCGGTGGCGCAATTCTCGCGGCTGGTGGCCGCAACCGGCAGCCTGCCCGACGCGGCGCTGATGGTGACGCTGCGCAATGCCGGCACCGATATCGTGGCGCAGGCGCGGCTGGACCGCACCGCCGCCAGCGTCGCGGATGGCAGCGCCGGACGGCAGGTTTTTGCCGCGATCACCCAGGGCGGCGCGGCACTGCGCCCCGGCGATTTCGTCAGCGTCGCCATTCCCGAACCGTCGCTGCAACAGGCGGCGGAACTGCCTGCGGGCGCGCTGGGGGGCGATGGCACGGTGCTGGTCGCGGATGATCAGGGGCGGCTGTCGGCGGTGGCGGTGCAGGTGTTGCGCCGACAGGCCGACACGGTGATTATCGCCGTGCCGGCGACGCTGGCGGGGGCGCAGGTGGTGGCCAGCCGCGCGCCCTATCTGGGCGCGGGCATCCGCATTCGCCCGGCACGGGACAGCAGGCCCGAACCCGCCCCCGAACCCACCCCACGGACCGCGCCCGGCGATGCCCCCGCCCCGACGGCCCCGGCGCAACCCGACAGCGGTGCGGCGCGTGCCGATGGCTGACACCCCCATCCCCCGGCCAGACGCCGCGCCCGGTGCGCTGACCCGCCCGGTGCCAAACCCGGCGTCACCCCCAACAGCCGATGCCACGCCCGGCGATCAGGATCGCGGGCTGCTGGCGCTGTTCGTGCGCCATGCCACGCTGGCCAATCTGGTGCTGGCGGTGATGGTGGTGGCCGGGCTTTACGCCGCCCCGCGCCTGCGGGCACAGTTCTTTCCCGACAGCGTGATCGAGGCGATCAACGTCAGCGTCCGCTGGGACGGCGCCGGGGCCGAGGATGTCGACAGCGCCATTGTCGCGGTGCTGGAACCAGCGCTGATGGCGGTCGAGGGCGTGGCCCGCACCGAAAGCCGCGCCACCGAAGGCAGCGCCCGGATCGAGATGGAATTTGAACCCGGCTGGGACATGTCACGCGCCCTGTCGGAAACCGAAACCGCCATCGCCGCCGCCAGCGACCTGCCCGACGCCGCCGAGCGCCCCGATATCAGCCGCGCGGCATGGCGTGACGGCGTGGCCGATATCGTGGTCACCGGGCCGGTCGGTCTGGACCAGCTGGCGCGGCTGTCCGACGACCTGCTGCACCGGCTGTATGCGCGCGGCATTACCCGCGCCACCATTCAGGGCATCGCCGCCCCCGAGGTCGAGGTCAGCCTGCGCAGCGAAAGCCTGATCCGCCATGACCTGACCCTGTCCCAGATCGCCGCCGCCATTGCGCCTGCGGTCTCGGGTCAGCCGGCGGGCGATGTGGCCACCGGCGCCGCGCGCATCCGCACCGGCAGTCAGGCCCGCGACCCGGCGGCGGTGGCGGCGCTGGTGCTGCGCGCCGGGGCCGATGGCAGCAAGCTGACCGTGGGCGATGTGGCCGATATCACCGCCCATGGTCCGGGCCATGCGCGCGCCTATTTCCACGACAACGATCCGGCGGTGCTGATCCGGGTTCAGCGATCGGCGGCGGGGGACGCCATCGCGATTCAGAACCGGGTCGAGGCCCTGCTGCACGACATCCGCCCCACCCTGCCGCAGGGGGTGCATCTGGACCTGATCCGCACCCGCGCCGATATGATCGCGGACCGGCTGGGGCTGTTGCTGGACAATGCCCTGCTGGGGCTGGGGCTGGTTGTGGTGCTGCTGTTCCTGTTTTTGAACGCACGAACGGCGCTGTGGGTGGCGGCGGGCATTCCGGCCTCGATGCTGGCGGCGCTGGCCTTCATGTATCTGTCCGGGGTGACGCTGAACATGATGTCGATGTTCGCGCTGATCCTGTGTCTGGGGATCATCGTCGATGATGCCATCGTGGTCGGGGAACATGCCGATTTCCGCGCCCGCCATCTGGCCGAGCCACCCCGTCAGGCCGCCACCCGCGCGGTGCGGCGCATGGCGGCGCCGGTGGTGTCCTCGACCCTGACCACGGTGATCGCCTTTGCCGGGCTGGTGGCCATCGGCGGCACCATGGGACGGATGATTCAGGATGTGCCCAAGACGGTGATCGCGGTGCTGATGGCCTCGCTGGTGGAATGTTTTCTGGTGCTGCCCAATCACATGGCGCACGCGCTTGGCCGCCTTGGCCAGCCGCGCTGGTATGACCGCCCGTCAATGGCGGTCAATCGCGGGCTTGGCTGGCTGGTGGCGCGGGTGGTGCGGCCACTGGCGGGCTGGACCATCCGGCTGCGCTATGCGGTGCTGGCGATAATGCTGGCGGGGCTGACATGGGCGGGGGCGGCGATCGTTTCCGGGACGGTGCCGTGGCGGTTTTTCGACGCCCCGGAAAGCGGCACGATCACCGGCAATTTCCTGATGGCGCCGGGGGCGACGCGGGATGACACGATGGCGGTGATGGCTGCACTTCAGCACAGCGTGGCGCAGGTCGCCGCGCGCTATGCGCAGCGCGATGGCCGCGATCCGCTGACCTATGTACTGGCCGAAACCGGCGGTCATGCCGGCCGCCCCCTGCCCGGTGCCGAAACCCGCGATGCCGACCTGCTGGGTTCGGTCACGGTCGAACTGATCGACCCCGATCTGCGGTCATGGTCCAGCTTCCAGTTCATCGCTGACCTGCAACAGGCCGCGCCGCAGCACCCGCTGCTGGAAACCATCAGCTTTCGCGGCTTTCGCGCCGGTCCGGCGGGGGATGCGATCTCGGTCATGCTGACGGGGGCGGATGCCGCCGGGCTGAAACACGCCGCCGAGGACCTGAAGGCGCGGCTGGCCCGCTTCCCCGAGGTTTCCGCGCTTGAGGACAGCATGGCCTATGACAAGCCCGAGCTTGAGCTGGTGCTGTCACCGCAGGGCCGGGCGCTGGGGTTCACCACGGCGGGGCTGGCGGCGGATCTGCGCGCGCAGCTGGCCGGGATCGAGGCCGCCACCTGGCCCGAGGGCACCCGCAGCGCCAGCATCCGCGTCACGCTGGACCCGCGCGACCGCGCTGGCGATTTTCTGGACCGGATGCGGGTGCGGTCCGAACGCGGCGAATGGGTGGCGCTGGGTGATGTGGTGCAGTTGCGCGAACGCAGCGGCTTTTCCACCATCCGCCGCCAGAACGGCCAGCGCCAGATCACCGTGACCGGCGATATTTTTGGCGACGACCCGGCCCGCGCGGCCCTGATCCAGCGCCAGATCGGCCAGACCATCCTGCCCGAACTGGCCGCCGCGCATGGGGTCGACACGGTGCAGACCGGGCTGAAGGAACAGGAACGCGATTTTCGCGGTCAGGCCATGGCCGGGTTCGCGCTGGCGCTGACCGGGATCTATCTGGTGCTGTGCTGGATCTTTGCCAGCTGGACCCGGCCGCTGGTGGTGATGTCGGTGATCCCCTTCGGCCTGATCGGCGCGGTCTGGGGGCATCACCTGTGGGGAATCGCGCTGTCGATGTTTTCGGTTGTGGGGCTGATCGGCATGTCGGGGATCATCATCAACGATTCCATCGTGCTGATTTCGACCATTGACGACCACGCCCGCGACCGCGCCCTGCGCCCGGCGATCATTGCGGCGGTGGGCGACCGTTTTCGCGCCGTGCTGCTGACCACGGCCACCACGGTTCTGGGTCTGGCGCCGCTGCTGTATGAACGTTCCAGTCAGGCGCTGTTTCTGAAATCCACGGTGGTTTCGCTGTGCTATGGGCTGGGGTTCGGGCTGGTGATCGTGCTGCTGGTGGTGCCGGCGACGCTGATGATCGGGGCCGATCTGGGCCGCGCCCGCGCCGCGTTGCGGCGTGGCTGGTCTGCCCGCGCCACCCGCGCGCCGCTGCGATGGGCGGCGGCGGGCATCGGGCTGGCCGGTCTGGTGCTGGCCGCGCCTTTTATCGCAGCGCCGCTGGGGGGCGTGCCGGGCTGGTGGCCGCTGACCGGCGCCATCACCACCCGCGCGGGGGCGGCAATGGCGGCCTATGCGGTGCTGGCGGGCCTGACCGGCGCGGGGCTGCTGGTCTGGGCCGCCCGCGCCCGCAGACCCGGTCAATCCCGCCGCCCCGGTTAATGCGGCAGCGCCGCCAGATCAGCCGCGATCGCGGCCAGTGCGGCATCGCTGATCAGCCCGCCGGATAGCGGCGCGACCGCCGCCAGCGTCATCTGCCGCGCCAACCCGATCTGGGGATGGGCGCCAATGCCCGGCAGGTGCTTTTCCAGCACCGCGCGGCTGGCGGGATCGTCCAGCAGGTCACCGATAGGCGCGGCGATCCCGGCTGCGGGTTTCGCGGCGGCGTCCGGGTCCGGGGCCGCCTGTCGCGCCGCTTGTGGCGACGGCTTTGCTGTCGGTGCGGCGGCCTGTTCACCCGCGCCTGTCAGCGCATCCAGCGACCCCAGCGCCGCCAGATCGTCGAAATCGCCCGGACGCTTTTCCCGCCATGCGGTGATGGCGCGGGCCATCTCGGACGGGTCGAAGACCGCGCTTTGCATCAGCGCCATCTGTGCCAGCGCCTCGGGGGTGGGGTGGTCGCGGGCGAAATTCAGCGCCTGCTTGCAGCCCGACACCGCCATAGGTGACTGATCCGCGATCTGACGCGCCAGCCCCTGCGCGTGGTCCAGCAGCGCCGCCGGGTCGGGCAGCACCGCGTTGACCAGCCCCAGCGCCAGCGCCCGGTCGGCACTCAGGCGTTCGGCGGTATAGGCCATCTGCCGCGCCATCCCTGCCGGGATCAGCTTTTGCAGCCGTTGCAGCACCCCCAGATCCGCGGTCATGCCGATCTGTGTTTCCTGCACGGCAAAGAACGCATCCTGCGTGCAGATGCGGATGTCACAGGCGGTCGCCAGATCCAGCGCCCCGCCGATGCAGCCGCCCTGCACGGCACAGATCACCGGGAAACGCGCCTGATCCAGCGCCTCGAAACAGGCGATCAGCTGCATCACACCGTGGCGAAACGCCTGCCGGGCGCGCGGGGTGTCGGTGCCCATCAGCCCCGACAGACCGGCAAAAACATCCAGCGCCATCCCGGCCGAGAAATGCCGCCCGGTCGAGCTGATGATCAGCGCCCGCACCGCGCCCCCGGCATCCAGTTCGCGCACCGCATCGCGCAGATCGGTGAAAAAGCGCGGCGCCATGGTGTTCAGCGCCTCGGGCCGGTTCAGAACCAGATGCGCAACACCGGCAGTCCGGGTCAGGTCGAAATAGATGCTCATGCACAGTCCCCCGTTCGCAAAATGGGCCGCATCAGCGACACCGCGTATTGCGCCCATTGGTGATAGGCGCGGCGGTTCGGATGAAACCCGTCGCGCGCAATGACATCGGCGTGAAAGCCGATCTCGGGGCTGATCAGGTGGCGGCGTGGATCAGCCGCCACCTGTTGCATCAGCCCGGTGTTGAAATGCCGCGCGCGCTGGCCCAGAACCGCGCGCAGCGGTTGCGGCAGCGCGGTCATCACCCCCATCGGCGGCACGGCGGTGACCAGAATATGGCGGATGCCAAAGCGGTCGGCCAACAGGTCGGCAAGGTCCTGCTGTGCCCGCAAAAACGCCGCGCGCCCGACGCCACCGGTCACATCATTGACCCCCAGCGACAAAAGCGCCACGTCAAAGCGGTCATCCCCAAGCCCGCGCAATTGCGCGATCAGGTCACGGCTGCGCCAGCCGCGCTGTGCCAGCAGCCGCCAGTCCAGACGGCATATCGGTGCCATCAGCGCCGCGATCTGGCCCGACAGCGCCTGTGACTGGTGATCGACCCCGACCCCGGCCGCGGCGGAATCGCCCGCGATCAACAGCCGCAGCCGCCGCCCCTGCCCGACGCTGCCGCTGCGCGCACCGGGCGGTTCGGGCAGCACGGGGGTTTTGATCCGCGTCCACAGCCCCTGCCCCAGCAGCACCGGCGACAGCCCCAACAGCGCCGCGCGATGCCCCATCGCGGTCAGGCGCAACCCGGACGGCCCACCGGGGACCGCGCTGGGGATCGCGCCGGGGACCGCACCGCCGCGCAAGCGCCGCTGCGGGGCGGGGCGGGGCGGGTCCGGGGCGTGGTTCGGGGTCTGGACGGCGGTCTGGACGGCGGTCTGGTCGGGGGCGGGCGGCAGGGTGGCGGTCATGTTGCGGGGCCTTTCCTTACGGCAATAGGTCAGGACCGGTCGCCCGGTCAGATCTGGCTGGCCAGCACCGTCCCCTGATGGATGGCGCGCTTGGCATCCAGTTCCGCCGCCACATCGGCCCCGCCGATCAGATGCGGCTGACGGCCCTGCGCGACCAGCGCGTCATACAGACCACGTTCCGGGTCCTGCCCGGCGCAGATGACCACGTGATCGACCGGCAGGATGCTGTCCTGTTCGCCAATGGTGACATGCAGCCCGGCATCGTCGATGCGCCGATAGGTCACACCCGGCACCATTTTCACGCCACGGGCCTTCAGCTCGGCCCGGTGAATCCAGCCTGTGGTCTTGCCCAGGCCCTTGCCCGGCTTCGAGGTTTTGCGCTGCAACAGCCAGATCTGGCGCGGCGAGGCATGGGGCGCGGGCGCGGTCAGCCCGCCGCGATGGGCATATTCGGTATCGACCCCCCACTGGTCATAGAACTTCTGCGGCGCGACCGCGCCGCTGGGGCCGCTTTGGCTAAGGTATTCCGCCGTGTCGAACCCGATCCCGCCAGCGCCGATAATGGCCACCCGCTGCCCCACCGCAACCTCGTCGCGCAGCACATCCAGATAGCCAAGAACCTTGGGGTGGTCGATGCCCTCGATCGCGGGCAGGCGCGGGGCAATGCCAGTGGCCAGAACGATTTCGTCAAACCCGTCCAGATCGTCGGCGCCCACCCGCGTGTTCAGCCGCAGATCGACCCCGGCACGCGGCAGCAGATGGTCGAAATAGCGCAGGGTCTCGTGAAACTCCTCTTTACCGGGAATTTTCTTGGCCACGTTGAACTGACCGCCGATCCGGGGGGCCGCGTCAAACAGCACCACCTGATGCCCGCGCTGCGCGGCGGTGCTGGCAAAAGCCAGACCCGCCGGACCGGCACCGACCACGGCAATGCGTTTGGGGGCATCGGTGGGCGTGATGACGATTTCGGTTTCGTGGCAGGCACGCGGGTTCACCAGACAAGAGGTGATCTTCATCTGGAAGGTGTGGTCCAGACAGGCCTGATTGCAGGCGATGCAGGTGTTGATCGTCTCGGGCCGGCCCGCCGCGGCCTTGGCGACGATCTGCGGATCGGCCAGGAAGGGCCGCGCCATCGACACCAGATCGCAGGCGCCATCGGCCAGCAGCCCCTCGGCCACGTCGGGCATGTTGATGCGGTTGGTGGCCACCAGCGGAATACCGACCTTGCCCATCAGCCGCTTGGTCACCCATGCGAAAGCCGCGCGCGGCACGCTGGTGGCGATGGTGGGGATGCGGGCCTCGTGCCAGCCGATGCCGGTATTGATGATGGTGGCGCCGGCGGCCTCGATCGCGCGGGCCAGTTCGACCACCTCGTCAAAGGTCGATCCTTCCTCGACCAGATCCAGCATCGACAGGCGATAGATGATGATGAAATCCGGGCCAACCGCCTCGCGGACGCGGCGCACGATCTCGACCGGGAAGCGGATGCGGTTGGCATAGCTGCCGCCCCAGTCATCGTCGCGATGATTGGTGCGCGCGGCGATGAATTCGTTGATCAGATAACCTTCCGACCCCATGATTTCGACCCCGTCATAGCCGGCCTGACGGGCCAGCCCGGCGCAGTTGACGAAATCAGCAATGGTCTGTTCGACCTCGGCGCTGGTCAGTTCGTTGGGCATGAACGGGTTGATCGGCGCCTGAAGGGCCGAAGGTGCCACCAGTTGCGGCTGATAGGAATAGCGCCCGAAATGCAGGATCTGCATGGCGATCTTGCCGCCTTCGGCATGGACGGCATCGGTCACGACACGGTGCTGCGCGGCCTCGGCCGGGGTGGTCAGCATGGCGCCGATCATCGCCGGGCGGCCGCGTTCATTGGGCGCGATGCCGCCGGTCACGATCAGGCCCACGCCGCCGCGCGCGCGTTCGGCGTAAAACGCCGCCATGCGGTCAAAGCCGTTTTCGACCTCTTCCAGCCCGACATGCATCGAACCCATGATGACGCGGTTCTTCAGGGTGGTAAAGCCAAGGTCCAGCGGGGCGGTCATCAGCGGATAATGGGTCATGGTCTTGGTGCCTCTGTCAGGCTCCTGTGGCCGATCCAAGCACGGGCGCGACAGTTGTGCAACCGGTTGCATAGCAGCCCGCCCCGTTGGCAACGCAAGGTCACATCGCTAGGGTGGCGGCCATGACGCTGCCCTATGCCATCCTGACATCGCTGCTGGAACGCCCGGCCACCGGGTCGCAACTGGCGTCCCGGTTCGACCGTTCGATCGGGCATTTCTGGACCGCCACCCACCAGCAGATCTATCGCGAACTGGCGCGGCTTGAAGGGGACGGCCTGATCGAACCGGAACCGGGGTCGCGCGCGCGGGCGCAACCGCGTCTATCGGGTGCGCGATGCCGGGCGCGCGGCGCTGCGCGACTGGGTGGCCCGGCCCGACCCGGCCCCGGCCCTGCGCGACAGCCTGATGGTGCGCCTGCGCGCCGAGGCCGTCGCCGGACCCACCGCGCTGGATGCCCAGATCAGCGCCCGCCTGACCCAGCACCGCGCCAAGCTGGCGCAATATCGCGACATTGCCGCGCAGGATTTCCCCAACCCGCCACAGGACCGGGCGGGGGCAATTTACCGGCTGATTCTGGATGCGGGCATTCGCCACGAAAGCCACTGGATCGAGATTCTGGAACAGGCGCTGGCGGTGCTGGACGCCGACATGGCCCCCGGCAATGCCCGCCCCAGCAATGCCCCGCACGGGGGAAAGGCCGATACCCCGCCTGACATGACCCCGCCCGATCCTGCCGGCTGACCCCTCAGCGCCCGACCCTGCCACACCTGCCGCCGCGCCCCGCCAGACACCGTCCCGGCGCTGAATTGTGGCTGAGGCTGAGGCAGGCCCAACCCAGCCCGCCCCTGAGAGCCGCCCAACAATCAATCGCTCACATGGCAACCCCCGCCCCTGACACTCAGGGACGGGGGCATTACTGGTCCGTCGCAACCTCGCCGGACGGTCAGGCCAGCAGGTCCAGCACCGCCTGCGCCGCCGCCTGTGACGAAGCCGGGTTCTGGCCGGTCACCAACAGCCCGTCACGCTGGACAAAACTGGCCCAGTCATCGCCACGGGCATAGCTGCCGCCCTGTTCGGTCAGCATATCCTGAACCAGGAAGGGCACGATGTCGGTCAGGCCGACGGCCTGTTCCTCGGTGTTGGAAAAGCCGGTGACGTGGCGCCCGGCAACCAGCGGCTTGCCATCGGGACCGGTGGTATGGCGAAACACCGCCGGGGCGTGACAAACCGCGCCGACGGGGCGGTTGCTGGCGGCGAATGCCTCGATCAGGCGGCGGCTGTCGGCATCTTCGGCCAGATCCCACAGCGGGCCGTGGCCACCGGGATAGAAGATCGCGTCAAACCCATCCGCCGACACATCGGCCAGCGGCACCGTGCTGGCCAGCGCCTGTTGCGCCTGCGCATCGCCCTTGAAGCGTTCGGTGGCCGGGGTCTGGGCATCGGGCACATCGCTGGCCGGGTCCAGCGGCGGCTGACCGCCCCTGGGCGAGGCCAGCGTCACCTGCGCGCCCGCGTCAAGAAAGACGTAATAGGGCGCGGCAAATTCTTCCAGCCAGAAACCGGTCTTGCGCCCGGTCTCGCCCAGACGCTCGTGCGAGGTCAGAACCATCAGGATTTTCATGCGTTTTCCCCTTGTTTCGCGGCAACGCGGATCACCCGCTTGCCAAAGTTTTCCCCGCGCAGCAGGCCGATAAACGCCTCGGGCGCGTTTTCCAGCCCGTCGATCACCTCTTCACGGTATTTCACCTGCCCGCTTTCGACCCAGCCGGTCATCTGGCGCGCAAATTCGGGATACAGATCACCGAAATCGTCAAAGATGATAAAGCCCTGCATGGTGATCTTTTTGCGCAGCATCTGGCCCATCAGCCAGTTCATCCGGTCCGGCCCCTCGGGCAGGCTGGTGGCGTTATATTGCGACACCAGACCGCACAGCGGAATGCGCGCATTGGGGTTCAGCAGCGGCAGCACCGCGTCAAACACCTTGCCGCCGACATTTTCGAAATACACGTCGATGCCATCGGGCGCGGCGGCGGCCAGTTGGGCCTCGAAATCGGGGGATTTGTGGTCGATACAGGCGTCAAAGCCCAGTTCATCCACGGCATAGGCGCATTTTTCCGCCCCGCCCGCGATGCCGACCACGCGACAGCCCAACAGCTTGCCGATCTGGCCCACGGTGGCGCCGACCGGGCCGGTCGCAGCGGCAACGGCGATGGTTTCGCCCGGCTTGGGCCGGCCGATCCGGGTCAGCCCGGCCCAGGCGGTAAAGCCCGGCATCCCCAGCACCCCCAGCGCCCAGGACGGATGCGCCAGCTGGCCCAGTTTCTGAACGCCGGTGCCGTCCGACAGCGCGTAATCCTGCCAGCCGTTAAAGGACAGCACGGTATCGCCGGGGGCAAAGCCGTCAAGGTTGGACTGAACCACCTCGGCCACGGTGCCGCCGACCATGGGGTCGCCGATCCCGACCGGGGCCGCGTAAGAGGCCGCGTCCGACATCCGCCCGCGCATGTAAGGGTCCAGCGACAGATACAGTGTGCGCAACAGCATCTGCCCCGGCCCCGGCTGGGGAACCGGCGACTGTTCCAGCCGCAGCGTGGCGGCGGTGGGTTCGCCCCTGGGGCGTTCGGCCAGCACCAGCTGGCGGTTGATGGTTTCGGTCTGGGTCATGGTGTTTCCTTTCCTTCAGGCGGCGGCTTGCAGGATGCGGCGGGCATCCTCGGGGGTGATGGACTGATGTTCGCCAAGCGCGGTCAGGCCATGCTGTGACAGGGCGGTGACGATCTGGTCGATGCCTTCATCGCCCACGCCGTAATCGGACAGCCGGGTGGCGATCCCCAGCCCTTCGAAAAAGCCGCGGGTGGCGGCGATGGCCGCGTCAATGCGCTGATCGTCGTCGCCCTGATGCAGGTTCCAGACATTGGCGGCATATTGCAGCAGCTTGTCACGTTTGGGACCGCGCTGGTCATCCATCAGCGCCGGCAGCACAACGGCCAGCGTGCGCGCATGGTCGGTATCGTTCAGCGCGGTGATTTCATGCCCGATCATGTGGCTGGACCAGTCCTGCGGCACACCCACGCCGATCAGCCCGTTCAGCGCCAGCGTCGCGGTCCACATCAGGTTGGCGCGCAGGTCGTAATTCTGCGGATCGGCCAGCACTTTGGGGCCAAGATCAATCAGCGTGCGCAGCAGGGTTTCGGCAAAGCCGTCCTGCACCATCGCCTGCGCCGGGAAGGTCAGATACTGTTCCATCACATGCACAAACGCATCGGCCACGCCATTGGCGATCTGGCGTTCGGGCAGGGTCATCGTCACCTGCGGGTCCAGCACCGAAAACCGCGGATAGCAATGCGGGCTGAGGAAGGACAGCTTGGCCCCCTTTTCAGGGTTGGTGATGACCGCGCCGGGGTTCATTTCCGACCCGGTGGCGGGGATGGTCAGCACGGTGCCAAAGGGCATGGCCGCTGTCACCACCTCGCCGCGCGAGGTCAGGATCTGCCACGGATCACCCTCGAACCGGGCGGCGGCGGCAATGAACTTGGTCGCGTCGATGACCGACCCGCCACCCACCGCCAGCAAAAAGCCGATGCCGCGTTCGCGGATGACATCGACCGCACGCAGGGCGGTGGCAAAGCGGGGGTTGGGTTCGATGCCGCCAAATTCCACCAGTTCGCGCCCGGCCAGCGCGTCGCGGACCTGCGCCAGAACGCCGGTGCGTTCGGCGCTGCCGCCGCCATACAGCACCATCACCGGCACATCGGCGGGCACATGCGCGGCCAGATCGGCAATGCGGCCCTTGCCGAACAGGATGCGGGTCGGGTTGCAATAATCAAAGTTCTGCATTTTACGCCTCGTCCGTGTCGATATGCAGGCGGATGTCGATATTGCCGCGCGTGGCGTTGGAATAGGGACAGACGGCGTGGGTGGCCTCGACCAGCTTTTGCGCCTGTGCCGGGTCCATGCCGGGCAGATGCGCGGTAATGTCCAGATCCAGCGCATAGCCGCCCCCGTCGCGCTGGCCGATGCCGACCTGAACGCTGCTGCGGGCCTGCGGGGCATCGACGCCCATCTGTTTGGCGACCAGCGACATGGCGCTGTCGAAACAGGCGGCGTAACCCAGCGCGAACAGCTGTTCGGGGTTGACGCCCTGCGCGCCGGTGCCCGGCGGCACCATCTGCACCGCGAAGCTGTCATCATCCAGCGCCGCGCGCCCCGACCGCCCACCCGTGGCAGTGGCCGATGTTTTATAGAAAATCTTCATCTTGCGTCCTTTCCGTGCCGGTCCCGGACATATCGCGAAACCGGAAGATCGCTGCGCCCGGCGGGCCGCGGCGCAACCGCCCCAACGGGGCCTGTGTCAGCGCAGATAGGCACGACTAGACCAGTCGTCTAGTGGCCTGCGGTAAAAAACTTTTTACCCCGGCGCCCCGTTATGCGCGGATTGTTGCAGGCCAGGGGTCTGGGACAAGCCGCGGCAAGGCTGTAACAAAACCCTGGGGGGTTACGTAAAGACGGGTGACAATGAACGAAACGGAACTGGAAACGCTGCTATGTGCGGGGCTTGACGGGGATGGTGCGGCCTATCGCCGCTTTCTGGCCGGGCTGGCGCCCTGCCTGCGGGCGATGGCGCTGGCCACCCTGCCCGCCGCACAGCGCGATATGGCCGAGGATGTGGTGCAAGAGGTCTTGTTGGTGGTGCATCTGAAACGCGCAAGCTGGGACCGGTCCCGGCCCCTGATGGCATGGCTGCGGGTGATCCTGCGCCACAAGGCCATTGACGCGCTGCGCCGCCTGCCCCGCGCGCCGCATCACCCGGTCGAGCCGTTGGCCGATTCGCTGCCCGCCGCCAGCCCCGACCCGCTGGCGCCACATTTGCTGGGACAGATGCTGGACAGGCTGACCCCACGCGACGCGGCCCTGATCCGCGCCCACGCGCTGGAGGATGCCGACCCGGCCGAGATGGCCCGGCGTTTCGACATCACCCCCGGCGCGCTGCGCGTGGCGCTGCACCGGGCCTTGGGACGACTGGCCGAGATAGCCCGAAAGGACACCCGATGAACACCGATCAGCTGATTGCCGCCCTTGCCGCCGATGACCGCCGCGACCCGCCCCGCCTGAAGGCGCGTCTGTCGGCGGGGGTGCTGGTGTCTGGCATGATGCTGATGCTGTTCTGGCATATCCGCCCCGATCTGGCACAGGCGGTGACGCGCCCGCTGGTGATGGCGAAATTCCTGCTGCCGCTGACACTGGCGGCGCTGGTCGCGGCGCTGTGGCCGCGCCCCGGCCATGCCCCGGCGCTGTGGCCTGCGGGGCTGGTGCTGTTGCCGGCGCTGGCGCTGTTTGCCGCCACCCTGCCCACGCAGGCGCCGTGGCCGGCGATTGCCGGGCATTCGCTGTGGGTCTGCCTGCTGTCGATCCCGCTGTTGTCGGTGCCCCCGGCGCTGGCGCTGTTTGCCGCCCTGCGCCGCAGCGTGGTCACCCGCCCCGACCGCGCCGGTCTGGCGGCGGGGCTGTTGGCGGGGGCGCTGGCGGCGCTGGTCTATGCGCTGCATTGCGACGAGGACGCGCCCGCCTTTTATACCGTCTGGTATGGGCTGGGGATCGCGATCTCGGGTCTGGCCGGTCGTCTGGCCGGGCCGCGCTGGCTGGGGGTGTGACCCCCAGGGCTGCGCGGAACACCCCCGCACCGCCCGTTTTACCGCCATACAGCGCCTTGTCACCCTGGGGGTCGGGCAGGACCGGACCTCAGAACAGGAAATCATCCGCTGACAGATCGGCAATGGCGACGCCCTGCACCAGCACGGTATTGCCCTGATGATCGTCGATCACCGTGCCCCGTGCGGTCTGGGTCAGGTGATGGGCGCGCAGATCGGCAAAGCCGGTAATGCTGCGCACCCCCGACAGGTCGATCACCTCGCCGGTTTGGCTGGTCTGGAAATCGCGGATAATGTCATCACCAAAGCGCCCGGCAAAGACGAATACATCCGCCCCGGCCTGTCCCAGAAACACGTCATCGCCGCCATCATCGCGGAATGTGTCATTGCCCGCGCCCCCGATCAGCGTGTCATTGCCCTGCGCGCCGTTCAGCACATTATCGCCGGCATTGCCCCAGATGGTATTGTCCAGACCGTTGCCGGTGCCGTTGATATTGACGCGACCCAGCAGGTTCAGCTCTTCTATGTGCTGGCTGTGGTGGCGCAGTTCCAGCGTAATGTCGCTGTTGACGCGGTCATGGCCCTCGTTGGCATATTCAATGACGCGGTCGCCGGTGGAGTTGACGAAATAGCTGTCATCGCCATGGCCGCCGACCATGCGGTCGCTGCCGCCATCATCGCGCAGAATGTCGTTGCCTGCGCCGCCATACAGCGTGTCATCGCCAAAGGCCCCGTTCAGGATGTTATCCCCGGCATTGCCCCAGATGCGGTTATCCTGACCGTTGCCGACACCTTTCAGATTGGCCGTCCCGGTCAGGTTCAGATCCTCAAGATGCTGGCCGTGGCGGCGCAGCTCGAACGAGACGCTGCTGGTCACGCGGTCATTGCCCTGACCGCGATACTCAACAATCCGGTCCCCGGCCGAGTCGATGAAATAATTGTCATTGCCCGCGCCGCCGACCATGACGTCGCTGCCGCCCATATCGCGCAGAATGTCGTTGCCCGCGCCGCCATGCAGGGTGTCATTGCCGCGCCCGCCATTCAGCACGTTATCACCGGCATTGCCGCGAATGACATTGTCCAGATCATTGCCGATCCCGCGCAGCGCACCCTTGCCGGTCAGGGTCAGGTCCTCGACATGGGCGCTGCGGCGCAGGTCAAAGGACAGGGCGCTGATGATGTGGTCATGGCCCTGTCCCGCCAGTTCGACCACCTTGTCGCCGCGCTGGTCCATGACATAGGTGTCATTACCCGCACCGCCGATCATGGTGTCATTACCGGCGCCGCCATCCAGCCGGTTATTGCCCGCATTGCCGCGCAACAGGTTATCGCCCGCATTGCCAGTGGCGCGGATATGGCCCTTGCCGGTCAGGGTCAGGTTTTCGATATTTTGGCTGTCGGACAGGTCAAAGGACAGATGCGACACAATGGTGTCGACGCCCTGCCCCGCGGCCTCGACCACGCGGTCGCCGGCATGGCGCAGGTGATAGGTGTCATTGCCGCGCCCGCCCTCCATCGTTACGGCGTGGTCGCGGCTGCCGGTCAGGCGGTCATTGCCATCACTGGCCACCAGCCGGGTGATGCGGGTATCGTCGGCCAGCCGATACAGATACTGCCCATCCGCAGTGGCGCTGTCGCCTGCCTGCGCGGTCAGCGACAGCGACCGGAAGGCGGTCATGGCGGCGGCATTGACGGTATTGTCGCCAAGGGCATCAGCCAGAACGCGGTGATTACCCAGATCGGTCAGGCCCTTGCCGGTAAGATGGGTCTTCAGCGCATCGTTGTTAAAGATGAACAGGTCGTCCTGACTGTCCGCCGCGCCATGAAAGGTCAGCGACAGGTCGCGCACGGTCAGGTCACGCGGAAAGCGGTCCAGCGCGAATTCGTCGATCTCGACCTCGACGGTCCAGCGGCCCTTGGCGCTTTCCCCGGCAAAGCGGCGGGTGGAAAAATCGGCTTCCATCTGTCCGCGCCAGTCATTCAGCGCATCATCGTCGGCGCTGATCTTTTTCCATTCCGCGTCTGACACGGGCCGGCGCAACATGTGGCGTTCGCCGTCGAAACGGACGCCATCGGTCAGCACCCAGCGCGTCCCCGAGGGCGAGACCAGCGTGATCTTCATCTCGCCCACATCGCCATAGCGGTCGGGAATGGACCCGGAATTATAGTGATACATCTCGACCAGCGCATCAAAGCCGATTTCAAGGCTTTCGATATCGACATCGCGGGTCACGTCGATGCCAATGCTGCGCGTGGTGACCACCTTGCCAATCGGCTGGCCCCATTCGTCGCCCCCCGGCGCGCCAAAGCGCAGGGTCTTGCCTTCGAAAGCGGTGGCATGGGCGGTCAGGTTGACCTCGTTGAGGCTGTCCTGGGTGCCTTTCCAGCTTTCGGCAAGGCGCACGGCGCTGTGCGCATCCAGCATCCCAAAGCCCAGATCCTGCGAAAACGCCAGGCCGCCGCCATTGTGATGGCTGCCACCATTGACCACCTGCCGTTCATAGGGCTGGATATCGCTGTCAGGGTTCAGATGCGGCGCGGTGCCCGGCGCCTGCCCCCAGACGGCGGCATGGGACAGGATGTTTTGCACATCGCGCCAGCCCAGATCCGGGTTGGCCTCAAGCATCAGCGCCACGACACCGGCGGTGATTGCGCCCTGCCCGCCATGACCAAAGGTGACATTGGTGCTGCCATTCGCCAGATCGGTGGTATCAACCCCCAGACCGTATTTGGCGATGGTCTCGAAATAGCCAGATTGCAGGCCCCCCGGCGCCACCGAGCCGCCTTTGCCCATCACGTCCAGCCCCAGCGTGGCCGGCACATCGGTGCTGATAATACCGATGGTCGGGTCATAGGGATAGGGCTTGGACGGGTCGTAACGCTCGGGGTCGACCTCGGCATAGGGGTGCAGATAGCCGCCGCCATCGGTCAGCGCGGAAACCAGCATCATCTCGTTCGATGGGCCGCCATAGCCGATGGCACCGGCCAGCGACAACGCGTTCACCGAAATCACATGCCGGTCGCCGCCCATCGCGGTGTGACTGGCATCGGTGTCCATCGTCTCGAACGTGTCGGGGTCGGCGTAATGCAGCCTGTCATCCTTGGCATTATCGGCCACCACGATGGTGCCGCGCCCGTCGCGCCCGGCGGCAAAGGCCGCATCGGGCAGCGCCTTGCCGCCATACATATCGCTGTCGGAAAACCCGATGATGATGTCAGGGTTCATCACCGAAACCGCCTTGGCATAATCCAGCCCGATGCCACCGATCTGCGCATCGGGCGCCACGCCCACCATGCCGCGCCCGTTATCGTCTGCGGCGGCCAGACCGGCCATCTGTGTCGACCACCCCAGCGCGGTGCCGCTGTTCAGACTGGCCGAGGCCGCCGCGACATTCGCCTTCAGGTCGTAATGGCTGGCGTCGATATACCCCGCCACCCCGATACTGACCCCGGCGCCGCGATAATCCTGCCAGACCGGCAAGGTGTTCAGCAGCGGCGAATCATCGGTCAGCTGATGATGACCCAGCTCGTATTCGCCGGAAAGCCATGTCTGGAAACGGAAAAGCGTGTCGGTCGGGGTGCGATAGGCCATGATGATGCGCTTTCTGCGTGTCGGACTGACCCACAGTCTGGGGCGGCATCATGACATTCATGCAAAGGCCCGGCCCCGGTCGGACGCGGCAGGACGAAGCGGCGGCATTCCGCCGCCGGCCCCGCCATGCCCGGCGCGCTTAGCCCCGTTTCGCCTGATCCTGCGCCTGATCCAGCGTCGGGTAATCGACATACCCCTCGGCGCCGCCGCCATAGACGGTGCCGTTCTGCAACGGGTTCAGGGGGGCGTCCTGTTCCAGCCGCGCCACCAGATCGGGGTTGGAAATGAAGGGCCGGCCAAAGGCGATCAGATCGGCGCGGTCTTGCTGTCGCACCGCCAGCGCCAGATCGCGGTCATAGCCGTTATTGGCGATATAGGTGCCCTTGAAAGCCTGACGCAGCAGGTTCAGGTCGAACCCGCCCGCGACCTCGCGCGGGCCGCCGGTCTCGCCCTCGACCACATGCAGATAGCCCAGATCAATGCCGTTCAGGGCCTCGACCAGCGCGCTAAAGACCGGCTGCGGGTTGGAATCGCTTAACCCGTTGGCATGGCTGACGGGCGAGATCCGCACACCGGTGCGCCCGTTATCGCAAATCGCCGCCACCGCGCGGATCACCTGTAATGGAAAGCGCAGGCGGTTTTCGATGCTGCCGCCGAACTGGTCCTGCCGCTGGTTCGCCCCGTCGCGCAGGAATTCATCCAGCAGATAGCCATTGGCGGCGTGGATCTCGACCCCGTCAAAACCGGCGGCCAGCGCATTGCGCGCGGCGCGTTCGTAATCGGCCACGATGCCGGGCAGTTCATCCGCCCGCAGCGCGCGCGGCAGCGTGGTGGGCTGTTTGCCATCGGCGGTAAAGGCAATTGCCTCGGCGCGGATGGCCGAGGGCGCAACCGGATCGCCGCCATCAGGTTGCAGATCCGGGTGCGAGATCCGCCCGACATGCCACAGCTGCGCGAAGATGCGCCCGCCCGCGTCATGAACCGCCTGCGTCACCGTGCGCCAGCTTTCGGTCTGTTGGTCGGTCCAGATGCCGGGCGTGTGGGCGTAACCCACGGCCTGCGGCGACACCGTCACCCCTTCGCTGACGATCAGCCCGGCCCCGGCGCGCTGGCGGTAATAATCGGCCATCATCGCATTGGCCACACCATTCACCGCCCGCGACCGGGTCAGCGGCGCCATGACAATGCGGTTGGTCAGCCGGTAGGGGCCAAGATCGACCGGGGAAAACAGGTCGGTATCGGGTGTGTCGGTCATCGGACAGTCCTTTCATCGGGCCATGGCACCGGGCCAGGGCGGTTTTGCAGCACCCGTCAGCGCGCGGGCGCGGGCAGCATCTGTTGGGTCATGGCCATGGCGGCGTGCAGCGGCGCGTCGTCATGGAACAGGCTGGCAACCAGACTGGCCCCCAGCCACTGGTGATAGATCGCCTGCGCCAGCGCCTGCACATCCGCGCCCCCCCCGACCGAGCCGTCGCCCACCCCTTCCCGCAACACCCGCGCCAGATGCGCAACGATGCGGGTCACGCCGTCCGACAGGATACGGCTCATGTCCGGGGACAGGTCCGCGACCTCGGCTGAAAGGCGGGTGACAAGGCAGTGATCCTGCGGGTCGGGGCTGATCTGGTGACGGTGCCAGTCGGCGAAATAGGCGATGATCCGCGACCGCCCGTCCAGCCCCGGATGGTCCAGCGTGCGCGCCAGCCGCTGGTCGTAATCGCGGATGAAACTGTCCAGCAGGGCGCAGCCGAATGCCTCTTTCGAGGCGAAATAGTGGTAAAACGACCCTTTGGGCACCCCCGCCGCCTTCAGCAATTCGCCAAGGCCGGTGCCGGTATAGCCCTGCTGCGCGGTCAGGCGCCGGCCCGTGGCCAGAATACGCTCGCGCGTGTCGGTGGGCCGGGTGTCCATGGGGCGCGGGTCGGTGGGCCGGCTTCCGGTCTTGTCGCCATCCGCAACCGGGCGGCCTGCCGCGGACTGGCCGCCGGTGGGCGTTTTCGGGGTCTGATCGGGGGGTGCGGTTTTGGTCATGGGGCTGATATAAGCGCATTAGACCGATCGTCTAGTCCCCATCGCGGATTTCTTTTCCCGGCGCTACGTGCCACTGCGCATCGCCTGCGCCCCTTCGTGTCAGCGGCACCTTACCGCCCGCCATCAGTGCCGGGGGCCAGCCCCAGCACGCGGCGGATCTGGTCCAGCGATTGGGCCACGCTGCCGCTGGTGTCGATGCTGTGCCAGTCGCGCGGCGGGCCGGTAAACCGCGCCAGTTGCGCCGCCAGCACCGCCGCCGTCGCATCCGAGGCGCTGCCGGCGCGGTCGCGTAAATGCCTGTGCAACACATCCGCCCCCGCCCCCAGCCAGACCCCGTCGAACCGCCGCGCGCCCGCAGCCTGTGCCAGCGCGGCGCGGTCGGCAGCACGGTCATTCACCGCCGCTGCGATCACCGGCGCCCCCGCCGCCGCCAGCACCCCCACCCGCGCCGCCAGATCGGCATAGACGCGGGCCGACACCTGCGGGCGATAGGCGCTGTCGGGCAGGTGCTGACCGGCAGGGGTGTCAAACATCGCCTTGCGCAGCCTGTCGCTTTCCAGCACCCGCGCGCCGGGCGGCGGGGCGACAGAGGGGGCCAGCGCCCCGGCCAGCGTGGTCTTGCCGCTGCCCGACAGCCCCCCCAGCGCAACCACCCGCCCCGGCCCCGCCCCCAGCAATGCCCGCGCCAGATCGAAATAGCGCCGCGCCTGTCTGGCCAGACCGGCAAAGGCGTCGCTGCCGCGCGCGCCCTCGGCCTGGGTGGCGGTGACATGGGCGCGCACCGCCGCGCGCAACGCCATGAAAAACGGCAGCAAGGCCCAACCGGCCTCGGCCTGCGGGGGGATGCGGGTGGCGTCAAGGTAACGGTTCGCAGCCAGATTGGCGTGGCGCGGCAGGCCGCTGTCCCACAGGTCCATCAGCAGAAAGGCCAGATCATACAGCGTGTCGGTGGTGGCCAGATCCTCGTTGAATTCCAGACAATCGAACAGCCGCACCTGACCTTGCCACATGCACAGATTGCGCAAATGCAGATCGCCGTGACAGCGGCGCACGAACCCGGCCGCCGCGCGGGCGTCCAGCGCCGGGGCGTGGCGGTCCAGTGCGGCGCGGAAGGTCGCATTCAGCGCCGCCACCCCCGCCGCGGGCAGCACGTCGCTGGTGGCGAAACCGGCCTCGTTGATGGTCAGCACCCCGGCCACGCGCGCGGCCCCCTGCGGGTCATCCACCGGCGCGGCGCTGGCATGAAAGCGCGCGATCCCGGCCGCAAGGTCGGGCATCAGCGACAGATCCAGCCGCCCCGCCTGCGCCATCTGCGACAACAGCGCATCATCGTCAAAGCGCGCCATCCCGACCACGCAATCGACCTGCGCGCCCGGCCCGTCCCATTCCAGCCCGCCCTGCGCAGCGCGGGTCAGCCGCCGCAGCCCCAGATACAGCCCCGGCGCCCCCGGCCCGTTCAGCGCCAGTTCACGCTGACAGGCGGCGCAGCGCAGATCCGGGGTGGAAAAATCGGCATAGGGCAGGCGCACCGCCTTTTTCAGCTTGAAGGCCCGGTCGCCGGTCAGAAACACCTCGGAAATATGGGTGCTGATGCGCTGGACCGGCGCCCCGCCGTGATTGGCGGGATCGGCCAGAAAGGCGATGGTGGCGGATTGATCCTGTATCTGCATCACGCGTCCCTTTCGGTCGCCGCCCGGTCGCGGCCCATCCTGTCACGCGGCGGCGGGCAGCGCCAGCCACGCCCCGTCAGTGCCACCACGGCCCGCAGGCCCGCAGCCCCTGCCAGGCCTGCCCGGCATCCGCCAGCGCGCTGTCGAACCGCGCCTGAAGGGACGGGTCCAGCGCCGCACCGGCCGCATGGACGGTGATGTCATTGAGGTCGCCCAAAGCCCCTTGCAGGGCCTCCAGCCGGGTGCCGAAACCGGTTGCCGTACCCGGCCACAGATCGGCAAAGAATTCCGACAGGTAACGCAGGGTCTTGATGTCCTTGCGGAACTCATGCCGGGTTTCGTCATCCAGCGCGGCCAGATCGGGACCATAGACCAGCACGGCGGTCCATGCCGCCGCAAGCGCCTGCGCCGCCAGCAGCCGCGCATCCGCCGCCGCCAGCCGCCGCGCCGCGTGGCCATCAGACAGCAGCCGCCCGTCATCCAGCCATGCCGCGATCAGCCCGGCAAAGCCCGCCGCATCGGCCCGGCGCAGGTCGTCACGCGCGCGATCGCGCAGTTTGCGGGCATGGGCGCGGCGGTGGTCGCGGTCGTGATCGCCGGCAAAGGCGGCCAGCGCCACATCCGCCTCGCGCAGGGGGCCAAGCAGGCGAAACAGCTTGCGCGCCCGGCGCGACAGCTTGTGCGCCGCCCCTGCATCCAGAATCGGTGCGAAGCCGCGCAGCGCGCTGCGCAGGCGCCGCAGTGCCACCCGTGCCCGGTGCGGATGTTCGGGGTCGTCACCGTGTTGCAGGCCGCGCAGGTGGTCGTCAAAGCCCTGCGCCTGACGGCGCGCGACCTGCGCAAACAGCGCCGCCGCCGTCGGTGATTCGCCCCGCTCTGCCGCTGGTTTTGCCGCATTTGCCGTCATCTTGCCCCCTTTTCCGGCCCATGCCCGGCCGGCTGTGCCCGGATGTCGGCGCAAGGTTTCCGCCGCGCCGCAGCGCGGTCAAGCCACCCGGCAGTGATCGGCGGCAAAGCGTGTCGCTGTCATGAAGCGGTCAAAAACCGCGCCTAGGGTCCGGCTGACGCAATCGCCCGCAAGGGCCGGACAGGGAACAGGGCATGTTTTCACTGCAAGGACAAAAGGCGCTGATCGTCGGGGTGGCGAATGAACATTCCATCGCCTGGGGCTGTGCGCAGGCGATGGCGGCGCAGGGGGCGGAACTGGCGATCACCTGGGCCAGCGACAAGGCCGAACCGCATGTCCGCCCGCTGGCCGAACAGATCGGCGCGACCATCACCGGCCCGCTGGATGTCACCGCCCCCGGCCAGACCGAGGCGATCTTTCAGCGCATTGCCCGCGACTGGGGCCGGCTGGATACGCTGGTCCATTCCATCGCCTTCGCGCCGCGCGACGACCTGCATGGCCGGGTGGTCGATTGCAGCGCCGATGGCTTTGCGCTGGCGATGGATATTTCGGTTCATTCCTTCCTGCGCATGATCCGGCTGGCCGAGCCGCTGATGGATCAGGGCGGCACCTGCCTGTCGGTATCGTTCTTTGGCGCCTCGCGCGTGGTGGCGCATTACAACATGATGGGTCCGGTCAAGGCGGCACTGGAAAGCGCCACCCGCTATGCCGCGGCGGAACTGGGGCCAAAGGGTATCCGCGTGCACGCGCTGTCCCCCGGCCCGATGCAGACCCGCGCCGCATCCGGCATCGACCATTTCGACGAGCTGCTGGACAACGCGTCCCGCCGCGCCCCCACCCACCAGCTGGCCAGCATTCAGAACGTGGGCGCGATGGCCGCCTTTCTGGCCGCGCCCGAGGCCCGCAACCTGACCGGCGGCATTCACGACATTGACGGCGGCTTTTCGATCACCGCCTGAAGGAGGCCAAGATGACCAGCATTTATGACCTGATGACCCCGCATCGCGGCACCAGCCAGCCCCGGCCCGCCCATCACCTGATCGCGGATGAGGTGATAGATCACAGCAGCGCATGGCTGGCCCGCGCCCGGTCCGAGGTCGATGCCAGCGCCGGTCTGGGCCAGATCCAGACCACCGCGGTGTCACGTCACAGCCAGCGGATGCTGGCCACCCATGCTGCGCGCGGCGATGCCAGTGCCCGTGACGCCACCGCCCTGCTGGCGGCGCTGCGCGACGGGCAGGATAACGGCACGCTGGCGGCGGATTGGGCGGCCTATCTGCGCGATGCCGCCGAACGCGCGGTGCTGTGCGCCGACATCCTGCGCCAGCGCGGCGATCAGTTTCTGGAACACGAGGCCGCCGGCTGTCCGCCGGTGCTGATCTATGATTACGAAAAGGTCATGGACGGGCGCGACATGCCCCACCCGTCGAATTACGAATTGCTGCGCATCCTGCCGCCGCCGGGGGTCAGCCTGGATGACACCCGCCGCCCCTATGTCATCATCGACCCGCGCGCCGGGCATGGGCCGGGGATCGGCGGGTTCAAACCCGACAGCCAGGTCGGGGTGGCCCTGCGCGCCGGGCATCCGGTCTATTTCGTCAGCTTCCGCCAGCGCCCCGAGCCGGGCCAGTATATCGCCTTTGTCACCCGCACCCAGGCCGCCTTTGTGCGCGCGGTGATGCGCCGCCACCCCGACGCGCCCCGCCCCATCGTCATCGGCAATTGTCAGGGCGGTTGGGCCACGCTGCTGCTGGCGGCGACCAACCCGGACCTGACCGGTCCCATCGTCGTCAACGGCGCCCCGGTCGCGCCGTGGTCGGGCAAGGTCGGGCAGGACCCGATGCGATACCTTGGCGGGCTGAATGGCGGGGCGTGGGTGCCGATGCTGCTGTCCGACCTTGGCGGCGGGCTGTTTGACGGCGCGCATCTGGTGCAGAATTTCGAACTGCTGAACCCGTCGCGCACGCTGTTTCGCAAATATACCGACCTGTTCCGCGATGCCGACACCGCCGCCGCCCGGTTTCTGGAATTCGAAAAATGGTGGGGCGGCTTCTTCCTGATGACAGAACCCGAGATCCGCTGGATCGTGGAGCAGATCTTTATCGGCAACCGTCTGGTCAAGAACGAGGCCCGGATCGAGCCGGGCCGCCCGGTCGACCTCAAGGCGATCCGCGCGCCGATCATCGTCTTTGCCAGCCATGGCGACAATATTACCCCGCCCCAGCAGGCGCTGAACTGGATCACCGAAACCTATACCGACGTGAACGAGATCCGCATCCGCGGCCAGCGCATCATTTACATGGTGCATCCGCAGGTCGGCCATCTGGGGATCTTCGTGTCCAGCCAGATCGCCAACAAGGAACATACCGAGGTCGCCTCGACCGTGAAAACCATCGAGGCGCTGGCACCGGGCCTGTATGAAATGATCATCGAGGATGTGCAGGAAACCGACGGCCGGACGCATTTCACCGTGGGGTTTGCCGAACGCAGCTTTGACGATATCCGCGCGCTGGATGACGGCATCGCGGATGAACAGCCCTTCGCCGCCGTTGCCCGCGTGTCCGAGGTCCAGTCCCAGATCTATGCCGCGACGCTGCGGCCACTGGTGCAGGCAGCCGTCACCGCCCCCATGGCCGAGGCCGGTCGCGCCCTGCACCCCCAGCGGCTGCGCCGGGCGCTGATGTCGTCGCGCAACCCGCTGGTGGCACCGCTGGACCAGATGGCGCAAAAGCTGCGCGCCGACCGCCACAAACCGGCCCCCGACAACCCGTTTCTGGCCGCCGAGGCGCTGTGGGTTCAGGCCACCGAACAGGCCATCGACCTGTGGCGTGACTGGCGCGATTTCACCCGCGAGGTGACGTTCTTTGCGCTGTGGTCCACCCCTTTCGCCCGCGCCTTTGGCCGCACGCATGAAACCCATCGCACGCTGAAAGACGCCAATGAACTGCGCGCCCTGCCCGAGGTCGCCCATGCGCTGCTGAAAATTGATCAGGGCGGTTTCGTGGAAGGCGTTATCCGCATGTTGGTGCTGCTGGCCGAAAGCCGGGGCGGGGTGCGGCGCGACCGGCTGGAACGGTCGGGCAAGGTGCTGAGCCTTGACAGCCCCTTTGCCGAACTTGGCCCCGAGGCCCGCGCGCTGATCATCCATGAACAGACCCTGATCGCCACCTACGAGACCAATCGCGGCATCGAGGCCCTGCCCCGGCTGCTGCCCCCCGATCAGCGCGAAAAGGCGGTGCAGGTGGTCCAGTTCATCGCCGGTTCCCCCGACGAGATGGAACCGCATACCCGCGCCATGCTGCACCGCTTCCGCAGCGTTCTGGACCTGCCCCCCGAGATCCGCCACATCGCCACCGACCCGTTGCAGGACACCCCCCCGGCCCCCGCCCCCGCCGACAAGGGCTGACACCGCCGGGGCCACCCCCGCCCGCACGGGTCGGCCTGCGGGCGGGGCATTCCTGTGGGCCATTCCTGAGGGGGGGGCCGCCACCGCGCCCCGTCGCAGCCGCGCGGCGTGGCGGGTCCGTCGCGGCCCCATTGCGCGGCAAGGGTGCCGGGCGGGGTTTGGGGCGGTTTTGGTGCATGTCAGGTCACGGGCCGGCCAATGGGGCTGGCGCTGGCCGGGGCATGACCGCGCGCGCCAGCAGCACCAAACGCCCCCGACGCAAGGCATCTGCCCTGCGAAAGCACAGCCCCCGACGCAAAGCCCAGACCTTCCCAAACCCCGCCACATACAAGGCCCCTGCGCGGCTGAAGGTCCGTTCCCATTCAACCACCCACGCCGGCAGCAAAACGGCGCGCCCGTCAGGTCACGGGCGCGCCGAGAATGTGCTTTGGGGTGCCCGGCGGGTCCGGTTCGTGGCGCGGCGGACGGGGCCGCCCGCACCTGACCGGCCGCGCGGGTCCGGTTACAGCGACAGCAGACTGCGGTCGATCTGGTCGATGGATTTCACCCCGGTCAGCGCCATGGCAACGCGCATTTCCTTGGCCAGCAGGTCCAGCATATTGGACACGCCGCGTTCCCCATTCGCCGCCAGCGCATAGACAAAGGCCCGACCCAGCATGGCCATATCGGCCCCCAGCGCCAGCATCCGCACCACGTCCAGCCCGGACCGGATGCCGCTGTCGACCAGAATCGACAGATCACCCTTGACCGCATCCGCGATCGGCGGCAGCGCGCGGACTGACGACAACACCCCGTCCAGCTGGCGCCCGCCATGGTTCGACACGATGATGCCATCGGCCCCGAACCGCACCGCGTCGCGGGCGTCCTCGACATCCAGAATGCCCTTGATGATCATCGGGCCTTTCCAGAAATCGCGAATCCATTCCAGATCCTGCCAGCTGATCGAGGGGTCGAAATTGGCCCCCAGCCAGCCGATATAATCCTCGAGCCTGGTGGGCTGGCCGCGATAGGCCGAAATATTGCCCAGATCATGCGGCTTGCCCATGATGCCCACATCCCATGCCCATTGCGGGTGGGTGGCGCCCTGCCAGATCTGGCGGAACTTGGCATTCGGGCCGGACATGCCGGAATGGGCGTCGCGGTAACGCGCGCCGGGCACCGGCATGTCGACGGTAAAGACCAGCGTGGTAATGCCCGCCGCCTGCGCGCGTTCCAGCACATTGCGCATGAAACCGCGATCCTTCAGCACATAAAGCTGAAACCAGATCGGGGCGGGCGATTGCGACTGGACCTCCTCGATGGGGCAGACGCTGACGGTCGACAGGGTGAAGGGCACGCCATGCGCGGCGGCGGCGCGGGCGGCCTGAACCTCGCCGCGGCGGGCATACATGCCGGTCAGGCCCACCGGCGACAGGCCCACGGGCATGGCCATCTTCTGGCCCAGAACCTGTGTCTCTAGGCTCAGGTCGGCCACGTTTTTCAGGATGCGCTGGCGCAGCGCGATGTCGGACAGATCGCTGACGTTGCGCCCCAGCGTGCGTTCGGCATAGGCGCCGCCGTCGATGTAATGGAACAGAAAAGGCGGCAGCTTGCGGCGGGCTGCCTCGCGGTAATCGGAAATGGACGAAATGATCATGGCTGAACCCCGGCTATGGTTTCATCTGACCCGCCGCGCGTGCGGCGCTGGCGCGGGCCTTGCGGGCCAGATCCGCGTCGATCTGGCGGATGGTGGTTTCGACAAAGCGCAGATGCGCGTCGGATGCGTCGCGGGCGCGATCTGCATCGCCCGCGGCAATCGCCTGATACAGCGCCTGATGCTGACGCGAGAGCGCCTCGAAGGTCTGCGGCACCAGATACAGCTTTTCCAGACTTTCCGAGATGCTGGATTGCAGCAACCCGAACAGGCTGGACATCACCTGATACAGCACCGCGTTATTCGAGGCCTCGGCAATGGCCAGATGGAAATCGGCATCCAGACGCGCCTCGTCCATCGGGCTGGCCCCGCCATGGCTGGCCTGCATCGCCTCCAGCCGGGTGCGGATACGGGCGCGCGCGGCATCATCGGCGCGCAGGGCGGCGTAATAGGCCGCCGCCCCTTCCAGCGCGTGACGGATTTCCATCACGTCATGGCCATACCCGGTCTGGGTGGTGACCAGCGCGGCCAAAGGCGCGCTGATTGTGGCCTGCACCCAGTTGTCGGGCTGGGGCTGCGCGACGACCAGACCGGTCTTGCGCACCTCGACCACGCCACGGGTGGCCAGACGGCCGATGGCCTCGCGCAGGCTTGTGCGCGAGGCCCCCAGCATGTCCGACAAGGCCCTTTCGGACGGCAGACGCGCCCCCGGTTTCAGCCCGCGCTTTTCGATCAGGGCAAGGATCTCGGCCTCGGCACGATCGCTGACACGCTGGCGGGAACGGGGGCGGCTGTCCTGGGTCATGGGATCATCCACGGGAAAACATAGGCTTGCAACGTCGTGATGACACCAACCAGTGCCGCCAGTGCAAGCGAATGTTTGACCGTAAAGCGGAACAGATCCGATTCACGCCCCACCAGACCAACCGCCGCACAGGCGATGGCAATGGATTGCGGCGAGATCATCTTGCCGGTCACGCCACCCGTGGTATTGACCGCCACCAACAGCACATCCGACACCCCGATCTGATGCGCGGTGGCCGCCTGAAGCGCCCCGAACAGCGCGTTGGACGAGGTGTCCGAACCGGTGACAAACACACCCAGCCAGCCAAGGAACGGCGAAAAGAAGGTAAAGGCCGACCCGGTATGCGCCAGCGCCAGCGCCAGCGTTGCCGACAGGCCGGAATAATTGGCCAGGAAGGCAAAGGCCAGAACCATGCCGATCGAATAGATCGGGATCAGCAATTCCTTCATGGTTTCGCCAAAGACGGCGACCGCTTTGGCCGGTTTCATCCGCAGCACCGCAATGCTGACCAGCGCCGCCAGCATGATCGCCGTGCCGGTGGCCGAAAACCAGTCGAATTTGTAAAGCGCCGCGAAAGGCGTCGGTTCGGTCACGATGGGCGGGGTCTTTTGCACCACGTTATCCAGATAGGGAACGTGGAATTTCATCACCCAGCTTTCCAGCGGCCCACCGGCGGCGAACAGCTTTTTGAAGGGGGCGATGCTCCACCCGGCGACGAACAGGGTCAGGATGACAAAGGGCGACCATGCCTTGACGATCTGGCCGGTGGTGTATTGCACCGGGGCCTCGACTGCGGCGACCGGGGCGGCGCCATCGGCGGCCACATCGTCATGGTCGAAACGGAAGATGCGCTTGGGCTGCCAAAAGCGCAGGAACAGCGGCAGCGCGATCAGGGCCGCGATGGCGGCGGTGATGTCGGGCAGTTCCGGGCCGATATGGTTGGCGGTGAAATACTGGACCACGGCAAAGACGCCGCCGGTAACGATAATCGCGGGCCAGGTTTCGCGCACGCCGCGCCAGCCATCCATGATCATCACCAGCCAGAACGGCACCAGCACCGACAACAGCGGCAGCTGACGACCGGCCATCTGACCGATATGGAACGGGTCAAGATTGGTCACCTGACCGGCGACGATGATCGGAATCCCCATCGCGCCAAAGGCGACCGGGGCGGTATTGGCGATCAGGCACAGCCCGGCGGCGTAAAGCGGGCGAAAGCCCAGACCGACCAGCAGCGCCGCGGTAATGGCCACCGGCGCGCCAAAGCCCGCCGCGCCTTCCAGAAACGCACCAAAGGCGAAACCGACCAGCAACAATTGCAGGCGCTGGTCCTCGGTAATGCCCAGAATCGAGCGGCGGATGACCTCGAACTGGCCCGTCGCGACCGAGATTTTATACAGAAACACCGCCGCGATGATGATCCATGCGATCGGCCACAGGCCATAGAAAAAGCCATAAATCCCGGCAGCGGCAGCGGTGGCCACCGGCATCTGATAGACGCCGACCGCAATCGCCAGCGTCAGCAGCACGGTCACCGTTGCCGCCTGATAGCCCTTCAGCCGCAGCTTGGTCAGCGCCAGAAAGAAAAAGATGATCGGCACAGCGGCGATCAGGCTCGACAGCCACAGATTCCCGACCGGGACATAGTTTTGCGCCCATACCATAAGGCTTGGTCCTCCCTTTATTGTGGTCTGACCAATAAAACGGTCAGAAAGCCTTTCGTTTGCGCAAATCAGTAATCAAGTCAACAATCCTGCGGTATATTGGCGCATTTTATGGTCTGACCACTGGTCTGGATCGCGCGGTGCACACCACTTTCAGGGCCGGGTCGCGCGGCCTCGGCCCGCACCTGCCACACGATGCGAAGCCCGGCAAAACCTTTGATGTTAGCGCCAGATGAAAACCCCCGCTGGCACGCGCGAACGGGCCACCGGCGCGCTTCCGCCGATGCGCCTTGCCACCGGCCTGTGCCGGTCGTCACCGGACAGCCGGGGAGCGGCCAAATCAAAAGCGTCGGCAAACCAAAAGGGCCAGCAAACTAAAAGGACCAGCAAAGCCCGGCCCATGCGGTGATCACCTCAGGCGCGGGTTAACTGTCGGTCAGCCCCAGCCCGGCCTCGGCCAGTTCCCAGCTTTCATCCATCGGCCATGCGGCGGACAGATAGGGGACACCGATATGGCCATAAAGCGGCGATAATTGCAGTTCGGCCTGCCATTCGCTGCCCCCGGCAAGGGCGATCACATACAGCGCCGCCGCCAGCCCGGTGCGGTCGGCGCCGCTTTTGCAATGCACCAGCAGCGGCTTGGGCATGTCCCGCATCAGCGCGATCAGCGCCGCGATATCGTCGGACCCCAGCGCCCGGCTGGCCGACATTGCGAAATCGCGATGCACCAACCCAAGGTCACGCGCGGCGGCGATTTCGGCCTGATACCAGTCGCTGCCGGGGCTGGTGCCGCGCAGGTTCAGCACCGAACGCACCCCCTGCCCCGCCGCCTGCCGCAGCATTGCCGCGTCCGGCTGTGCCGACCGATACAGCACCCCGGCCACCACCTGATGGCGGTTGCCGGTGGCCTGTAACATGCTCAGATACGCCATGCAGGTCAGCGCCAGAGCAACAGCGGCCAGCACCAGCCGCACGGGGCGAAGCCGACGCATCAGTCCCGGCGCCCCGGCGAAGGCGCGCGGCCCGTTTTACCCAGAGATACAGTCAAAGACGTTTCCACCCGCGAATCCCCATAAACCGCTGCCACAGCAGATCTTTGCCAGCGTGTATCAGCATAGGCGCGGCGTGAAACGGATTTTTGACATCCGCCCCATGCCCGCCCGGCGCTGGCCGGGTCTGGCCGGAACCCTTGCCGGACCAGCGGTGTTAAACCGCTGCGCCCGCCCCACCGCCCACGCCCACCGCCCACGTCCACCGGCCCGCCCCATTGCGAAAGGACCACCACCCGGTATGCCCCCCGCCAGCCCGGCCCCCCTGCTGACCCGACCCGAGGGGCTGTATTGCCCGGCTGGCGATTTCCATATCGACCCGGTCAGGCCGGTGCCGCGTGCGCTGATCACCCATGCCCATGCCGACCATGCCCGCGCCGGACACGCGGCGGTGCTGGCCACGGCGCAGACGCTGGACATCATGGCCATCCGCTATGGCACCGATTTCACCGCCAATCGTCAGGTGGCGCGGGGCAAGACCCGGATCGGGGATGCGACAGTCAGTTTCCACCCCGCCGGGCATGTTCTGGGGTCGGCACAGATTCTGGTGGAAACGGTGGGCTGTCGCGTCACCGTGTCGGGCGATTATTCCCGCATCCCGAACCCCGCCTGCGCCGCGTTCGAACCCGTCCCCTGCGATATTTTCATCACCGAGGCGACCTTTGGCCTGCCGGTCTTTCGCCACCCCGACCCGCAGGCCGAGATCGCGAAACTGCTGGAATCGGTCCGCGCCTTTCCCGACCGCGCGCATCTGGTCGGGGCCTATGCACTTGGCAAGGCGCAGCGGCTGATCATGCTGTTGCGACAGGCGGGCTGGGACGGGCCGGTCTTTATCCACGGTGCGTTGCAGCGGCTGTGCGATTACCACATCGCGCAGGGGGTGCCGCTTGGCGATCTGCGCCCCGCCACCATCCAGCGCGGCGGCAAGGCCGATTTCGCCGGTGCCATCGTGCTGGCCCCGCCATCGGCCTTTGCCGCGACATGGGCGCAGCGTTTTCCCGACCCGGTGATCTGTTTCGCCAGCGGCTGGATGGCGGTGCGCGCCCGCGCCCGCCAGCGCGGGGTGGAATTGCCGCTGGTGATTTCCGACCATGTCGACTGGCCCGACCTGACCCGCACCATCACCGAACTGAACCCGGCCGAGACATGGGTCACCCATGGCCGCGAAGATGCCGTCATCCGCTGGTGCGCCCTGAACCAGCGCCGCGCCCGCCCCCTGCACCTTGCAGGATACGAGGACGAGGCTGACTGATGCGCGCCTTTGCCGACCTTCTGGAACGTCTGGCCTTTACCCCGCAACGCAAGGGCAAGCTGCGGCTGCTGGCGCGGTATTTCGCGGCCACGCCCGACCCGGAACGCGGGCTGGCGCTGGCGGCGCTGACCGGTGATCTGGACCTGCGGGCGGTCACGCCATCGCTGTTGCGCGGGCTGGTGGCATCGCGGGTCGATGAACAGCTTTTCGCCGCCAGCTATGATTTCGTGGGCGATCTGGCGGAAACCATCGCGCTGATCTGGCCCGAAACCGGCACGACCCAAACGCTGGATCTGCCCGATCTGGTCGCGGAACTGCAATCGACGGCAAAATCCGACCTGCCGGCGCTGATCGCCGGACGGCTGGACGCGCTGCCGCCCCCGGAACGCTATGCCTATCTCAAGCTGGCGACGGGGGGGCTGCGGGTCGGGGTTTCGGCCCGGCTGGCGCGTGCGGCGCTGGCCGAATATGGCGCCCTGCCCCTGACCGAGGTCGAGGAAATCTGGCACGGGCTGACGCCCCCCTACCCAGACCTGTTCGCATGGGCCGAAGGCGGCCCCAGGCCCGATGCCGCCGCCCACGCCCCGTTCCGCCCGGTGATGCTGTCGACCCCCACCGATCTGGCGGCGCTTCAGGACCTGAACCCCGCCGATTTCGCCGCCGAATGGAAATGGGACGGCATCCGCGTGCAGGCGGTGTCAGACCGTGGCACACGCCGCCTGTATTCGCGCAGCGGCGAAGATATCAGCCGCGCCTTCCCCGACATCCTTGACCGGCTGGAATTTGACGGCGTGATCGACGGTGAATTGCTGGTGCGGCGCGATGGTCAGGTGGCCCCGTTCGGGGACCTGCAACAGCGGCTGAACCGCAAGACCGTCAGCCGCAAGCTGCTGGCCTCGCATCCGGCGGGGCTGCGGGCCTATGACCTGCTGATCCATGACGGCACCGATCTGCGCGACCGGCCCTTTACCGCCCGCCGCGCCGCGCTGGAAACGCTGGTGGCGGGGCTGAACGACCCGCGCATCGACCTGTCCGCGCTGCTGGGTTTTTCCGACTGGCAGGCGCTGGCTGACCTGCGCGCCGACCCGCCCGAGGCGGTGATCGAAGGGGTGATGATCAAGCGCCGCGACAGCGCCTATCTGGCCGGGCGCATCAAGGGGCCGTGGTTCAAGTGGAAGCGCGACCCGATGGTGATCGACGCGGTGCTGATGTATGCGCAGCGCGGGCATGGCAAGCGGTCGGGCTATTATTCCGATTTCACCTTCGGGGTCTGGGATGGCGATGATCTGGTGCCGGTCGGCAAGGCCTATTTCGGCTTTACCGACGCGGAACTGCGCGGGCTGGACCGGTTCGTGCGCAACAACACCACCGACCGCTTCGGCCCCGTCCGCGCCGTCGCCCCGACCAAGGTTGTCGAGGTCGCGTTCGAGGGGCTGAACCGGTCCACCAGGCACAAATCGGGCGTGGCGATGCGCTTTCCCCGCATCTCGCGCATCCGCGACGACAAACCCGCGGCCGAGGCCGACCACCTGACCACGCTGATGGCCCTGCTGCCATGACGCTGCCGCCCCGGATTGCCGACTGGTTCGCCGCGCAGGGCTGGACCCCGCACCCGCATCAGCTGGCGGCGATGGCGGCACAGGACGACCTGCTGCTGATCGCGCCCACCGGCGGGGGCAAGACGCTGGCCGGGTTCCTGCCTACACTGGCCGGCCTGCTGCCCGCGCCGGACCGCACGCCGCATCAGGGGATGCACACGCTTTACGTCAGCCCGCTGAAGGCGCTGACCCATGACATTGCCCGCAACCTGTCGCGCCCGGTGGCCGATCTGGGGCTGGCGATCCGCATCGAGGACCGCACCGGCGACACCACCGCCCGCCAGCGCGCGCGCCAGCGGGTCGACCCGCCGCAGATCCTGCTGACCACGCCGGAATCGCTGGCGCTGATGTTGTCATATGAACAGGCCCCGCGCATCTTTGCCGGGCTGCAACGGGTGGTGATAGACGAGGTCCACGCACTGGCCGAAAGCAAACGCGGCGAACAGCTGATGCTGGGGCTGGCGCGGCTGCGCAGCCTGTCGCCGGGCCTGCGGGTGACCGCGCTGTCAGCCACGGTGGACGACCCCGCCGCGATGGCGCGCTGGATGGGGGGCGCGCGGGTGCTGATGGCCGATCCCGGCCCGCCCGCCGATATTGCCATGCTGCCCACCACCATCCCGCCGCCATGGGCCGGGGGTGGCGGTGGCTATGCCGCGCGCGATGTGATGGCGGCGATCGCGGCGGCACGGCTGACGCTGGTGTTCATCAACACCCGCGCGCAGGCCGAGCTGTTCTTTCAGGCGCTGTGGGCGGTCAATGACGCCAATCTGCCCATCGGCCTGCATCACGGCAGCCTGTCGCGCGACATCCGCCAGCGGGTCGAGGCCGCGATGGCCGCGGGCGAATTGCGCGCCGTGGTCGCCACCGGCAGTCTGGATCTGGGGCTGGACTGGGGCGATGTCGATCAGGTGATCCAGATCGGCGCCCCCAGGAATGTCAAACGTCTGGTCCAGCGGATTGGCCGCGCGGGGCATCGCTATAACGCGCCCTCGCGCGCCCGCATCGTCCCCGCCAACCGGTTCGAGGTGATCGAATGCATCGCCGCCCTGCAAGCGGTGCGGGAAAGCGATCTGGATGGTGCCCCCCCCGGACCCGGCGGCCTGGACGTTTTGTGCCAGCACATCCTGCTGACCGCCTGCGCAGGCCCGTTCGACGCCGGCGCGCTGTTGACCGAGGTTCGCCGCGCCGGTCCCTATGCCGCGCTGACGCGGGCCGAATTTGACGCCTGCCTCGATTTCTGCGCCACCGGCGGCTATGCCTTGCGGGCCTATGACCGCTGGCAGCGGCTGATGCTGCGCGACGGGTTGTGGCGGTTGCGCGACCCGCGCGCGGCGCGGCTGATCCGCATGAATATCGGCACGATCTTTGACCCCGAGGTGCTGAAGGTCCGCCGCCGTCGCGGCGGCGCCCCGCTTGGCGAGGTCGAGGAAGGCTTTGCCGCCAGCCTGACACCGGGCGACACCTTCCTGATCGGCGGCCAGACCGTGCGCTATGACCGGCTGCGCGAGATGGTGGTCGAGGTCACCCCCCAGCCCGCCCGCGACCCCAAAATCGCGGTGTTCAACGGCGTCAAGATGGCCACATCGACACTGTTATCGGACCGGGTTCAGGCGCTGATCGGGGACCCCGATGCGTGGTCCGCCCTGCCCGGTCACACGCGGGACTGGCTGGCGCTGCAACGCAAAATCTCGGTCCTGCCCGCGCCCGGCACCCTGACCTGCGAGACATTCACCCGCGGCGACCGCGCCTTCTTTGCCCTGTACAGCTTTGCCGGGCGCAATGCCAACCAGACGCTTGGCCTGCTGCTGACCCGCCGGATGGAAGGGGCCGGGCTTGGCCCGCTTGGCTTTGTCGCCACCGATTACGCGCTGCTGATCTGGTCGGTCGATCCGGTGACCGACCCGGCGCCGCTGCTGGCCGCGCAGGGGCTGCGCGACGGGCTGGACGACTGGCTGGCCGATAACGCGGTGATGAAGCGCAATTTCCGCAATGTCGCCACGGTGGCGGGGCTGTTACAGCGCAATCTGCCGGGGCAGCGCAAATCGGGCAAGCAGGCGACGTTTTCCAGCGACATCATCTATGACACGCTGCGCCGCCATGACCCGGACCACCTGTTGCTGCGCATCACCCGCGATCAGGCCATGCGCGGGCTGGTCGATTTTGGCCGGATCGAGGCGCTGCTGGCCACCCGCCCCCGCATCGTTCACGCCATCGCCCCGCATGTCACCCCGCTGGCCGCGCCGCTGCTGCTGGAGGCCGGGCGCATCCCCATTCGCGGCAAGGGCGAGGCCCGCCTGCTGGCCGCTGAATCCGATCGGATGCTGCGCGAGGCCGGGCTGGACAGCGTCACCCCCGCAGAAGGGACAGCCGCGACATGACCTATCCTATTTCCTTTGCCGGGGCGCGGTTTCAGGCCCGGCCCTCGGGGGCGCTGTTCTGGCCTGCGCAAGGGGCGCTGATCGCGGCGGATCTGCATTTGGGCAAATCCGCCCGCATGGCCCGTCGCGGCGGGGCTTTGCTGCCGCCGTTCGAGACCAGCCAGACGCTGGACCTGCTGACCGCCGAGGTCGCGGCGACCGACCCGCGCCGGGTGATCCTGTTGGGCGATGTGTTCGACGACGATCAGGCCGCAGCCGAGATCCCGCCCGAGGCCACGGCCCGCATGGCCGCCCTGGCGCGGGGCCGTGACTGGCAGGTTCTGGCGGGCAATCACGACCCCGGCAGCGGCGATGGGGACGTGCATATCGCGGGCATCGCCCTGCGTCACATCGCGGGGGAAGGTCCAGATATTTCAGGCCATTACCACCCGAAATTCAGGCATCGCCGCAAGGGCTGGCGGTGCTTTCTGGTCAGCGACCGGCACCTGATTTTGCCAGCCTTTGGCACCTATACCGGCGGGCTGTGGCATGACGCGCCGGCGCTGCGGGCGCTGGTGCCCACGGGGCTGGCCATCACCACCGATGCCGGGATGCTGGCCTTTCCCGTGGGATAAGGGCGCGGCGCTCAGCCGCCGCTGCCACCCGCGCCGCTACCCGTGCTGGCCGCAAGCGCCGCATCGCGTGCCGCCTGCGCATCGCGTGCCGCGCCCGACAACAGCGCCACGTCGCTTTTGCCGACGATCAGGCGATAACCCAGCCGCGCCAGATCGCCCCAGTCGCGCCCGGCGCCCAGGATCGTGGCCAGCGGGATGTCGACGGCGCGGGCCTGTGCCTCGACCCGCGCGATCAGGTCCTGCACGACGGGCTGGTCCAGACGCTCGATATGGTCGACCGAGCCGGCCAGATCATGCGGTCCCAGAAACAGCATATCGACGCCGTCAAGCGCGGCGATCTGTGGCAGCGCCCCGACCGCGTCGACATGTTCGCATTGCAGGATCAGCAGCAGGTCGTCGCTGGCCCCGCCACGGGCATAGCCCGCCTGCGTCCCCCAGCCCGACCCCCGGATCACCGGCGCGCAATAGCCACGCTTGCCCCGCCCCGGATAGCGGCAGCTGTCCAGAATGGCCTGCGCCTGCGCGACCGAATTCACCATCGGCACGATCAGCGCATCAAAGCCGCGATCCAGCACCTTTTTCAGCGTCGTGTCATGGCCATCAGGCACCCGCAGAATGACCTGCCCGCCCGCCGCCTGCACGGCGCGCGCAATTGCCACCCAGCATTCCAGACCGCCAATGCCATGTTCGCCGTCAATGACCAGCACGTCCCAGCCGTGCCGGACCATGATTTCGGCCACGTCGGGGCTGCCAAGGCTGGCCCATGCGGCGGTGATGACCCCGCCGCTTTGCAGGCGCTGTTTCAGTGGATTCACGATGCGTCCCCCTTTTCAATATCGCGGATCGCCCGACCCGCCTGTTGCAACAAACCGAAAGCGGCAAAGCGCCGGTCATGCCAGCCCGCCAGCGCCGGGTCGGGGCGGCAAAGATCGCCCAGACGCGACATCCGCGCCATGGCCTGCGTCAGGTCGGGCACAGCCCCCGCCGCCACCGCCCCCAGCATCGCCGCGCCAAGCAGGACCGGTTCCGGGCTGGTGGTCGCCGCCACCGCGGTGCCGCAGGCATCGGCCAGCACCTGACGCACCAAAGGCTGGCTGGCCGCACCGCCGCTGACCACGATCAGCCCGGTCTGCACACCCTGCGCGGCCTGTGCCGCAAGGATCTGGCGCAGGCCGTAGCCCAGCCCGCACAGGCCGGCCAGATACTGGGCGATCAGGCTGTCGGCACCGTCCTCCATCCCCAGCCCGGCGATCAGCGCGCGGGCGTCGGGGTCGGCATGGGGGGCGCGGTTGCCCAGAAATTCCGGCACCACATGCAGGCCGCCAACCAGCCCCGGCAGCGCCGCCGCACCACCACGCGCCGCCACCTGCGCGGCCAGCCAGTCAGGCAGCCCCTGACCGGCGTCGCGGGCGGCTTTGGTGGCCTGCGCGGCATGGGGATGCATCGCCAGCAGCCGCGCGATGGCGGCACCGGCGGCGGACTGGCCGCCCTCGTTCAGCCACAGCCCCGGCACCATGGCGGCGTAATACGGTCCCCAGACCCCCGCCACAAAGGCCGGTTCGCGGGTCGAGCTCATGGTGCAGGCCGAGGTGCCAAAGACATAGCCCATCCGCGTCAGCGCCTGATCGCCCTGACCGCCCTGACCGCCTGCCGCACCGTCAATGCACGATCCGTCGACACCCGATCCGTCAATGCCCGATCCGTCCGCAGCCGCGCCCTCTGCGCCGTGCACCGCCCCGCCCGAGGCGCCCACCGTGCCGACCCCGCCGGCATGGGCGTCGATCAGCCCCGCCGCGACCGCAATGCCCGCGACCAGACCCAGATCGCGCGCCGCCTCCGCCGTCAGGCTGCCGATACGCTGGCCCGGCGCGGCGATGGTGGTGCCGATGCGGGCAAAGCCCTCGTCCGCCAGCGTGCCAAGGCCGATCTGGCGCAGGAAATCCGCGTCCCAGCGCGATTCGTGACCCAGATAGGTCCATTTGCAGGTCACCGTGCAGGCCGACCGCGCCAGCGCGCCGCTGGCCCGCCAGGTCAGAAAATCGGTCAGGTCAAAAAAATGCGCCGCCTGCGCAAATGTCCGGGGCAGGTTCCGGGCCAGCCACAAAAGTTTGGGCATCTGCATCTCGGGCGAGATGAAACCACCGACATAGCGCAGCACATCCGCACCGGTGGCGTTGATCTGGCGGGCCTGTTCGGTGGCACGGTGATCCATCCAGACGATGACATCGCGACGGGCATCGCCGGACGGCCCGACCGGCAGGCCCTGCCCGTCGGCACCGACCACCACCAGCGAACAGGTGGCGTCAAAGCCGATCCCGGCCACCGCCGCCGCAGCTATTCCCGCCTGCGCCAGCGCGGCGCGGCTGGCCCGGCAGACCGCGTCCCAGATATCGCCCGAGGATTGTTCGACCCGCCCCCCATCTGCGTGCCAGATGGCAATCTCGTGGCGGGCGCTGGCCAGCAGATCGCCCCGCGCATCGAACAGGCCGGCGCGCGCGCTGCCGGTGCCGACGTCAATGCCCAGAAAATACGGCCCCGCCTGCGGCTGCGCGGCGGGCTGCGCCGCGTCCTGCGGCCCGCCCTGACCGCTGGCCTGTGTCCTGCCCTGTGCTGCCTGCCTTGCGATGTTCTGTGCCATGCCTTGCCTTGTCGCTGACCTGATCCCCCTGTCTTAGCGCGGCACGCATCGGCAGGCGACCGCCTTCTGCGCCCTGCGGCAGCGTGACCGCAAGGCCACCGGGAACAGGTGCCGGACAACCGGCGGATGACAGCGCAAATTGGGGCAGTCCCGTGCGGCCAAGGGGGCGGCCAGATGGGACGGCGTGGAACAGGACCATGAAAAGGGGCGGGCCGCAGACGACCCGCCCCCCGTCATGCTGCCCTCCCCCTCAGTCGGGCAGCACGGTGGCGACGATGCGCTGGTCCAGCGCCTCGTAATCGGCCAGACCGATGGCGTCATATAATTCCGCGCGGGTCTGCATCTGGTCCAGCAGCGACCGGGTTTCGCCCTGCGCGGCCAGATGGCGATACAGCCCCTCCTGCGCCTTGTTCGCCACCCGCAGCGAACTGACCGGCCAGATCACCATGTCATAGCCCAGATCCTGAAATTCCTGCGCGGTCAGGTAAGGGGTGCGGCCAAATTCGGTCATATTGGCCAGCAGTTTCGCATCCGGCAGCCCGTCGCGGAACGACCTGAACATATCGACGCTGGTCAGTGCCTCGGGGAAGATCGCATCTGCCCCGGCCTCCAGATAGGTGCGGGCGCGGGCGATGGCAGCGTCGATGCCTTCGCTGGCGGCGGCATCGGTGCGCGCGATCACCACCAGATCGCGCCGGGCATGGGCGGCGGCGGCGACCTTGGCGGCCATGTCCTGCGGGCTGGCCAGACGCTTGTCATTCAGGTGGCCGCATTTCTTGGGCAGCAGCTGATCCTCAAGATGCACGGCGCCTGCCCCGGCCTCTTCGAACACGCGAACCATATGCATGACGTTCAGCGCCTCGCCATAGCCGGTATCGCCATCGACCAGCACCGGCAGGGCGCTGGCGCGGGCCAGTTGGCGGATAAAGAACGCCACCTCGTCCACGGTGATGATACCCAGATCGGGCAGCCCCATCTGCGCGGTCATCGCGGCCCCGGACAGATACAGCGCATCAAACCCGGCCTTGCGCGCCTGAATGGCCGCCATGCCGTTATGCGCGCCCGGCAGGCGCAAGATGCCGGACGCATCCAGCAGGGCGCGGAAACGCGCGCCTGCCGTGTCGCGGGGAAGATCCCTGGCGTGCAGATAGGTCATGGTTTTACTCCGCATGGTGCGGCAAAAACGCGCCGCGCTGGTCGATGGGCAGGAAATGGCGGTGATCCGGCCCGATATAATTGGCCGAGGGGCGGATGATCTTGCCATCCTGACGCTGTTCGATCACATGCGCCCCCCAACCGGCGGTGCGGGCAATGACAAAGATCGGCGTGAACATCGCCACCGGCACCCCCAGCAGGTGATAGCTGACCGCCGAATACCAGTCGAGATTGGGGAACATCCGCTTTTCGGCATCCATCACCTGTTCGATGCGTTCGGCAATATCGAACAGCTTGCGGCTGGACTGCGCCTCGGCCAGATCGCGTGCCACGCGCTTGATCACCACATTGCGCGGGTCGGCAATGGTATAGACCGGGTGCCCGAACCCGATCACCACCTCTTTCGCGGCAATGCGGGTGCGGATATCGGCCTCGGCATCGTCGGGGTTGTCATAGCGTTTCTGGATTTCCAGCGCGACCTCGTTGGCGCCGCCATGCCTGGGGCCGCGCAGCGCGCCGATGGCGCCGGTCATGGCCGAATACATATCCGACCCGGTCCCCGCGATCGACCGCGCGGTAAAGGTCGAGGCGTTGAATTCGTGTTCGGCATACAGGTTCAGCGTGGTATTCAGCGCCGCGACGTGATCGGCGGAGGCCGGTTTGCCATGCAGCAGATGCAGGAAATGCCCGGCGATGGTGTCGTCATCGGTCTCGACCCCGATCCGGCGGCCATTTTGCGCGAAATGGTGCCAATACAGCAGCATAGAGCCTTGCGCCGCGATCAGCCGGTCGGTGATGTCGCGCGCGCCGGGCGCGTTGTGGTCATGGCCCTCGGGCAGGGCACAGCCCATGGCGCTGACCCCGGATCGCAGCACATCCATCGGATGCGCCGCCGCCGGGATCGCCTCGAGCGTCTGGCGCACGGCCAGTGGCAGGCCCCGAAGGGCCCGCAGCCTGGATTTATAGGCCGCCAGTTCCGCCGCCGACGGCAGGCTGCCATGGATCAGCAGATGGGCGATTTCCTCGTATTCGCAGGCCTGCGCGATTTCCAGAATGTCAAAGCCGCGATAATGCAGGTCGTTGCCCGACTGGCCGACGCTGCACAGGGCCGTATTGCCCGCCGTAACGCCCGACAGCGCGACCGATTTCTTGGGCTTCTTGATTGCCGTAACCATCATTTCCCCCTGTAATCAAAGATGCCCCGCGGGCGCGCGGCCCCCAGTCTGGCGGCATCGACGGTAAAGTTCAGCGCCGTCAGGTCGGCCAGCCCGGCCAGCCCCTCGGCCGCGGTCAGGAAGCGGGTCTGTTCCTGCGCCGACAGCACACCTTCGGACAGGGTCAGGAACTTGTTCTTATAGTTTTCGCGCACGAAGGGCCGCGCGCCGCCGGGATGGGCGTCGGCAAGGGCCAGCTCGTCCGCAATCACGGTGCCATCCTTCAGCGTCACCACCACGCGCCCGCCAAAGGCCTTGTTGGCCGCATCGTGATAACGCGCGGTCCATTTCGGGTCCTCGACGGTCGAGATCTTGTGCCACAGCGCCACGGTTTCCGGCCGTTTGGCGCGGTCGGGGGCATAGGATTTTTCGTGATGCCAGCCGCCATCCTCAAGCGCGACGGCAAAGATATACATGATCGAATGGTCCAGCGTTTCGCGGCTGGCATTCGGGTCCATCTTTTGCGGGTCATTGGCCCCGGTGCCGATGACGTAATGGGTGTGGTGGCTGGTGTGGATGACGATGCTGTCAACCGCCGACAGATCACCGATCTTCGGCCCCATGCGGCGGGCAAGGTCGATCAGCGCCTGACTTTGGTATTCGGCGGAATGTTCCTTGGTATAGGTGTCCAGAATGGCGCGCTTGGCCTCGCCTTTCGCGGGCAGCGGGATGGCATATTGCGCCTCGGGGCCGGACAGCAGCCAGGCGATAAAGCCGTCCTCGCCCTCCCATGCCGGGCTGGGGGCGCCTTCGCCGCGCATGGCGCGGTCCACGGCCTCGATCGCCATTTTGCCGGCAAAGGCGGGGGCAAAGGCCTTCCAGCTGGAAATTTCGCCTTTGCGGCTTTGGCGGGTGGTGGTGGTCACATGCAGCGCCTGCTGGATCGCCTGATAGATGGTCTCTGTATTCAGCCCCAGCGCCGTGCCGATCCCGGCGGCGGCGGACACGCCCAGATGCGCGATATGGTCGATCTTGTGTTCATGCAGGCAGATGCCCTTGACCAGATTGACCTGCACCTCGTACCCGGTGGCAATGCCCCGGATCAGCGCCGCGCCATCCAGCCCGCAATGCTGCGCCACGGCCAGAATGGGCGGAATATTATCGCCGGGATGGCTGTAATCGGCGGCCAGAAATGTGTCGTGGAAATCCAGTTCGCGCACGGCGGTGCCATTGGCCCATGCCGCCCATTCCGGGCTGACGCGGTCGGACACACCGAACACCGTCGCGCCGGGGGTATAGGGGTGGCACAGCGCCTGCGCGCGCGCCGATGCCACCGGACGCCGCCCGACCGAGGCCGCCGCCACCGCCGCATTGTCGATCACCCGGTTGATGATCATTTCGGTCACATCGTCATCGACCGCGACCGGATCGGCGGCGATTTCAGCGAATTTCCATGCCAGCTGGTCGGCACGCGGCAGGTCTTCGGCGGATTTATAGCTGCGCAATTTATGCTGATACATTCTGATTTTCCTTGATGGGGACGGGTCTGCCGCGATCATCGACCGCGACCATTTCAAACAGGGCGCGCATGGCGGGGCGGCGGGCGCCGCTGGTCAGGGCCTCGGCCACGCCCTCGACATGGACGGTCATGGAACTGCGTCCGGTGCGGGTGATGCGGCCGGTCAGTTCCAGCACCTCGCCCAGGCGGACCGGGCTGACAAAGCCGACATCGCGGCTGGCGGCCAGCACCACATTGCGGCGGGCAAAGCGGCTGGCGGTGACAAAGCCCGCCTTGGCCATCAGCGCCAGCCCGTTGCCCCCGAACAGCGTGCCATAATGGTTGGTCTGTTCGGGAAAGATCATCTCGATCAGCACCGAGGCATCGGGCCGCGCCGCAGCCCCGCCACCGGGACCGTCACCGGGACCGCCACCGGGGCCGGGGCAGGTGGGATCAGCCTTGGGGCCAGTTTTGGGACCGGTGCCGGGCATGGCGCGATCAGGCCTGACCATCCCCGCCCGCCCCGCCGGTCTGGCGGATGGTCGGCACCACCTGATCGCCCCAGTTGCCGCTGCCATCATGGTGGCGCGAGACGCGGACGATCTCGACCGAGACACCGGCGCTGACGGCGCGCTGGACGGCCTCGTTCAGGCGGTGGGTGGCCTCGGCCACGCGCTGGACGGCGCGATCGGCGGCGCTGGCCGCAGGCAGGTCGATACGTTGGAACTGATCGGTCATCTCTGGCCTCCTTTATGTTCTGGCCGTGAAGGGTTTGCGCGGCCCGCGACCAGGTGGAACGGAACGTCGCGGGCCGCTTTCACGCCAACCCAAGAGGCGTGAAACCGGAATGGCAGGGCGGCGAACCGCCCGACCGTGATCTGGCCGGGACAGGGGTGACCCCTGCCCCGCGGGCCTGCGAACCGGGCTGCGAACTGGTTCGTCGTGCCCCGCGCGCGCAGCCCTTATTGGGCTGCGAACTGGTTCATCGTGTTGGCCGAACCGCCCGCTTTCAGGGCGCGGTCGCCGCCGACCATTTCCTTGAACGTGTCGCCAAGGTCGGACCCGACCTCGTGCTGGTGCTTGACGGCGCTGATGCCCCGGCGGATTTCCTCGCGCTGGACGGTGGCGACATAGGCCAGCATCCGGTCGGCGCCGAAATAGCCGCGCGACAGCTCGTCCACCGATTTCGCGGTCAGGTGGAAGGTCGGCAGGGTGATCAGGTTGTGGAACACCCCCGCCCTGGTCGAGATGTCGTATTGGAAGGCCCGCAGCCGGTCATCGGCCTCGCGGCCCAGATCGGTGTCGTCGAAATCGGGCGACATCAGGGCGTTGTCGTCGGGGTAATCACCCGCCGCGATCTTGCCGGCCTCCAGCCACTCGGCCCGGACCTGTTTGCGCAGGTTCAGCGTCCAGTTGAAGGACGGCGAGTTGTTATAGGTCAGCTTGGCATTCGGCACTTTCTGGCGGATTTCATCGACCATACCGGCGATTTCGGCCACATTTGGGGTGTCGGTTTCGATCCACAGCAGGTCGGCGCCGCCCTGCGTCAGCGAGGCGATGCAATCCTCGACCACGCGGGCGCGGCCGGTATCGGGCTTGAAGCGGAACAACCCGTTGGGCAGGCGCACCGGGCGCTGAACCTTGCCGTCGCGCATCAGCCCGACCTCGTTCTCGGCCAGCGGCTGGTCGTCGCATTCAACCCATTTCAGGTATTCAGCGGCCAGATCGCCCGGCTGTTGGCTGACCGGCAGCTTTTGCGTCAGACCGGCGCCAAGGCTGTCGGTGCGCGCCACGATGACGCCATCGTCAACCCCCAGCTCCTCGAACGCCAGGCGGCAGGCGCGCAGCTTTTCGATGAAATCTTCGCGCGGGACGGTGACCTTGCCATCCTGATGGCCGCATTGCTTGGCGTCCGAGACCTGATTTTCGATCTGAAGGCAGCAGGCGCCTGCCTTGATCAGTTCCTTCGCCAGCAGATAGGTCGCGTGTTCATTGCCAAAGCCCGCGTCAATATCCGCGATGATCGGCACGACATGCGATTCATAGCTGTCGATGGCGTCGATGGCGGCGTCGATGGCGGCCTGATCACCGGCCTCGCGGGCGGCGCGCAGGGTCTTGAACAGGTCGTTCAGCTCGACCTCGTCCGCCTGCCGCAACGAGACATAGATTTCCTCGATCAGGTCGGCCACGGCGGTTTTTTCATGCATCGACTGGTCGGGCAGATGCCCCCAGCGGTTGCGCAGACCGGCGACCATCCAGCCCGACAGATAGACATAGGCACCCTTGGTGGTGCCCCGCAGGCGGCGGACCGATTTGATCATCTGCTGCGCGTGAAAGCCCGACCAGCAGCCAAGGCTTTGGGTGAATTGCGTGGGATCGGCGTCATAGGCGGCCATATCGGCGCGCATCACGCGGGCCATGTCGCGGGCCACATCCAGATGGGTCAGATAGGTGTTCTGGATTTTAAGCTGCACGATATCGTCAATATCGACCCCGCCCGGCGTCGCCCCCGAGGGGTAACGCGCAGCCAGCGCGGCGCGGATGTCACGATAGGATCTGGTCATGTTTCGGTCCTCCTGTCCGATTGCGGGCGCCAGTCCGGGTCCAGCCCGAAAGGCGAGAAAAACAAAAAGCCGGGGGCAGGCAGGTCCGGCGGCCTGGGGTGGTCCGAGGGTTTCTTGCTCATGCTGTCCTGCGTGTTTTGCGCGACTTGATTCAGGCATAGCCAAGGCGCATAAGTGTATAAACCACTGAAAAAGCGTTGATTTGCGAAGGGTCAGCGCAGGATTTGCGAATATTGCGAAGGACACGCCATGGCAAAATCGTTTCTGGGCGGGCGCTTGCGACAATTGCGTGACAGCCGCGGGCTGACGCAGGCGGCGCTGGCGGCCCGGCTGGGGCTGTCGCCCAGCTATCTGAACCAGCTGGAACGCAACCAGCGCCCCCTGACCGTTGCGGTGCTGCTGAAAATCAACGCCGAATTCGGCGGCGACATCCAGTTCTTCTCGGAAGAGGGGGACGCGCGGCTGCTGGCCGAACTGCGCGAGGCGTTTCAGGGCGCGGGCGATGTCGCCGCCGCCGATCTGCGCAACCTGATCGAGAACATGCCCGCGCTGGCCCGGCACATCGTGGCGCTGTTTCGCGACACCCGCGAGGCACAGGACCGCGCCACCGCCATGGCCGTGGGCGCCGGCCACCCCGAGGGCCTGCCCGCCCCCACCGCCTTCGAGGAGGTGCGCGACTTTTTCTATGACCACCGCAACCATTTCGACGCGCTGGACCGCCGCGCCGAGGCGCTGTTTGACAGCGCCGGCCTTCAGCCCGGCAACGTGGCCGAGGGGCTGGCCCGGCATCTGGCGCGTCAGGGCATCCGCGTGCAGGCGGGCGACGACCCGGCGCGGCTGCGCCAGTTCGACGCGCAGCGTGGGCTGCTAGAGCTGTGGCGCGGGCTGCGCCCCGATCAGCGCGGCTTTCAGATGGCCACCCAGATCGCCCTGAACGAGGCCGGCAGCGACATCGAATCGGCACTGGCGCAAGGCCGTTTCGCCGCCGATTCGGCGCGGGCGCTGGGGCGGATCGGGCTGGCCAATTACTTTGCCGGGGCGCTGATGATGCCCTATGCCGCCTTCTGGTCGGCGGCCGAGGAAACCGGCTATGACATCGACGCATTGGGGGCGCGGTTCGGCACCGGGTTCGAAGCCACCTGCCACCGCCTGTCCAGCCTGCAACGCGACGGGATGCGCGGGGTGCCGTTCTTTTTCCTGCGGGTCGACCGGGCGGGCAACATCTCGAAGCGCCAGTCCGCGACCGATTTCCACTTTTCCAAGATCGGCGGGTCCTGCCCGTTATGGCGTGTCCATGCCGCCTTTGACCACCCCGGCGAGATTCTGACCCAGATCGCGGAAATGCCGGATGAGCGGCGCTATTTCTGGGTGACGCGCACGGTCGCCACCCGGCCCGCCCGCTGGGGCGCGACGGGCAAGGTCTTTGCGGTGGCGCTGGGTTGTGACATCGACCATGCCGGGCGGCTGGTCTATGCGCGCGGGGTCAACCTGTCCGATCGCGGCACCCCCATCGGCAGCGCCTGCAAGGCCTGCCCGCGCCGGGGCTGTGCCCAGCGCGCCTTTCCGATGCTGGGTCAGCCGCTGGCGGTCGATCCGCAATCGGCGGTCTTTGCCCCCTATTCCGCCCGGCCCGAGGCCGCGACAGACCCGCTTGCCGCGTCGCGCCGGGGCGCGGGTGCGACGCCGGGCTGAACCGGCAAAAACCGGCAGCGGGCAAGGCCCGTGCCGGTGATGCGCCCCCGGAAAGGGGTGCGGGGCGTGTGTGTGTGGGGGGGGGGTCAGGCCGTCGCGGCCTCCAGCCGGTCGGCCACAACCTGCCAGTCGACCAGCCCGTCAAGGAAGGCGCCGACATATTTGGCCCGCAGATTGCGATAGTCGATGTAATAGGAATGTTCCCACACATCGCAGGTCAGCAAGGCGTCATGGCCCTGAACCAGCGGCGTGTCGGCATTGCCGGTTTTGGTCACCTGAAGGCGGCTGCCATCCCAGACCAGCCAGCCCCAGCCGGACCCAAACTGGGCCACGCAGGCATCCGCGAATTGCTGGCGAAACGCCGCGACCGAGCCGAAATCCGCGATCACCTGCCGTTCCAGCCGCCCCGGCATGGCGCCACCGCCATTGGGCCGCATCCCGGCCCAGAAATGGCTGTGGTTATAGTGCTGGCCCGCCTGATTGAACAGCGCACCGGCGGCAGGGTCGGCAGCAGCCGCGCGAATGATCTGGTCCAGCCCTTGCCCCTCATGTGGGGTGCCGGCGATCAGTTCGTTCATCTTGTCGACATAGGCCTTGTGGTGCTTGCCGTAATGAAATTCCATCGTTTCGGCCGACATCAGCGGGGCCAGCGCATCCATGGCATAAGGCAGTTGCGGTAGCGTAAACATCAGGCTTCCTTTTCTTCCTGTTCGCTTTGGGAAAGGCGGGTGCCGGGCACGGGCCGGCGTCAGCGGCCCGGACTATGGGCGCTGACAAAGATGGTCACGACGGGCGCCGCGGGGCGGGCTGGTCGGCCAGACGCGCCGCCCGGCGCGACACCCGCGCCACCGCGATGCGGGCGCGGGTGATGGTTTCGGCAATCGCCAGAACCGGCGTGCCATTGGCTTGCAGGAACCCGACCAGCGCGATTGTCGCCTGTTTCAGATTGGCCGCACAGTCCATCCGCAGCCCCAGCGGCGCCGAGACATCGCGCGCCACCTGCAACAGCCGGTCAAAGGCGGCGCGGTAATGGGCCTCGGCCCGGTCGGGCTGGCCGTCGCGCAGCGCGGCCTCGGCAAGGTTATGGCAGGAAATCACCCAGATCGCGGCGACCGGCACCGGGTTTGCGCCACCTGCGGCCAGCAGGTCGAACAGGCGCGCGGCCTCGGACAGGGCGGCGTCATAGCCGCGCTGCGCGGCCCCGGCATCGCCCGCCTGAAAGGCCGCATTCGCCTGTCGCGTCAGGCGCCGCCAGGTGGCCTGCGGGGTCATCGCCGCCCCCAGCCCGGCCAGATCGTCAGGGTTCACACGCTGGTTCATGACCACCCCCAAAGGCAAGTGGACGGGATCGGATGGCGGGGAATCGGGCAAGATGGCATCGGAACCTTCGGGCAGGGAAAGCTGGCTGGTCCGATCTTTATTTAGCCACGGCTAAAAATTGTCAAATGGTTTTTAGCTGCGGCTAAATCCATTGACGGCGCCCTGATGCCGCGCCAGACTGTCTGTCATGTTGCATGACCCCCCCGACCGCCCCGGCACGGGCGCTGCCCATGATGCCCCGCAACCCGGCCCGCAAGGCCCCGGCCCAACAGGGGTCGCACCGCCGGACCCTGACCAGCGGGCGCGCAATTTTTCCCGGCTGCGCGATGCCCACCGGCAGGAAACCGCCGAAGATTACGTCGAGATGATCGCTGAATTGCTGGCCTGCCAGGGCGAGGCCCGCATCGGCCATCTGGCGCAATGTTTCGGGGTCTCGAACGCGACGGTGACCAATACCGTGCAGCGGCTGGTGCGCGACGGGCTGGTCGAAAGCCGCCCCTATCAGCCGCTGGCACTGACCCCGCGCGGCGCCGATCTGGCGGCCCAGTCGCGCAGGCGGCACCTGATCGTGCGCGATTTCCTGATCGCGCTGGGGGTCGACCCGGCCATTGCCGAGGCTGATACCGAGGGGCTGGAACATCACGTCAGCCCCGAAACACTGTCGGCTTTCCAGCGGTTTCTGGACAATCGCTGACCGCCGCGCGGGTGACTGCGCGCTTGCTTAGGCCCCCCGCTGCGGTGTATGCAGCCAGACAAAACCTGCAAGGGCGTTTGTCGCAGGCAGCGCCGCAACCGGCCAGCCCCGCTGGTGTCACGCAAAGGACCGGATATGCAACTGACCCGCCGCCCCGTCGCCTCGCTCTGGATCGGAGACAAGCTGCATTACCTCAACCAGCTTTGCCTGAAATCGCATCTGCTGCATGGCCATCCGGTGACGCTGTATTGCACCCATGACGTGCAAAACGCCCCCGAAGGCGTGGTCATCCGCCCGGCATCCGAGATTATGGATCTGGACATGGCGCTGATCGAGGCGACATCGGCCTCGTTCCTGTCCAATGTCTTTCGCTATAAAATGATCCGCAAGACCGGGGCGGTCTGGATCGACTGTGACGCCTTCTGCCACCAGCCCTTCCCCGAGGACTGGGAATGGATCTTTGCCGGTCACGGAATGCGCGGCGCGCTGAATTGCGGCGTTGTCGGCCTGCCGCAACATTGTGCGCTGATGGACCAGTTGCTGGATTATTACGACAATCTGCCCGATTATCCGGCATGGTGGAACAAGCGCCAGCGCCGCCAGATGGACAAACTGAAGGACAAGGGCGGCATGTCCCACGCCGCCATGATCTATAAGACCGAGCGCACGGCCTTTGGCCCGCAGGCCTTTACCTGGTTCGCCCAACAGACCGGCGACATCGAACGCGCGATGACGCCCGATGTGCTGTATCCGGTGCCGTTCCAGCTAAACGATGTCTTCTATGACCCCTATGGCCGGGTCGAGGGGCATTTCACCGACCAGACCGTCAGCGTGCATCTGTATACCAACGGCACCAAGCCGTGGTGGCGCAAGCACGCGCCGCTGCCGGGTTCCTATGCCGCGCGGATGTGCGAACAGGTCGGCATCGACCCCAGCGCCGCGCTGGAGGACTGACCCGCGCGGCGGCGATGACCCGCGCCACCGCCCCTGCCCCGCGTCACAACCCGCGTGTCCCATGCCCTGCAAGGCCCCGCCATGATCGACCGCCACACCAGCCGCCACGGCACCGTCATGGCCGTGTCCATGATGAAGGACGAAGCGCCGTTCCTGCTGGAATGGTTCGCCCATCATCTGGCCGTGGGGTTCACCGATATTCTGGTTTACACCAATGACTGCACCGACGGCACAGTCGAGATGCTGCAACGGCTTGAGGAACTGGGCCTTGGCCATCACCGCCACAACGTCATCGCGGAGGGGCAGAAACCCCAGCCATCGGCGCTGAACCACGCGCAGGCCGAACCGCTGGTCGCGGCGGCGGATTGGGTGCTGGTTTTCGACGCCGATGAATTTTTGTGCATCAACCATCCCTCGGGGCATCTGGACGGGATGCTGGACGATACGGTGGCGCGCGGGGCGAATGGCATTGTCATCACCTGGCGAACCTTTGGGTCGGGCTTTGTTCAGGACTGGTCGCCCGCGCCGGTGACGGAACAGTATCTTTATGCCGCACCGCCGCAATGGCGCATGGGCTGGGGCGTCAAGACGCTGTTCAAATTCGATCCCGAATACTGGAAACTTGGCATCCACCGCCCCTCGATCAGGAACAAACACCTCGAGGACGGCTTTCCCGACAGCGTGCACTGGCTGAACGGGTCCGGCCAGCCGATGGAGGATTATTTCAAATTCCGCGGCTGGCGGTCCATCCGGCGCACGGTGGGTTACGACTGGGCGCAGATGAACCACTATGCGGTGAAATCCATCGACAGCTATGCGCTGCGCAAGCTGCGCGGCAATGTGAACAACAAGAAAGACAAGTATAACGCCGATTACTGGTCGCTTCAGGACCGCAACGAGGTCCGCGACGAAGCGATCCTGCGCCACGCCCCCCGCCGCGCCGAAATCATGGCCGCGCTGTTGCAGGACCCGGTGCTGAACCGCCTGCATCACGCCGCGCTGGACCGGGTCGAACAGCGGCTGGCCGACCACAAGCAGACCGAGGCTTATGCGACGATGAAAGCCGGGCTGATCGAGGCCGGCAAGGTGCCGATCACCCAGGTCGCCGCCAAGCCGCCGCAGCCGCGCGACCCGCTGAAAATCGCCGCACTGATGAGCCGGGTCGAACAGAAAAACGCCGACCGCCCCGCAGATCAGCGCCGCAACCCCACCCCCGCGGCCTTTACCGACCCCGAGGCCGGGCATTTCCAGCCCGCCCCCATCGACCTGTCGGCGGATGTGGCGGTGCAGATGGTCGCAAACCGTGACCTGACCCTGCCCGCCGATCTGCGGGTCTTTACCCCCGCGACGCTGGAACGGGTCTGCGAGGGGAAATATGAACGCCGCGCCGGACGTTACATCGCGGCACAGGCGCAGGGCGCGCAGCGGCTGCTGGATTGCACCGGCGGCTTTGGATTCGTTGCCATGCTGGCCGCGATGGCCGACCCGCAATTGCAGGTGATGGTTCAGCAGGACCGCGCCGATCTGGTCGGCTTTGGCAAGCGGGTGGCGGCGCAAAACGGGCTGGCCGGCCGCATCCGCTTTGCCAATGGCCCGCTGGTCATGGCTGGCGATGACGCCACCAGCGGGCCGCGCGGCCTGCGCCATTGCCTTGCCGATTTTCGGCCCGATATGCTGCGGCTGGCCTGCGATGCCGTCGATCCGGGCTGGATGGCGGCGCTGGATTTGTCGATGCTGTCGCGTATCCTGCTGGTGCCTGCCGCGACCGGGGCCACCGCGGATGCCAACGCCGGTGCCGCGACCGGGGCCGAAGCCGCGACCGGACAGGCGCTGGCCGACTGGGTCGCAGCGCTGACAGCTGCGGGCTTTGCCGCGCCGGGTGGCGATGGCAATGGCGATTCGGTCTTGCTGCGGCGCGGCGGCTGATGGCCGGGGCGCGGCGCCAGGTCGCAGCCCGTGGCATGGCAGGGCCGGTGCTGCTGGCCTAAACCCAACCCGTCCCCGCCACCCGGCAGGGACACCAGACATGAAGGACCGCCCGATGCCGGACAAGGCCCCCGATCAGACCGCTTCCCCCGCGCGCCAGAACGTGCTGGTGCGGGCGCGCAATGGCGATGTGATCCGCTATGACGACAGCGGGCTGGTGCTGCGGCTGTCGGACAAGGTGATTGCCGACATCGCATTGCGGCTTGGCACCGCGCCCCGGCCCGCCGATGCCCCGGCGCCCCCCGGTGCCCCGGCGCCCCATCACCCCCCCAGCGCCGCCGGCACCGCCGAAGATACGCGGCTGGACAAGCTGGACATCTGGGATGTGACGCAAGCGGGTGACTGGCTGATGTTCAATGGCCGCCTGCCGGGCAAGCAGGGCGTGCGCCGTTATCGGCTGGCGGCGGCGGGGGGGCATGTGCTGGCCGACGCGCCGGGGCCGCTTTGCGCCATTCTGGGCATCGGGGGCGCGCGCGCGGCGCTGGCCGATGACCACCGCACCTGCGATTTCCCCCAGCATATTCTGGCCCCCGCCGATGACATCGGCGCGGTCGGTCATGCCGGAACCGAACGCGCGGCGCAAACCGCGCTGCTGGAACATCTGCGCGAGATGACCCACGAGGCCCTGACCGCCGAGGCATTCCTGAACTGGCAGCTGGACAAGCACCAGCCGCTGCCGCTGTTCGTCACCCGGGTCGAGACCGACGAATCCGCCGATGCCGCCGCGCTGGCGCAAGGCCCGGCGCTGGACAACCTGCTGATCGCCGCCGCCAACCTTGGGCGCGCGGCGGCGTCGATGGGCAAAAAGGCCCGGCTGCTGGCGGTCACGCTGGATTACGCGCTGGAAGATACCAGCGGATCGGCGCTGGCCTATCGCGACGGGGTGCTGGCGCTGATGACCCGGATCGGGGCCGGGCTGACGGCGCTTGGCCTGACGCCGCCGGTTTTCGTGACCCGGTTCGAGCGCGGCTCGGACGCGCTGCCTGACCATCACGCGATCGTGGGTCAGTGGGAGCTGGTCTGGAACCACGGCGATCACCGGCTGCTGTTTTCGGCGCCGGGCTATATGTTCAGCCATGACGACACCGACCGCCCGACCCCGGATGCGCGCCGACAGATGGCGGAAATGACCGCCGCCGCGATCAGCGACCCCGATCACTGGCAATGCCCGCTGTTCCATCTGGCCGAAACCACCCCCTGCCCGGATGGCGCGAAGATCCGGCTGGTGGCGCAGGCGCGCTCGGGGCTGGTGCTGGCGGCGGGCGATGCGGCCTGTGCCGGGCATCCGGTGGGCCTGCGGCTGGTCGGGGATACGGCAGGCGCCAAAATCACCGCCGTGGCGGTCGACCCCGCCGACCCCAAAGCGCTGCTGCTGACGCTGGATCGGATGCCTGTGGGGCCGGATCTGCGGCTGGCCTATGCCATCGGCGCGGCGGACCCGGCCGGTGGCGCGGCCTGCCTTGCCATTCGCGACGACTGGTCGCTGGCCTCGGCCACCGGGGCCACGCTGCACCGTTGGGCGCTGCCTTGCCTGCTGCCCATCCATCAGGGGGGGGACCACCCGAATGCCTGAGCCAATGCTTGAGATCGACACCGACCTGCCCGCCGGGGCGCTGGTTGACGGCCCCGCCCATCAGCTGGAAGAACGCATCGCCCAGGCCGAGGGCTTTTGGCTGCAAGGCCGCGCCGGGCGGTTCGACCGCGACGACAGCGGCGCGGTCACCGCGTGGCACCCCCGCAGCGGCACCCTGCCCGCCACCCCGACCCAGCCCAACAAGGGCGACACCCGGCTGACCGGCTGGGGCGATGCGCTGGGGGTGCAGACCACGCTGGGGCGGCATTGCGGGCTGGTGCTGCCCGATGTGGGTCAGGATGTGCAGGCGTTTTCGATGGCGATCATCTATCGCCCCGACCCGGTGGAAGAGGCCCGCACCCTGCTGACGCTGAACCCCCGCCCCGGCGGCGGCGAGGCCCATTCCGGGGGCTATCTGTTTATCTCGGACCTTGGGGACGCGCTGACCGTCAAGGACACCGGCGAGGCGCTGTCGCTGACCCTGCCCGCCGAGCCCGCGCCGCGCGACCCGCGCCTGCTGATCGTCACGGTCGCGGGCAACGCCATGGCGGTTCAGCGCGATAGCGGGGTGACGCATCAGGTTACCGGCCTTGCCCCCGACCTGCGCGGCGCGGCAGACCTGTTCATCGGCGCGCGCAGCCACCGCAGCGGCCTGCAAAAAACGCTGGGACAGGCGCTGATTCTGGACGTGTTCTTCTGGCCCGCCAGCCGGTTGCTGATGCCCGCCACCGCCGATGACGCGGCGCAGCAGGCGGCGTTGATGCGCTATTACCACTGGGTTTACTGACCATGAAACTGACGCCCGACGCCATTGCCAGCGACAATATCTGTGTGATCTGGGTCGATGACATGATCGACGTGAACACTTGGCGCGATGCGTTCGGGCTGCGCATCCAGACCCCGCATCTGGACCGGATGATGGAACAGGCAACGCGGTTCACCAATGCCTATGCCACGGTGCCGCTGTGCGCGCCCTGCCGGGCCGAGCTGGCGACCGGGCTGTCGCCCTTTCGCACCGGGCTGGTGGACCTGAACCGGTTCTGGCGCGACATCATGCCGCCGGAAAAGGCCTGGGCCTATGACCTGCGGCGGGCGGGGTTTTACACCTTCACCACCGGCAAGGTCGATTCCAACTATCGCCCCATGCCCGAGGAATACCGCCGCATCCTGTTCCATGAAAACCCGCCTTGCGCCGACAGCACGGATCGCAAGAAGGTCAAGGACTATCTTGGGGGGCGCGGTCCCGGCATTCGCGGCGTGAACCACCCCGATGACAAGGGCGAACAGGATGACAGGTTCTATGATTACTGGGTGGCGCAGAACGCCATCGACTTTCTGGGCCGGGCCGATCCGTCGCGCCGGCACCTGATCCAGCTGGGCTTCAAGCACCCGCATTACAACCTGGCCTGCCCGGACCGGTTTTACCAGCAATACGACCCGGCCCAGATCCGCTGGCCGGCCATCGCCGCCGAAGAGGATTACCACGGCCCCCAACCCGGTTTCGCCGTGTACGAGGCCGCCTATATCGCCAATGGCCGCTGGACGCCGGAAAAGTCGGGGGACGAGGCATGGCGGCAAGTGGTGCGCGCCTATTTCGCCGCGATCAGCCATGTCGACCACGAAATCGGGCGGTTCATGACCGCGCTGGAAAATTCGCCGCTGGCGGATAATACCACGGTGATTTTCCTGTCCGATAACGGCTTTAACCTGGGCAATCACGACAGCTTTCACAAAATGAGCCAATGGGACAGCGCCGCCCATATTCCGCTGGCGATCTGGCGCAAGGGCCAGCCCAGGACACAGGTCGACATGCCGGTATCGCTGCATAATGTGCCCAAGACCATCATGCAGCTGGCCGGTCTGCCGCCCCGGCCCGACTGGGTGTCGGGCCAAAGCCTGTTACCGCTGATCGACCCGGCATGGGGCCGCTATGACGACAGCAAATCGCCCATCACCTGCGTGTTCGGCACGTTGTCGGTGCGCCCCTCGGTCGAGGGGTATCGCCACCTGCGCTATTTCCGCTATCCCAATGGCGAGGAAAACGTCTTTGACATCGAAACCGACCCCGGCGAGACCACGAACCTGATCGACAGCGCGCCGATGGATTTCCTGCGCGCCGAACTGGTCAGGGGGGCGCTGGATCTGGGGCTGGACCTGCGGGGGTTTGAAAACCCTGCCGACGGGGTCAATGCGATGATGGCCGTCGATGGCAGCGTCATCATGGCGGGCGGCGCGGGCGATAACGAATACTGGGCCTATGGCAGCGATGCCGAAAAGATCCGCGAGGACCGCGACGGCGGCACTGACACGCTGTGGTATATGGCAGGGCCGGATGATTACGTCCTGCATTGCCCCGCCAATGTCGAAAAGATCCGCATCGCCACGGTCGTGACCCGCAAGGAGGGCTCTGGCGCGGGCGGGCCTTACAAGACCCTGCGCATTGTCGCCCATCCCGACAGCCCAATTCACTTCGAGACTTCGGAACGGGTGACCATCGCCGTCTCCGGGTCGGATGGCGACGATGTCATGTTGGGTCCGAAATATGGCGATGCCACCTTTCACGGCGGCGCCGGAAATGATCACCTGATCGCCCGTGCATCCCGCAGCAAGAACTGGCACCGCTTCTATGGCGGGGCTGGCAACGATACGCTGTCCGGGGGGCCGGGCAATGACACCCTGGATGGCGGCACAGGCAACGACCTGATTCATGGCATGGGCGGGTCAAACAGGATCTATGGCGGACATGGCAATGACACCATCCATGACGGCGATGGCGCGTCCGAGATCCACACCGGACCCGGTCGCAACCTTGTGGTTCTGGGCCATGGCGACGACCAGCTTTTCGTCGGCACCGGTATCAATCACATCACACCGGGGTCAGGAGATGTGCATTTCACCATTGCCTATGGCGGACTGACGATCATCACCCAATGGTCCGGCGGCCAGGTCTATGACCTGTCGGGCTGGCCCGTCCCCCCGGTGATTGAGGACCGCGGCAACGGCACCATCCGCCTGCGCGCCGGGTTGTCGATCGTCGAGATCAGGGGCGTGCCCGAGGCAGACCGCCTGTGCCAGCAGATTATCCGGCACGAATGACCTGTGCCCCAGTCCGTGATGGTATCACGACAGCGGGTGTTCAGCACAAAGCCCGGATTTCCTTTCTGGTTTTTTCCGTGCTGACGCTTTACACATGGGGCCGAACCGATGGAATTCGCCTGAAACGCTTTTGCAAAGGTCTGCCGCCATTCCAGCCTTTCAACAACCGGTGACAAGCTGATGACCCCTTCGCTGACCCTGTTCTTCATCGTCGAGCCACCTTCGTATCAGTATCTGGCCTGTTATCTGGCGGCGTCCATCCGCAACCATCTGCCACGGTCGGTCAGGCTGGTGGGCTATTGCCCCGAGCATCGCCGCGCCGAGCTGGCCCCGGCCGCGGTCGAGACCCTGCGCCGGATGGATTGCGAGGTGCGGTTCTTTGATGCCGCGGGAAAATTCGACCCGGCCTATCCGCATGGCAACAAGATTCTGGCCTGTCTGGAACCGCGCGATACCGATTTTTCCGGTTTCGTGGATTCGGACGTGCTGATGATCCGCGACAATACGGTCGAAAACCTGGTGCGGGCGGGGCATGTCAGCGCCTCGCCAGCGGCGTCAATGCTGTGGACCGGGCAAGAGATCTGGCCGCGGCTGTATGGTGCATTCGACATGCCGGTTCCTGAAAAGCGCGATCGCCGCCGCGATGTCGTGCCTTACTTCAGTTCGGGCTTTGTCCTGTTTCCCGAACAGCACCGCACCGCGCAGGGCGACAGCTTTGCGCAGGTCTGGTACGACACCGCACGGCGCATTGACGCCATCCCCGATCTGGACAAGAAGCGCCCCTATCTGGACCAGATGAGCCTGCCAATCGCCATAACCCGCGCAGGGCTGGCATGGAATGAACTGCCCGAAGAGCAGCATTTCATTCTTGGCGGGTCTCTGCGTGGCAAGCCCTTGCCCGAAGGGCAAAAGATCTACACGGTGCATTATCGCAGCTGGATCATCCTGAAAGAGGTCGGCCTGTCGCGACAGGGCTATGGGGGGCTGCGCAAACAGGTTGGCGTTTCGCGGGTCAAGCGTATTTTCGATCAGCCCGCCCCCGATGCTGCAGGTGCCGGCACCGACCCGGCGACGCCCTCGTCACAACCGGAATAACCCCCCTCAGCCAGCGCCTTTGCCAGCGCCCCGCAAAACCCTGTGATACGCGCTGGCGTGGCATCGGCAAAGCCCACCAACAGGCCGTATATGCCCCCCTGCTGCGGCGGGGACAGCGTATGGGCCGACAGCCGTCGCGGCGCAAAGCCGGCGCGGTGCAGGCGGGCGGCCAGTGCGGCCTCGGCCTCGTGGCCCCAGCCGGGGCGGGTCAGATGCAGCGCCAGTTGCACCCCGCCCGCCGGCGGTGTCACGCGGATGCCGGGCAGATCGGCCAAGGCCTCGGCCAGGGCCTGCCCCCGCGAGGCATAGCTGCGCGCAATCCGGCCCAGATGGGTGCGATAGCGGCCCGATTGCATCATCGCCGCCAACGCCGCCTGCGCATGAAGATTGGCAAACAGCCCCAGATTGCGCTGCACCGCCCGCAGCGGCGCCGCAAGGCCGCGCGGCACCACCAGCCATCCCAGCCGCAACCCCGGCATCAGCACCTTCGAGGCCGACCCCAGATAAGCCAGTTCCGGCCCGCTGGCATGGGCGGCAAGGGCCGGGATCTCTCGCCCGCGCCAGTGGAATTCGCTGTCGTAATCATCCTCGATCACCAGCGCCTGATGGCGGCGGGCATGGTCCAGCAGCGCCAGCCGCCGCGCCAGCGACATGCGCAGCCCCAGCGGATACTGGTTCGACGGCGTGACATAGATCAGCCGCGCATCCCCCGGCACCGCATCGACGCACAGGCCCTGCGCGTCCAGCCCCACCCCGGCCAGCCGCAACCCGGCCCCGGCAAAGGCCGTCCGCGCCCCCAGATAGCCGGGGTTCTCGATCGCGGCCAGATCGCCGGGCTGGGTCAGCGCCTGCGCCAACAGCACCAGCGAGGCCCGCGTCCCCGGTGTGATCAGCACCTGATCGGCATCGACCCGCAGCCCCCGATCCGCCGCCAGCCGGTCGGCCAGCACGGCACGCAGCGCGGGCAACCCGTCCAGCCCGTCATAGGCCGCCGCCCCGCCATACAGCCGCCGCGCCACCTGACGCAGCGCCAGCGCCCATTCGGCGCGCGGAAACAGCGCTTCATCCGGCTGGCCGGGGGCCATGATTGCGGGGCCTTGCGCGGGGCCGGGCGCGCGCGGGGCGGTATCGCCTTGGTCGGGATTGCGCGGATCGTGGGCCATCACCTGACCACGCGGCGACAGGGCAATGGGCAAGGCGTCCGGCGCTGTGCATTCGCCCGTGGCGGGCCGCAAGGGGGCGGTCGCAGGGGCGCAGATGCGGGGGGCGGCGCCAGCGCGGACCTGTAGCACGCCTTCGGCCCGCAACATGTCATAGGCGGTGTTGATCGTCGCCCGCGACACCCCCAGCCCCAGCGCCGCCGCACGACTGCCGGGCAGCACCGCGCCATGCGCCAGCCGCCCGCCCCGGACAGCCGCCAGCAGATCGTGATAGATCTGCACCGGCATCGGCCCGCGCCCCGAATGCGGGTCGGGGCGGAAAGGGCAACTGGTCTGATCATTTCGGGCAAAACCGGATATTTCTTCAATCCTGTTTTGCCGGCATCCGGGGGGTGACAGCAACAAGGAAAGCGCCATGCCACCCAAATACGCCACGCCGCGCCAGCCCAGACGCGCCAGCACCGACCCCACCCTGATCGAGGATATTCTGGACACCGGCCTTGTCGGCCATGTCGGATTTATTGCCGGGGACCGGCCAATGGTCATCCCCATGGCCTATGCCCGGATCGGGGGCGTGCTGTATCTGCACGGGGCGTCAAAGGCGCGCATCGCGCGGCTGGATGGCGTGCCGCTGTGCCTGACCGTGACCCAGCTGACCGGCATTGTCGCGGCACGGTCGGGGTTTCACCATTCGGTCAATTACCGTTCCGTCGTGGTTCACGGCACCGCGCGGCAGGTGACAGACCCCGAAGCCGACCGCGCCCTGATCGCCATTACCGACCACCTGTTGCCGGGGCGCAGCGCCGGTTTGCGGCCCATGACCGCGCAGGAACGCAAGGCCACCGGCGTGGTCGCGCTGGACATCGAACAGGCCAGCGCCAAGACCCGCAGCGGCCCGCCCGCCGATGACAGCGCCGACCACGCCCTGCCGATCTGGGCCGGGGTGGTGCCGGTGGTCACGGCGCTGGGGGCCGGGGTGGCAGACGCCCATACCCCCGCAGATCTGCCCGAACCGGCATCCATCATCGCGGCGCGGCGCAAATTCGCCTGACCCCTGCGCTGCCCCAGCCCGCGCCCGTTCCAGTGCCCGTGCCCGTGCCCGTGCCGGTCAGGCCGCGCTGCCCGACCAGTCGGCGCCCGCCGGGCCGCGCAGAAAGCCATCGGACAGCCGCCCGCCCGGCACCTGCCCGGCCAGCCGGGCCGCCAGCGTCGCGCCGTCCATCCGGCCCGCCAGCAGCGCCGCGTAATCGCGGCAGATCCCGGCGAAATCGCCGCTTTGCGGCGACAGGCGCAGCGCATCGACACCCACCGCCGCCAGCGCATCGGCCTGCAAGGCCATGCTGGCGGTGGACTGGCTGAGGGTCTGCACCCCGTTCACCGCCAGAAACGGCTGACCATCCAGCGTCTGCACATCGCGGCCATCGGGGTCGGCCTCGCAGATGAACTGGCAGTTATCCTTGGCCCGGTCATGCAGCCGCGCGTGATAGCACCGCCCCGAGATCGCCAGCGGCAACCGGCCATGTCCCCAGACCTCGACCGCGACACCGGCCTCGTGCCCGGCCTGCACCAGCGCGGCGACCGATTCCAGCGTCAGCTCGGGCGGCAGGCAGATGCGCGTGGCGCCGCGCCGGGCCAGAAACCGCAGCGTGCCCTCGTTATAGACATTCACCATCGGTCCCACCCAGAACGGCTGACCGGCGGGGATATGGGCCAGCGCGGTCAGGTCGTTGACCTCGACCGGCAGGCCCAGATCGGCCAGATCGGCGGTCAGCCTGCGTTCCCGCCGCAGCGTGATCAGCGCCAGCGAGGTCACCGCCACCTGTTTGCCCCCGGCCTGCAACGCCTCGATCGCGGCGGGGATTTCGGCCTGCCAGAAAGGCAGTCGCTTGGAACACACCCATTCCCCGATCACAACCCGCGCCACCGGCGCATCACCCAGCGCAGCATAGAAATCGCGCACGGTGTCGGCCTTCCAGAAAAACGCATTCGGCCCGATGGTCAGATCCATTGGCTTACCTCCATGTCTTGGCATAGGCGCCGGTGGTGGCGGCCTGCCCCTCGGTCAGGCGGGCCAGCGTGGCGGCGGGCAAGGGCTGGCCTGCATCCTGCGCCTCGACCGCGGCGCGGAAGGCGCGCACCACCTCGGCCACATAAGCGCGCGAACGCTGCCGCCCCTCGATCTTCAGCGCGGTGACGCCAGCTTTGGCCAGCGCCGGGATCAGATGCGTGGCGTCCAGACTGACCGGGTCTTCGAACACATGCCCGACCTGATCGCCCGAGGCAAAGCAGCCCTTGCACAGCGTCGGGTAAGGCGCGGGCATGTCGCGCGGCGTGCGGTGGATGGTAAAGCCCCCCAGCCGCGCGGCCAGTTCATCGCCTTCCTCGGCATAGACGACATGGCTGGCGGGCGAACAGACCCCGTTCATATTGGGCGACCGCCCCGTCGCGTAAGAAGACAGCGCACAACGCCCCTCGGCCATGACGCACAGACCGCCAAAGACGAAAACCTCGGTTTCGGTGTCGATTTCGCGGTTGATGGCGGTGATTTCGGCCACGGTCAGGACGCGGGGCAGGACGACCCGGCGCACGCCAAAGGTTTCGGCATAGAAATTGATCGCATCCGGGTTGGCGGCGGCGGCCTGAACCGACAGATGGCGGCGCAGGCCGGGGTGATGTTCGGCGGTATGGGCCAGCAGTCCCAGATCGGCCAGAATCACCGCATCGGCCCCGGCGGTTTCGGCATCGGCCACGGCGCGGTGCCATGCGCCTTCGGCCCCGGCGCGGGGGAAAGTGTTGATCGCGACCAGCACCCTGGCACCGTGCTGATGGGCAAACGCCACCCCATCGGCCAGTTCCTGACGCGAAAAGTTCAGGCCCGGAAAATTGCGCGCATTGGTTTCATCGGCAAAACCGCAATAGACCGAATGCGCCCCGGCCTTGACGGCGGCACGCAGCGCGGCGGGGGTGCCCGCGGGGCAGACCAGTTCCATCATGGGGCATATCCCCCGGCCTCGTGGCGATGCAGGGTCAGCCCGGTCAGACGCTCGGCCCAGGTTATGGCGCGGGTCAGCACCGGCCCGGCCCGGCCACCCAGCGCGGCAATGTCGCCCGACAGGTCCAGTTCGGCATCGTCCACGGCATTGCGCAGGGCCAGCGCGGCGGCGGTATCGCCCGCGACCGTCACCTCGCGCATGAAAAACAGCGCATCGCCATCCTGTTCGGCATGAACCATCGCCAGAAACCCCGACAGCGGCCCGGTGATGCGCACATCATGGTCCGGCACCCGGCGACAGGCCGTCACCCGCGCCAAAGCCGGTTCCAGCAACAGCACGAAGGGCAGATCCACCGGGTCCAGCAGAAAGCGGCGCCCGGCATATTCGCCCATGCGGCGCAACATGGCCGGGTGGCGGTCGGACAAAAGCCGGGTCAGCCGGGTCAGCGCCAGCGACAGGGGCCGCAACGGCAGCGGGCGCATCAGCGCGCTGGCCAGACGCGGGGCGCGGGGTAACGGCAGGGCATGTGGGGCCGCGTGATCGGGCGGCGGGGTGTGGGGTGACATGGGCGGGGCCTTTCCTTGGATGCGCGCCCGACCCTAGGCCCGGCACGCAATGTCGCATCTTGATGGAAATCAAGTTGCGACGCCCCGCCACAGGCAAAGATCATGCAGACATATCAAGGACATAATGAATGCGAACCCTGCCCCCCTTTCCCGATCTGCGCGCCTTCCTGACATGGTGCAGCGGTCAGGATCAGCTGCGCCATATCGCGGAACCGGTGCCGGTCCGCCACCGGATGACGGCGGTGCAACTGGCCGCTTTGCAGGCGAAAGGCCCGGTTCTTCAATTCGATAGGCCGATTCTGGCCTCGGGTCGGGGGGCGGCCATGCCGGTGGTGACCAACCTGTTTGCAACCCCGGACCGGGTGGCGGCGGGGCTGGGACTGCGGCTGGATCAGGTGGCCGGTTTCGGCGCGTTTCTGGCGGCGCTGCGCAGCCCCGCGCCGGTTGACGGGATGCGCGACGCATTGTCACGCTGGCCGATGCTGCGCGCCGCCATGGCCACCCGCCCGCGCATTCTGCGCCGCGCCCCGGTGGCCGAGGTCGAGGCCCCGCCCGACCTGACCGCCCTGCCCGTCCAGACGCCATGGCCGGGCGATGCCGGGCCGCTGATCACCTGGCCGGTTGTCGTCACCCGGCCCGCCGGCGGGGCGGCGGATGACATCGGGGGCTATAATCTGGGGGTGTATCGGGCACAGGTGCTGGGGCCGGACCGGCTGATCCTGCGCTGGCTGGCCCATCGCGGCGGCGCGGCGCATTACCGCGACTGGATGCGGCGCGGCCAGCCGATGCCGGTGGCGGTGGTGCTGGGGGCCGACCCGGCGACCCTGCTGGCCGCCGCGATGCCGCTGCCCGAAAACCTGTCCGAGGTCAGCTTTTCCGGCGTCCTGCGCGGCGCGCGCACCGAGCTGACCCCGGCCCGCACCGTGCCGCTGATGATCCCCGCCCGCGCCGAGGCGGTGATCGAGGGCTGGGTCCATCCCGGCGACATGGCCCCCGAGGGTCCGTTTGGCGATCACACCGGCTATTACAACGCGGCCGAGCCATTCCCGGTGATGCGGGTCAGCGCGGTCAGCCACCGCCGCGACGCGCTGTATTTGTCGACCGCCACAGGCCGCCCGCCCGATGAACCGGCGGTGATCGGTGAGGTGTTCAACACCCTGACCCTGCCCCTGATCCGCCAGCAGATCCCCGAGATCCGCGACCTGTGGCTGCCGCCTGCCGCCTGCAGTTATCGCATGGCGGTGGTGGCCATCGACAAACGCTATCCCGGTCAGGCGCGGCGGGTGATGATGGCGCTGTGGGGGATGCTGACGCAGTTTTGCTATACCAAGCTGGTGGTGGTGGTCGATGCCGATATCGACCCGCGCAACTGGGATGACATCGCATGGGCGCTGGCCACGCGGATGGACCCGGCGCGCGACGTGATGATGCTGGACAAAACACCGATGGATTACCTTGATTTCGCCTCGCCGGCCGAGGGGCTGGCCGGCAAGATGGGCATCGACGCCACCACCAAGACCGGCCCCGAAACCACCCGCGACTGGGGCCGGGTCATGGCGCTGGACCCGGCTGACCGCGATTTTGCCGCCGATCTGCTGGCGCGGATCGGGGTGGGCGCAACAGGGGGGATGGGCCGATGACGCCGCATGTGGTGCTGGGGGTGTCGGGCGCATCCGGCGCGGCGCTGGCGCTGTCCGTCGCGCGCCACCTGACCGCCGCCGGGGCGGTGGTGGAACTGGTGCTGTCCGACATGGCACGGCGCACCCTGACCGAAGAGGTCGGCCCGGATGCCGAGGCCGAACTGACCGCGCTGGCCGCCTGTCGCCACGACATCCGCGATCTGGGGGCGCGCATCGCCTCGGGGTCGGCGCCGGTGGCGGGGATGGTGGTCGCGCCCTGTTCGATGCGCAGTCTGGCGGCCATTGCCCATGGGCTGGACGACAACCTGCTGACCCGCGCCGCCGGGGTGCAGTTAAAGGAACGCCGCCCGCTGGTCCTGCTGGCGCGCGAAACACCGCTGACGCTGGCGCATCTGGACAATATGACCGCCGTGACCCGGATGGGCGCGGTGGTCATGCCCCCCGCCCCGGCCTTTTACCTGCGCCCGGACAGCGTGCAGGCCATCATCGACCAGATCGCCGCCCGCGCCACCGACCAGCTGCGCCTGTCGCCACCGCAGGCACAGGCATGGACCGGCACCGCGCCAAGCCTGCCGGACCAGTCCGGGTGATGCAGCCTGTCGCAGGGCGGGGAAAGCTAGCCACGCCACCCGGCGCAAACCACCACTTTGTTGATATCGTTTTATTTTCGGAAGAAATGGTGGGCGACCCTGGAATCGAACCAGGCATGGGTCTCCCCGGCGGAGTTACAGTCCGCTGCCGCACCTTGCAGCACGTCGCCCGCCAAGCGCCTTGGCGTGGGGGGGTGATTACCCGCAGCAACAGGGGGCGTCAAGCGGGTTTTCCGCGAATCCTTGCCTTGCCGGGCCGCAAAGGCCAAACAGGGGGCCGGATCGCGAAAGGAAACCCCATGCCCGCCCCCCGCAAACCCCAGACTGACCGCCCCGGTGGCGCCCCCGCCCCCGATGCGCCCAAGGGCGGCAAGGCCAGGAAACCGACCTGGGTCATCGAAAAGGAACGCGCCAAACGCGCCGCGGCGGCGGAAACGGTGTGGCTGTTCGGGCTGCACGCGGTGCGCGACGCCCTGTCCAACCCCCGGCGCGAGCGGCTGCAACTGGTGCTGACGCGCAATGCCGCCGACCGGCTGGGACCACTGCCGGACGACCTGACGCCGCAGATCGTGGATGCCCGCAGCTTTGACAAATATGTGCCGCTGGCCGCCGAATCGGTGCATCAGGGCGCCGCGCTTGAGGTCAGGCCGCTGCGCTGGGGCAGCATCGACGACATCATCACCGCGCCGGGCGGGCCGCTGGTGGTGGCGCTGGACCGGGTCAGCGACCCGCATAATGTCGGCGCCATCCTGCGCTCGGCCGAGGTGTTCGGCGCCCGCGCGGTGATCGGCACGAATCGCCACGCCGCACCCGAATCGGGGGCGCTGGCCAAGACCGCCAGCGGCGCGCTGGAACGCCAGCCCTATCTGCGGGTAACCAATCTGGCCGATGCGCTGGAGCGGCTGAAAAACGCGGGCTTTGTCTGCATCGGTCTGGATGGCGAGGCCCCGCACGACCTGCCCACCCTGCTGGACGATCTGGGCACGCGCCCGGTCTGTCTGGTGCTGGGGGCCGAGGGGCCGGGCCTGCGCGACAAGACCCGCGAAACCTGTGATTATCTGGCCCGCATTCCCTTTGCCGCCGATTTCGGGTCGCTGAACGTGTCGAACGCGGCGGCCGTCGCGCTGTATGCCGTGACCCGGCGCGGCTGACGGCGCCGGGCCGACGCCCCCTGCCCGGTGCGGTCGCAGAAGGGGGGGGGGGGGACCGGACAGCCCCTGCGCGGCATGTGACCTTGCGTCAGGCTTCACATTAGCGACAGAACCGCCGCAGCCCTGTTGAACCACACCCGGCGGGGCGACAGATTACGGCAGCCCGCCCTGCCGCGATTCTGCCTGTCGCGCCCCCGTTTCCCTGCTGCCGGATCTGCCTGCCCATGCCCCTGCCGCATTCCCGCCCGCTTGCCATCCCCCGCATCCCGCCCCGGCTGATGGGGCTGGTCATGGCCTGTTGCCTCGGTGCGACCGGCCTGCCCGGCCATGCCGACCCCTGGGGGCTGGAGGGGATGGACCCGGTGGCCACCCGTGACGGCGACCCGCAAATGGGGCTGCCCGACCTCAGCACACATTGGCATGGCCAGATCTGGCATTTCGCGACCGAGGAAAACCGCCTGATCTTTGAAGGCAATCCCCGCGCCTTTGCCCCTGGTCTGGATGGCCTTTGTGTCGTCGCCCTGTCCGAGGGGCGCAGCGAACCCGGCGATCCGCGCTTTGCCGTGGTGATCGGCCAGCGCATCTATCTGACCCGCTCCGATGCGGCGCAGCAGCGGCTGTTGAAAGACCCCCGCCACATCCTGATGCGCGCGCGCGAGGTCTGGCTGGACATGCCGCATTAACCGCCCTGCCTGACCGCCGCCGCAGCCGGCCACGCCGGCCACGCCGGCCCTGCAATCCAGCCCACCGATGGCATTTCAGTCACAAAAACGCGAGGGCCTTGAAACCCGAAAGGGTGTTACCCAGTTAACACATAGAACATGGCCACGGAACGGTCATGTTCGGATCACTGTCCCTCGTTCCGCGACTTGCGCCCGGCCATTCTGGACCGGGCGCTTTTTCTATGTCAGGTTGCGCGCGACGCACCCATGCACGGGCGCCGCAGGAAAGGAACGCCGATGACGGATCTGGACATCGCCCGCAACACCCATGTCATCGCCGTGGTGGGCCTGTCCCCGCGCGAGGAACGCCCCAGCTGGGGGGTTGCGCGTTATCTGCAATCGCGGGGCTATCGGGTCATTCCCGTCAATCCGGCCCATGCCGGGGAACAGATTCTGGGGGAAACCGTCTATGCCGATCTGGCGGCAATCCCGGATGACATTGCCGTCGACATGGTCGATATCTTTCGCCGCCCCGAGGCCGTCGAACCCATCGTCGATCAGGCGCTGGCGCATTTACCGGGGTTGAAAACCGTCTGGATGCAGCTTGGCGTCATCAACGAAGCCGCCGCCCGGAAGGCCCGCGACAAGGGCATGGCGGTGGTGCAGGACCGCTGCCCCAAGATCGAATTCCCGCGCGTTCTGTAACCCGCGCGCCTGTCCCTGACCTGCCTGACCGGCGCGCATGGCGCGACCGGCCTGTCAGTTGTGCCCCCCGTCCGGCGCAGACACCGCGCCATCGGCGCCGGACCGCAGGGCGGCTTGTGTCAGGCTAGGCAGGGCCAGACATATCGGCTATGACCATGCCGGTCACGCCGTGGCCGGATGTTCACCAGCGAGAAGATCTGAATGGCCACCAAACCCACGCCCAAACCCGGACGCAAAGCCGCCGCCAAGGCCGGCAGCACCGCCGCGCGCGCCCGCAAGCAGGCCGGGGGCATACCGGCCAGCCCGGACCCCGCACCCGCCAAGCCCAAAGCGGGCCAATCGAACGCGGCGCAGCCCAAAGCGACCAAGCCCAAAACCGACAAGGCATCCGCCACCAGGGCCAAACCCGACGCGTCCCGAAAGCCAAGGGCGGACGCGGCGGACCACATCGCCGCCAAACCTGTCACGCCCAAGCCCGTACACATATCAGGCGGCACGGACAGTCCCCCTGCCCCCAAATCCAGGGCACCCAAGACGGCAAAGGCGGGACCGGCACAACCCAAGCCATCCAAACCGGCCAAGCCATCCAAACCCGAACCTGCCAAGCCGCAGGCGGCGAAACCCAAGCCCGCCAAACCAACCAAGCCACAACCGCCCAAACCCAAACCCACCAAGCCCGCATCGCCGCGGCCCTTCAACATCGTGATCGTGGCACAGGCCGGGCGGCTGGCCTATGAGGCGCTGATCTTTACCGCATCGCTGCGCGCCCATGCGCCGGGCTTTGCCGGACGGCTGATCGTGGCCGAGGTCCAGCCACAGGACCGCTGGCACGGGCATGACACCCTGATCCCCGCCCCCATCCGCGACCGGCTGACCGCCATGGGCGCGCAGGTTCAGCCGCTGGTCTGTCGCCATTTCGGGGCCGCCTATCCGCATGGCAACAAGATCGAGGCGCTGTCGCTGTTGCCCACCGGCGAGCCCTTCGTGTTCTTTGACACCGACACCGTCATCACCGGGCCGCTGGACCGGGTGGCGTTCGACTTTGCCCGCCCGGCGGCCTCGATGCGGCGCGAAGGGACATGGCCGCAGCCGCCGCTTTACGGGCCGGGCTATGCCGGGATCTGGAAGTCGCTTTATGACCGGTTCGGGCTGGATTTCGACAGCTCGCTGGACCTGACCCAGCCGGACGAGCATTGGGAACGCTATCTGTATTTCAACGCGGGCTGGTTCTTTGGTGCCGACCCGGTGCTGTTCGGACAGCGGCTGGCCGATTGGGCGCGGGCGATCCGCGACGATCCGGGCGACGCGCTGGCCGCGCAGGAACTGTTCCCGTGGCTGGACCAGATCACCCTGCCGCTGGTCATTCACAGCCTTGGCGGCGGTCGCCCCGGCCCGGAACTGGACGGGCTGGATGGCGATGTCAGCTGCCATTACCGCAAGCTGCCGCTGCTTTACGCCACCGCACCCGATGCCAGTATCGACGCGCTGGAAAGCGCCGTCGCGCCCAACCCGGTCAAAAAGCTGCTGCGGGACTGGGAGCCGGCGAAAAAGCTGATCTATCAGGGCAAGGGCCGCGACAAGATCCGGCCGCTTTTCGCCGGCGCCCCCCTGCCCCTGCGCGAGGCCGCGATCCGCAAGCGGATCAAGGCCGCCGGCTGGTGGCTGGCCTGACCGGACACCCCCGCACCCGGACATGACAAAGGGCGGCCCGTAAGCCGCCCCCGGTCAAATCCCCAGACCACCCAGCCGTGCCCGCACCAAAGGTGCCGGGCGGGCGGCGCTGGCGGTCAGCCCAGAACGCTGTCGCAGCGCGCGCAGGTGCCGGGGTGACGGTGATTGCCGACATCGGGCAGGATCTTCCAGCAGCGCTGGCATTTCGCGCCCTCGGCCTTTTCGAACACCACGCCGATGCCGGGAATATCGCCCATGCGGAATGCCTCTTGCGGGGCCGGATCGGCGGTCAGCGACAGCGCGCTGGTGATGCAGACATCCGCGAAATCCACCGATTTCAGCGCCGCCAGCAGGTCCGCATCCTCGACATGGACAACCGGCGCAGCCTCGAGGCTGGCGCCAATGGTCTTGTCGGCGCGCTTTTGTTCCAGCGCGGCGGTCACCACGCGGCGGGCGCGGCGCAGGCCATCCCATTTCGCCGCCAGCGCATCGTCGCGCCAATCAGCGGGGGTGGCGGGGAAATCATGCAGGTGAACGCTGTCATCCCCGGACGGGAAGCGCGCCAGCCAGATATCCTCGGCGGTGAAGGGCAGGATCGGCGCGATCCATGTCACCAGCCGGTGGAACAGCAGGTCCAGCACCGTCAGCGCGGCACGGCGGCGCAGGCTGTCCGGCCCGTCGCAATACAGCGCATCCTTGCGAATGTCGAAATAAAAGGCCGACAGATCGCCGGTCGCGAACTGGAACAGCGACTGGAACACGCCCTGGAAATCGAACCGGGCATAGCCCTGACGCACGGTGTCATCCAGCTGCGCCAGCCGGTGCAGCACCCAGCGTTCCAGTTCCGGCATATCCTGCGGGGCGACGCGGGCCGCATCGTCAAAGGCCGACAGGTTGCCCAGCATGAACCGCATGGTGTTGCGCAACCGGCGATAGCTGTCGGCCGCGCCTTTCAAAATCTCGGGCCCGATGCGCTGATCGGCGGTGTAATCGGTCTGCGCCACCCACAGCCGCAAAATGTCGGCGCCATATTGGTCGACCACCTCGGCGGGCAGGATGGTGTTGCCCAGCGATTTCGACATCTTCATGCCGTTCTGGTCCAGCGTGAAGCCATGCGTCACCACGTTGCGATAGGGCGCGCGGCCCTTGGTCGCACAGGCCTGCAACAGCGAGGACTGGAACCAGCCGCGATGCTGGTCGGTGCCCTCCAGATAGACATCGGCAATACCGTCCGGGCTGCCATCGGCGCGGTCGCGCAGCACGAAGGCATGGGTGCTGCCGCTGTCGAACCAGACATCCAGAACATCAGTGATCTGGTCGTAATCATCCGGGTTCACGATGCCATCCAGCACCTGTTCCTTGAAGCAGGGGCGATACCAGATATCGGCGCCCTCGGCCTCGAACGCGTCGGTGATGCGCTGGTTCACGACCGGGTCGCGCAACAGGAAGTCGGGCGCATCGGGCTTGGCACCCTTTTTGACAAAGCAGGTCAGCGGCACACCCCAGGCGCGCTGGCGCGACAACACCCAGTCCGGGCGGTTTTCGACCATGGAATGAATGCGGTTGCGGCCCGATTGCGGCGTCCAGTTCACCAGCTGGTCGATGCTGGTCAGCGCGCGGGCGCGGATGCTGTCGCCATATTCGCCCATGTCATCATCCAGCTTGCGGTCGATGGCGGCGAACCATTGCGGCGTATTGCGATAGATCAGCGGCGCCTTGGACCGCCAACTGTGGGGATAGCTGTGCTTCATCTTGCCCTTGGCCAGCAACGCGCCCGCCCATGCCAGTTGTTTGATATTGCTGACATTGGCCGGACCTTCCTTGCCATCGGGCAGGATGATCGCCTGCCCGCCAAACAGCGGCAGATCGGGGCGATAGCTGCCGTCTGGTTCGACATTATAGGTCATCGGCAGGCCGAATTTCAGCCCCAGCTGATAGTCATCATCACCATGGCTGGGGGCGGTGTGCACAAAGCCCGTGCCGGCATCGTCGGTGACATGATCGCCGGGCAGCAGCGGCACGTCGTAATCCCATTCGCCCTCGCCACCCTCGACCCCGCGATAGGGATGGGCCAGCACCAGACCGGCCAGTTCATCCGCGCTGACGCCACGCAGCCGCGTGTGGGCAGTCACCCTGGCCGATTGCAGCACGCCCTCGGCCAGCGCATCGCCCAACAGCAGCAATTCGCCGGGCTTGGCCTGTGCGCCCTCGGCCACCTCGTCCACGCGATACAGGCCATAGGCCATATCCGGCCCAAAAGCGACGGCGCGGTTTTGCGGAATGGTCCAGGGGGTGGTGGTCCAGATGACCACGCTGACGGGCTTCTCTGTTGCGAAAATACCCAAATCCTGAACCGCGAACCGCACCCAGACCTGATGGCTGGTGTGGTCGTGATATTCGACCTCGGCCTCAGCCAGCGCGGTCTTTTCGACCGGCGACCACATCACCGGCTTGGACCCCTGATACAGGCTGCCATTCATCAGCAGCTTCATGAATTCCGCCGCGATCACCGCCTCGGCATGGAAATTCATCGTCAGGTAAGGGTCATCCCACTTGCCGGTGATGCCCAGACGCTTGAATTCATCGCGCTGGATGCCCACCCATTCATCGGCAAAGGCACGGCATTGCTGGCGAAATTCGACCACATCCACCGCGTCCTTGTCCTGCCCCTTGGCGCGGTATTGTTCCTCGATCTTCCATTCGATCGGCAGACCGTGACAATCCCAGCCCGGCACATAGCGCGCGTCAAAGCCCATCATCTGATGGCTGCGGGTGATGAAATCCTTGATCGTCTTGTTCAGCGCGTGACCGATATGCAGATGGCCATTCGCATAGGGCGGGCCGTCATGCAGGATAAACGGCTTGCGGTCACCGGCGCTGGCGCGCAGCCGGTCATAGATGCCGATGCGTTCCCAGCGTGCCAGCCATTCAGGCTCGCGCGTGGGCAGGCCCGCGCGCATGGGAAAATCGGTTTGCGGCAGGAAAACGGTGTCGCGGTAATCGGGGGTTTGGCTCATGGCTGTATCCTTTGGTCAGACGGCAACGAAAATCCCGACGGCGTAAACGCTTACGCCGCCGGGCCGGTAATTCGTATGCCGAACGCCAGAAATCTCATGCCGCCCTCTATAGGAATGCCGCCCTGCCGCCGCAAGCGGGCCGTGCATTTTCACCGCCGCAATCGCGGGGCCATTCCGCCTTAACCGCGCCCGCGATAGCTCGGCACCCCCTGATCGGGCAGCCAGACCCCGGCAGGCAGATCGCCCGTCTGCCAGAACACGTCGATGGGCATCCCGCCGCGCGGATACCAATACCCCCCGATGCGCAGCCATTGCGGGTCCAGCAGGTCGGCCAGACGGCGGCCAATGGTGATGGTGCAATCCTCGTGAAAGGCACCGTGGTTGCGGAAACTGCCCAGAAACAGCTTCAGCGATTTCGATTCCACCAGCCAGTCGCCGGGGACATAGTCGATCACCAGATGCGCGAAATCGGGCTGTCCGGTCATCGGGCACAGGCTGGTGAATTCGGGCTGGGTAAAGCGCACGACATAACGCTGACCGGCCTGAGGGTTGGGGACGCGTTCCAGCACCGCCTGTTCGGGCGATTGCGGCAGCGTGGTCTCCTGCCCCAGCTGGGTCAGGTGGTCGGTATAATGGCTCATCTTCGGGTCCTTGTTTTGTCAAACCGGGTAAGGCTGCGACCGGCCCGCGCGCCATAGCACCGCGCCCCGGCTGCGTCAAAGCGCCCCGCTTGCATTCGCGCCCGGCGGCGGGCAGATCCGGTGCATGACCATTCCGCCCCGCTTTGACATCACCCCCGAACAGATCGACCGCGTGGTCACGGTGTTTTACGCCGCGATCCGCCGGCACGAGGTGCTTGGCCCGGTTTTCGCCCATCACGTCACCGACTGGCCCGCACACGAGGCCAAAATCGCCGCTTTCTGGCGCAACGCGATCCTGTATCAGCGCGGCTATGACGGCAATCCGATGCGTTCCCACCATCAGGCCGGCGATGTGCGCGCCGATCATTTTCCGCAATGGCTGATGCTGTTTGACGAAACCCTGCGCCGTGCCCTGCCGCCCGAAACCGCCGCCGCCTGGTCGTCGCTGGCCCATCGCATCGGCACCGGCCTGCGCATGGGGGTCGAGACACGCGACACACCGCGCGGCGCCCCACCCGTCCTGCGCTGAACCAGACCGCCGCTGCGGGGGTGTCGCACCCCCGCACCCCCGCGGGGTATTTGTTGCAACGAAGAAACCCGCAGCCTTAGCCGCGATCGCCGCCCTCACGCTCGGAATAGCGATCGGCCAGCCGGTCGCGATGCGGACGGGTCAGGACGGTGGTGCGATACAGTTCCTCCATCACGTCAACCAGGCGGTCATAGGTGGCCGAGGGGCGCATCCGCCCCTGTGCGTCGAATTCCTGCCATGCGCGCGGCACCGAAACCTGATTGGGGATGGCCAGCATCCGCAGCCAGCGGCCCAGAATGCGCATTCCGTTCAGCGCGTTGAAACTTTGCGCCCCGCCACAGACCTGCATCAGCGCCAGCGTGCGCCCCTGCGTTGGCCGGACCGGGCCGATTTCCAGCGGAATGTGGTCCAGCTGGGTTTTCAGCAGGCCCGACATCTGGCCGTGCCATTCCGGGCTGGACCAGACCATGCCATCCGACCAGACCGCCAGATCGCGCAATTGCTGAACCTCGGGGTGGTCCTCGGGGTGGCCGTCGGGATGGGGCAGCGTGGTGGGGTCGAAGATGCGCAGATCGGCCCCGAACAGCCGCAGCAGACGCGCGGCCTCTTCCGCGATCAGGCGCGAACAGGACATCGCGCGCAGGGAACCATAAAGGATCAGAAAGCGCGGTGGCCGGTCTTGTGGTCCCAGCCCATCCGCCACCCCCGACGGCAGGCGCGACCGGTCCAGCGCCGGCAGGTTATCGGGGTCGGGCAGCGCGCGCAGCGCCATCAGCGCGCCACCGGCTGGCCGTCATCACCGACCAGTTGGACCCCGCGTTCGGACCGGAACGGCCCGCGCTGTGGCGGCAGCAGATCCAGCACCGCCAGCGGCGGACGCCCCAGTGCCGCCCCCTTGGGGGTAAAGACCAGCGGGCGTTCGATCAGCGCCGGATGCGCGGCCATGGCCGCGATCAGCGCTTCGTCGCTGAGGTCGGGGGCGTCCAGCCCCAGTTCGGCATAAAGATCGCCCTTGGCGCGGATCAGGCCGCGCGGGCGCAGGCCGGTCGCGCGCAGGGCAGCGGCGATCTCGACAGTGGTTGGCGGGGCGGCCAGATAATCGCGGATCTGCGGTTCCACGCCCGCATTGCGGATCAGCCCCAGCACGGTGCGCGAGGTGCTGCATTTCGGGTTATGCCAGATGATCGTGTCTGCCATGGGCCGTCCTTTCGTCGCCAGATGCGCGCAACCTAGCACCGCGCCCGGACGGGCAAAACCCGTTTCCTTGCCCGCGCCACCACTACACGCCACCGTCACGGCGGCGCGGCGCCCGCAGCAGGGATAGCCGCCATCGTCACCCGGCCACCTGCCAGAACACAGCCCTTACGCAGCCGCCCATGGGGGGGATATTTTTCCCTTCTGACACAGCCCCCCTTGGCCAGTGCGGCCAAACCGCCTTACACCCACGGCCAAGACCAATCGACGCACCGCGATATGCAGGCTTTGCGCCCGCCGCGAAATTCGCCTAAATACTTTCAGGAACCGCAATATGACACTGGATCTTGCCGTGACCGAGACCGCCCCGAAGCCCAAGCCCACCCTGCCCGACGCACAGACCGTCACCGCTGTCAGGCACTGGACCGACCGGCTGTTTTCCTTTCGCGTGACCCGTCCGGCCAGCCTGCGCTTTCGCTCGGGGGAATTCGTGATGATCGGCCTGCCGGACGATAACGGCAAACCGATCCTGCGGGCCTATTCCATTGCCAGCCCGTCCTGGGATGACGAGCTGGAATTCTATTCCATCAAGGTGCCGGACGGGCCGCTGACCTCGCGGTTGCAGCACATCAAGGAAGGCGATCAGATCATCCTGCGCCCCAAGCCGGTCGGCACGCTGGTGCTGGACGCGCTGCTGCCGGGCAAGCGGCTGTGGTTTCTGGCCACCGGCACCGGCATCGCACCCTTCGCCAGCCTGATGCGCGACCCCGACAGCTATGAACGCTTCGATCAGGTCATCATGATGCATACCTGCCGACACAAGGCCGAACTGGATTACGGTCGCGAACTGGTGAAAAACCTGCATGACGACCCCCTGCTGACCGAAATGTTCGGCGCCAATTTCGACAAGCGCCTGCTGTATTACCCCACCACCACGCGCGAGGAATCGCCGCGCATGGGCCGGATCACCGACAATCTGGCCAGCGGCAAGGTCTTCACCGATCTGGGCCTGCCCGAAATGAACCCCGCCGAGGACCGCGCCATGATCTGTGGCAGCCTGGCCTTCAACATCGACGTCAAGGCGGTGCTGGAAGGCTATGGCCTGCGCGAGGGCGCCAACAGCGACCCCAAGGAATTCGTGGTCGAAAAGGCCTTTGTCGGCGACGGAATCTGATCTGGGGGAAACCAGTGCGCAGGGGTATTTGGACAACGAAGAAACCCCTCGCTTCTGTCCCAAATACCTTCAGGGGGTGAATGGCCCGGCACGGGTCAGAGGGGGCGCGAGCGCCCCCTTTCGCTGTCACATCAGATCGGCGCGATATCGCCCTGCGCGCGCTGCGCGTGGAAATCCGCGACGAAATCGTCCAGTCGCCCGGCGGCGATCGCGTCGCGCATTCCCTGCATCAATTCCTGAAAATAATGCAGGTTGTGCCAGGTCAGCAGCATCCCGCTGATCATTTCGCCGGCGCGGAAAACATGGTGCAGATAGGCGCGGCTGTAACCGGTGCAGGCCGGGCAGGTGCAGTGTTCGTCCAGCGGGCGCGGGTCGTCGGCATGGCGGGCGTTCTTGATATTAACCTGACCGCGCCGGGTCCAGGCCTGCCCTGTGCGCCCCGACCGCGAGGGCAGCACGCAATCCATCATATCGACCCCGCGCTGCACCGCGCCGACAATGTCGTCGGGTTTGCCAACGCCCATCAGGTAACGCGGCTTGTCCTCGGGCAGGAAACCGGGGGCATAGTCAAGGACGCCGAACATTGCCTCTTGCCCCTCGCCCACGGCCAGCCCGCCGATGGCATAACCGTCAAAGCCGATGCTGCGCAGCGCCTGTGCGCTTTCCTCGCGCAGTTCGCGGGTGACGCCGCCCTGCATGATGCCGAACAGCGCATGGCCGGGGCGGTCGCCAAAGGCGTCGCGCGACCGCTGTGCCCAGCGCATCGACAGCCGCATGGAACGGGCGACCTCGTCCTCGGTCGCGGGCAGCGCGGGGCATTCATCAAAGGCCATCACGATGTCGGACCCCAGCAGGCGCTGGATTTCCATGCTGGTTTCGGGCGACAGCAAGTGGCGCGAGCCGTCGATATGGCTGGAAAAGGTCACGCCGTCCTCGGTCAGTTTGCGCAGCCCGGCCAGCGACATGACCTGAAACCCGCCGGAATCGGTCAGGATCGGGCGTTGCCAGTTCATGAACTGATGCAACCCACCCAGCCGCGCCACCCGTTCTGCGCCCGGACGCAGCATCAGGTGATAGGTGTTGCCCAGCAGGATATCGGCCCCGGTGGCGCGCACCGATTCCGGCAGCATCGCCTTGACCGTCGCCGCCGTGCCCACCGGCATGAAGGCCGGCGTGCGGATTTCGCCGCGCGGGGTGTGGATCACCCCGGTGCGGGCGCGGCCATCGCGGCCATGGACGGAAAAGCTGAAACGCTGGGTCATCTGGGGTCTCGGGTGCTGTGCGGGATCGCGGGGACATAACGCGCGGGACGCGGCGGCGCAATCGCCGCGACGGGTGGACGCGCTGACCGACGCGCCCTATATAAACGCTAAGATTTTGCAAGGACAGGCTGATGAGTTCCGAACCGCTGAAAGAAGGCGAGCCGCTGATCCGGCCCTCGACCACCGATCACCCGCTTTATGACAGCATCGTCGAGGCGTGCAAAACTGTTTACGACCCCGAGATCCCGGTCAATATCTTTGACCTTGGGCTGATCTATACCATCCAGATCGACGCCGAAAACGCGGTGCGGGTGATCATGACCCTGACCGCCCCCGGCTGTCCCGTCGCCGGCGAGATGCCGGGCTGGGTGGCCGATGCCATTGAACCCCTGCCCGGTGTCAAACAGGTCGATGTCGAAATGACCTTCGAGCCGCAATGGGGCATGGACATGATGTCCGACGAGGCCCGGCTGGAACTGGGATTCATGTAACGCCCTGTGCGCGGGCCGATGCGGGCCGGCGCCTGACCCCCGTGTCCGTCCGGGGCTGCGGGGTTGAACCGACCCGGACGCGATCCCTATCTTGGGGGGACGCGCGAAAGGAAAACCCATGTTCTCGATCCCCGGCAAATCGCCTGTGACCATCACCCCCGCCGCCGAGGCCCAGATCGCCCGCCTGATGGCAAAGGGCGGGGCGTTCGGCCTGCGCATCGGGCTGAAAAAAGGCGGCTGCGCCGGGATGGAATACACGATGGAGATGGCGCAGGACGCCAACCCCGCGGAAGAGGTCGTCGAACAGGGCGACGCACGGGTGCTGATTGCGCCGACCGCGCAGATGTTCCTGTTTGGCACCCAGATCGACTATCACAGCGGGGTGCTGGAATCGGGGTTTCGGTTCAACAACCCCAATGTCACCGAATCCTGCGGCTGCGGCGAATCGGTGCGGTTCGAACCACTGGCCGGATCGCGCGCAAAAACCGACGCGCCGGACCTGACATCTTGATCCCATGGCCGCTGCGGCCTAATCCTTGCGCGGCAATTCACGCAAACGGGGGATAAGATGGCACCGCGCAAACTGGCCGCTGGCAACTGGAAAATGAACGGAACGCTGGCCGCGCTGGCCGAGGTCGAGGCTTTGGCCAAGGCCCATCCCGAACCGGGATGCGAGGTGCTGATCTGTCCGCCCGCGACGCTGATCTATCCGCTGACGGCCAAAGTCGCGGGCACCCCGGTGGCGATTGGCGGGCAGGATTGCCACGCCAAAGACAGCGGCGCGCATACCGGCGACATTTCCGCCGCGCAATTGCGTGATGCCGGGGCGGATTACGTCATTCTTGGCCATTCCGAACGCCGTGCCGATCATGGCGAAACCGATACGGGCGTGGCCGCCAAGGCCGTGGCCGCGCATCAGGCCGGGCTGAAAACCATCATCTGCGTTGGCGAGACCGAGGCACAGCGCGACAGCAACGAAACACTGGACGTGATCGCGGCGCAACTGGCCGGGTCGGTCCCCGACTGCGCGACCGAGGAAAACACCGTCATCGCCTATGAACCGGTCTGGGCCATCGGCACCGGCCGCACCCCGACGCTGGAACAGATCGCCGAGGTCCACGCCCTGATGCGCGACAAGCTGGTCGCCCGCTTTCGCGACGGCGCGCAATTCCGGCTGCTCTATGGCGGCAGCGTCAAGCCCGGCAACGCGACCGAAATTTTTGCCGTCGCAAATGTCGATGGCGCGCTGGTTGGCGGTGCCAGCCTGAAAGCCGCCGATTTCGGCCCCATCGTCGAGGCGTTGCAAAACGCCTGATCGCGGGCCGAACCGTATGACCGCTGGCCATCTAAGAACGGCCATCTGAGAACGGCCATCTGAGAACGGCCGCCAGACACCCGCAAGCAGAAAAGCCCCCTTCGGGAACCGGCGCGTCACGGCGCCGGTTTTTTCATGCCCCGCGTCTTCGGCCCCCATGTCGTGACGCGACCTTCACCCCCCGATGGCGGCATCGGCCCCATCGCACAGGCGCTGCCCCGCCGACGCCAGACGCGCCGCCAGATCGTCGAACCACCCCGCCGGGTCGGTGCTGGCGCGGCGCACCAGCCGCAATTCGCGCGCGGGTTGGGGCGTGGCAAAGCGGCGCGCGGCCAGACCCGGCGCGGCGGCCAGTTCCTGCGCCGCCGCCAGTTCCGGCAGAAAGGTCAGGCCCATCCCCTGCCCCGCCAGACGGCACAGCGTCGACAGCGAGGCCGCCCCCAGATCCAGCCGCGACACCCCGCGCGACAGGCCACACACCGCCAGCGCCTGATCGCCAAGGCAGTGGCCTTCGTCCAGCAAAAGCAACTGGTCGGGGTCAAGGCCATCCGGGCGCGGCAACGGGTCGGCCAGCCCGGCCAGCCGCGCCGGACTGCCGGCCAGCAGGAAGCGGTCGCAAAGCAGCGGCGCCTCGACCGCGTCGTCGGGCGCGGGCGTGGCGATGACCACGGCGTCCAGCCGGCCCCCGGCCAGTTCCCCCAGCAGGCGGTCGGTCGGGGCCTCGTGCAGGCGCAGGTCACGGGTGATGTCTGCGGCGCGCAGATCGGGCAGCGCGGCAGGCAGCAGATAGGGCGCGACCGTCGGGATAATCCCCAGATTCAGCCGCCCCGCCAGCCCGCCACGCCGGGCGGTGGCGGACAGTTCGGTAATCTCGGCGATGATGCGGCGGGCGCGCTGTTCGGCCTCGCGTCCGGCGGGGGTCAGGGCAATGCCGCGCGGCATCCGCTCCACCAGCACCGCGCCCAGGGCGGCCTCCAGCTCCCGGATCTGCATCGACAGGGCGGGCTGGGTGACGTGAACACGATCGGCCGCGTGGCCGAAATGCCCGGTCTCGACCAGTGCCAGGAAATAGCGCAACTGCCGCAGGCTGATACCCATCAGAATTTCTGATCCATTCTAAAAATTAATGTGATTTCACTTTATCTGCCCGACGCGTCATTGACCAGCGATCACAGCGTTTACCTGAAAGGACAAGCCAGCCATGACCCCGCCCCGCCTGACCACCACCGCCGGTGCGCCGATTGCCGACAACCAGAACAGCGAAACCGCCGGTCCGCGCGGCCCGGTGCTGATGCAGGATTACCAGCTGATCGAAAAGCTGGCGCATCAGAACCGCGAACGCATCCCGGAACGGGTGGTCCATGCCAAGGGCTGGGGCGCGTTCGGCACCTTTACCGTCACCCATGACATCAACCACCTGACCCGCGCCGCGATTTTCGCGCAGGTCGGCAAGCAGACCCCGATGCTGGCGCGTTTTTCCACCGTGGCAGGCGAAATGGGCGCTGCCGATCACGAACGCGACGTGCGCGGCTTTGCGCTGAAATTCTATACCGAAGAGGGCAACTGGGATCTGGTCGGCAACAACACCCCGATCTTTTTCATCCGCGATCCGCTGAAATTCCCCGACTTCATCCACACCCAGAAACGCCACCCGCGCACCAACCTGCGCAGCGCCACGGCGATGTGGGATTTCTGGGGTCAGGTGCCGGAATCACTGCATCAGGTGACGATCCTGATGTCGGATCGCGGCCTGCCCAAAGACCCGACCCATATGCACGGGTTCGGCAGCCACACCTATTCCTTCTGGAATGCCGATGGCGAACGGTTCTGGATCAAGTTCCATTTCAAGACCCGGCAAGGCATTGAAAACCTGACAAACGCGGAAGGCAACGCGATGATCGGCCAGACCCGCGAGGGCTATCAGCAGGCGCTGTTCGGCAAGATCGAGGCAGGCGATTTCCCGCGCTGGACCCTGTTCATTCAGGTCATGCCCGAACTGGATGCCGAAAAGACCCCCTATGACCCGTTCGATTTGACCAAAGTCTGGCCGCACAGCGATTACCCGCTGATCGAGGTGGGCGAGTTCGAGCTGAACCGCAATGCCGATAACTATTTCGCGCAGATCGAACAGGCCGCCTTCAGCCCGTCGAACAAGGTGCCGGGCATTGGCTTCAGCCCTGACAAGATGTTGCAGGCGCGGGTGTTTTCCTATGCCGATGCGCATCGTTACCGGCTGGGGACGCATTACGAATCGCTGCCGGTCAACCAGCCGCGCTGCCCGATGCACAGCTATCACAAGGATGGGCAGATGAATTTCATGGGCCATCTGTCGGGGAATGTGGATGCCTATTACGAGCCCAACAGCTTTGGCGGCCCGGTGCAGGACCCCAGCGTTGCCGAACCGCCGCTGCGCCTGTCGGGTCAGGCCGGGCGTCACGCGCATCAGCAGGCGATGGACGACTATACACAGCCCCGCGCCCTGCACGATTTGATGAGCGACGCCGAACGCGCCCGCCTGTATCGCAACACCGCCGAGGCCATGGCCGGCGCGGACGAGGAGGTGATTGCGCGCGTTCTGGTCCATTACGACCGCATCAGCCCGGCCTATGCCGAAGGCATCCGCGCCGCCCGCAAAGCCCTGATGCAAGGCTGAGGCCGGGTCAGCAAGGTGAAAGGCGGGGTGACATCCCCGCCTTTTATCTGGCCAGACAAGGTCAGGCCGCCCCGGATCGGGGGCAATCTGTCCGCCAGCACAGACAGCCGCCCGACGAACCGCTGGTGCCATGATCGGGGCGTCAGGGCCGGTTCAAAACCGGCGCAAGATGCGGGCGAAACCCTGCGGCCTCAATATGTATCAGCGTCGCAGGCGTTTGTTCGGGGTGCGCGCCAAGGTATCGTTCGACAAGGGCGTATCCAAGGACGTAACCCCGCCATGCCGGTGACGCCCCAAAAAACCACGCGGCGTGGTCATAGGTGTCGTCATCCCATGCGCGTTCTGCATCACGTGCCGCCTGCGCAAGCCCTTCCGCGTCCAGTGACGTTTCCCATTTTTCCGGCGGCCCGCCGTAAAGCTGTTGCGCAAAATGCCCCGCCAGCCCCTCTGAAACAAGCGCCTCGCCCAGCGTGCGGCCATAGCCCGGCCCGCGCCATCGCAGCGCATGATGCACTTCGTGAACGATCGTCCGCTCAAGCGGCTGGCCCAGATTTCGCGCGCAGTCCGGGTTGGCCGGATCGAAGGTCAATTGGATCATATCACCCCTCGGCGCATATCCTGCGTGACCCAGATGTTCGATCACCAGCCCCGGCCAGGCCTGCACGACCACGTCAAGGTCAACCGGCTGGGTCACAGTTTCCGCATTTATCCGCGCGCGATCTGTTGCGGCAAGGATCAATGGCACAAGGCCATCAAGGCCGCCCGATGCGTTGGCGATATGGATGTTCCAGCCCATCCGGCTGAGTATAGGGAACAGGCCAAGCCGGTCCATGCCGCAAACGCGGTCAGTGGTCCAGAATTCTGTGAGGCGCGGTTTTGTCCGTCATGCTGACGCGCAGGCACCAATGCGGCGCAAAGCGGATTTCGGCATCAGTTGCCCGTTCGGCCCCAGGATTTGCGGCCAGAAGGGCGCGACAATCTGATGCTGTCCACTTGACTGATGGTCGGGGCGAGAGGATTCGAACCTCCGACCTACGGTACCCAAAACCGTCGCGCTACCAGGCTGCGCTACGCCCCGAACCCGCGCCGTATAGCGTGCCGCGCGGCGGGGGGAAAGCCCTTATCGACAGGGCAGCGCCGCCTTGTCAGGGGCGATGGCCGGGTGGGCCATGGCGATGCCGGGGATCAGGCCCAGACGCGCGGCTGTGCCACCGGCCAGTTCCAGAATGAACCGCCGCGCCGGGTCCGGGTCGCCGGGGGCGGCGCCGGGGATGGGGGTTTCGTCCAGCGGGCGCGCATTGGCATGGATGTGACGGATGCGCCCGGTATCGTCCATGAACAGCATATCCAGCGGGATCAGGGTGTTTTTCATCCAGAACGCCACCGGCTGTGCCCGGTCATAGACAAACAGCATCCCCTGCCCCGGTGCCAGCGCAGTGCGGCCCATCAGGCCCTGCGCGCGCTCGGCCGGGTCGTCGGCGATCTCGACAATCAGGGTCAGCGGGCCGTCAGGGGTGGTAAAAACCACCTGTCCGGGGGCGCAATCGACCGCGTTGCCCGGCTGCGGCGGGGTCAGCGCCGATCCGGCCTGTGCCAGCCCCGGCCCCGGACCGGCGGCCAGCAGGGCGGCCATCAGCGCCGCCACCCTGCCCCGGCCACGGCGGGCCGCAGTCACGCCCGCACCGGCGCAGCGCCGGGGCCGGCGGCGTCTGGGGCAGCAACATCAGCGGCGGGCATCGCCGCATCCGCTGTGCCCGCCAAAGCGCCGACATCCGACGCCCCATGGCGGGTCGGGGACGGCGCACCAGCAACCGGCGCACCAGCAGGCAACGCGCTGGCAGGCACATCGGGTGCGGACACGTCGCGGGCGGACACCTCACTGGCGGGGGGGGGCGCTGGCGGGCAAGGCGGTGGCCGGGACGGCGCTGTCCCAGCTTTGCACCTGCGCCGCCATCAGCCCGCGGCGCCCCTCGATCACGCGCAGGGCGACGGCCTCGCCCACGGCCAGATCGGCAAAACCGGAATGGCGCAGCACCTCGACATGCAGGAACACGTCGCCGGGCTGCCCGAACAGCGTCGCAAAGCCAAAGCCCTTGGCCTTGTCGAACCATTTCACCCGCGCCGGGCGCAACGGCAGGCTGGCCAGATCGGCGCCAAGCTGATCCAGATCTGCGATCGGCGGCGCGCCATCGCCCTGCGGCGGACGGATCGACAAGACCTCGACCGCTTGCAGGCCGCGCGGGGTGGGCTGGACGCTGACCTCGACCTCGGCGCCATCCGCGACCGAGCTTTGCCCGAAATTGCGCAGCACATTGGCGTGCAGCAGGATGTCCGCGCCCTCGGCCTCGGCCAGAATAAAGCCAAAGCCGCGGGCCGGGTCGAACCATTTGACCACGCCACGGATCGGCCTGATCTGGTCGCTGTCATCGGAACCGGTGATATCGCCCAACATCCCGCACTCGCCGCGAAAAACCCCGGTGCCGCCGCGCCCCGGACAGGCCGGACGGTCACCCATTCCGGCCAGCGTAAAGCCCCGCCCGCCCGGCCTCAAGGGGACAAGCGGGTGATTGTCCAATCTTTTTCGTCGGTATCCGCGCGGGTCCAGCGAAACCGGTCATGCAGGCGAAACGCCCCGTCGGCCCAGAATTCGATGGCCAGCGGCGCAATGCGGAACCCGCCCCAGAAGGGCGGGCGCGGCGGGTTAAGGCCATGGCGCGCGCCCTGCCGCGCCACCTCGGCCATCAGGGCGGTGCGCGATGACAGCGGCTGGCTTTGCCGCGAGGCCCAGGCCCCGATCCGGCTTTGCAACGCGCGCGAGGCGTAATAGGCATCGGCCAGCGCCCCCTCCTCGCGCGTGACCAGCCCGCGCACCCGAACCTGACGGCGCAGCGATTTCCAGTGCATCACAAAGGCCGCCTTGCCGGTCCGGGCGATCTGGCGGGCCTTAGCGCTGTCGTAATTGGTGTAAAAGACGAAGGCGTCGTCCTCGATATCCTTCAGCAACACCATGCGCACATCGGGCAGACCATCGGCATCGGTGGTGGCCAGCGCAATGGCATTGGGGTCGTTGGGTTCGGTCACGGTGGCCTCGGCCAGCCAGTCGCGTGCAATGTGACAGGGGTTATCCCCCGCGAAAATCCCGCTGCGGTCGGTCATAGCTTGATACAGCCCCCCCATTGGCCTAATCCTGACCAAAACTTGAAACCGCGAGGGACACAGCATGTCAAGTGACAGCAAAGCGGGTCTGATGGCCGGAAAGCGCGGCCTGATCATGGGTCTGGCCAATGACAAGTCGATTGCATGGGGCATTGCGAAGGCGCTGGCCGATCAGGGGGCCGCGCTGGCCTTTTCCTATCAGGGCGAGGCGCTGAAAAAGCGCGTCGACCCGCTGGCCGCGCAATTGGGGTCCGATCTGGTGCTGCCCTGCGATGTGGCCGATGGCGACAGCATCGACACGCTGTTCGACACGCTGAAGGACAAATGGGGCAGCCTTGACTTCGTGGTCCACGCGATCGGTTTTTCCGACAAGGATGAACTGCGCGGCCGTTATGTCGACACCTCGCGCGATAATTTCGCCATGACAATGGACATTTCGGTGTTCAGCTTTACCGCCGTGTGCCGCCGCGCCTGCGCGATGATGCCGGATGGCGGCAGCCTGCTGACGCTGACCTATTACGGCGCCGAACGGGTGATGCCGCATTACAACGTGATGGGCGTCGCCAAAGCCGCGCTTGAGGCCAGCGTGCGTTACCTGGCCGAGGATCTGGGCAAGGATGGCATCCGCGTCAATTCCATCAGCGCCGGACCGATCAAGACGCTGGCGGCCAGCGGCATTGGCGATTTCCGCTATATCATGAAGTGGAACGAGCTGAATTCCCCCCTGCGCCGCAATGTCACGACCGAGGATGTCGGCAAATCGGCGCTGTATCTGCTGTCCGATCTGGGGTCGGGCGTGACCGGTGAAACCCACCATGTCGATGCGGGCTATCACGTTGTCGGCATGAAGGCCGTGGACGCGCCCGACATTGATGTCGTGACCAAGCGCAAGGACTGACATTGGACGCGATCACCCTGTCGCAGATCCTGCTGTTCGTGATTACGCTGGGGGTGGCCATCGTCACCCCCGGCCCGGCGATTCTGGCGGCCAGCCGTTCGGCTGCGGCGCGGGGCTGGCGCCCGACACTGCCCTATGCGCTGGGGCTGGCCTTCGGGGCCAGCATCTGGGCTTTGGCGGCGGCCTTTGGCCTGACGGTGGTGTTCCGGCTGCTGCCCCAGTTCTATGCCGCGTTCAAGGTGGCGGGCGGGCTGTATCTGCTTTGGGTGGCGGTGCAGCTGTGGCGCCATGCCGATGACCCGGTGGTGGACGATATCCGCGTCGCGCGCGGGCCGGGCTTTATGGCCGGTTTCGTGCTGAACGCGTCGAACCCGAAACCTGCCCTGTTCTATTCCGCTGTGCTGCTGACGATCTTTCCGATGCTGCACGGCATTGCCGGGCCGCTGCTGATTTACGCGGTGGCCCTGTCGGTCGAGATCAGCTTTTTCCTGATCGTGACCGCCCTGATGGCGACCGGCCCTGTCCGCCGCCGCTATATCGCCGCCAGCGCATGGATCGACCGCATTGCCGCGGGGCTGATCGGCGCGCTTGGCCTGTCCCTGATATTTCGCCAGTAAGAGGCCCCCCTATGTCCAAACCCGCCAGCGACCGCCTGCCCCATGAACGCGGTTTCCATGTCAGCTGGGACCAGCTGCACCGTGACGCCCGCGCACTTGCGTGGCGCCTGCAAGACAAGGCCCCGCAGGGCGGTGGCGAATGGCGTGCCGTCGTGGCCATTACCCGTGGCGGCATGGTCCCCGCGATGATCGTCGCGCGTGAACTGGACATCCGCACCATCGACACGATCAGCGTCAAATCCTACAAGGGCGTCGGGACCGAGGCCGGTCAGGGCGAACTTCAGGTCCTGAAATCACCCGACGCGCAGATGATGGGCGATGGCGAAGGCGTGCTGGTCGTCGACGATCTGGTCGATTCGGGCCGGACGCTGGAACTGGTGCGCCAGATGTATCCCAAGGCGCATCTGGCCACCGTCTATGCCAAGCCCAAGGGCCAGCCGATGGTCGAAACCTATATCACCGAGGTCAGCCAGGACACCTGGATCTTTTTCCCGTGGGACATGGCGCTGCAATATGTCCAGCCCTTCCGCGGCGAGGACTGATCACCGCCACAGCCGAACGCAAAAGGGGCCGCGCGGCCCCTTTTTCATGCCTCAGATCGTCAGGCCAAAGGCCAGCGCCAGGCTGACCACCAGCCCCAGCGCCGCCTTGGCCGCATCCAGCGTCACGATCCGAAAGGTCCGCCGTGGCGAGGGCGTATACATGTGAAACGAAATCGCGAATTCCCGCCCCGCCAGCAGGCCCAGAAATACCCATGTGGTCGACATCGGCATATTGCTGGCCTCTTTGAACACCAGCAGGATCGCGCCATAGACAAGGTTGATGATCGCGGCGCCGCGAATATCGACGGTGCCGGTCTTGCTGGTCACGATCTTCTGGATCGCCCCGCCATTGCCGCGAAAGATCCAGGCGTGCAGAACCAGCAGCCAGACCAGCGCAGCGGTCAGTTCCAGCCCCGTCAGCTGGCGCGGCAGATAGGCAAAGATATTGGCCAGATCCTGAATCAGCCACTGGCTCCATAAAAACGCGGTCGAGGCCCATTGCAGCGCCACCCAATAGCCCGGCACCGGCTGGCCGGCGCTGCGGTCGAAATGTTCGGTCATCGGGCGGAACAGCGTGTAATACAGCACGATCGACACCACGAAGGCGACGCCATAGCCCATGCCCGATTTCACCAGCATGGCGCCGACATTTTGTTGCGCGCCCGCGCCCACGGCGAAAACCGTCAGGATCAGAAAAGTGGTGCTGACCGGCACCCCGTATCGGGTCAGGATCAGGATGACCAGGGGCGGCACCAGATACATCAGCCCGATCCCGCCCGGCGGCATGGGAAATTTGGTCAGCCGGCCATAGGCGGGGTCGCCGCCCGAACTGGCCCAGCCCCAGATCAGCACCGCCGACAGGATGGCGCAGGCAAAGCCCCACAACACCCACCACGGCCGGTTCTGGTTCGCCGCCAGAAAGGTGCCCAGCGTCTGGATGGCATCATTGGCCACGATGGAATAGGCGGCCAGTGAAAAGCCGACGATCATGATAATGGTCTCGGGGGCCATGGTCCCTCCTGTTGCGGCGGCTGTTTATGACAGTTGCGCGACAGGTGCCAGCCTTTCCGGCACCGGCGGGCGATGCGAGACCGTGCTGCGACAAGCCGCCACGCCCAAGGCACGGGGATGTTTGGGTTTTGTTTACCCAAAACCGGCTATCATTCCCCATCCCCGAAGAAGGAGGTCCGTCATGGGTTTACGCGCATGGGCAACGCCCCTGACCATTGCCAGCTTTGCCATCATGGCCGTGACCGGTCTGCTGATGTTCTTTCGGCTGGATATGGGGGCGCACAAGCCGCTGCATGAATGGGCGGGGCTGGTCTTTGTCGCGGCGGTGACGCTGCATCTGGCGCTGAACTGGCGGCCCTTCCGGCTGTATCTGCGCCGCCCCCTGCCCCGCGCGCTGATCGCGCTGGCCGTGGCCGCGCTGGTCATCGCCAGCCTGCTGCCCCGCCCCGAGGGGCAGGGAAACCGCCGCCAGAATCGCGGTGCCGCCACGGTGACGCACAGCATGGTCCCTGACGCCGATTGACGCAGCCCCTTGCCGGACCCGGCCATCGTGCCACAGACTGACCATACACTGACCACAGACGGGCAAAAGCGAAAGGACGGCACCACATGATCGGTTATACCATGGTCGGCACGACAGATCTGGACCGGGCAAAGGCCTTTTACGACCCGCTTTTCACGCAGATGGGGCTGACCCCGTGTTACCAGGACGGCCAATATGCCGCGTGGGGGCGCAAGGACGATCAGACCGTGCCCCAGTTCTTTGTCTGCTATCCCTTCGACGGCCAGCCCGCCAGCGCTGGCAATGGCACCATGACCGCCTTTCGCCTGCCAAACGCACAGACGGTGGATCGGCTGTATGCGCTGGCGATGGCGCAAGGCGCGCAGGACGAGGGCAAGCCCGGCTTCCGCCCCGAGGCCTATGGCGACCGGTTCTATGTCGCCTATATCCGCGACCCGGATGGCAACAAGCTGGCCTTTGCCTGTTACGACGGCAAGGCCAATCCCTGAACCGGCGCCACCCCCTGACAGGATGCGTCAGCCATTGCCGCGCACAAAGCGCGCCGCCCCTTCGGCGGCCCGCACCAGCGCGCGGGATTTGTTGACGGTTTCCTGAAACTCGCCCTCCGGGCTGCTGTCATAGACGACGCCGCCCCCGGCCTGCACATACAGCTTGCCATCCTTGACCACGCCGGTGCGCAAGGCGATGCACATGTCCATCTCGCCATTGGCGGCGAAATAGCCGACCGCACCGCCGTAAATGCCGCGCTTCTCAGGCTCCAGCTCGTCGATGATTTCCATCGCGCGGACCTTGGGCGCACCGCTGACCGTGCCTGCGGGCAGGCCCGCAAGCAAGGCCGACAGCGCGTCCTGATCGGGGCGCAGGCGCCCGACCACATTGCTGACGATATGCATGACGTGACTATAGCGTTCGATGATGAATTGTTCGGTCGGGTGGACACTGCCGATTTCGGACACCTTGCCGACATCGTTGCGGCCCAGATCCAGCAGCATCAGATGCTCGGCCAATTCCTTTTCATCGGCCAGCAGCTCGGCCTCAAGCGCGCGATCCCCGGCCTCGTCGGCGCCACGCGGGCGGGTGCCGGCGATGGGGCGGATCGTTACCTCTCCGTCGCGGACCCGGACCAGAATTTCAGGGCTGGCACCGACGATCTGGAAACCGCCCGCATCGCTGCGCATGTTCAGGAAGAACATGAAAGGCGACGGGTTGGTGCGCCGCAAACTGCGATACAGCGAAAACGGCGGCAGCGGGAATTCCATCGTCCAGCGCTGGCTTGGCACCACCTGAAAAATGTCACCGGCCCGGATATAGTCACGCGCGGTTTCAACCGCGGCAAGGTAATCGTCGCGGGCGAAATTCGACACCGGTTCACCCACCTGCGCATCATGCCCCAGCGTGCGCGGCTCATGCGGCAGGCGGTCAAGGCTGCGCAGCGCCTCGGTCACGCGCTCGGCCGCCTGGGCATAGGCGGCGCGGGCCGGAATGCCCGCGTCATACCAGGCCGGGGCGCACAGCGTGACCTCGCCCTTGACGCTGTCCAGAACCGCCACCACCGAAGGCCGCATCAGCATCGCATCGGGCACCCCGATCGGGTCGGGGTTGATATGGGGCAGGTTTTCGACCAGCCGGATCATGTCATAGGCCAGATACCCGAACAGACCCGCGCCCCCGGCGGGCACGCCCTCGGGCATGTCGATCCGGCTTTCGGCAATCAGCGCGCGCAGGCTGTCCAGCGCCGGGCGGTCATCGGCGGTGAATTCGTCCGAAAAGCGCGCCTGGCGGTTGATACGGGCGGCATTGCCCCGGCATTCCCAGATCAGGTCAGGCTTCATCCCGACAAAGGAATAGCGGCCCCGAACCTCGCCGCCAGTGACCGATTCCAGCATGAAACTGTCGGGCGCGGCCTCGGCCAGTTTCAGCATCAGGCTGACCGGCGTGTCCAGATCGGCGGCAAGGCGCAGCGTCACCAGCTGGTTGCGCCCGGCCTCCCACCCGGTGCGGAAGGCGTCGAAACCGGGGGACAGATCCATCACTGCACCCGCGCCTTGGCGGCGTCCAGCGCCTGCTGGTTCAGACGGATGCCCTGCGCGGTTTCCGCCGCGCGGGCGTAATATTCGAACAGATCGGCCTGCAAGGCGCGCGACAGGCGGGCCTCGGTTTCTTCGGTGATTTCATCGGCGCGCTGGCCCTTCATCTGTGCCGGCTGGATCGCGTCCAGAACCACCACGAAAATCCGGTTTTCGGCATCGACGACCATCGCGTCCCCGGCCTGTTTCAGGGTAAAGGCGCGGGTCACCAGATCCAGCGGGACGCCATCAATGCCGCCATCGCGGTCCAGATCGGCCACCTTGTGCCAGTCGCCCTGCGCGACCTGCGGCTGCGGCGCCTGACCGGCATCGGCTTTGGCGGCATCGCCCGGCTGCGGCTGGGGCTGGGGCATGTCTTCGGACATCACGGCCAGCTTGCGATCCTCGGCCAGTGCCAGCAACTGGCGGTGGGTTTCATTGGCGGTCCAGTCCGCGACCACGCGGTCGCGGATTTCTTCCAGATCAATGACATGCGGCGCGATCACCTGTTCAAGGCGCAGGGCAAAGATACCGCCATCGTCAAGTTCCTGAATTTCGGGGAAGTCCTCGGCGGTGACGCTGGCCGCAGCGGCCCGGAACCCGGCATAGCCGGTGATGGCCCCCGGTTCGGGCGCGGCCTTGGGGTCATAGTCGATCGTGGCCAGTTCCATGCCGCCATCTTTGGCCAGATCTTCCAGCGTGGCACCGCCGGCCAGTTCATCGGCCAGCGTCGTGGCCTTTTCCTCGATCAGGCGACGGGCACGGTCGGTCGCGGCCTCGGCCACCAGATCGTCGCGGGCCTCGTCAAAGCTGACATTCACCGGTTCCAGAATCGCGTTCATCGAAAACAGCGCCGGTCCCAGATCGGTCTGGACCGGGCCGACCACGCCGGGCTGGTCGGGGGCAAAGACGGCCTCGCCAGCGCTGCCAAGCTGTGCCTGCGTGACCTCGCCAAGGTCGGTATCCTCAAGCGACAGGCCCTGTTCGGCGGCCAGCGCGGCGAAATCGGCGCTGCCGTCATCCACACGCTGGCGGGCGGCCTGCGCGGCCTCGGCCGTGGGATAGACAAGGCGCGACACCAGCCGGCGCTCGGGCTGCTGATATTCGTCCTGACGGCTGTCATACAGATCTTTCAGCGCGGCCTCGTCGACCTGAACCCCATCGGCCAGCATTTCCGGCGTCAGCGACACATAGGTGATCTTGCGCAATTCCGGCGAGGTAAAGCGGTCGGCATTGGCCTGATGCCAGTTTTTCAGCGTTTCCTCGTCGGGGGCGCCCACCGGGGTGGCCAGCTGATCGGGGGTGATTTCCTGCCAGCGGATGTCGCGCTGTTCCAGCAGCCACGCGGCGGACTGGCTGACCATGGCATCGGGCGCAGGCACGCCGCCCGTCACGGCGCGCTGGATGATGCCGCGCGCCACGTCCATGCGGACATCCTGTTCAAAGGCGGCCTCGGACAGGCCCTCGCGGCGCAGCAGGTCGGCATAGACGGCGCGGTCAAAGCGGCCATTGCGCTGGAAACCCGGTGCCGATGCGATCTGATCGGCCACGACCTTGTCCCCGACCGAGACCCCCAGCCGTTCGGCCTCGGCCTCGAACACGGCGGCGGTCAGCAGCCGCGCCAGCACGGCCTGCGGCACCCCCAGCGCCTCGGCCTCGGGCAGGGTGATATTGCGCCCAGCCTGCACCGACAGGCGCTGCATGTCGGACCGCAGGTTGCGGGTGTATTCCTCTTGCGGGATGCCCTTGTCACCGACCGAGGCCACATCCGTGCCCCCCGCCGAAAAATTGGTCACCCCAAAGCCGCCAAGCCCCAGAACCAGCATCCCCATCAGAATCCAGACGATGGTGGATTTGCCCTTGGTGCGCATACTGGTCATCTGTGGCCCTTCCTTCTGGCGTCCGGCCCGTGCCGGGTCATGTCCGTGCCCCGGCGGGGCCATGCATTTTTGTCGTCTTATTGCCGCGCCGCGCCGCCCGCAAGCCGCGTGCCCTGCAAACCGGCCAGCCGGGTGGCCAGCGCGGCAATGCCTGCCGCATCGACATTGGCAAAGGCCAGCCGGATATGGCGCGCCCCCTCGGGGTCGCCATCCGGCATGAACATGGTGCCGGGCAGCGCCAGCACCCCGATCTGCGACACCATGCGGCGGCACAGATCAAGGCTGCTTTCGGCAAACGGGTGTTCGACCCAGGCGAAATACGCCCCACAGCCCTTCAGCACCCAGCCATCCAGCCATCCAGCCCGGCGATGGCGCTGGTCGCGGCGGCGCGGCGGCGCAGCAATTCGGCCCGTTCGCCGGCCAGCCACGGGCCAAGATGCCGCATCCCCCAGACCGCCCCGATCTGGCCCAACTGCGCCGGGCAGATGGCGACGGTGTCCAGAAACTTCTCGATCTGGATCATCCGGGCGCGGCCCGCGACGATGGCCCCGACCCGGTGCCCGGTCAGCCGATAGGCCTTGGAAAAGGAATAAAGGTGAATCAGCACCTCGTCCCAGTCGGGATCGGTGAACAGGTCATGCGGCGCGTGGCCCTGCCCGGTTGCGGTGCAAAAGCGGCTGTCGAAATCGCGATAGGTTTCATCCACCACCAGCGCCAGCCCGTGTTCGCGGCACAGACCGGCAAAGGCGCGCAGCGTGGCGGCGGGGTATTCCGCCCCGGACGGGTTATTGGGGCTGACCAGCACGATGGCCCGCGTGCGGTCGGTGATCAGCGCCCGCGCGGCCCCGGCATCGGGCACCATATCGGCCCCGCAATGCAGCGGCACCGCGGTGACACCGGCCATATCCATCCACATCTTGTGGTTGAAATACCACGGCACCGGAATGATCACCTGATCGCCCGGCCCGGCCAGCGTCGCCAGCGCCGCGCAAAACGCCTGGTTACAGCCCTGCGTGATCGCCACCTGATCGGGGCTGACCGCACCGCCATAGGCCCGCGACCAGTCCGCCGCCACCTGCGCGCGCAAATCGTCATTGCCAAGAACCGGGCCATACAGATGCGCCTCGGGGCGGGTCAGCGCGGCATCGGCCATGGCCTGCCGCAGCGGCGGGGGCGGCGGGTCGACAGGCGCGGCCTGACTGACATTGATCAGCGGGCGGTCGGGGGCAAAGCTGACCCCCTCAAGCCAGCGGCGGGCCTCCATCACCGGGGGGCGGAAGGTGGCGGCAAGCGCCGGGTTCAGGGGCAGGCTCATGCGCGGGGCTTTCATTCAGGGGGTCATCAATTCGGACAGGTCGGGCCAGCCCGCCGGGTCCAGATCGGCGGTGGCCGGGGTGGTGCCAGCCGGGGCCGCCGTGGCCTGCGCCGGGGGCGGGCTGTCAGCTGCCGGGCCGGGGCGCGGCGCGGCGGGTGCGCGATCCTGCGGCAGCTGATTTTGCGGTGGTTGCGGCGCGCGCGGGCGTGTCACCGCGTCATCGGCAGCGGGGGCAACCGGGGTCGTCCCACCTTTCGGCGCCGGGGCCGGGGCGGTGCGGTCCATCGCCCGCACGGTCCGGGGCTGCGCGGCGGTATCGGTGACGGGGGTCGGCGCGGCCTCGTCAGGCGGGGCGGTGACTGCGGGCAGCGCCGACGGGCCAGCGCCGGTCGCGGCGACCGGGGCGCTGATCGGTGCGGGCGCACGGGGCGGCAGGTCGGTGCCGCGGGCAAATTCCGACCCCTGCGGCGGCGCCAGATCCGGCGTGCGCGGCGGCGCATCAGCGGCAGGCGCTGCGGTCGCCGGGTCAGCGGTCACGGGGGCTGAGGCCTCCCGGTCGGCGGCCACAGGATCAGCGGTGACGGGCGGGGTGGTGGCCACGGGGGCTGCGGCGGTGGGGGCTGCGGGCACATCGTCCATGGCGGAACGCCCGCCCCCCGATGAAGAGGCGGCGGAAGTATCGGCGGGGCCGTCATCGGCAGCCCGCTGTGCCGTCGCGCCCTGTGCTGTCGCATCTTGGGCCGGGGCGTCGGGGTTCAGAGCGGCGGGGGCCAAGGCGTCGGGGGCGGGGCCAGCCGGGGATGCAGCAGGCGCGCCCCCTTCGGGCGGGGTGATGATGCGCGGCGGGGGCGAAGGGGTGCGGTCCGGCTGGGGCGCGATCAGCGACAGCACCACCAGCCCCGCCGCCCCCAGCACGGCCCCGTGAAACATCCCCTTGCCAAACCCTGCCGCCATACCGCCGCCCGATCCCTGCCCCTTGTCCCGGCCCTGCCCGCCTGTTGGTGGGCCACCGTTATCGTCCCTTCGGCCCCGCCCTGTGCGATCGCCGCTTTTCCGCCCCGGCGGCCTTGACCCCCGGCGCTGCTTTGGCCCATCTATATTCGGTCCATTCACGGGGTTCACCCCCAAACTTATCACGGCGCCATGATCCTGCTTATCGACAATTACGACAGCTTTACCTGGAACCTTGTGCATTACCTTGGCGAGGCCGGGGCGCAGGTGCAGGTCTGGCGCAATGACGCGCTGTCGGTGGAACAGGCCATGGCGATGCGCCCGCAAGGCATCGTCATCTCGCCGGGGCCATGCGACCCGGACCGCGCGGGCATCTGCCTTGACCTGATCGCGGCGGCGGCGCAGGCGCGGCTGCCGCTGTTCGGCGTCTGTCTGGGGCATCAGTCCATCGGGCAGGCCTTTGGCGGCAAGATCGTGCGCGCCGACCGCATCATGCATGGCAAGACCGACGCGATCCTGCATCAGGGCGCGGGCGTGTTCGCGGGCCTTCCCTCGCCGCTGACGGCGACGCGCTATCATTCGCTGACCATCGCGCCTGACAGCCTGCCCGATGCGCTGGCGGTGACGGCGCGCGCGCAGGACGGCACGATCATGGGCGTGCGCCACCGCACCCTGCCGATCGAGGGCGTGCAGTTCCACCCCGAATCCATCGCCTCGGAACATGGTCACGCGATGATCGAAACCTTCCTGCGGCGCTGCCGCCCCGATGAAAGCGACGCCGCATGACCGATATCCGCCCTCTGATCGGCCTTGCCGCCGAACGCCCCCTGACCGAACCCGAGGCCGAAAGCGCCTTTGCCGCCCTGTTCGACGGTGCCGCCACCCCGGCCCAGATCGGCGGGCTGCTGATGGCGATGCGGGTGCGCGGTGAAACCGTGGACGAGATCACCGCCGCCGCGCGCGCCATGCGCGCCCGGATGCACCGGATCAGCGCCCCGCAGGGCGCGGTCGACATTGTCGGCACCGGCGGGGATGGCAAGGGGACGCTGAATATCTCGACCGCGGCGGCCTTTGTCGTGGCGGGTGCGGGGGTGCCGGTGGCCAAACATGGCAACCGCAACCTCTCGTCGAAATCGGGCAGCGCCGATGCCATCACCCGGATGGGCATCAATGTCATGGTCACGCCGGACATCGCCCAGACCGCCCTGACCAAAGCCGGGATCTGTTTCATGATGGCGCCGATGCACCACCCTGCCATGCGCCATGTCGGGCCCGCGCGCACGGAACTGGGCACCCGCACCGTCTTTAACCTGCTGGGGCCGCTGACCAACCCGGCCGGTGTGCGCCGCCAGCTGACCGGCGCGTTTTCGCGCGACTGGCTGCGGCCGATGGCGGAAACGCTGGCCCAGCTTGGCGCCGATGCGGCATGGCTGGTTCATGGCAGCGATGGCACCGACGAATTGTCGATTGCCGGTGACAGCTGGGTCGCGGCGCTGGAAAACGGCAAAGTGACGGAATTCACCGTCTCGCCCGCCGATGCCGGCCTGCCCACGCATCCGTTTGACGACATTATCGGCGGCGACCCGGCCCATAACGCCGCCGCCTTCCGCGCCCTGCTGGACGGCCAGACCGGCGCCTATCGCGATGCGGTGCTGCTGAACGCCGCCGCCGCGCTGTTGATCGCGGGCAAGGCCAGCGACCTGAAGCACGGCGCCCAGATCGCCCGCGACAGCATCGACAGCGGCAAGGCAAAGGCCAGGCTGCAAGCACTGGCCGCCATCACCGGCGCCCCCGAGGCGTGAGCCGCGCGATGATCACCCCGCCCGCCGCATGGGCGCATCTGCCGTTCTTTGGCGATGACTGGCCCACGATCCGCGACCGGCTGGCGGGCGGTGACTGGCTGCCCGGCCCGCAACGCCTGTTCGCCGCGCTGGCACTGGCGCCGGATCAGGTGCGGGTGGTGATACTGGGTCAGGACCCCTACCCCACGCCCGGCCATGCCAACGGGCTGGCCTTTTCGGTCAATCCGGGGGTCGGGTTGCCGCGTTCGCTGGCCAATATCTATCGCGAGATGCGCGACGATCTGGGGGCCTGCCCGGCTGATGGCGATTTGTCGCATCTGGCCGCGCAGGGGGTGTTGCTGCTGAACACCGCGCTGTCAGTGCCCGCCGGTCAGGCCGGTGCCCATGCCAGATGGGGCTGGGACAGGCTGGCCCGGCAGGTCGTGGCCGAGGCACAGCGCCACGGTCCCATCGCCTTTATTTTATGGGGCGGCCATGCGCAAAAGGCGCTGGCCGGCTTGCCCCGCGCCAATGATCTGACGCTGGCCAGCGCGCATCCATCGCCACTGTCGGCCCGTCGCGGGTTTTTCGGCAGCCGCCCGTTCAGCCGCGTCAATGACTGGCTGGCGACCCAAGGCCGCAGCCCGATTGACTGGCCGGGGCTTTCACAACCCTCAGCGCAAGGATAAAACCGCGCCATGCATGTTCTGGACCGTATCAAAGCCTATAAGCTGGACGAAATCGCCGCCGCGAAACAGGCCCGCCCCCTGTCCGGGGTCGAGGCCGAGGCCCGCGCCGCCGACGCCCCGCGCGGCTTTGCCAGGGCGCTGACGGATCGCGCCGCTTCGGGTTTCGGCCTGATTGCCGAGATCAAGAAAGCCAGCCCCTCGAAAGGGCTGATCCGCCCCGATTTCGACCCGCCCGCGCTGGCCCGCGCCTATCAGGCCGGGGGCGCGGCCTGCCTGTCGGTGCTGACGGATCAGCCATCGTTTCAGGGGGCGCCGGATTATCTGCGTGCGGCGCGGGCGGCCTGTGACCTGCCGGTGCTGCGCAAGGATTTCCTGTATGACCCCTATCAGGTGGCCGAGGCCCGCGCATGGGGCGCCGACTGTATCCTGATCATCATGGCCAGCGTCGACGACACCCTCGCCGCCGAGCTGGAGGATGCCGCAACGCATTGGGGCATGGACGCCCTGATCGAGGTTCACGACCGCCCCGAGCTGGACCGCGCCCTGCGCCTGACCTCGCCCATGATCGGGATAAATAATCGCAACCTCAAGACTTTCGAGGTCAGTCTTGATGTAACGCGCGAATTGGCCCCGCATATTCCCGCCGACCGTGACATGGTCTGCGAAAGCGGGCTGTTCAGCCATACCGACCTGCAATCCATGGCAGCGGTCGGGGCGCGGCGTTTCCTGATCGGGGAAAGCCTGATGCGCGCCGATGATGTGACCGCCGCCACCAAAGCCATTCTGGGGGACGCATGAGCCTGACCCATTTCGACGACGCCGGAAACGCCCATATGGTCGACGTGTCCGGCAAGCCCGTCACCGCGCGCGAGGCGGTGGCCGAAGGCGTGGTGATCATGTCGCCCGAAACGCTGGCGCTGGCCCGTGGCGGCGCGAAGAAGGGTGACGTTATCGGCACCGCGCGGCTGGCCGGGATCATGGGCGCCAAGCGCACCGCTGACCTGATCCCGCTGTGCCACCCGCTGCCCATCACCAAAGTGGCGCTGGATCTGACCCCCGACGACGCGCTGCCCGGCATCCGCATCACCGCCACCGTGCGCACCGGCGGCCAGACCGGCGTCGAGATGGAGGCCCTGACCGCCGTTTCGGTCGCGGCGCTGACGGTTTACGACATGCTGAAAGCCGCCGAAAAGGGAATGCGGATCGAGGGCATCCGCCTGTTGCGCAAATCGGGCGGCAAATCCGGTCTTTACGAGGCAGAACAATGATTTCCGTTACCGAAGCGCTGGAAAAAGTGCTGGCGCTGGCGCCGGCTGCGCACCCCCGGACCGTCGGGCTGGATCAGGCGCTGGGACGGGTGCTGCTGGAACCGGCGCAATCGCGCATGGTGCAGCCGCCGTTCAATTCCGCCGCGATGGACGGCTATGCCCTGCGCGATGCCGATGCCCGTCAGGGCGCGCGCCTGACGGTGATCGGGGAAGCCGCCGCAGGTCATCCGTGGCAGGGCCAGCCCCGGCCCGGCACCGCCATCCGCATCTTTACGGGTGCCCCGGTTCCCGACGGCTATGACCGCGTGGTCATGCAGGAAAACACCCTGCGCGAGGGTGACGACATCACCCTGACCGATGCCGGGGGCAATACCCATATCCGCGCGCGCGGGTCCGATTTCTCGACCGGTTCCATGCTGGCGGCGGGGCGGGTGCTGAATGCCGGCGATCTGGCGCTGCTGGCGGCGATGAATGTGCCGCAGGTCAGCGTTGCCCGCGCCCCGCGCGTCGCGGTGCTGGCCACCGGGGACGAACTGGTGCCCCCCGGCGACACCCCCTCACCGGGCCAGATCATCTGTTCCAACGATCTGGCCGTGGCGGCGCTGGCCCGTCAGGCCGGGGCGCAGGCCGACCTTCTGGGGATCGCCCGCGACAACCGCGACAGCCTGCACGACAAGTTGACCCGCGCGGCGGATTACGACCTGATCGTCACCATCGGCGGCGCATCCGTGGGCGATCACGATCTGGTCGGTCAGGTGGCCACTGATATGGGCTTGGAACGGTCGTTTTACAAAATCGCCATGCGACCGGGCAAGCCGCTGATGGCCGGAAGGCTTGGACGCGCGGTGATGCTGGGATTGCCGGGAAACCCTGTTTCTTCGGTGGTTTGCGGGCTGATCTTTATGCAACCTTTGCTGCGCGCCATGCAGGGCGGCACCCCGATGGCGGTGACCCGGCGCGCGCGTCTGGCGCATGACCTGCCGCCCGAGGGGCCGCGCCAGCATTACCTGCGCGCACAGCGCCAGACCGGACCTGATCTGGAGGTGATTAGCCCCTTCACAGATCAGGATTCGGCGCGTCTGGGACTGTTGTCGCAGGCGGATTCGCTGTTGATCAGGCCGGCGAATGACCCGGCCCGCAAGGCGGGCGATATTGTCGAATATCTGGAAATTCCGCGCGGCTGTTAACCGTATCTTTACCATCCCCGGTGTAAGTCGTTGACGTTCTGTTCCATCAGGTTTAGAACAATGACTGAACATCCGGGGGTGGTTTCATGCTGACCAAGAAACAGATTCAGCTGCTTGAGTTCATTCAGGCGCGGATGGCGCGCGACGGTGTGCCACCGTCCTTTGACGAAATGAAACTGGCATTGGATCTGCGATCCAAATCCGGCATTCATCGTCTGGTCACCGCGCTTGAGGAACGTGGCTTTATCCGCCGCCTGCCCCACCGCGCCCGTGCGCTGGAAATCATCCGCCTGCCGGATGCGCTGGTGAAATCTGACGCCGTGCGACAGGGCTTTGCCCCGCAGGTGATTGATGGTGACCGCCAGCCCGCCATGCCCGCCCCGCGCGGCGCGGTCGGGGTGACGGCATCGGCGGTCGAACTGCCGGTCATGGGCCGCATCGCCGCTGGCGTCCCGATCGAGGCCATTTCCGAGGTCTCGCATCACGTTGCCGTCCCCGGCTCGATGCTGAATGCCCGCGACCAGCATTACGCGCTGGAGGTCAAGGGCGATTCCATGATCGAGGCCGGGATCAATGACGGTGACGTCGTGGTGATCCGCGAACAGGGCACCGCCGATAATGGCGACATTATCGTGGCACTGGTCGAAGGGCATGAAGCGACGCTGAAACGCTATCGCCGCAAGGGTGCGATGATCGCGCTTGAGGCCGCGAACCCCGCCTATGAAACCCGTATCCTGCCCGAGGAAAAAGTGCGCATTCAGGGCCGTCTGGTCGGACTGATCCGCAGTTATTGACCGGGCCGCACCCGGCAGGGCGGGTCAGCTGTCCGCCCTTCGGCCCGCCATTGGACGACTTTCGCGCCCTGATTTTTATACCCCAATAATAGGGGCTGTCTGCGTTGGAATATCAGGCCATATCCGTGGCGGGATGGCCTGTCTGTGGCAGCACGGATTGATACGCCTGCCCGACCGCACGCCACCATCGGATAATCTCATCAGATATTGGCACTGGCGCATGATGCGATCAGATAGGGTGGTTCGCTGATGGCAACAGCCCACAGGCCACCAGATAACGGGCCAAGGATCGCCGTTTTACAGCCGATATGCAGCCCTCCCGCTGACCTTTCCGCAGGAAGTCCAAAGGCGGACAAACCTGCGGGGGTCGTGTGGGGCTGAAATCAGCCCTGACGCCAGTCAAAGAAATCGGCGGGGGCCTTGGACAGCAATTCCCCGGCCAGATCGGCCCCCATTGCGGCACCATCCGCGACCGGCCCGCGGCGTTCGCCGGCAATGCGTTCCGATCCGTCGGGGCGCAGGATCTCTCCGCGCAGATACAGGCTGTCGCTGTCCAGTTCCGCCAGACCGGCAATCGGCGTTTCGCACGATCCGTCCAGACGGCGCAGGAAGGCACGCTCGGCCAGCAGCCGCGCCGTGGTGGGCTGATGGTTGATCGCCGCCAGCAGGCGCTGACACATCGCGTCATCGGCGCGGCGCTCCACCCCGATGGCCCCTTGCGCCACAGCGGGCAACATCTGCGCGGGCGGGATCGCGTTGCGCACGATGTCCAGCATCCCCAGACGGGTCAGCCCGGCCATGGCCAGAAAGGTTGCCCCGGCCACCCCGTCATCCAGCTTTTTCAGCCGGGTCTGGACGTTGCCCCGGAACTCGACCAGTTGCAGATCGGGGCGCACAAAGGCCAGCTGCGCCCGACGCCGCAGGCTGGACGACCCGACCACCGCGCCCTGCGGAATGTCGGCAATGCTGGCGAAATGCGGGCTGATAAAAGCGTCGCGCACATCCTCGCGCGGCAGGTAACAGTCGATCAGCAGGCCATCGGGCTGTTCGACCGGCATATCCTTCATCGAATGCACCGCGATGTCGATGCCGCCGCTGGACAGCGCGTCCTCGATCTCTCGGGTGAACAGGCCCTTGCCGCCGATTTCCTTCAGCGGGCGGTCCAGAACCCGGTCGCCGGTGGTTTTGATCACCACGATCTCGAACGCATCCTGCGGCAGGCCGTGTGCGGCCATCAGCCGGTCGCGGGTCTCGTGCGCCTGCGCCAGCGCAAGGGCAGAGCCACGGGTGCCAATCTTGAGCGGGCGGGTCGGGGTCGGATTCTGTGTCATGGCCGATCCATAGTCCGGCGCAACCGGCTTGACAACTGCGCCCGTGCAGCGTCGAACAGGCGGAAAGGAGAAGCCGATGACCAAGACCATCCTGCGCGCCCTGGCGGGCGAGACCCTGCCCACCCCCCCGATCTGGATGATGCGTCAGGCCGGGCGATACCTGCCGGAATACCGTGCCACGCGGGCGCAGGCGGGCGACTTTTTGTCGCTGTGTTACAACCCCGAACTGGCGGCCGAGGTCACGCTGCAACCGATCCGCCGGTTCGGATTTGACGCGGCGATCCTGTTTGCCGACATCCTGCTGGTGCCGCAGGCCATGGGGCTGGACCTGTGGTTCGTCACCGGCGAGGGGCCGCGCCTGAGCACCGCGACCACCCGCGACCAAGTGGCGCAGCTGAAGGGGCCGGATGACATCCACAGCCGCCTGTCGCCGGTTTATGACACCGTGCGCATTCTGTCGCGCGAATTGCCGCGCGAAACGACGCTGATCGGCTTTGCCGGGGCGCCGTGGACGGTGGCGACCTATATGGTGGCGGGGCGCGGCACCCGGGATCAGGCCCCCGCGCACCGCTTTATCGCCGAGGACCGCGCGGGTTTCACCGCCCTGATCGACCGCATCACCGAGGCCACGATCGCCTATCTGGACCAGCAGGTTCAGGCCGGGGCCGAGGTGGTGAAAATCTTTGACAGTTGGGCCGGCAGCCTGACGGGCCGCGATTTCGACGATTTCGCGCTGGCCCCGACGCGGCGCATCATCAGCGCGCTGAAGGCCCGCCACCCCGGCCTGCCGGTCATCGCCTTCCCGCGCGAGGCGGGCCAGCGCTATGTCGGTTTCGCCAAGGCGACCGGCGCCGATTGCGTGGCGCTGGACAACAGCGTCAGCGCCGAATGGGCGGCGGCGCATGTGCAGGTGGATGGTTGCGTTCAGGGCAATCTGGCGCCGCAGCACATGGTCACCGGCGGTCAGGCCCTGATCGACGAGACCCGCCGCATTGTCAGCGCGTTCCACAACGGGCCGCATATTTTCAACCTTGGCCACGGCATCACCCCGGATGCCGACCCCGAAAACGTGGCGCTGATGCTCCAGACCGTCCGCAACGCATGATCTGGGTTGCCGCCACGCTGATCGCCGCGGCGGCCCAGACCGGGCGCAATGCCGCGCAGTCAGGGCTGACGGCCCAGATCGGCACCATGGGCGCGACCGGGGTGCGCTTTGTCTTTGGCCTGCCCTTCGCGCTGGTGTTTCTGGCACTGGCGGCGATGTGGCAGCCAATCCCCCTGCCCGGCCAAAGGGCGTTGGGGTTTGCCGCAATGGGCGCGCTGGCCCAGATCGCGGCCACCGCGCTGATGCTGGTGGCGATGCGCGCCCGTGGCTTTGCCGTTGCCACCGCGCTGATCAAGACCGAACCCGTGACCCTTGCCCTGATCGGCGCCGCCCTGCTGGCCGAACCGTTGGGCCTTGCCCGCATGGGCGCGATCCTGACCGCGACAAGCGGGGTGATCATGGTTTCTGGGTTTGACTGGCGCCGCGCAACGCTGGGGCCGGTGGCCATCGCGCTGTTGGCCGGGGCGCTGTTTGGCCTGTCCGCCGTTGGGTTTCGTGGCGCGATCACCGGGCTGGACAGTGGCGGCTTCCTGATCCGCGCCAGCACCATTCTGGTGATCACGCTTGCGCTGCAATCGCTGCTGGTGGGGCTGTGGCTGGCGCTGCGCGACCGCGACGCCCTGCGCGGCATCGCCGCGGCATGGCAGGAGTCGCTGTCTGCGGGCTTTCTGGGCGCGCTGGCCAGTCAGTTCTGGTTCATCGCCTTCGCGCTGGCCCCGGCCGCCAATGTCCGCACATTGGCGCTGGTCGAGCTGGTGTTCGCACAGTTGGTCTCGGGCCGGGTGTTTCGCGAACGCACCGCCCCCGGCCAGATCGCCGGGATGGCGCTGATCGTGGCCGGGGTTGGCTGGCTGCTGCTGCAATAGGGTTCTGGATCAGACCCATTTCGCCAGTGGTGGCAGGCTCATCAGCACGGCATTGGCGTCATGGCCGGTGGCCAGACCGAATTTGGTGCCGCGGTCATAGACAAGGTTATATTCCGCATACAGCCCGCGATGGATCAGTTGTGCGTCCTTGTCGGCGGCGTCCCAGTTCTGGGCGTGGCGGGCCTCGGCCAGCGGCAGGAAGGCGGGCAGAAAGGCCTGACCGACAGCACGCGTAAAGTCGAAATCGGCCTGCCAGTTGCCGGTGTTCAGATCGTCGTAAAAGATCCCACCCACACCGCGCGCCCGGCCCCGGTGCGGGATAAAGAAATATTCGTCCGCCCAGGCCTTGAAGCGGTCGTAATAGTCGGGGTCATGCGCGTCACAGGCGGCGCGCAGGGTGTCGTGGAAATGCGCGGTGTCCTGCGCATATTCGATACAGGGGTTCAGGTCGGCACCACCGCCGAACCACCATGCGCCGGGGGTCCAGAACATGCGCGTGTTCATATGCACCGCCGGGGCCTGCGGGTTTTGCATATGCGCCACAAGGCTGATGCCGCTGGCCCAGAAGCGCGGGTCGGCCGCAATCCCCGGCACGCCGCGCGCGGCCATGCTGGCCTGTGCCGCCGGGGCCAGCGTGCCATGCACCGCGGACCAGTTCACCCCCACTTTTTCAAACACGCGACCGCCGCGCATGACCGACATCAGCCCGCCGCCGCCATCGTTTTCGCGGGTCGTCGGGGTGACATCGAACCGGCCTGCCGGGGTGTCGCCAGCGGCGCGGTCCTCAAGCGCCTCGAAGGCGGTGACGATCTGGTCGCGCAGGCTGCGAAACCATGTGGCGGCCTGTTCGCGCTGGGTCTGCATCAACATGGGCTGTCCTTCGATGGTGATTGATTTGCACGCGGCGCGCGCCTAGTCTTTGGCCATCAGATAAAGGCCGCGCCCATGTCCCGCAATATCATCCTGTCCCTGCCCGTCCTTGCCCTGCTGGCCGCTTGCGGCACACCGCAGGAACAATGCATCCGCCAGAACACCCGCGAATTGCGCGTGGTGCGCAACCTGCTGGCCGAGGTCGAGGGCAATCTGGCCCGTGGCTATGCCTGGCAGGAACGCAGCGTGACCCGCACCGAATGGGACGAATGCCGCGATGTGGTGCCCGACAAGGACGGCAAGCCGGTGGTGATCTGGCGGTCCTGTCTGCGCGATGTCACCGACACCGAACGGTTCCGCGTCCCCATCGACCCCGCCGCCGAAACCCGCAAGCGCGACAATCTGGCCGCGCGCGAAAAGCGGCTGGAAAAACAGGCCGCCGCCGCGATTGCGGCCTGCAAGAAAGCCTATCCCGAAGAGGACTGACAGCGCCTGCCCCCCGCCCGGCGGGAACGGGCGGGCCAGCCGCCGGTTTTCCACATCTGCCCGGCCCCGACCGGGCGCGCGCCACAGGGGCGGCGCGGGGACCGGCGATGACCGCGAATGCCGCGGGGGCGTCAGAAAACCGGGGCGCTGACCGCGTCGGCCAGTGACCGCCCGCCATCGACATTCACGACCTGCCCGGTCACAAAGGCCGAGGCCGGGCTGACAAGGTAATGCACCATTTCCGCCAGTTCGTCCGCGGCGGCGATCCGGCCCATCGGCGTGCCCTGAAGGATGGCCTCGCGCAGGTCGGGACGTTCGCGCAGTTGCAGGCGCAGTTCCTCGGACATGACGCTGCCAAAAGCGACGGCATTCACCCGGATGCGGTGCGGCGCCAGCGCCAGCGCCAAGCCGCGCGTGGCCTGATCCAGCGCCGCGCAGGCGATGGAATAGCCCATCAACGCCAGGTGCGGGCGCTGCGCGGCCAGCGTGGTCAGGTTGACGATGGCCCCGGCCTGCCGGTCCTCGTCTGGGTCGCTGGCGGCCTGTTTGATCATCCGCTTAGCCACGATCTGGGACAGGCGCAGGCTGGCCATCATGTTCTGGCGCAGCATTTCTTCCAGTTGTTCGCCATCCATATCCAGCGGGTCGCTGGGTTTGACCAGCCGGTGCGCGTTGACCAGAATATCGACCCGGTCAAAGGCGTCCAGCGTGGCCGAAACCAGATTGGCCATCGACAGGCGCTGGCTCATATCCGCGGCGAAACAGCGGATCTGGTCGCTGTGTTCCTGCCGTTCGCCCAGATCAGCGGTCAGCGCCGCATCATTGCCATCGGCGCACATGACATTGGCGCCGCGTTCGGCCAGATGCAGGGCAATGGCGCGGCCAATCCCGGTGGCCGCCCCGGTGACGATGGCCGTGCGGCCCTGGATGGAAAAGCTCATCTCGTCCTCTTCTTGCGGCCCGCACCGGTCGCGGTGATGATCTTGAACCGGCTGTCGCCGCCAATTTCCTCGACCTGCGCAAAGTGATCGCTTAGCACGGATTCATAGGGCAAATGCCGGTTGGCAACCATCCACAGCCGCCCGGCGCCGGTTAGCAGCCCTGCCGCGCTGCGGATAAAGCCCGCGCCAAGCGACGGATCGGCACGGCGGCCCTGATGGAAGGGCGGGTTCATCACCACCCCGTTCACCGGTTCGGGCAGGGTAAAGCGCAGCGCGTCGGCCCAGTGAAAGCTGGCGCGCGGATCGGTGATATTGGCGCGTGCGCAATCCAGCGCGTCGTGATCGGCCTCGACCAGATGCAGGGCCTCGCAGCCGGGGCGGGCCAGCACCTGCGCCGACAGCCAGCCCCAGCCAGCGCCCAGATCGACGACGCGGGTCGGCATCTTGTCGGGCAGATGCGCCGCCAGCATCGCGGACCCGGCATCGACCGCATCGGCGGAAAACACCCCCGGCAGGGTGCGGAACCCATCGACCTGCTGCGGGCGCGCGGCCCAGTCATCGGGCAGCCACGCGCCCTGCGGCACGGTCAGGCGGGCCAGCTTGCCGTGCGCGCCGGCCAGCGGTGGCTCGACCCCGGCCAGTGGGCGCAATTCGCGGATCAGCGCGTCGACGCCATCGGTCTTTTGCCCGTCGATCCACAGCGCCGCCCCCGGCGCCAGACAGGCCGCCGCCTGTGCCACCCGCGCCCGCGCCAGATCGCGCGCGCGTGGCACGAAGACAACCGCCAGATCAGCCGGTCCCGGATCGCCGGTCACCACCCGAAAGCCGCGCGCCGCCAGCATCTGGTGGTCAGGCTGGCGGGTCTGGACGATCACCGTCCGGGCCGGATCGAACATCGACAGATCCTCGGCCGCGCCCGGCCCGACCAGCAACACCTGCCCCTGTGGCGGGGCATCAAAAACCTGCGACAATCGCGAACGTGCCACGTCTATTCCTTTTCCATCGTGCATTGCAGCGGATGCTGCGACCGGCGCGCCAGTTCCATCACCTGCGCGACCTTGGTTTCCGCCACCTCATAGGAATAGATGCCGACCACCGCCACGCCTTTTTTGTGAACGGTCAGCATGATTTCAATGGCTTGGGCATGGGTTTTGGCAAACAGCCGTTCAAGGATGTGGACCACGAATTCCATCGGCGTAAAGTCGTCATTCAGCAACAGCACCTTATACAGGGGCGGGCGCTGGGTCCGGGGCTTGGTCTTGACGCCAAGCTCGGCGTCGTCACGAGGGTCCGTCATGCGGCTGGTTGGTCCGTCCTACTGGGATATGCAGCCTATATAGGGGGTGCCGCGCATCTTGTCAGCCCCGCGCGGGTTCGCGCCGATCGGCCCCGTTAACCAAAATTGCAGAACTTCCCCGTTTCCGCGCGGGAATCATCGTGCTATTATAGGAATATTAACAAAAGGCGCGCAAACTAACGACGCGCCATCATACAGGCAGATGAGTCGGGGCAGTGTTGGGTATCGCGCATATCGTCCGTGCAGGACTTCTGGTGGTTTTTTCCATTCTGGCGCCCGCCATGGCGATGGCGGTGCCTTTCGCTGATTTCGTGATGGACGCCCGAACAGGACGCGAAATCCATTCCCAGAACGCCGATACCAAGCTGCACCCGGCATCGCTGACCAAGATGATGACGCTGTATATGGCCTTTACCGCCATTGAACGCGGTCAGGTGCGGCTGGATTCCAAGTTTCTGGTCTCGACCCATGCGGCATCGCAACCGCCCTCGAAGCTGGGGCTGCGCGCCGGTCAGCGGATCGAACTGCGTTACCTGATCCGCGCCGCGGCGGTGAAATCGGCCAATGACGCCGCGACCGTCATCGGCGAGGGGCTGGCCGGGTCCGAGGAACGTTTTGCCCAGCAAATGACCGCGATGGCACGGGCTTTGGGGATGCGCAACAGCCAGTTTCGCAATGCCAACGGCCTGACGGCCAGCGGGCATTATTCGACCGCCCGCGACATGACCATTCTGGGGCGGCGGCTGTTTTACGATTTCCCGCAATATTATTCCATCTTCTCGCGGCGCACGGCGGATGCCGGCGTGGCCAAGGTGTCCTCGACCAACCGTCGCTTCCTTGACAGCTATGAGGGGGCGGACGGGATCAAGACCGGCTATACCCGTGCGGCGGGCTTTAACCTGACGGCTTCGGCACAGCGCGGGTCGAAACGTATTGTCGCCACGGTCATGGGCGGCGCATCGACGGCACAGCGTAATGCCATCATGGCGGAATTGCTGGATGCCGGCTTCAGCCGCGCCCCCAACCGCGTGCGCGAGGTCCGCCCCGAGCCGCAGCAATACATGGCCAAACAAAAGGTGGTGCGCAAGGTTCAGGTCGCCCGCCAGCAACCGCAACCGGTGCAACAGATCGTTCTGGCCAAATCGGTGCCCCCGGTCGCCGCCCCCGCGCAGCGCGGCAGCACCATGCCGCTGGCCATTGCCGATGCTGTGGCACAGGCCGCTGTCACCCCCGGCGCGCTGCGCCAAAGTCTGCGTCCGCGCCCCCGCCCCGGTCGCACCATCGCCCTGGCCGTGGTATCGCCCCCGCCTCAGGTCGAGGAAGGCGACCGCACCGATGACAGCGCCGCACAACTGGCGCAATCGGGGCGACCTTCGCCCGCACCACGACGCGCCGATGCACCCCAGACCGCCAGCGCCGCTCCTAACGGGAGCCTTTTCCCCCCTCAGCCGCAGGCCAGCGCGCAAGCCCTGACGCTGGCGGCGTCACCCGCACCGCGACCTCGCGCCGATACGGTCATTCTGGCGGCGATGGACCATGCCGAGGCCCCCGCCGCGACCGAGATCGTGTCACGCGCCTCCTCCTCGGGCGGGCGGCATAACGGCATTTCGCTGGGTTATTTCAACACCCGTCATCAGGCTGAACAGCTGTTGCTGAAAACGGCCTTGCAGGAAAGCGCCACGCTGGACAGCGCCCTGCGCAATGTCGGCAACACCAAGCGCGGGTGGGAGGCCAGCTTTGTCGGGTTAAGCCGCGCCGATGCGCAACTGGCCTGCGACCGGCTGCGCGCCCGTCAGCAAAGCTGTAACATCGTCGGGCCGTAACCGCGCGACGTCTGCAACGGCTTTGCGCCACGGGAACTCCGCGGGGCTTGTCCCTTGGGACGGGCCGCGTTTGCATCAGGCGGGGCAGATGGGTGTGGGGCGGCCGAAGCCTGACACGGCTTGCCAAATGGGGCGGCGCTGCGCCGGGACCTTCATCCCACGTCCAACTGCAGCGCGCATCGCATTCATGCTGCGTTCACGCATTCGCGGAACAGCACAGCCTGACAGACGCTTGCCTGATGGGGTGGTCCAGCCCCGGATATGGCGGGCGTTAAGCCCACTTGGGTTAAGGAGAAAGTCGAACGGGTCAGCCGCGCCATAAGGTCGCGGAATGGCTGCAATCATGGGGGTACAACTTGCCGCAGCCCCCCATACGCACCGCGCGCCGACGTCGGGCGACCCAACCGCCTGTACATTAACGGCGCATCAGAACAGCTTCACGCCTTTCGAAACCGGTGCGCGGCAAGCCAAACCGGGAAACGCTGTCCTTAATCTTTGGTGTCAGGGGGCACGTCGCGCGGTGCGGGGCGGTCGTCCCATTCGGCGGTCAGGATGCGTTCGGCATCGCCCTTGGGGTCGTCGAACTGATGCGTGCGCAGTGACCAGATGAAAGCCACCAGCCCAAGCGCCCCCAGCCCCAGCGAGATCGGAATCAGATAGGCAATGATTTCCACAGCTTCCCCCTTGCGGCCCTATTTCAGGCGCAGCGCGTTCAGGGTGACGGTAATCGAACTGAACGACATCGCCAAGGCGGCCAGCAGCGGCGTGGCAAAGCCCAGAATGGCAAACGGCACTGCGATGACGTTATATCCCAGCGAGATCGCAAAATTTTCCTTGATCCGGCGCCGCGCGCGGCGGGCGGTGGCAAGGGCATCCGCGACCGGGTCCAGCCCCTGCCCCATCAGCACCACATCCGAGGCAACGCGCGCCGCGTCCAGCCCCGTTGCAGGCGAGATCGAGACATGCGCCCCGGCCAGCGCGGCGGTGTCGTTCAGACCGTCCCCGACCATCAGCACATGCGCGCCCTGCCCCGCCAGCGTTGCCACCTGCGCGGCCTTTTCGATCGGCGTCACCCCGGCCAGCCAGTCGCTGATACCAAGACGTTCCGCCGTCGCCGCGACCACATCGGCGCGGTCACCGGACAGCAGCATCACCCGCATCCCCTGCGCCTGCAACGCCGCAACGCAATCCGCCGCGCCGGGGCGCAGACGGTCCTCGAAGGCGATGGCGACGGGGTCGTCCTGACCGATGCGCAGCCAGCTGCGGGTCAGACCATCACCAGCCACCGGCTGGCCCGGCGCCACCCAATCGGCCCGCCCCAGCCGAACAACCTGACCGTTCCAGCGCCCCTCGATCCCGTGGCCGGGATGTTCGCGCGCGTCGGTCAGGGGGGCGGCGGCCACGCCGGTCTGACGCAACGCCCCCGCCAGACCGCGCGACAGCGGGTGGTCAGACAGCCCGGCCAGCGCCAGCGCCAGCGATTGCTGACCCGCATCCAGCACATCCAGCGCCAGCGGTTGCGGCACCCCCAGCGTCAGCGTGCCGGTCTTGTCGAACACCACGGTGTCCACCTCGGCCAGACGTTCCAGCGCGGTGCCGTCCTTGATCAGCAGCCCCTTGCGGAACAGCCGCCCCGAGGCCGCCGTGACCACCGCCGGCACCGCCAGCCCCAGCGCGCAGGGGCAGGTAATGATCAGCACTGCCGCCGCGATATTCAGCGCATATTGCCAGTCATGGCGCAGCGCGAACCAGCCGATGAACGACCCCAGCGCCAGCAAATGCACGGTCGGCGCATAGGCCCGCGCGGCGCGTTCGGCCAGCGAGGTATATTTCGTGCGCGCCGATTCAGCTGCCGCGACCAGCGCCGTCAATTGTGCAAGGCTGCTGTCGCGGCCTGCCGCCGTGACCCGCAGCACCAGCGGGCCGGTCAGGTTAACCTCGCCCGCGGACAGGGCCATGCCCGGCCCGGCCTGCACCGGCTGGCTTTCACCGGTCAGCACGGATCGGTCCATTTCGGACCAGCCCTCGACCACCTCGCCATCGGCGGCGACACGGTTGCCCGGCCGGATGCGGATCAGATCACCGGGCCGCAGATCGGCCACCGATACGGTCTGTTCCGCGCCACTGTCGGTCAGGCGGATGGCGCGCGGCACCTCCAGCGCGGTCAGCTCCTCGGCGGCAGAGCGCGCCACGGCGCGGGTGCGATAGTCAAGATAGCGCCCGACCAGCAGGAAAAAACACAGCATCACCGCCGCGTCGAAATAGGCGTGGCGGCCCGATTGCAGGGTCTCAAACAGCGAAATCGCCGTCGCCAGAATCAGCGCCAGCGAGATCGGCACATCCATCCCCAGCCGGCCCACACGCAGGCTGCGCCAGGCGTTGGCAAAGAAAGGCTGGCCGGCAAAGGCCACCGTCGGCACGGCGATCGCGCCCGAAATCAGGTGGAACATGTCGCGGGTATTGGCATCCGCCCCCGACCAGACCGCGACCGAGAGGATCATGATATTCATCATCGCAAACCCCGACACGCCGATGCGCATCAGGATGTCGCGGCCCTGCCGGTCGGCGGCGGTCGCGGTCAGGGCGGCGGGGTCAAGTTCGTGCGCCTCATAGCCCACGGATTCGATCAGCGGGATCAGGTCCGCCGCTTCAAGGCCCGGTGCGTCGACCGTGACGCGGCGCAGCGTCAGGTTGACCCGCGCCGCGCGCACATCGGGATGCTTGCGCAGCGCACCTTCGACATCCGCGATACAGGCGGCGCAATGCACCCCCGGCAGCGACAGGATCAGGTCGTCGCGCCCCACCGCCTGCTGCGCCATGCCCGCGGCCAGGGGTGCAGCGTCGCAGGCCGGGCAGGCGCTGATGCGCGGGCCATAGGCGGGGGCCGGGTTGTCCGTCATCGCATCACCCCGGCACGCGGGCGCCGTGGTAATGGTCGATGCGCTGGCGGAAGGCGGTGCCGTCAGCCGCCTTTGCCGTGACGTGGATATTCCAGCGCCCCGGTTCCAGCGCCAGCGGCGCCCGATAGGTGCCGTCGACAAAGCGGAATTCGGGGTGCAGATCCTGGCGCACATGGGTCGGGCGGCCAATGACCACATCAAGGTCACGAACCTGAACCGGGTTGCCCTGCCGATCCGTGATCGTCAGGACCAGTTCCTGCGCCCCGGCCTGATAATCCGGGGTCACGGTCCAGCCAAGCGCGGTCTGTGCCGCCCGCTCGCGGTCGAAATTTTGCGAGGCGACATAGGAATTGGCGACCTCAAGCCCCGGGAAAGTGCCCACGGCCTTGAAGGCCATCACCAGATTGACGGCGATGATGGTGCCAAAAGCCGCCACCGTGATTGCCAGAACATGCTTGCCGGTCAGTTCGCGCGCCATGCCCGCCCCCTTTTATTTGCGCCCGTGGAATACCGAGGCCACGGACCCTTTCTGGCCATCGGTGACATCGGTGACCCAGAAGGTCAACTCGCTGCTTTCGCGGCTGGCCAGCGGGCTGTCGGGGCGGGCGGTCAGGAAGATGCTTTCCAGCCCCAGCTTGTCAGCCGGCACCTGCACCCGGTCGGCGGGTTTACCCTCGACCGTCAGGGTCACGCCTTCGGGCACCTGCCCCGACGAATCGGTCACGCCGATCTGGAAGGTGCGTTCTTCGTGCTGTTTGTTGCGCAGCCGCAGGTCATAGGCGTTGCGGATCGAGCCATCCGACATGGTGACGTAAAGCGGGTTGCGGATCGGCGCCACGGTCAGGTCGAAAGGCGAGCGCATGAACAGCGCCACCACCAGCGCCACACCGATACCGGCCCACAGGGTGAAATACAGCAGGGTGCGCGGGCGCAGGACGTGGCGCAGCAGCGACTTGCCCTCGTGCCCGATCTTTTCGGCATTTTCGTCACGCAACGCCATATAGTCGATCAGCCCGCGCGGCTTGCCGATCTTTTCCATGATCTCATCGCAGGCGTCGATGCACAAGGCGCAGGTAATGCATTCCAGCTGCTGACCGTCGCGGATGTCGATGCCCATCGGGCAGACATTGACGCAGGCCATACAGTCGATGCAATCGCCCTTTTCCCCGCCCTCGGACTTGGTCAGTTCATTCTTGCCGATCTTGCCGCGGGGTTCACCACGCCATTCGCGATAGGCGACGGTCAGCGTGTCCTCGTCCATCATGGCGCCCTGAATACGCGGCCACGGACAGGCATAGATACAGATCTGTTCGCGGGCAAAGCCGCCGAACAGGAAGGTCGTCGCCGTCATCACCGCAATGGTGGTATAGGCGATGGGATGCGCCTGACCGGTGACAAGGTTCTTCAGCAGCGTCGGCGCGTCGGTGAAATAGAACACCCATGCCCCGCCGGTCGCCACCGCGATCAGCAGCCACAACAGCCATTTGGTCAGCCGCAGGCGGATCTTGGTCAGGTCCCATTTCTGGCGATACAGGCGGATGCGGTTGTTGCGGTCACCCTCGACCCAGCGTTCGACCAGAATATAAAGGTCGGTCCACACCGTCTGCGGGCAGGTATAGCCGCACCAGACCCGCCCCAGCGCCGAGGTGAACAAAAACAGCCCAAGGCCAGCCATCACCAGCAGGCCGGCGACGAAATAGAATTCGTGGGGCCAGATCTCGATCCAGAACATGAAGAAACGGCGATTGGCCAGATCGACCAGAACCGCCTGATCAGGCATCCCCGGCCCACGGTCCCAGCGAATCCACGGGGTCAGGTAATATACCCCCAGCGTCACCGCCATGATCAACCATTTCAGGTTTCGAAATGTCCCGCTGACACGCCTTGGGAAGATCGGTTCGCGTTTGGCATAAAGGCTTGGCGGGTCGACATCATGGGTCGCCATTGGCTTGCTCCTGCCTGAAAGAAATCTGTTCGCGGGTCGAAGTTTACGGCCAAATAATGAAGAAATGATTGACCTGCATCAACCTCGGCACCTGCCCCTTATATATATCGCGTTTCTTGCAATCATGGGGGCGTAATGTCGCAGGTTGGACACGCCTTGACCATCATCAAGGCAAACGGGGCTTTCGCCCCGCCAGCGCGCGCTTTAGGATAAGCGCGCCGGCCCCTCTGGAAACGCGCGAACAGGACGAGGGGCCGGCGGCACCCGGACAGTGCAGGCACTGGCCGGATCTGTCAGGCGGGGCGATTTATTCGCCGCCACCCAAGCTGTGGACATAGGACGCCACCGAACGGATCTCGGCCTCGGACAGGCGGGTGTGCCAGGCAGGCATCACGCCGAACGGCCCCTTCGAGATAAGATCGGTCAGCATCGCCATGTCAGGCTTGTTGTCCTGCGCATACAGCCAGACATGGTCGGTCAGGTTCGGCGCGCCCTGCGCGCGGTCGCCCGTGCCGTCCTCGGCGTGGCAGCTTGCACAGTTTTCCGCGAACACCGTTTCCCCTTCGCTGGCCAGCGCCGCGTCATGGGGTTCGCCCGACAGCGACAGCACATAGGCCGAGACCTGACGGATCTGGTCCTTGTCCAGCAATTCGTCGGTGCCGAAACGCGGCATTTCCGAATAGCGGGCATCGGGGTCTTCGGTGTTGCGGATGCCGTGGGTGATGGTGGTGTGGATGTCATCCAGCGTCCCGCCCCACAGCCAGTCATCGTCGCGCAGGTTGGGATAGCCCTTGGCACCACCGGCCCCGGCCCCGTGGCATTGTGCGCACCAGGTCTGGAACACGGCCTTGCCGGCATTTTGCGCATAACCCTGCAAGTCCGGGTCCTTGGCGATGTCATCCAGCGCCACGCCGGTCAGCTTGGCCTGAATCGGGGCGTTGGCCGCGTCATAGCGGGCAATCTCGTTGGCGACGTCCTTGCGATAGTTCGTCTTCAACACCCCCTGCGTCACGCCCGAGATCAGCGGCCATGCCGGATAGGCGATGGTATAGCCGACAGCCCAGATGATGCAGACATAAAAGGTCCACAGCCACCAGCGCGGCAGCGGGTTGTCATATTCCTGAATGCCGTCCCAGCTGTGCCCGGTCGAGGGCACCTCGACGACCTTGCGGCCGGCGCGGGTCTGCATCTTTTTGCGACCGACGGTGCGCGCGCGCGCATCGGCAGGGGTTTCGCCGGGGGCCTTCAGCGGGTGCTTGGCGATATCTGCCTGATGCTCGCGGTCTGCCGCCTGACGTTCCAGACTGATCTTGTTGTCCGGGTTGCTGGGGTCGGTGGTTTCGTCTTTCTCGGCCATCACTCGGCCTCCTTTTCATCCGCTGGCGCGGGGCGTTTCTCGTTGCGGAAGATGCTTTCGGCGGCATCCTGTTGCATCCGGCGCGCACCGGGGCGCCAGACGAACAGGATCACACCCACGAAGACCAGCAGCAGGGCCAGCATGACCCAGCTGTCGGCGATCTGTCGCAGGAGGGAATAGGTATCCATTCCGCCCACCTCTTACCGGTTCGGGTCAGGCTCGAAGGTCGAGAAATCGACCATCGTTCCCAGCACCTGAAGATAGGCGATCAGGGCGTCCATCTCCGATATGCCGGGCTCGCGGTCGTAATTCGACTGCTTGGCGCCGGGATAGCGGGTCTGAAGACCTTCCGCGTCCTCGTCCGGGTTTGCCTGAACCGCGAAATCCAGCTTGGCTTCGGTGATCATCTCCTGCGTGTAGGGCACGCCGACGATGGTATCGGTTTTCAGCCGCTGCTCGATATGCTCGGGCGTGATCATGCGGTTCTTGAGGAAACCGTATTTCGGCATGATCGAGCCGGGCACAACCGATTGCGGATCGGTCAGGTGGTCGATGTGCCATTCATCCGAATAGCGACCGCCAACACGGGCCAGATCCGGCCCGGTCCGCTTGGACCCCCACTGGAACGGGTGGTCATACATCGATTCCGCCGCCAGGCTGTAATGGCCGTAACGCGCATCTTCGTCGCGCATCGGGCGGATCATCTGGCTGTGGCAGACATAGCAGCCCTCGCGGACATAAATGTCGCGGCCGGTCAGCTCCAGCGGGGTATAGGGGCGCACCCCTTCCACCTTCTCGATGGTGTTTTCCAGATAGAACAGCGGCGCGATTTCCACGATGCCGCCGATGGACACCACCAGCAGCGACCCCACCATCAGCAGGGTCGCGTTCTTTTCAAGGATCTTGTGCTTTTCAAGAATAGCCATTGTGTCAGATCCCCCTTTATTCGGCCGGCACGGCAACGGTGGTCGAGGCCACGCGCGGTTGCTTTGCGACGGTCGCCCACAGGTTATAGGCCATGATCAGCCCACCGGTGAGATACAGCACGCCACCCAGCGCACGCACCACCAGCATCGGGTGTTTCGCGATCACGGTGTCGACGAAGGCGTTCACAAGGAAGCCATGGGTGTCGACCTCGCGCCACATCAGGCCCTCCATGATGCCCGACACCCACATGGCAGCGGCGTAAAGCACGATGCCGATGGTCGCCAGCCAGAAGTGCCACGACACCAGCGTGGTCGAATACAGGCGGTCACGGCCCCACAGACGCGGCACCAGATAATACAGCGCCCCGAAGGTGATCATCCCGTTCCAGCCCAGCGCGCCGGAATGGACGTGACCGATGGTCCAGTCGGTGTAATGCGACAGGCTGTTGACGGCCTTGATCGACATCATCGGCCCTTCAAAGGTCGCCATGCCGTAAAAGCCCACGGCCACAACCATCATGCGGATGATCGGGTCGGTGCGCAGCTTGTCCCAGGCCCCCGACAGGGTCATCAGGCCGTTGATCATCCCCCCCCACGAGGGCATCCACAGCATGATCGAGAACACCATCCCCAGCGTGCTGGCCCAGTCAGGCAACGCGGTATAGTGCAGGTGGTGCGGACCGGCCCAGATATACAGGAAGATCAGCGCCCAGAAGTGAATGATCGACAGTTTATAGGAATAAACCGGACGTTCGGCCTGTTTGGGGATGAAGTAATACATCATGCCCAGAAAGCCCGCGGTCAGGAAAAAGCCCACGGCGTTGTGGCCATACCACCATTGCGTCATGGCATCCTGCACACCGGCGAACAGCTGAACCGATTTCGACCCGAACACGCTGACCGGAACCGCCAGGTTATTGACGATATGCAACATGGCGATGGTGATGATGAAGGCCAGATAGAACCAGTTGGCGACATAGATATGCGGCTCGCGGCGTTTCATGATGGTGCCCATGAACACGGCCAGATAGGCGACCCAGACGATGGTCAGCCACCAGTCGACATACCATTCCGGCTCGGCATATTCCTTGGACTGGGTGGCCCCCAGAATATAGCCGGTCGCGGCCAGCACGATCACCAGCTGATAGCCCCAGAACACGAACCACGCCAGGTTACCACCCCACAGCCGCGCCGCGCAGGTGCGCTGAACGACATAGAACGAGGTCGCGATCAGGGCGTTGCCGCCGAACGCGAAGATCACCGCGCTGGTGTGCAGCGGGCGAACCTTGCCGAAATTGGCATAGCCGTGCAGCAGCTCGGACATGTTCAGCGCCGGATAGGCCAGTTGCAGCGCGGCAACCACACCCACCAGAAAGCCCACGATGCCCCAGAAGGTCGTCGCGATGACGCCGGCGCGCACGACGCCGTCCAGATATTCGTTCTCGATCCCCGCAACGCGCGGCTCGTCCATATGGCGCAGCACCCAGATGAATGCCAGCGCAGCCGCGACCATCACGGTCACGGCGTTGACCATATAGGCCAGATCCCGTGCATAGTTAGCGGCGATGGCGGCGAGAACCGCGATCACCCCTAGCACGATCAGCTTGATGGTATCCCACATTTGTCTCGTGTCCCTTTTCATGCGGCCAAGCGCGCCGAATCGCTTACGCGCGCGGCGGGGCCTGTCCTTGCATTAGTCTTATGGGGGTGGGACAATCTTTGATCTGGGTCAATCTCTCGTGATCAGATAAGGCCTATCTTGTCACCACGCGGACACTATGTCGCACTGGGTGCCGTCGTTTGAAAGGAATTTGACATGGGCTATAAATCCATCCTGACCGTGCTGACAGCCGAGGCCCAGATGCCCCAGCTTGAGGCCGCCATCGCAATGGCACAGCGCGAGGGCGCGCATCTGGATGTGTTCTGCCTTGGGGTCGATCATTCGCAGACCGGCTATTACTATGCCGGCGCGTCGGCCTATGTGTTTCAGGAAAGCATCGACCGCGCGATGGAAAGTGCCGAGGCACTGGAAAAAACCGTTCGCGCGCGTCTTGACAACAGCGACATCCGCTGGGGTGTGGAATCGGCCGTGGCGCAGGTTGGCGGGCTGTCGACGCTGATCGGGATGCGGGCGCGGTTTTCCGACCTTGTCGTGCTGACCCGGCCCTATGGCGACAACGCCACCCCCGACGCCGAGGCCGTGACCGAGGCCGCCCTGTTCGAGGGGTCCTGCCCGGTTCTGATCGTCCCCGACAGCGGCCTGCCGCAAACGCTGGGGCAACGGGTCATGATCGCCTGGAACCAGTCGGAAGAGGCCATGACCGCCGTGCGCCGGGCGCTGCCGCTGCTGAAAAAGGCGCAGGCGGTGGAAATCACCGTGGTCGACCCTTCGCCGCACGGGCCGGAACGCTCGGACCCCGGCGGGGCGCTGTGCCAGATGCTGACGCGCCACGGCGTCAATGTGGAAATCGCGGTGCTGGCGCGCACCCAGCCGCAGATCAGTGACATCCTGTCGCGCCGCGCCGTGGAAACCGGGGCCGATATGATGGTCATGGGCGCCTATGGCCATTCCCGCTTCCGCGAGGCAATTCTGGGCGGGGCAACCCGCAACATGCTGGAAAAGACCAATATTCCGGTGCTGATGGCACGCTGACCGGCAGCGCCACATTCATGGCGGGGGCGCGACGGTGGCCCCGCCTGTCACACCGCGCGGGCGTCACCCCGGCGCCCCGGTCGGGCCTGCGGGCGGCGCCCCGCGTCCGGCACGGGTGCGGATCGCAGCATCCCGGTCCGCCCGCAAGCCGCCTTTTCTGCACCACGCAGGGACGAAACGGTCCGCTGTTGCGGCTGATGCCGTGCCTGCCCGGTCTGCACCCCCGCCACACCCATCCGCGCACCGGGCCATAGCGGCCATCGACAGCGCAACCGGCGCCTGACCGCAACCGCGACACGGCCCCAAGCAACAGCCTTATGCTTTGACAGGCCCCCCCCCCCCGTGGCAGCGCTGGCCGGGGCCAGTTCGGGTAACAGCACCCGCGCAGCACATATCCGCCAAAAGGGGCACAGCGCCGGGGGCGCGGCTGCCTGCCCTCAGAACGGCATTCCGCCATCGTTGTCATCGCCGCTTTCCGCGACCAGCGCCGCGAAATCGGGGACGGTGACATGGCGCTTGCCGCCCAACTGGATGATCCCGTCACGTTTCAGACCCGAGATCTGGCGGCTGACCGTTTCCAGCGTCAGTCCCAGATAATCGGCCATCGCCTCGCGCGTCAGCGGCAGGTCGAATTCGATCCGCCCCTCGGGCATCCGGGGGCCAAGCCCCAGCCCGCGACGCATCAGGATCGCCAGGAACGAGGCGATTTTCTCGCGCGCGGATTTGCGGCCAAGCACCAGCATCCATTCACGCGCGGCGTCCAGTTCGTCCAGGGTCATTTCCAGCAAACGCGCGCCGATCTTGGGGGTGGTGCCCATCAGTTGCTCGAACGGGGTGCGGCGGAAACAGCACAGGGTGACATCGCTGATCGCGGTGACAGTATACAGCACCCGGTCACGCCCCGGACGACCCAGAAAATCGGATGGCAGCAACAGGCCGACCATCTGGGTGCGCCCGTCCTCAAGCGTCTGGGTGAGGCTAGCGACGCCCGACATGACCGAGGCGACGAAATCCATCCGGTCCCCGGCCCAGGCGATCACCTGACCGGCCTCATAGCTGCGATGGAACTTGACCTGTTCCAGCCGCTCAAGCTCGATCGCCTCGCAGGTCGAACAGACCGCCCGATAGCGGATCGGGCAGTCGGCGCAATCGGGCTGCGACAGACAGGGTGCCTGCCCCTGTTCAGGGTGGGTCTTGATTTGGGTCAATGTCATCTCGCGCTTTCTTTAGCATAGATATCTTTATGAAAGATGAATCGCAACTCACCCGCCTTGGGCTGTTCGACAGCCGAGTCCCGCGCTATACCAGCTATCCCCCGGCGACGCAGTTCAAGCCAGAGGTGGGCGCAGGGCATTTCCAGTCATGGGTCCACGCCATTCCGGCGGGGGCCGAGATCTCGCTTTACCTGCATGTGCCGTTTTGCCGCAGGCTGTGCTGGTTCTGCGCCTGCCGCACGCAAGGGACGCAAAGCGACGACCCGGTGCGGGCCTATGCCGCCACGTTGCTGGATGAAATCGCGCTGCTGAAATCGCAGATGGCACCGGGCGTGCGCCTGTCGCGGCTGCATTGGGGCGGCGGCACACCGACCATGCTGCCGCCGGACATGATGCGGGCGCTGGCGGGCGCGGTGTTCGATGCCTTCCCGCTGGCCGATGGCGGCGAATTCTCGGTCGAGATCGACCCGAACGAGATCGACGAGGCCCGGATGGACGCGCTGGCCGATGCCGGGCTGACGCGCGCCAGCATTGGCGTGCAGGATTTCGACCCCGAAATTCAGAAAGTCATCGGCCGCGACCAAAGCTTCGGCGTCACCAAACAGGCCGTCGACATGATCCGCGACCGGGGCATTGCCAGCCTGAACACCGATCTGTTGTTCGGCCTGCCCTACCAGACGCCGGAAAAGATCGCGGAATCGGTGCAAAAGCTGCTGACCCTGTCGCCTGACCGGGTGGCGCTGTATGGCTATGCCCATGTGCCGTGGATGGCCAAGCGGCAGGTGATGATCCCGGCCGAGGCGCTGCCCGACCCGCACATGCGGCTGCGGCTGTTTGAAACCGCTGAACGGCTGTTCATGGCGGATGGTTACGACGCCATCGGCATCGACCATTTCGCCCTGCCCGGCGACGGGCTGGCGGCGGCGCAAAAGGCCGGCAGGCTGCGGCGCAATTTTCAGGGCTATACCGACGATCTGGCGGTGGCGCTGGTGGGGCTGGGGGCGTCGTCGATTTCGCGCTTTCCGCAGGGCTATGCCCAGAACGCGCCGGCGACCGGGGCGCATGTCAAAGCCATTCGCGACGGCCAGTTTTCGACCAGCCGGGGGCATGTATTCAGCGCCGATGACATCCGCCGCTCGCGCCTGATCGAGGCGCTGATGTGCGATTTCGAAATCCGCAATGCGGAGATGATCCGCGATCACGGCATGACGGCGCCCCAGCTGGCGGCGCTTTACGCCCCGGTCAAAGAGCGCTTTGGCGAGATGGTGCAGGTTGACGCACAGGGCCTGCGCATCCCGGTCGCGGGGCGTCCGCTGACCCGGATGATCGCGCGGATGTTCGATGCCTATGACATGGAGGCCAAGGGCCATTCCCCGGCCATCTGATCCTGCGCCGCAAGGGAAAAGCGGGGTCTGACTGCCCCCGCACCCCCGTGGATATTTAAGCCATGATGAAGATCAGCCGTGGTCGTCGGCACATTGGCCGGTTTCGACCTCGATCGTGGCATGGGTAATGCCAAAGCGGTTGGCCAGCAGGGCCTTGGCGGCGCGCGTCAGCTGCGGAAAATCGGCACCCGGCGCGGCAACCAGATGGACCGAGGCCGCCGGCCGGTGTTCGTCAATCAGCCACAGATGCAGGTGATGGGCGTCGCGCGCCTGCGGCAGGTCCGCCAGCGCCCCTAGCACCTGCGCGCTGTCCACGCCCGGCGGCGCGGCCAGCATCAGCATCCGCAGCACCGGACCCATATCGGCCCGGATATGCAGCAGGATCGCGACCGAGATACCGATGGTCAGGATCGGGTCCACCATCTGCCAGCCAAAGGCCCAGATCAGCGCGCCGCCGATGATCACCGCGACCGATACCCCGGCATCGGCCAGATTGTGCAGAAAGGCCGCGCGAATATTCACGCTGTCGCGCGACGCGCGCCAGACCAGCGCCGCCGTTGCCAGATCGACCACCAGCGCCAGCGCCGCCAGCCCCATCACCCAGCCGCCCGCGACCTGTGGCGGGTCGATCAGCCGCATTCCGGCCTCGACCGCCAGCCAGACGGAAATGACGATCAGCGCCAGATAGTTGACGAAGGCGGCGACGATCTCGGCCCGGCCCCAGCCATAGCTGAAATCGGCGCTGGCGGCGCGGCGCGACAGGCGGCGGGCGCCAAAGGCCAGCACCAGCGCCATGGCATCGGACAGGTTATGCACGCCATCAGCCATCAGCGCGACGGAATCGGCCAGCCAGCCGCCGCCGATCTGTGCCGCGGTCAGGATCAGGTTGACGACCACCGCCCACATGATCGCCCGGTCGGCCTTGCCACCCGTCAGTTGCGGGTGGTGGTGCCCATGCGTGTGCCCATGCCCATGACCGTGGATGTGATGGCCATGGTCGTGGTCGTGGTCGTGGTGATCATGGCTGCCGGACGCGCCATTGTCATGGGGATGCGTGTGAACTGACATGATCCTGCCCTTTACGCCTGATGGATATGCTGGCGCGACACCCGGCGGGGTGTCTGGCTGACCCTGTGCATCGCATCAATTCACCCCGAAAACAATATGTTACATAGTAGCCGGGATGTTATGACATTAATGCGCCTGCGCCCAGTTATCGCCCTGCCCCGCATCGACCACCAGCGGCACGGCCAGCTTGACCGCGGGTTCGGCGGCGGCTTCCATGACCGTGCGGGCCGCCGTGATCAGCGGGTCAACGGCGTCCTGCCGGACTTCGAAGATCAGTTCGTCATGGACCTGCAACAGCATCTGCGCAGGCAGATCGCGGATGGCCTGCGGCATTCGGATCATCGCACGGCGGATAATGTCGGCGGCGGCACCCTGGATCGGCGCGTTGATCGCCGCGCGCTGTGCCCCGCCCGCCGCCGGGCCTTTGGTATTAATGCCGGGGGTGTGGATCTTGCGCCCGAACAGGGTGCGCACAAACCCGTCGCGTTTGGCATCGGCAATGGTGCGGTCCATATAGGCGCGAATTTCGGGAAAGCGCTGGAAATAGGTGTCGATGAATGCCTGCGCCTCGGCCCGCGGAATGCGCAGATTGCGGGCCAGACCAAAGCCCGAAATGCCGTAAATCACCCCGAAATTGATCGCCTTGGCCTGACGGCGGATCATCGGGTCCATTCCCTCTACCGGGACGCCGAACATCTGGCTGGCGGTCAGGGCGTGAATGTCGATCCCCTCACGGAAGGCCTGTTTCAGTGCCGGCACATCGGCCACATGGGCCAGAATCCGCAGCTCGATCTGGCTGTAATCGAGGCTGACAATCCTCATGCCCGGCCCGGCCACGAAAGCCTCGCGGATGCGGCGGCCTTCCTCGGACCGGATCGGGATGTTTTGCAGGTTCGGGTCGGTCGAGGCCAGACGCCCCGTCGCCGCCCCGGCAATGGAATAGCTGGTATGAACCCGCCCCGTGTCGGGGTTCACATGGGTTTGCAGCGCATCGGTATATGTCGATTTCAGCTTGGACAGCGCCCGCCAGTCCAGCACGCGGGCGGGCAGGTCGTGGCCCTCGGCGGCCAGATCCTCCAGCACATCGGCGCTGGTGCTGTAGGCCCCGGTCTTGCCCTGTTTGCCGCCAGACAGGCCCATCTTGTCAAACAGCACCTCGCCCAATTGCTTGGGGCTGCCGACATTGAACGGCGCACCGGCCAGCGCGTGAATATCGGCCTCGAGCCCCGCCATTTTCTGGGCAAAAGCGTTGGACATGCGCGACAGCGTATCGGTATCGACCCGCACGCCGGTCATTTCCATATCCGCAAGCACCGGGATCATCGGGCGTTCCAGCGTCTGATAAACCGTGGTGACGCCTTCGCGCGACAGGCGCGGGCGCATGATCTGCCACAGACGCCAGGTGACCTCGGCATCCTCGGCGGCATAGGGGGCGGCCTTGTCGATGGGCACGCGGTCAAAGGTGATCTGCGATTTGCCGCTGCCGATCAGGTCCTTGATGGGAATGCAGATGTGGTTCAGGTAACGATCCGCCAGATCGTCCATCCCGTGATGATGCGCCCCCGCATTCAGCGCATAGGACATCAGCATCGTATCCTCGACCGGGGTCATGCGGATGCCGTAACGGGCCAAAATCTTCCAGTCATATTTGGCGTTTTGCAGCACTTTCAGGATGGCGGGGTCTTCCAGCACCGGCTTCAGCGCCGCCAGCGCCTGATCGCGGTCCATCTGGCCATCGGCGCGGGTGGTATCGGCAAACAGGCCGTCCCCGGCCTCGCCGCTGACATGCCCCAGCGGCAGATAGGCCGCCTGCCCCGGCCCCAGCGCAATGGATATGCCGACCAGATCGGCGCGCATCTCGTCCAGACCGGTGGTCTCGGTGTCGATAGCCACGGCGCCGGCGCCGGCAATGGCGGCGATCCAGCGGTCCAGCGCCTGCGCGTCGCGGATGGTTTCATATGCGTCGCGATCAATCGCGGGCCAGTCCGGGTCATCCGCCGGGGCGGGCGCATCCGGCGCCGGGGCGGGTTCGGGCAGATCGGGCAGGTCGCGGTCGAATTTCTCGGCCACGCGGCGGGTCAGGGTGCGGAATTCCATCACGTTCAGAAAGTCCAGCAATGTCGCCGGGTCGGGTTCGCGCACCTCAAGATCCGACAGCGTGACATCCAGCGGGGTTTCACAATCCAGCTGGACCAGCCGTTTCGAGATGCGGATCTGGTCGGCATGGTCGATCAGCGTCTGGCGGCGCCTGGGCTGTTTGATCTGTCCGGCATTGGCCAGAAGGTTTTCCAGATCGCCATATTCCGCGATCAGCTGCGCCGCGGTCTTGATGCCGATACCGGGCGCGCCGGGCACGTTATCGACGGAATCGCCCGCCAGCGCCTGAATATCGACCACATGCTGCGGGCCAAGGCCGAATTTCTCGGCCACCTCGTCGGGACCGATCAGCTTGTTCTTGATCGGGTCCAGCATGTCGACGCCATCGCCGACCAGCTGCATCAGGTCCTTGTCGCTGCTGATGATGGTGGCGGTCCCGCCCGCATCGCGCGCCTGACAGGCAAGGGTGGCGATCACATCATCCGCCTCGTAATCCGCGATTTCCAGACAGGCGATGTTGAAGGCCCGCGTGGCATCGCGGGTCAGCGGAAATTGCGGGCGCAGATCCTCGGGCGGTTCGGGGCGGTTGGCCTTGTAAAGGTCATAGATCTGGTTGCGAAATGTCTTGCTGGAATAATCGAACACCACCGCCGCATGGGTGGGGGCGTCGCTGCCCTTGGCGTCCTCGATATATTTCCACAGCATATTGCAAAAGCCCGCCACGGCCCCCACCGGCAAACCGTCGGATTTGCGCGTCAGCGGCGGCAAGGCGTGATAGGCACGGAAAATAAAGGCCGAGCCGTCGATCAGGTGCAGGTGATGGCCCTTGCCGAATCCGTTGCCCATGTCATTCTTTCCTTTGTTCTGCATGACCGGGGTTGTCGCATGATCCACGCCTTGCCGCCAGTCGCCTTCGCGCTGTTGTGTCTGGCACCGCTGTCCGCACAGGCGCAGATGCCCGCGCTGTGCCCGCTGACCGGCGATCAGGCCAATTGCGTCCGCGTTCTGGCCTGTATCGGCAATGGCGACAGCTGGTTTCACGGTCGTGCCCTTGGGCGCGGTCAGGGCACGCTGCATGGCCAGATCAGCGATGGCACCCGCTGTCACGGCCACTGGACCCAACGCAATGCCCTTGGGCTGGGTCAGGCCGGGCTGCACTGTGACGATGGCCGCCGCGCCACGGTTCTGTTCACCTATCAGGACGAATGGACCGGCACCACGACCGGAATCGGCAGCTTTGATGACGGGCGCCCGGTTACCGCATGGTCGGGGCACAATGTCCTGAACTATCTGGACCGGGTGACGGGCCGCCCGAACCGCCTGCCCTGTCCGTCAGGCCAGGTTCCGATCAGCTGAAACAAGCGTCAGCAACCGCGACCCCGGCAATCGCGGCCTCAGTGGTCCTCGTGCGCGTGTTCGCGGTCGATCACGAAACGCTTGTCGCAATAGCCACATTCCACCCAGCCGGTATCGCGCGGGATCGCCAGCCAGACCAGCGGATGCCCCAGACCGCGCGCCTCGTCCCCGCAGCAGCTGACCTTCCAGCGGGTCACGATCTGGGTTTCCGGGGCGGCGGGGGCGGTGGACACGGGGCTGGCCGGGGTTTGGGTGGCTTGCATGGCGGTTATCCCTTGTGGTGGGGGCGTGGGTTCTGTTTAATTCGGACGCCATTCTAACCATCCCCGGCATGGCGGCAAGACGGCAGGCACAATGACCCGACCCAAAGATGCAATTACCCTGACCGGGCTGCGCAAGACCTATGCAGCGACCGGCAGATCCCCCGCGAAAGAGGCCCTGAAAGGCCTGAACCTGTCCATCCCCGCGGGCAGCATCTTTGGCCTGCTGGGGCCGAACGGGGCGGGCAAATCCACCACCATCAACATTCTGGCCGGGCTGGTGAACAAGACCGGCGGGCAGGTCACGATCTGGGGCTTTGATCAGGATGTGAACCCGCGCCAGTCCCGCGCCGCCATCGGGGTGATGCCGCAGGAACTTAACATCGACCCGTTCTTTACCCCCCGCGCCAGCCTCGAGGTGCAGGCCGGCCTTTATGGCGTGCCCAAATCTGAACGCTGGACCGATGAACTGCTGGCGCTGGTGGGGCTGACCGATCAGGCCGAAAGCTATGCCCGTAACCTGTCGGGGGGCATGAAACGCCGGTTGCTGCTGGCCAAGGCGCTGGTCCACCGCCCGCGCATTCTGGTGCTGGACGAACCGACGGCGGGGGTTGATATCGGGCTGCGCGACATGCTGTGGGCCAATGTGCGCAAGCTGAACGAACAGGGCATGACCATCATCCTGACCACGCATTACCTGGAAGAGGCGCAGGAAATGTGCGACGAAATCGCCATTATCAACCATGGCGAGCTGATCGTTCACGACACCACCCCGGCGCTGCTGTCGCGGCTGGACAGCAAAACCATGCTGATCCAGCCCGACGGCCCGCTGCCGCCGCTGTCGCTGCCGCAAGGCGTGGTGATGGACCAGCGCCCCGATGGGCGGCTGGCCTTCAGCTATGCCCCCTCGCAACTGCGCGCCGACGCGCTGCTGGACAATCTGCGCCAGTCCGGCCTGCCCATGCGCGACATCGCGATCGAGGCCCCGGACCTGCAAGACATCTTCGTCGACCTGACGCGCTGACGAAAATGGCGGGCACCGGCGCCCGCCACCTTCTTCGTTGCCCAAATACCCACGGGGTCCGGGGCAGCGCCCCGGCTTTTGGGTTTACAGATCCAGCATCCGCCCGATATTGCGGCCACCCAGAATATGCAGGTGGAAATGCGGCACCTCCTGCACACCATGATCGCCGGCATTGGTGATGGCGCGGAACCCCTGCCCGCCCGCGATCAGGCCCACGCCCTCGGCCTCGGCCACCTGCGCGGCGACGCGCATGAAATCGGTAATCTCCTCCGGGCTGGCATGGGCGGCGAAATCGTCAAAACTGACATAGGCACCCTTGGGGATCACCAGCACATGCGTCGGCGCCTTGGGCGCGATGTCGCGAAAGGCCAGCGTGTGTTCGGTCTCGATCACGGTGTTATTGGGGATCTCTCTGCGCAGGATACGGGCAAAGATATTCTGATCGTCATATTCGGGGCGCATCTTTGGTCCTTAATCAGAAAACAGGTAAGGGGTCTGGGCCAGATCCTGCCCGGTTTGGGCCTCGACGCCAAGGAACTTTGCCAGCACCGCGCCATTTGCGGACCCGTCCCGGCTGGGACCGATGCTGCCGAAAAAGCCGAAATCCATGTCGTGCAGGCGCTCGGCCTCGTGTTCCAGATCGCTGCGCACGACCGGCAACAGCCGGTTGACCACCTCGGGCGGGGTCTGATCACCGGCCAGACCGACACGGCGGATATGGCCGCGAATGTAATCATCGTCGAAATCGCTTTCGATGAACAACACCCGCGTATCGGACTTGTCGCGCGACAGATCGTCGATCAGGTTCACCGCCGACGGGTCGACACAGATCGCAAGCCGGTCACTGCCGAACTGGTCAAACAGCAACCGGATCAGCGCCTTGCGGTGGCGTTCGCGCTTGGCCACGGTGTTTTCCACCCCGCCCAGATCGGGCAGGCTGGCATCGGTTTCATTGAACAGGAAATCTACCGCCGGAATGTCGGTCTGCTGGCGGATGGCCTGGGTCAGGCGCTTGGCGACATGCCATTTCTTGGCCACGATCAGCAATAACGTGCTGGACCGCGACAGCCGGGCCTCGGTCTCCCAGAAGCGGGGGGCGAAACGGCGGCCGATGCGACCGCGCCCGACCAGAAAGCGAAACAGCTCGCGCCCCTCGTTCGAGATCGGGAAATGCACCCCGCAGGCCTGCCACAACGCCCCCAGCCTTTCGCGCAGCTGAATCGCCTCGGGGCTGATCTTGCGGGCAAACAGCGCATTCTGCCCCAGCAACAGGTCGTAATGGTCGTTGTAAAAAACCACCGGCATCCCGTAATCGGTGAACATCAGATAGGTCAGGCTGCGGGTGCGGATCTCGCGCCCGGCGACGACATGGCGCACCACGGTCTGGAAAAACGTCTCATCCGGGATCCATGTGGTGGAAAAGAACCGCATCACATCGCGGCGGGTGGCACAGAAATCCAGCACCTTTTCAATGGTCTGGCGCCGCAGGCACCACCATTGCGACCCGATCATCATCTGGATGTCGCCGGGCACCTTGCGGGTGACGTTCAGCCGCCGCTGCAATTCATAAAAGGCATAAAACCGCCGCGACTGGGTGCGTTCGTTGAACGGGTGGCGATAGATCAGGCGCTCTTCCTTGAAGCCGGTCTTGATCCAGTCGCTTTTGAAGAAATCGAAACTTTCGATATAATCGCAATCTTCGGAATCCAGAAAGTCATGCGCGAATTCCGCCGTCTTGACCGGCATACAATCGCCCGACAGCATGTAAAAATGCGTCGCGGTCGGAAAGGCATCCACGGCGGCGCGCACGGCCTCCAGCGTGGCGGCGACCAGCGACCATTCGCCCCAGCCGCATTTCATCCGCCGGCCCGCGAACACGACCGAGGGCTTATGGTCCAGCGCATCGCGGATGGCGGTGTAATCCTGGGGGGCGGCGCGGCCATCGAAATGGATCGACACGAAATCGCCCGAGGCCGTCAGCCGTTGTGCCTGCGCGATAATCCCCTTGGGGTCCTTGTGGCACAGCAGGATGAACGCGATGCGGGCCATGGCATTTCCTTCGGGCAGGGGACCGGATCAGACACCAGACCGTGACAACGGCATGAAAGGCGTTGAAAATCCCGTCTCGATTTGGTCAATGTGTCTAACGATTTTGCCAGTCGGCACAAGCAGCCTTGGGAACAGGCGTCAGCGAAGGACCAGCACGATATGGGTTTTTCCGGAACATGGATGACGCAAAGCGAAAGCATGGTCTATCGCGTGGTGCCGAAATGCGCCTGTTCGACCATCGGCCAGATCATGTTCTATTCCGATCACGGCCATTATTTCGACGGCGACATTCACGACGCGAAGGACGGCCTTCACAAATGGGGGCTTGAGGCCAGCCAGCCCGTGATCGAGGGCAATATCCGCGCCCATCGCTCGCTGACCTTTACCTGCGTGCGCAACCCCTATGGCCGCATCCTGTCGTCGTTTTTCGACAAGATCGCCGGCATCCAGCGCAATGGCAAACGCTATCGCGGCAATCTGGTGCCGCAACTGATCCAGCGTTACGGGATCGAGGTTGGCAGCCCCGAGGACGGCTTTGATTTCGACCAGATCAAATCCTTCCGCCGGTTTTTGCTGTTCGCCCGCGACACCATCCGCTGGCGCCGCCCGATGGAGCCGGACATCCACTGGTCGTCCATGGCGGGCCATGTGTCGACCTTCATCGTGAATGGCGGCCGCTATGACCAGATCTTCTTTACCGAGACCTTCAACGAGGGGATGCAAAAGGTGCTGGATGCCTGCGAAACCCCGCATCCGGTCGACCTGAACGCGGTGCCGCGCTTTAACGAATCCGAAGGCCACGGTCCCAAACGCGCCCATAAGATCAGCGACTATTTCGACGATCTGTCGCGGCATCTGGTCTGGGAAATCTATAAAAAGGATTTCCAGCTGTTCAAATATGACTTTGACAACCCCGACAACAAGATGCCGCTGGCCGAGGTTGATCTGGACGAGGTTCACGCCAAACTGGGCCGCTGACCGGGTCTTTGCGGACCGGATAACCGCGCAGCCGGTTGCGGCGGTGCGAACATGAAAAAGGCGCGAACATGAAAAAGGCGGGACCGGGTGGTCCCGCCTTTTGGCTTTGCCCCGCCGGGGGCTGGCTGGATCGCGGTTATTCCAGATGGCTTTCCATGAACCACAGGTCCTTGTCGGCCTGACGCGACGCGGCGGTAAAGATATCGGCGGTATCGGCGTCGCCAGCCTCGTCATTGGTGTCGATCGCCTCGCGGAAATTCGCGCCGACCGCGCGCAGGCGTTTACAGACCTCGCGGATGTGGTCCTCGGCCTTGGTCAGGTCGGTGGGATAGGCGTCGACGCCGGATTGTTTCGCGACGACCTCAAGCGTGCCCATGGCGACGCCGTCCAGCACCTGAACCCGTTCGGCCATGATGTCGATCTGTTCCTGAACATTGGCATAAACGGTGTCGAACAGTTCGTGCACGGCGATGAAGTTCTTGCCTTTCACATTCCAATGCGCCTGCTTGATGGCCAGACCCAGCGCAATGTAATCGGCCAGATTCGCGTTCAGCGTGTCGATGGCGGTTTTACGGGCGTTGTCTTCCAGACCTTTGATATTCACGGCCATGATGTTGTCCTTTCCGTTGGTGGCAACTTGGCCTGTCAACGGGCGGGGGCGGGCGAAGGTTCCATCCCCGCACCCAGCCGTGATCGCGCGCCCACATCACAGGGCTGGCCGCACCGTCTGCCGGGACGGGCCTGCCAGTTGCGCGCGGGTGCGCGGCCGGTGGCAGGCATAAAAAACGGCGTCTGACCACAGGGTCAGACGCCGCTTTGATTCCGCTGCCACCCGCTGCGGGGCGGCGGGGCGTGGCTTAGGCCGCGCCTTCGATGAATTTCACCGCATCGCCAAAGGTCTGGATGTTTTCGGCGGCGTCATCGGGGATCTCGATGCCGAATTCTTCTTCGAAGGCCATGACCAGCTCGACCGTGTCGAGGCTGTCAGCGCCCAGATCGTCGATGAAGGACGCGCCTTCGACAACCTTGTCTTCGTCGACGCCCAGATGCTCGACAACGATTTTTTTCACGCGATCAGCGATATCGCTCATGTCTTTTCCTCACTTTCGCGGGCATCCGCCCAAATGTGCGGGACCATGCCCGCGACAGCCGAGGGCGGTTTCCCTGCGGCCTTGCACCGGGGATATAGCACCGCGCCGTCCCCGTGCAACCGATTTCGCGGTTTTTCAGACCATCGCCATGCCGCCATTCACATGCAGCGTGGCCCCGGTGACATAGCCCGCTTCGGCGCTGGACAGATACAGCACGGCACTGGCGATGTCTTCGGGCGCACCCATTTTTCCAGCCGGGATCTGGCCCAGAATCTTGGCCTTCTGATCGTCGTTCAGCTTGTCGGTCATCGCCGTGGCGATAAAGCCGGGGGCGACGCAGTTGACGGTAATGCCGCGGCTGGCGACCTCGAAGGCCAGCGATTTCGACATGCCCACCAGACCCGCCTTGGCGGCGGCGTAATTGCCCTGACCGGGGTTGCCGGTGGTGCCGACGACACTGGTGATATTGACGATGCGGCCCCAGCGCGCCTTCATCATGCCGCGCAGCACGCCGCGCATCAGCCGGAAGCTGCTGGTCAGGTTCACGTCCAGAACCTGCGACCATTCGTCATCGGACATGCGCATGAACAGGTTGTCACGGGTGATCCCGGCATTGTTGACCAGAATATCGACGCCGCCCATGGCCTCGGCGGCGGCTTTGGGCAGGGCCTCGACCGCCTGCGGGTCGGACAGGTTGGCCGTCACCACATGGGCGCGCGCGCCAAGTGTCGCGGCCAGTTCGGCCAGCGGCGCCTCGCGCGTGCCGGACAGGGCGACCGTCGCGCCCGCCTGATGCAAAGCCTGCGCAATCGCGCCACCGATCCCGCCCGAAGCGCCGGTCACCAGCGCGCGTTTTCCTGTCAGATCAAACATGCTGACCCCTTTTTTGTTGTCCTGGTTATTGGCAATCCGGGGGCCGCACAGCCCCCGTAAGCATCAGTTTTTCAGCCCGGCAATATCCGCCGGGGTGCCGATATTGCGCGTCACGGCGTCTTTGGCGATCCGCCTGATCATGCCCGACAGCGCCTTGCCGGCACCGATTTCCCAGAATTCGGTCACGCCGGTATCGGCCATCCACAGGACCGACTCGCGCCAGCGGACGGCGCCGGTGACCTGTTCGACCAACAGCCGGCGAATGGCGCCGGGTTCGGCCACCGGTTCGGCGCGGACATTGGCGATGACCGGAACCGCGGGGGTCTGAATGTCGACGCCCGCCAGCGCATCCGACATCACCGCCGCGGCGGGTTGCATCAGCACGCAATGAAACGGCGCCGACACCGGCAGCATCAGCGCGCGTTTCGCGCCGCGTTCCCTGGCCAGCGCCGCCGCGCGTTCCACCGCGTCCTTGTGCCCCGAGATCACAACCTGCGCCGGGTCGTTGTCATTGGCGGCCTGACAGACCTCGCCCTCGGCGGCATCGCGGGCCAGCTGGTCCACGGCCTCGAAATCCAGCCCCAGAATCGCGGCCATGGCGCCCTGACCGACCGGCACGGCCTCTTGCATGGCCTGCCCGCGCATCCGCAGCAGGCGCGCGGTGTCAGACAGGCTGATTGCCCCTGCCGCGCACAGCGCCGAATATTCGCCAAGGCTGTGACCGGCGACGAAATCGGCGTGGTCGATGCCGAACCCCTCGGCCTCAAGCGCGCGGAAGGCCGCGATAGACGCCGCCATCAGCGCCGGTTGTGCATTGCGCGTCAGGGTCAGGGTCTCGATATCGCCGTTCCAGATCAGGTCTGACAGGTTTTCACCCAGCGCCTCGTCGACCTCGTCGAACACGGCGCGGGCGACGGGATAAGCCTCGGCCAGTTCACGGCCCATGCCGATGGTTTGGGCACCCTGCCCCGGAAAAACATATGCGCGCATCGCAGCTTGTCCTTGTGTTGGCTTTCCCAGCATCTAGCCCAAGCCCTGCCCCTTGGGCAACCGCGCATGAAAAAGGCCGCCCCCGCAGGGACGGCCCGAAAGGTCACGATGGCGTTAATCAGCCAACCAGTTCCAGACCGCTGAAGAAGAAGGCGATTTCCTCACGGGCGGTTTCCGGCGCGTCCGAGCCATGGACGCTGTTTTCGCCAACCGACAGCGCGAATTCCTTGCGGATGGTGCCTTCGGCGGCATCGGCGGGGTTGGTCGCGCCCATCACTTCGCGGTTCTTGGCAATGGCGTTTTCACCTTCCAGAACCTGCACGACGACGGGTTCGGAGGCCATGAACTCCACCAGCTCGCCATAGAAGGGGCGGTCCTTGTGAACCTCATAGAACTTGCCCGCCTGTTCGGGCGACAGCTTGATACGCTTTTGCGCGACGATGCGCAGGCCGGCATCCTCGAACTTGGCGTTGATCTTGCCGGTCAGGTTGCGTTTGGTGGCATCGGGTTTGATGATGGACAGGGTGCGCTGAAGGGCCATGATGTTACCTTATGTCTGAAAAGCGGCCATGCCGCCGGAAATCCGCGCCCCGTTACCACGGGTCAGGCGGCTTGGAAAGGCCACACGACCCGCCCCGCGCCCGCGCCTGACCAAACCGGCAGGCCAGACGCGGCAACACGCCAGCGATTGACGGGCGGGCGCGATTGCGCCATGCCGCACCCATGTTGCGGATTGACGATATCACCTATGCCATTGCCGGGCGCCCCCTGTTCGAGGGCGCCAGCGCCACCATCCCCGAAGGCCACAAGGTCGGCCTTGTCGGTCCCAATGGCGCGGGCAAAACCACGCTGTTCAAACTGATCAAAGGCGAATTGTCGCTGGATGGCGGGGCCATCACCCTGCCCCCGCGCGCCCGCATCGGCGGCGTCGCGCAGGAAGCCGCCGCCAGCGATGTCAGCGTGCTGGACACGGTGCTGGCCGCCGATACCGAACGCGCCGCGCTGATGGCCGAATCCGCCACCGCCACCGACCCGCACCGCATCGCGGACATCCAGACCCGGCTGGCCGATATCGACGCCTGGTCCGCCGAAGCGCGCGCCAGCGCGATCCTGAAAGGGCTTGGCTTTGACAGCGCCGATCAGGCCCGCCCGGTCAGCGATTTTTCCGGCGGCTGGCGGATGCGCATGGCCCTGGCCGGGGTGCTGTTCGCGCAGCCCGACCTGCTGATGCTGGACGAACCCACCAACTATCTGGACCTTGAAGGGGCGCTGTGGCTCGAGGGGTATCTGGCGCGTTACCCGCATACCGTCATCGTCATCAGCCATGACCGCGGCTTGCTGAACCGCGCGGTGGGGCACATCCTTCACCTCGAGGATCGCAAGCTGGTGCTGTATACCGGCGGCTATGACGCCTTTGCCCGCGCCCGCGCCGAGCGCCGCGCCCTGCAAGCCGCCGAGGCCCGCAAACAGGCCGACCGCCGCGCCCATCTGCAAAGCTTTGTCGACCGGTTCCGCGCCAAGGCCAGCAAGGCCAAACAGGCACAGGCCCGCGTCAAGATGCTGGAAAAGATGGAACCGATCACCGCCCCGCACGAGGCCGCGCAGTTCCGTTTCACCTTCCCGCAGCCGGAACAATTATCGCCGCCGATCCTGTCGCTGGACGGGGTGTCGGTGGGCTATGGCGACCGCGCGGTGCTGACGCGGCTGGATCTGCGCATTGATCAGGACGACCGCATCGCCCTGCTGGGGCGCAACGGTCAGGGCAAATCGACGCTGTCAAAGCTGCTGGCCGACCGCCTGCCCGCGATGGCAGGGCAGGTCACGCGGTCGGGCAAGCTGCGCATCGGCTATTTCGCGCAGCATCAGGTGGACGAACTGCATCTGGATGAGACCCCGCTGGACCATATCCGCCGCCTGCGCCCGGACGAGGCCCCGGCCCGGCTGCGCGCCCGGCTGGCGGGGTTTGGCCTGTTCGAGGCACAGGCCGAAACCCGCGTCGGCAGCCTGTCTGGCGGGCAAAAGGCGCGGCTGTCGCTGTTGATCGCGACCATCGACGCGCCGCATCTGCTGATTCTGGACGAACCGACCAACCACCTTGACATCGAAAGCCGCGAGGCCCTGACCGAGGCGCTGAACGATTATACCGGCGCGGTGGTGCTGGTCAGCCACGACATGCATCTGCTGGGGCTGGTGGCCGACCGGCTGTGGCTGGTCGATCAGGGCCGGGTCGCGCCCTATCAGGGCGATCTGGATGGTTACCGCGCCAGCCTGCTGGCCGGCGAGGACAAGCCCGCCAAACCGGCCCGCACGGCCCCTGAAACCCCGGCACCTGTGCCGGTCAGGCGCCCCTCGCGCGATGCCCTGCTGGAGCTGAGGGCAGAACTGCGCCGCGCCGAGGACCGCGTGGCCAAGCTGACCGAGATGCTGGAAAAGCTGGACGCCAAGCTGGCCGACCCGACAATTTACGGCAACCCCGCCGAAGCCGAGAAATGGGGCCGTAAACACGCCGAAGCGCGCGAGGCCATGACACGCGCCGAGGATCTGTGGATGACGGCGCTGGAAAATCTGGAAATCGCGCAGCAAGGTTAATAACCCCGGTCGCAGCCTACCCGGACAAAACAAGGACAGATGAAATGGATACATTGGTGATCTGCTCGGGCGGGCTGGATTCGGTCAGTCTGGCCCACCGCATCGCCGCGCAGGGGCGGCTGGCCGGGCTGGTCAGCTTTGACTATGGCCAGCGCCACCGCAAGGAACTGGACAGTGCCGCCGATTGCGCGGCACGGCTGGGGGTGCGTCACGATATTGTCGATATCCGCCCCATCGGTGCCTGCCTGACCGGCAGCGCCCTGACCGATAATGTCGATGTGCCCGACGGCCATTACCAACAGGACACCATGCGCATCACCGTGGTGCCGAACCGCAATGCGATCATGCTGACGGCGGCATTCGGCATTGCCGCGGCGCGCGGGCTGGCGGCGGTGGCGATTGCGGTGCATGGCGGCGATCACTTTATTTACCCCGATTGCCGCCCTGAATTCATCGACGCTTTCCAGCAGATGCAGGATGCGGCGCTGGACGGCATGGGCCGGGTGCGGCTGCTGGCGCCTTATGTCCACGGCAGCAAGGCCGATATCGTGCGCGACGGGGCGCGCCATGCCACGCCCTTTGCGCGGACATGGTCATGCTATAAGGGCGGGGTGCGGCATTGCGGGCGCTGTGGCACCTGCGTCGAACGGGCCGAGGCCTTTGCCCTGGCCGGCATCCCCGACCCGACCGAATATGACGACCCGGATTTCTGGCGCCACGCCACCGCCCCCGATCCCGACCGCGCCCCCGACCGCGGCGCGGATGCAACGCCCCGGACCCCATCTTAACCCTGACACCGGTTTGCGCTTGCGACAGCGTTTGCGCAAACCGATGATGGCGGTAATCGCGACCGGCGCAGGGCCTGCACCCGCCTGACCTGACGCCCTGACCTGACTGGATAAGACATGACCTTTTCGACCCGCCTGCTGCTGACCCCCGCCCTTGCCCTGTCCGTGGCGCTGCCTGCCGCGCTGCCCGCTGCGGCGCAGGGGCTTGGCTATTCGGTGTCGGCCGATATGGGCATCGGCGCGCAGTCGGTCCCCGACTATCCCGGTGCCGAGGATTACAAGGTCGCGCCCTGGGTCATCCTGCGTGACCTGCGCCTGTCGCGCGACGGCGTGGCCAGCGGCCCGAAACAGGGTTTCAGCTGGGGTCTGTCGGCGGACCTGAAAGGCAAGCGTGACAGTGACGATTCAGACAAGCTGCGCGGGCTTGACGATGTCGACCCCAGTCTGGAACTGGGGGTTAAGGTTGGCTATGACGCCGGGCCTTTCCGCAGCTATGCCGCCATCCGCAAGGGCGTCACCGGCCACAAAGGCATCACCGGAGAGGTTGGGGCGAAATACACCCATGATGTGAATGACCGCCTGACGCTGACCGGCCTGGCCGAGCTGCAATATGGCGATGGCAAATTCATGGATGCCTATTTCGGCGTCACCCCCGCCGAATCGGCGCGCAGCCTGTATCGCGCCTATGACCCGGCGGGCGGGCTGAAAGCCGCGCAGGCCCGGATCGAGGCGCGCTATGCCGTGTCCGACAGCAATGCCGTCATGGGCCGCATCACCTATACCAAGCTGCTGAATGACGCCGCCGATTCGCCCATCACCGCGAATGATGACCAGATCTCGGTCGGGGTGGGCTTTGTCCACCGCTTCAACTTCCGCTTCTGAGGCGCGCAGCAAGCCACCACACCGCCCCCAACAGCAAGGGGGTGACGGCCAGACCGGCCAGCGACCAGCCCGTCATCCAGATGGCTGGTCGCCCCTGCCCCAGCAGCGACAACAACCACACAGCCGGTGGCAGCATCACGGCAAGCCCGCTGATCGTGCCGGGAATCATCTGGCCTGTGACAATGCTGGCCCCCATCTGAAACAGGGCGCTGGCCGCCAATGCGGCGGCGATCATCGTGATCACGCCGCCCCAGTGCAGCCAGACCGCGACAGCCATCAGCACCGGCACGATCAGCGAAACCAGCAGCAATGCCCACAGCCGGACAGGCCCTGTCGGGGCGATCTGACGATCCGACACAAACCGGCGCCACCTGCGCGGCAACACCGGCCCGCCCCCGCGCCATTCCGCGATATTCTGAAACCAGAAACCCAGAATCAGCACCACTGCAGCACCCGAAATCAGGCTGTCATGGCCCAAAACCATGCGCGGCAGACCTTTACCCCGCCACCCCGCGCAACAGCCTGACCCGCGCTGGCGGGATCGACTTGATCTCAAGCCCCGTAAACACATGCAGCGTGTTCAGCTGTGGGTCGATCACCGCGTGATCGCTGACCCAGCCGCCCATCATCAGATAGGTGCGCAGCAAGGGCGGCATCGCGGCCATGGCGCGTTTGGCATCCGGTTTGCGCGCTTTCAGCAGCCGGGCAAAGCGGAACACCCGCGGCGCCTTGACCCGCGGCAGCCAGCGCCGCGGCGCCAGATGCCGGTCCTTAAGCATCGCGAAAGCGTCCTCATAGGCCGCAGGCTCGGTCCCCGTGAACGAGGAACAGCCGAACAACAGCTCGACCCCGTGATCGTCGACATAGGCGGTCATGAACCCCCAGGCCATGCGCAGGATATTGGGGTCGTGCCATTCGGGATGAATGCAGAAACGCCCCATCTCGACCATCGGGCCGGTGAAATCACGCAGCCGGGCCAGATTGTAATATTGCGCGGAATAGCTGCGGTCGATCTGCGCGCCGCCCGCAAGATGCAAAAAGCGGAAGGTGCAGACCAGCCTGCCGCTGCGCGTATCCTCGACCAGCACATGCCGGCATTCGGCGTCCAGCGCATCGGCATCCACATCCGCGCCCGCCGCCGCCACGCCGCCGCGCTGACCGATAAAGGCCAGCCAGCGCAATTGCTGCGCGCGCCGCAGATCCGCATCGCTATCGGCCAGCCGAACGGCATAACGGCCCTTGGAAAGTGACAGCATCCCTGCCCCCTGAATATCCCCATCCGCGAACGCCGCCGCATGGCACGGCTTGTTCGGTTCCGGGCTATTCCTATCTTGTAACAGACAGGCAACAATTCCAGAGACCATTTCCGATGGCCGATAAAATCGTCAAGACCGATGCCGAATGGCAGGACCAGCTGGACCCGCTGACCTATCACGTCACCCGTCAGGCCGGGACCGAGCGCCCGTATTCCCATGCCGGGTTCCCCAAGGTGCCGGGCCATTATGAATGCGTGTGCTGCGGGGCGCGGCTGTTCGATCAGGACGCGAAATTCGAAAGCCATTGCGGCTGGCCCAGCTTTGCCCGCGCCGGTGGCGGCATTGACGAACATCGCGACACCAGCCACGGCATGATCCGCACCGAAGTGCGCTGTCACCGCTGCGATGCGCATCTGGGGCATGTGTTTCCCGACGGACCGCCGCCTTCGGGTTTGCGCTATTGCATCAACGGGGTGGCGCTGCGCTTTGTGCCGGATGCGCCTGCCTGACGGCGGGCCGTCCGCGCCCGGTCAGGTGATGCGCAGCGGACCGGCGGTCGCGGTTATTTCAGGATCTGACCGGGGTTGAAATTGCCGATATTGCCCAAAAGCTGGCGGATCAGGCCGATCCCGGCGACGTTCGAATCGGTCACGCGGCGCGACAGCACCACCACCCGCCCGTCCTGAAGGCCGAATCGCTCGATATTGCTGACCACGCCGCTGTCGGCAAAGCTGATGGCCACCACCTGGCGCGAGATTTCGCGCGGTTCGCGGGCACCGAAATGGTCCCAGCGCGAGCCGACATAATACCAGCCCGCCCCGCTTAGCAGCCCCTGCGCCGACGGAATGCCGATCAGCCCCGGCAGCTCATCGCGCGTGGTCTGCCCGACCTGCACCATGGCCAGATCCTCGGCCGGGGGGATATAGCCGTGGTTGCGATAGATATGGGTGCATCCCGCCACCGCCAGCACCACGACAGCCACCATCAGCCTGGTCATCCTGTTGAACATGGTGGCCCCCTGCTTGTGCCAGTCTGGTTTTATCCGCGTCGCGGGCGCATATGGCACCGCAGCGCCGCAATCGGTTGACGCGACCCGACCCGCTTAGCAAACTGCGCGGCGGCGCTCAAGAAAATCCATGCAAGGCGCGGGAATCGCCGCGCGAAAGGCAAGACATGACCCAGACCGAACCGTTTTCGCAGCGTTTGCGCGTCGCCCATCTGAACCCGCGCCAGCCGGTGCCGGTGACGCTGGCGCCCGACAAGGCCACCCGTCAGGCGATTGCCGCCGATCTGGGGCTGATCGCCCTGCCCGCCCTGCGCCTGACCGGCGAATTGCGGGCCGAAGGCGGCGATGCGTGGGTTTTCGATGGCCGGATCGAGGCGCGCGTGGTGCAGGAATGCGTGGTGACGCTGGCCCCGGTCGACACCGCGCTGTCCGAACCGGTGCGCCGGGTTTTCTCGCCGCATCTGCGCCCGCCCGAGGAAACCGAGGTCGAGATGCCCGATGACGAGGTCGAGCCGCTTGGCGCCTTCATCGACCTTGGCGTCATCGCGACCGAGGCGCTGGCGCTGGCGCTGCCGGCATGGCCGCGCGCCGATGACGCGCAACTGCCCGACGCGGCGCAGGATGCCGACCCCGACGACACCGATGCGGGCGATCAGCGCCGCCCCTTTGCCGGGCTGGCCGATCTGTTGGCGAAACGCGACGATTAACCCTGATGGCGGCGATTCTGCTCTTGCCTTTGCGGCGCCAATCGCTATGTTCGCGCCTTCATGCGGATGGTCTTTCGGCCGTCCCGCCTGCGCTTATGTCTTGCGGGCCGGGGCGATCTGCCGTATTGCCGCCGCTCTGATCCGAATACTGACCGGGGCCATTTTCCTGCCCCCCCGAATCTTTGAGGTTGTGACATGGCCGTCCCCCAGAATCGCGTCACCCGCTCCAAGCGCAATATGCGCCGCGCACATGATGCGCTGTCGGGTGCCAATCCGAACGAATGCCCGAACTGCGGCGAACTGAAGCGTCCGCACCATGTGTGCCCGTCCTGTGGCCATTATGCCGACCGCGAAGTGGTCGCGCAGGCCAACGAGATCGACCTGGACGACGACGCGGCCTAAGGGCTGCGCGATGCCGATGCAGGACCGCAAGGCTGATCCCGCCCCCGCGCCCGCAAATGGGTCGCGGGGCGGTATTGTTATATCGGTCGATGCGATGGGCGGCGACCGCGGCCCCGCGGCCGTCGTCGCCGGCATTGCGCATAGTGCGCAAAAGAACCCCGATATCCGCTTTGTCGTCCATGGCGATCAGGCGGTCTTGTCGCGTCTGATCGACAAGCGCCGCATTCTGGCGGGCCGTTGTGACATCCGCCATGCCGATGGCGTGGTCACCATGCATGACAAGCCCAGTCAGGTGATTCGCAACGCTCAGGGCACCAGCATGTGGTCGGCCATCGAATCGGTCCGCGCCGGCGAGGCCACGGTGGCCGTGTCCTGCGGCAATACCGGCGCGCTGATGGCGCTGTCGATGATCCGGCTGCGCAAGCTGCCCGGCGTGAACCGCCCGGCGATTGCCTGCCTGTGGCCCTCGCGCAATGCGCAGGGGTTCAACGTCATGCTGGATGTCGGTGCCGATATTCGCGCTGACGCGCCCGACCTTGTGCAATACGCGATGATGGGTGCCGCCTATGCCCGCAACGGCATGGGCCTGTCGCGCCCGCGTGTCGGCCTGCTGAATGTCGGGACCGAGGATCACAAGGGCCGCGCCGAACTGAAACTGGCGCATGAAATGATCGGCCAGACGACCGAGCTTGGCGGCTTTGACTATATCGGCTTTGTCGAGGGGGGCGATCTGTCCTCGGACCGGGTGGATGTGATCGTGACGGATGGGTTCACCGGCAATGTCGCAATCAAAACCGGCGAAGGCACGGCCAGGCTGGTGGGCGACTTCCTGAAAGACGCCTTTGCCAATTCGCTGATGTCGAAATTCGCCGCCTTGCTGGCGCTGTCCTCGCTGAAACGCCTGCAAAAGCGCATCGACCCGCGCCGGGTCAATGGCGGGGTGTTTCTGGGGCTGAACGGCACAGTGGTGAAATCGCATGGCTCGGCCGATGCGACCGGGGTGTCGGCGGCGATCAAGCTGGCCTTTCAGCTGGCGCAATCGGGCTTTCACGACCGTCTGGCCGCGCGCATGGCGCAACAGGCCCAGAACAGCGCTGAAACCGGGCCAGCGCCATCGACAGTTCATGCGGATGAAAGGGCAGCGGATTGATGCGACGCGCGGTTGTCAGGGGATGCGGCCACTATCTGCCTGAACGGGTGGTGGAAAACAGCTGGTTCGAGGACAAGCTGGACACAACCGACGACTGGATCCGCGCCCGCACCGGGATAGAGCGCCGCCATTTCGCCGCCGAAGGCCAGACCACCAGCGATCTGGCCATCCGCGCCGCAAGGGCCGCGCTGGACAATGCCGGTATGACCCCGGACCAGATCGACGCCATCGTGCTGGCGACCTCGACCCCGGATTTCACCTTCCCCTCGGTCGCCACCATGGTGCAGGCCGGGTTGGGCATGGAAACCGGCTTTGCCTTTGACGTTCAGGCGGTCTGTGCCGGTTTCGTCTTTGCGCTGGCCAATGCCGACGGGCTGATCCGCGCCGGTCAGGCCGACCGGGTGCTGGTCATCGGGGCCGAAACCTTCAGCCGGATCATGGACTGGACCGATCGCGGCACCTGCGTGCTGTTCGGTGACGGCGCCGGTGCCGTCGTGCTCGAGGCCGCCGAATCGGCGGGCACCCCGCAGGATCGCGGCATTCTGGCCACCGACCTGAACAGCGATGGCCGCTATCGCGACCTGCTTTATGTCGATGGCGGCGTGTCAACCACCGGCACGGCGGGGCATCTGCGGATGCAGGGCAATCTGGTCTTCCGCCATGCCATCGAAAAGCTGGCCAAAACCGCGCATACCGCGCTGGACAAGGCGGGGCTTGGCACGGCTGATGTGACCTGGCTGGTGCCGCATCAGGCCAATTCGCGCATTATCGAAGGCACGGCGAAAAAGATGGGCCTGCCGATGGATCAGGTGGTGCTGACGGTGGCCGATCACGGCAATACCTCGGCCGCGTCCATTCCGCTGGCGCTGTCGGTCGCACATGCGCAAGGCCGCTTCAAACCCGGCGATGTCATCGTGACCGAGGCGATTGGCGGCGGCCTCAGCTGGGGCAGCGTCGTCCTGCGCTGGTAATAGTTTCGCCTTGGCCCAAATATCCGCGGGGGTCAGGGCCGCAGGCCCAAGGGGGCAGCCAGCCCCCTGCCCACACCGCCACAGATGCCGCAGGCCAGACGCAAACCGCCGGCCCGGCCCGGCAGCGCAGGCTCGCGAACCCGCCCGCCTATTTCAACTGCGAATCCTTTGACCCGCGCCGGTTGATACCGCCCGCTGCCTGTCGGCGCTGGCGGTCGGCACCCTGCTGACAGTCAACGCACAGCTGCACCCCCGGCACGGCCTGACGGCGTGCCTCGGGGATCGGCTCGTCGCATTCGGCGCAGAACCGGGCGCTGTCACCCGCCTGCCGGTTGCGCAGCCGCATCCGCTCCAGCGCCTCGCGGGTCGAGACCTCGATCTGTTCGCTGACCGCATCGTCGCGCGCCCATCCACCAGCCATGTCATGCCCCCGTATCGGTATTGCAGTCTTTGCAAGACATAGGGCCGCTTTTGCCTGATTTCAAAACCTTGCCCATTGGTTGACATAGAGGCAAGCCTCGTGAACAGTTCGGGCAAAGTCGCACAGCCGACACGACCGAGGGAGGAAATCTTGCCGTTGATCCGCCTGATCGACGGCCTGAACGAGGCGGTGGGACGTATCGTGTCCATCACCGCCATCGTTTTTGCCGTCATCATCATTTACGACGTTTTCATGCGCTATGTCATGGTCGCGCCCACCCCCTGGGGGTTTGACCTGACAAAGATGCTGTATGGGTTTTATTTCGTGATGCTGGGGGGTTACGCCCTGCGTCATGAAAGCCACGTCAAGGTCGACCTGCTGACCGCCACCATGCGCCCCAATCTGCGCCGCTGGGTCGAGGCCGCGGGTTATGTCATCTTCTTCTTTCCCTTCGCGTGGATCTTCATGACCAAAAGCTGGGATTTCGCCATGACCTCTTTCCATCAGGGGGAAAAGACCTATGGCGCGGTGCAGCTGCCGGTCTATCCGCTGAAAATCGCCATGGCTGTGGCGGCTGTGCTGCTGTTTATTCAGGGCATATCCGAGTTCCTGAAACTGGTCCTTGGCCGCACCACCCACCTTGAACAGATGGAGCCGCTCGATGTCCGGTGAAATGATCGGCCTGATCATGGCCGGGCTGCTGGTGCTTGGCCTGTTCATGGGGCATCCGCTGGCCTTTGTGCTTGGCGGCGTCGCGGTGCTTGGCGCGTTCATCGCCGGCAAGCCGATGGTGCTTGGCATCGTCATCAACCGCATCTTTGGCGATGTGCTGGACAATTTTACCCTGATCGCCATTCCGCTTTTCGTGCTGATGGCGCGGTTTTTGTCTGACAGCGGCGTCACCGATAAAATGTTCGAGGCCCTGCGCCACCTGATGGCCCGCGTGACCGGCGGGCTGGGGCTGGCGGTTGTGTTCATCTCGATCCTGCTGGCGGCGACGACCGGCATCATCGGGGCGTCGATCACCGTGATGGGGATGATGGCGCTGCGTCCGATGCTGCAATATGGCTATTCCAAGCAGCTGACGACGGGGCTGATCGGCGCGTCAGGCTGTCTTGGCATCCTGATCCCGCCCTCGATCATGCTGATCCTGATGTCATCCTATGCCCCCGGCCTGTCGGTGGGTGAACTGTTCGCCGGGGCGATGGTGCCCGGTCTGGCGCTTGGGGTCATGTATGCGATCTATGTCGCGGCGATTGCCTTCCTGCGCCCCGATCTGGCCCCCGCCATCCGCGAGGAAGAACAGATCCCCCGCGCCGAGATGTGGAAGATGCTGGTGGTCGAGGCCGTGCCGCCGCTGGTGCTGATTCTGGGTATTCTTGGGTCGATGCTGGCCGGCATCGCCACCGCGACCGAGGCCAGCGCGATCGGCGCCATTCTGGCCCTGCTGATCGTCATCATGCGTGGCCGGTTCCAGCTGAAGACATTCTATGGCGCGCTGCTGGAAACCGGCCGCACCAGCGCGATGATCCTTTATATCGTCGTCGGCGCCACGGCCTTTACCGGGGTGTTCAACATCACCGGCGGCCTGTCGGCCACGCAGGACCTGATCCGCAGCCTTGCCGATGACCAGACCACGCTGATCATGGTGATGCTGGTCGCGGTGTTCATTCTTGGCATGTTCCTTGACTGGACCGGCATCGTGCTGCTGTCTTTCCCGATCTTCCTGCCCCTGGTTCAGGAAATGGGGGTCAGCCAGCTGTGGTTCGTGGTGCTGATGGCGGTGGTGCTGCAAACCAGCTTTCTGTCGCCGCCATTCGGATATGCGCTGTTTTATATGCGCGCCATTGCGCCCGCCGATGTCACCATGGGCGACATCATCAAGGGCGTCATTCCGTTCATCATTCTGGTTCTGATCATGTGCGCGCTGATCATCGCGTTCCCGACGCTGGTCACATGGCTGCCCGATACGCTTTACAAATCCTGAGGAGGAGGAGACCACCAATGAAACACATCACCAAACTGTTCTGCGGTGCCGCGCTGGCGCTGGCGGCCACCCCCGCGCTGGCCGAAAAATGGACGATGACCACGACCTGGCCGTCCAGCCTTGAACTGATCGAAAGCGACAAGCATTTCGTCAAGCTGGCGAATGAACTGATCGACGATGACAAGCTGACCATCGACTTCTTTGACGGCGGCAGCCTTGTCCCCGCAGGCGAGGTGTTCGGCGCCGTCGAATCGGGCACCATTCAGGCCGGGGCCGACTGGCCGGGCTATTGGGCGGGGCGCGATTCGGCATTCTCGCCGCTGGCCACGACCTCTTCGCTGTTCAGCGCCGTGGATTACATGAACTGGATTCAGGAATGGGGTGGCCGCGACCTGTATAACGAGGTCTATGGCAAGTTCGGCATGGTGTATCTGCCCTATGGCATCACCTCGAACGAGGCCGGTTTCCACACCACCAGCAAAGCCATCAAGACCATCGACGACCTGAAGGGCCTGCGCCTGCGGGTTTCGGGTCTGGAACAGGGCAAGCTGCTGGAAAAACTGGGGGGCAGTCAGGTCAGCATGGCCGGCGGCGAGATTTACCAGTCGCTGGAACGCGGCGTGATCGACGGTGCCGAATTCTCGGCCCCGAATGTCGATCTGTCGGGCGGTTTTGAACAGGTGACCAAATATTGGGCGACGCCGGGCTGGCACCAGTCGGCATCGGTCTTTGGGGTGATGATCAACAAGGCCGCGTGGGACGCGCTGGACGATGACACCCGCAACAAGCTGCAAATCGCGGCCAATGCGACGATGATCTGGTCGCTGTCCTATTCGGAAAAACGCTCGGCCGATGCCTATCACAAATTCGCGGAAGCGGGCGTGGAAATCACCCGTCTGGACGATGCCGCACTTGAGGAGATCCAGCAAAAAGCCAATGAGGTGATCGAGGAAACCGCCTGCCAGAACCCGCTTTCGGCCAAGGTTTACGCATCCATGCTGACCTATCTGAAGGAATATCAGGGCTGGCGCGATGCCTCGGCGCCGTTCAACCTGGGCCGCACCCCGAATGGCCCTGATCTGGCCAGGATCGAGGCCTGCGCCAAGTAAGCCGCGAAAAAGCTGACGGAAAAACCAACGGCGGCGGGGAACATTCCCCTGCCGCCGTTGTTGACTTACCGCCGCCAAAGCCGCAATCTGTCCCGCATTCAAGAGGTAGATATCCGATGAGCGACAAGACACTGACCCGCATGGATCTGGCCGAATCCGTATTTCGCGAAGTGGGCCTGTCGCGCCACGAATCGGCGCAGCTTGTGGAAAGCGTGCTGACCCATATTTCGGACGCGCTGGTGCGTGGGGAACAGGTCAAGATCTCGTCCTTCGGGACGTTTTCCATCCGCGACAAGAATGAACGCATCGGTCGCAACCCCAAGACCGGCGAAGAGGTGCCGATTACGCCGCGCCGGGTGCTGTCCTTCCGGCCTTCGCATCTGATGAAAGACCGCGTCGCGGCGGGCAACAAGCCCTGACCCCCTGCTGAAAACCACGGACCACACAACCCACGGCAGCCACGATGGACAAATCCCCTGACGCTTTTCGTTCGATCGGAGAAGTCGCGCGAATCGTCGGGGTGGCCCCGCATGTCCTGCGCTATTGGGAAAGCCAGTTCAGCCAGCTATCGCCGGTCAAGCGCCGCGATGGCCGGCGCTATTACCGGCCTGATGACCTGTATCTGGTCGCCGGTCTGGTGGGCCTGCTGCGCGAGGATGGGCTGACCATTCGCGGTGCCAAAAAGCTGTTGTCACAGGATCGCGGCGCCGCGACCCGCGCCCGCGGGGTGTCGCGCCTGCAAGAGGCCGGGCAGCTGCCCGCCACCACCGCAGATGCCGCCGACACCAGCACCCCCCGGCCCGACACGCCCCCCGCCCGCCAGACAGCCGCCGATCCCGACGCGCAGCCAAAACCCGTCAGGCGTCGTCCCGGCCCCGCCGCCCCGGCTGACCTGCCGCTGTTTTCCGACCAGCACCAGCCCGATCCGCCCGCCGCGCAGCCCCCCGGCGCTGATGCGGCCCCAGCCGGCGCAAACGCCCCATCCGACACCGCCCCATCCGACCCCGCCCCTGCCAGCGCCGCGACCGCCCTGCCCTGCCCCGCCGCACAGGTTCTGCCGCTGCTGGCCGATGCCGCAGATGCCCTGCGCAACTGGCCGCAGGACCGGCCTTTGCCGCAGCAGGTGACGCAATTGCGACAGTTGCTGAACAGCCTGCGTTAAGCCGTCGTCACCGAACCGAAATATTTTGCCGATCGAGGTCAGAATGCCCTTGTGTCCGCCCCGCGCCTTCGCCTATATGGCCCGCGTCGGGCTGTGGCGCAGTCTGGTTAGCGCGTCCGTCTGGGGGGCGGAAGGTCGTGAGTTCGAATCTCGCCAGCCCGACCATTTCAGAATCGCCCACCCCTTGCGGGTGGGCGTTCTTGTATCTGCCGACAATTTTGGGGGTCCAGCATGACCGGGGTTTTGTCCGACAGCGCATTGCGCGACCTGATCGCCCGCGGGGCCATTTCCGCCAGCCAGCCGATCCTGCCTGAACAGATCCAGCCCGCCAGTCTGGACCTGCGCCTTGGGGCCGAGGCATGGCGGCTGCGGGCCTCGTTCCTGCCGGGCAAGGGGCGGCGGGTCAGCGACCGGCTGGCCGATTTCCAGATGCACCGGATGGACCTGACAGGCGGTGCGGTGCTGGAACGCGGCTGTGTCTATCTGGTGCCGCTGGCTGAACGCATCACCCTCCCTGCGGGGCTGTCGGCGGTGGCCAATGCCAAATCATCGACCGGGCGGCTGGACCTGCTGACCCGGCTGATCACCGATGACGGCACCGAATTCGACCGCCTTCCCGACGGCTATGACGGCCCGCTTTACGCCGAGATCTGCCCGCGCAGTTTTTCCGTTCTGGTGCGGCCCGGAATGCGCTTGAACCAGTTGCGGCTGCGCGACGGACAGGCGGCGCTGGACGACGCGGCGCTGCGGGCGCTGCACGCCAAAACCCCGCTGGTCGATGGCCCGGCGCTGATCGACGAAGGTCTGGGCTTTTCCGTCGATCTGCGGCCCGCGCAGGGCGACCTTGTGGGCTGGCGCGCGCGACCCCACAGCGGGGTGATCGACCTTGACCGCATCGGCGCCTATGAGGCGCGCGACTTCTGGGATCCGCTGTTTGGCGATCACGGGCGGCTGATTCTGGACCCCGGCGCCTTTTACATCCTTGTCAGCCGCGAGGCCGTGACCATCCCCCCCGATTACGCCGCTGAAATGGCCCCCTATCTGGCGATGGTGGGGGAATTTCGCGTCCATTACGCCGGGTTTTTCGACCCCGGTTTCGGCCATGGCACAGCCGGTCACGGCGCCCGTGGCGTGCTGGAGGTCCGCTGCCACGAGGCCCCCTTCGCGCTGGAACACGGTCAGGTCGTGGGACGGCTGATATACGAGCATATGGCACAGCGCCCGGCACAGCTGTATGGGGCCGGGATTGCGTCGAATTATCAGGGGCAAGGGCTGAAACTGGCCAAACAGTTTCGCGGCTGATCACTTCATCCGGCGCAGGATGCGGTTGGCCTGACGGACACGTTTGGTCATGTCGCGCGCCTGTCTTTCGGTGCGGCGGCCCTGTTCGGTCAGCTTGCCATCGGCATCCTGCCCGCCGCCGCGCCGCGCCATCATGTCGATGCCCTTGTTGATCCCGGCATTCATCAGCCGGTGCAGGACCATGCGCTGAAACATGGCAAAGATCTGGTTCAGGTTCATGCCGGGGTTTCCTTAATCGTCGAACAACACCCCATCGGGGCCATGGTCGATTATGTCGTCATCGGCATCGCGTTTGACAAGCCCCGGCATCCCCTGAACCGGGCGGGCATCCAGCAGGCCGGCGGCGCGCAATTCGGCCAGACCGGGCAGGTCGCGGGCGGTTTCCAGCCCGAAATGGTCAAGGAACCCATCCGTCACCACAAAGGTCGCGGGCCGCCCCGGCGTCATCCGCCGCCGCCCCATGCGCACCCATCCCAGTTCCATCAGCTGATCCAGCGTGCCGCGATTGGTGGCGACGCCGCGGATCTCTTCGATCTCGGCGCGGGTGACGGGCTGGTGATAGGCGATGATGGCCAGCGTCTCGATCGCGGCGCGCGACAGGCGGCGCTGTTCGGTGACCTGTTCCTGCATCAGAAACGACAGGTCCGGCGCGGTGCGAAAGGCAAAGCCCTCGCCCACGCGGACCAGATCGACGCCGCGCCCGGCATAATGGCGGCGCAGCCCGGCCACGGCCTCGGCCGGGTCACAGCCCACCGGCAGGCGGTCGGCCAGTTCGCGCAGGCTGACCGGGTCGGCGGCGGCGAACAGGATCGCCTCGACCATGCGTTCCTGCTGATCCATCGGGATCGGGCGAAAGCCGGTCGCCCCGGCGTCCTGATCGGTCATCTGGTCCCCTTGCTGCGAATGGAAATCGGCGCGAACAGGGCGTCCTGACGCAATTCGACCCGGCCCTGTTTCGCCAGTTCAAGCGAGGCGGCAAAGGTCGCCGCCGTGGCCGAACGGTGCCGCTGCGGGTCGGCGTCCCAGCCATCGGGCAGGAAATCGGCCAGCACCGTCCAGTCACCGGCAAAGCCGATCAGGTCGCGCATCCGCTCAAGCGCCTGTTCCATGGTGAAAATATCCGTGCGGTCAAAGGCATAGGGCCGAAATTCATCCCTGGTTTTCAGCCGGGCATAGGCGCGCATCAGGTCCAGCAGCCCGGCCTGCCACTGCGTCCGGCGCTGCCGGGTCACGGTTTCGGGGGCGCCGCGCACGAAACGCTGCATCCCCAGCCGGTCACGCGCCATCAGCCGCGCCGCCGCCTGTCGCATTGCGTCCAGCCGTTCCAGCTGGAAGGCCAGATGCGCGGCCATATCCTCGGCGCTGGGGCCGTCGGCCTTGGGGTCGGGCGGCAACAGCAGGCGCGATTTCAGGAAGGCCAGCCACGCGGCCATCACCAGATAATCGGCGGCCAGTTCAATGCGCAGCGCGCGGGCCTTTTCGATAAACCCCAGATATTGTTCCGCCAGTTGCAGCACCGAGACCTTCAGCAGGTCAACCTTTTGCGTCCGCGACAAGGTCAGCAACAAATCCAGCGGCCCCTCGAACCCGTCGACATCGACGATCAGCGCCTCGTCCGCCTGACGCTGGCGGATGGCATCCGGGCTGTCGGCGGCGGGCGGTTGCGGGTGGGGGGCGTCAGTCTGGGTCATGGGGTAAAATCCGACCGCGCGGGGCGCAAGTCAACCGCGTCAGGCCAGCGTGCCGGTCAGGCGGCGGTATTCGTCGCGCAGCGCGGCGATGTCGTCCTGACCGGGCGCCTGGCGCAGGGCAAGGGCGCGGCGGGTGCGGCGACAGGCCTCGGCGGACAGCTGGCCCGCTGCGGTGGCGACGGCCTCCATCTCGGGCAGGTCGCCATTGCAATGCAGCGCCAGATCACAGCCCGCCGCAATGGCCGCCGCCGCGCGGTCAGCGATGCTGCCGCTGAGGGCCTGCATCGACAGATCGTCGGTCATCAGCGCGCCCTCGAACCCGATCCGGTCGCGGATCAGCCCGATCATCGCCGCCGAGGCCGTGGCCGGCGCCTGATCGACCTGGGTAAAGCGGATATGCGCGGTCATCCCCAGCGGCGCGTCCCGCAGGGCGCGGAAGGGGATGAAATCGCAATCGTTCAGCGCCTCAACCGGCGCGTCGACCACCGGCAGCGCCTTGTGGCTGTCGGCCTGCGCGCGGCCATGGCCGGGCATGTGCTTGACCACCGGCAAGACCCCGCCCGCCAGCATGGCATCCACCGCCGCACGCCCCAGCATCGAGACCTCGGACGCGTCATCGGCCAGACAGCGGTCATGCAGGAACGGGTGGGTTTCGGGGAAGGCAACGTCCAGCGTCGGCGCGCAATTGCTGTCGACACCGCAGGCGCGCAATTCATCCGCGATCAGCCGATAGCGCAGCCAGACGGCGCGCGGCCCGCGACGCCCCTCGGTCAGCGGCGCGTCCCAGTCGCGCCAGTGCGGCGCGCGCAGGCGCTGGACGCGGCCCCCTTCCTGATCGACGGTGATCACCGCATCGCGCCCCAGCGTATCGCGCAGATCGCAGGTCAGCGCCCGCAATTGCTGCGGGCTTTCGACATTGCGGGCAAACAGGATAAAACCCCACGGATCGGCGGCGCGGAAAAACGCCCGCTCGACCCCGGTCAGTTGCGGCCCGGACAGGCCGAAAATCGCGGCTGTCGCCATCAGTTGCTCAGCGCGATACAGTCGGTGCCCTTGGCCTTGAGGCTGGAACAGAAGCTGCGGGCGTCATCCTTGCCGCCGAAACCGGCGACGCGCAGGCGCCAGAAGGTGCGGCCGTTCCGTTCCGTCTTTTGGATCACCGGCGATTTTCCGGCGAACAGGCCGCCATTCTTGCCCGACAGGCGCTGCCATTCGCTGCGCGCCACGGCGTCGCTGTCAAAGGCGCCGATCTGTGCAATGGCCGAACCAGCGGCGGGTTTCACGGTCTCGACCTCGGCCCTGGCGATGGGGGCCGGGGTCGGCGCGGGGCGGCTGTCGGGGCTGGTGACGGCGGCGGCCATGGGCGCAGCCATGGCAGGGGCGGCGGCGGCCACACGACGCGGACGCGGCGCCGGACGCGCCGAGCCTGCGATGGCAGCGGCGGCTTGCGGGGCGGCGGCCTCGGCCAGGGCTTTGTTGATGTCCTCGGGTTTTACGACGCTGCCGGCCTCGTCGGTGACGGCGCCGGATACCGACCCGTCAGCCGCCGATTCGGCGGCAATGGCATCGGCCATGCGGTCCGCCGGGGCGGCAGGCGCAGGCAGGTCCAGAACCGGGGTCTGCGGGGCGGCCAGTTCGGCATCGGCATCATCGGCCTGAATCGGCTGTGCGGTGGCGCCAAGCTGACCCATCGGCACGTCTTCCTCGGTCAGGCCGGCGGCGCTGGGGGCGATGGCAACGCGGTCGACGCGGGCAGCGGATTCGCCTGCCGCGATGGTGTTCACCGCCAGCCCGGAATGTTCGGCCAGTTCCCCGCCCGGTTCGTCGGGGGCGACGCGGGCCGCGCCCTCGATCGCGCGGATCACCGGGATGCCCGACACGTCGCGCACCACCAGCTGATAGCCCCAGACCACCAGCCCGATCATCAGCGCGACCGAAACCAGCGCGCCAAAGTAATTCAGCGCCCGCGTGGCACGGGCCGCCATGGAAAAGCCATCCGGCCCGGCCTGTTGCGCATCCATCGGCTGATAGCCGCGATCCTGTTCGCCGAACATCATGTCACGAACCTGACGCGGGCGCACGCCATGGAAACCGCCACCGCGGAAATCGAGTACTGCCATTTTTGCCTGCCTGCCGGGTGATCCCGGTCAATCTGTCACTGCTCGTTCCCGTCGCAGGCGCGCCTTGTGGTCAGCGCATTTCCTTCGCCGGATTAACGCCCAAGATACCAAGCCCCGCCGAAATGACAACGCCGGTGGCACGCAGCATCGCAATTTTCGTCCGGGTTGTGTCCTTGTCGCCATCCTGCACAAAGCGCAGCGCCGGGTCGTCATTGCCCCGATTCCACAGCGAATGCAGGCTGGAGGCCAGATCATACAGGTAAAACGCCACCCGGTGCGGTTCATTCGCCCGCGCGGCGGTGTCGACCAGACGCGGCCATTCGGCCAGTTTGCGAATCAGATCCAGCTCGGCCTCGTGGGTCAGGTTTGACAGATCAGCCCCGGTCAGATCGGCATCAGCGACCGCCACCCCGGCGTCACGCGCCCGGTTCAGGGCGCTGTTGATCCGGGCGCTGGCATATTGGACATACCAGACCGGGTTATCCTTGGACTGTTCCAGCACCTTGTCGAAATCGAAATCCAGCGGCGCGTCATTCTTGCGCGTCAGCAGGTGAAAGCGGGTGACATCGGCCCCGGCCTGTTCGACCACATCGCGCAGGGTGACAAAGGTGCCGGCGCGTTTGGACATCTTGAACGGCTCGCCATTCTTGAACAGCCTGACCAGCTGCACCAGCTTGATGTCCAGCGGCACGCGGTTATTCGTCAGCGCCGCGACGGCGGCCTTCATCCGCTTGACGTAACCGCCGTGATCGGCCCCCAGAATGTCGATCAACTGGTCAAAGCCGCGTTCGACCTTGTCCCAGTGATAGGCGATATCGGGCGCGAAATAGGTCCACGCCCCATCCGATTTGCGGATCGGCCGGTCCTGATCGTCGCCATAATCGGTCGATTTGAACAGCGTCTGTTCGCGTTCCTCCCAATCCTCGGGCAGCTTGCCCTTGGGCGGTTCCAGCACCCCGCGATAGATCAGCCCGGCATCGTCCAGCCGCGCGATCGCGGCCTCGATCTTGCCGGTGCCATACAGCGCCTTTTCGCTGGAATAGACATCCATGCGCACATTCAGCAATTCCAGATCCTGACGGATCATGTCCATCATCGCCTGGGTCGCGAATTCGCGCAGATCGGCCAGCCAGTCGGATTCTGGCTGATCAATCAGGCTGTCGCCGTATTTTTCCTTCAGCGCCTGCCCGACCGGGATCAGGTAATCGCCGGGATACAGCCCCTCGGCAATGTTGGGTTCCAGCCCGTTCGCCTCGCGGTAACGCTCGAACGCGGACCGGGCCAGCACATCGACCTGCGCGCCACCGTCATTGATGTAATATTCGCGGGTCACATCCCAGCCGGCGAAATCCAGCAGGCTGGCCAGCGCATCCCCGAACACCGCGCCACGGGTATGGCCGACATGCATCGGGCCGGTCGGGTTGGCGCTGACGAATTCAATATTGACCCGCTTGCCGCGCCCCAGATCGCTGCGGCCATAATCGGCCCCGGCCTGAATGGCGGCGGGAATGACGCGCTGCCACTGGCCGGGCGCAAGCCGCAGGTTCAGAAAGCCGGGACCGGCGACCTCGGCGCTGGCGATGCGGTCATCCTGCGCCAGCAGCGCGGCCAGCGTATCGGCAATATCGCGCGGCTTTTGCCCGGCGGGTTTGGCCAGCACCATCGCGGCATTCGTCGCCATGTCGCCATGGGCGGGGTCGCGCGGCGGCTCGACCGTGACATTGGCGAAATCGAGGCCCTGCGGCAGGTCGCCCCGCGCCTGCATACGGGTCAGCGCATCCAGCACCAGATCGGCAATATCGGCAAACAGATTCATCTTGGTCCATCCTTGTCTGACCGCTGCGATAGCTTGTCATCGCCCGGCCCGCAACCTTCGCCCGGGCCGCGTGGCCCGCAACCGGCACGCAAACCGTTCAGCAGCGCCGTTCAAGCCCCGCACGGGTGTGGCCGGCCCGACCAGCCAGCACCACCCTTTCCGTACCGCACCGCCCTTTCCGCGCCGCGTCCCTGCCCGTGCCTCAGCCGCGTGCGGGGGGCGCGCTGCCATCCTGACCGCCAGCGCCCTGCACCTCGGCAGCCGCGCCCGCACCGTTTTCACCAGCCTCTGCCCCGGCGTCATCCGCAGCCAGCGCGTCATCGCCATTTTGCCGGTCATCACGCCGCTGGTCGCGGGTTTCCTGCGCCATGTCGCGCAGATGCGTGCCGACGCGGCCCCGGTCCGCCTGATCCATCTGCGCACCCGCGCCTTCACCGCGCTTGACGGCCCTGGCCTCGGCGCGGGCGATTTCCTTGACCTTGGCGGCCATTTCGCTTTCCTCGCGCAGCTTTTCGGCCAGTTCGGGCGGGATCATCGACACGATCTGAACGCCGGCGGCATCGGGGATTTCGTCACGCTCGTCCACGAACCACAGCTCTTCGTTTTGCAGCACCGCCAGCGGCAAGGCCCCCTCGCGCGCGGCACGCCAGTCGGCCAGCCGGTATTCCTCGGTCAGACGGGTGACGCGGAAGGTCCAGCCCTCGGCCAGCATATCCAGATACTGGGCCAGTGTGCGGCTGCCGCCAAGGCTTTGGCCGCCAAGCTGATTTGGCAGTGCGTGGCGGGGGCGGTCCTCTTTGTGGCGGGCCACCTGCCAGATGGCGTCACGGCCAAATTCCGGCGCAAGGTCAGTCGCCACCAGCGTGTTATAGGCGTCATTGTCCGACGCCGCCAGAATGCCGGAATAGGCGATGAATTCCAGATTGTTTTCCGCCGCCTCGGACAGGATATCGCCGTAATAGGTCGGCACCCCTGCCGCCCGCGCGCTGCGCAGGTGGTCGCGGTTGGGGTCGGTGACCATGACATCGACCCCGGCCTTTTCCAGCGCCTTGGCCAGCCCGGTCGCAAACAGCGACCCGCCCACGATCAGCAGCCCCGGCTTGTCGCCCGAGGTCAGCCCCAGCGCCCGCGCCAGCGGTGCCAGCGTAAAGCCGTGCAAAACCACCGTCGACAGCACCAGCACAAAGGCCAGCGGCCCGACCAGCGCGCCGTCGCTGATACCCTCGGCCACCAGCCTTTCGCCAAAGATGCCCGCCACCGCGACCAGCACCACCCCGCGCGGCCCGGTCAGCGCGATCAGCAGCCGTTCCTTCATCGGCAGGTTGGTCCCGATCAGCGACACCATCACCGTGACCGGCCGCGCCACCAGCACCACCAGCACCACAAACAGCACCGCCCGCCATGTCAGTTGCGACAGCGCGCTGACATTCACCCCCGCCGCCAGCAGGATGAACACCCCCGACACCAGCAGGATCGTGGCATGTTCCTTAAAGCGATACAGCTCGGAATAAGAGGGCAGATCGGCATTGGCGATCACCAGCCCCATGATCGTCACCGCCAGCAGGCCGGATTCGTGCAGCACCGAATCCGACAGGGCAAAGCCGCCGATCACGGCCACGAACAGCACCGGCACCTTCATGTATTCCGGCACCCAGCCGCGCCGGAAGGCCTGAACCACGACCCAGCCGAACGCCACCCCCACCAGCGCGGCAAAGCCGATGCCCAGAACCAGCGTCAGCACCGCGTCATCGACATCCAGCCGGGTATGCCGCACCAGCACAATTTCCAGCGCCAGCACCGCGACCAGCGCCCCGATCGGGTCATTGACGATGCCTTCCCATTGCAGCACCTGCGCCGGGCGGTTGACCAGCCGCGCCTGCCGCAGCAGGGGCGCGATCACCGTCGGCCCGGTCACGATCATGATGCCGCCAAAGACGATGGCCGATTCCCAGCCCAGCCCCGCGCCCCATGCCAGCACCAGCGACGACATCAGCCACCCCAGCGGCGCCCCGATATAGACCAGCCGCTTGACCGCCGGACGGGCGTCGGCCAGCTTGTGGAAATTCAGCGTCAGGCCGCCCTCGAACAGGATCACCGCCACCGCAAGCGAGATCAGCGGCTGCACCAGATTGCCCAGATCGCGCGAGGGCACGAACACCCCCAGCCCCGGCCCGACCAGCAGGCCCGCCGCCAGCATCAGCACGATGGCCGGCAGGCGGAACCGCCAGGCCAGCCATTGCGCGCCGACACCCGCCACGCCGACAAGGGCAAAGGCCTCGACCGGGCTAAGTCCTGCAACCGGGGTCGCCATGGGCATCTTCCTTTATAAAAGCATCACGATTTAACCACCGACCGGCAGCGCTGCACCCATAAAGTGTCGCAAAGCACATGAAAAGCGGGATTTGATTGACTCGGCCCCGGCTTTGGGCTAGCGCAAAGCGGCCCGCATCCGGCGGGCGGTTCCGAGGGGCGTGCGAAACCTGCGTCCCGATCCTGCCTTGCGGCACAGCCGCCGGCACCACGGACGCATCAAGCGCATGATTACAGAAAGCCCTGAATGACCAAATTTTCCGACCTCAAGCTGGACCCCAAGGTTCTGTCCGCCATCGCTGACGCGGGCTATGAAACGCCTACGCCGATCCAGCAAGGCGCCATTCCCCCCGCGCTGGAAGGCCGCGACGTTCTGGGGATCGCACAGACCGGCACCGGCAAGACCGCCAGCTTTACCCTGCCGATGATCACCCTGCTGGGGCGGGGCCGTGCCCGCGCGCGGATGCCGCGCAGTCTGGTGCTGTGCCCGACCCGCGAACTGGCCGCGCAGGTGGCGGAAAACTTTGACACCTATGCCAAGAACACCCGGCTGACCAAGGCGCTGCTGATCGGCGGCGTCAGCTTTGGCGAACAGGACAAGCTGATCGACCGCGGCGTCGACGTGCTGATCGCCACGCCGGGGCGGCTGCTGGACCATTTCGAACGCGGCAAGCTGTTGCTGACCGGCGTTCAGATCATGGTCGTGGACGAGGCTGACCGGATGCTGGATATGGGCTTTATCCCCGATATTGAACGCATCTTCCAGCTGACCCCCTTTACCCGCCAGACGCTGTTCTTCAGCGCCACCATGGCCCCCGAGATCGAGCGGATCACCAGCACCTTCCTGCACACCCCCGAACGGATCGAGGTCGCGCGCCAGTCCTCGACCAGCGACACCATTACCCAGCGTCTGGTCGAACTGACCCCCACCCGCAAGGACCAGACCGCCAAGCAGAAGCGCGAATTGCTGCGCGCCCTGATCGAGGCCGAGGGCGACAAGCTGACCAACGCGATCATCTTTTGCAACCGCAAGACCGATGTCGATATCGTTGCCAAGTCGCTGAAAAAACACGGCTTTGACGCCGCGCCGATCCATGGCGATCTTGACCAGTCGCAGCGGATGCGCACGCTGGACGGGTTCCGCGATGGCAGCCTGCGCTTGCTGGTCGCCTCGGACGTGGCGGCGCGGGGGCTGGACATTCCGGCGGTCAGTCATGTGTTCAACCACGACCTTCCCAGCCATGCCGAGGATTACGTCCACCGCATTGGCCGCACCGGCCGCGCCGGGCGCGAGGGGACGGCGATCTCGATCGCGACGCCCTCGGATGAAAAATACCTGAGCGCGATTGAAAATCTGGTCAAGGCGACGCTGCCGCGCGCCGAACTGCCCGCAGGCTTTACCCTGTCCGAGGCCGCGCAGGGTGCCCCGCGCGCCGGTTCGCGCGGCAATGGCCGCTCTGACCGCGCGGCGGACCGTGGCCGTGGCGGACGTGGCCGCAGCCGCCGCGATGACAACCGCCGCGATGACGCCCCGCGTGACGAGGCCACCCGGACCGAAAGCCCGCGCCCCGAGGGCCAGACCCGCGACAATGCCCGTGACGACAGCGCCCGCGCCGACACCTCTGGCGCCGAAACCCGCCGCGAGGACCGCCGTGATGATCGGCGCGACGACAACCGGCGCGATGACCGCCGTGCGGATCGCCGGGATGACAGCCGCCGCGACGACCGCCGCAATGGCCGCAACCGTGGTGATCGCGGCGACGTGCTTGGCATGGGCGATCACGTCCCCGAATTCCTGACCCGCAGCTTCCTGCCCGAGGATCTGCCCCCCGTGGCAGAGCCTGACACCACCGACGAGGCCACGCCCGCCACCGATGCCGGCCAGCCCGCAGCACCTACCCCGGACGCGACCCCGCGCAAGCGCAGCCGCACCCGCCGCCGCAAGCCCGAGGCCGAGGCCGAAAGCCCCGCCGCCCCCGTGGCGGCACAGGATGCGGACCAGCCCGAGGCGGCCACCGCCCCCGAGGGCGCGGAGCAGCCCGAAACCGAAAAGGCGCTTCAGGATACCCCCGAGGTTGCGGCCAAAAAACCCGTGCGCAAACGCGCCAGCCGGGCCAAAAAACCCGCAGCGGATGCCGCACCCAAGGCCGCCGGGGACGCGCCAGCCCAACCTGACGCCCCGGCTGCGGATGCCGTGTCTGATGCGGCACCGGATGCCCAACCCGAGGCCGCCGAAACCCCCAAGAAGCCGGTGCGCAAGCGTGCCAGCCGGGCGAAAAAACCCGTGGCCGAGGCCCCCGAAGCGGCGACAGTGGCCAGCAGCGATGGCACAGACAGACAGCCCGACGCCCCGGCCAGCGACGCGACAGCACAGGACGCAGCGGCGGCCAAACCCGCGCCGAAGCCCCGCGCCCGCCGCACCCGCAAGCCCAAAACGGCCGAGGCCCCGGCGGACAGCGCCAGCGCCGATGCACAGGCCGCACCGGTCGCGGATCAGGCGGCGCCGCCGGCCAATGGGGATGCGACCCCGGAATGATCGCGGGCGGCCCGGCACCGGGCCATGCCGGTTCTGCTTTCCGGTCCCGCTTTGAAACCGCGCGGGTTCGCCTGCGCGGTTTTTCATTCCCCCCCTCCCGCCATCCCCCGTTTCGCGCCCCTGTCAGGTGATCCGCATGACCCGCTTGCTGCGTTTCCTTGTGACCGTGCCTGCCGCCGATCTGGCGCTGGGGCTGATCGCCGCGCTGGGGCAGGCGCCCTGGGGGATGTGGGCGCTGACGCCGCTGGCGCTGGCCTTTGCCACCGCCCGCATTGCCGCAGCTGGCAGCGCACGAATGGCGCTGATGCACGGATTCGCACTGGGGCTTGGCTATTTCGGGCTGGCCCTGAGCTGGATCACTGAACCGTTTTTCGTGCAGCCCCAGATTTATGGCTGGATGGCACCTTTCGCGCTGGCCCTGATGGCGGCGGGCGGGGCGGTGTTCTGGGCCATTCCCGCGGTGCTGGCCGGGCGGCTGTTGCGGGGCCGGGCGCTGCGGGCGGCGGGTTTTGCGCTGGGGCTGGCGGTGGCGGAATGGCTGCGGGGCTGGGTCTTTACCGGCCTGCCATGGGCGCAGACCGGGCATATCTGGATCGGCACCCCGGTGGCGCAACTGGCGGCATGGGGGGGCGCGCTGGGGCTGGTGATGCTGACCTCGGGGGTGGTGGCGCTGGCCTGCGCGCTGCCGGGGCGCTTGCGGCTGGCGGGTGTGGGCCTGACCGGCAGCGGGCTGGCGGCGGGGCTGGTGCTGGCGGCATGGGTGGCGGGGCAACAGATGTTGTCCGCCCCCCTGCCCGCCGATCACCCGGCGCGGCTGCGGCTGGTTCAGCCCAACGCGGTTCAGGCGCTGAAATGGGACCCGTATTGGGCAGGCGTGTTTTACCAGCGGTTGCTGGACCTTTCCGCCGCCGCCCCGGCCCACGGCCAGCCGCGCCCCGACCTGGTGATCTGGCCCGAAACCGCTGTCAGCTTTTTGCTGAACGACGCAGGCCCGGTGCTGGACCAGTTCACCCGCGCCGCCGGGGCGCCGGTGCTGACCGGCATTCAGCGGCGCGAGGGGGCCGCCTATTTCAACAGCCTTGCCCTGATCGCGCGGGGCGGACAGGTCGCTGCGCTGTATGACAAGGCGCATCTGGTGCCCTTTGGTGAATATATCCCTTGGGGCGATGTGCTGGCGCAGTTCGGCATCACCGCCTTTGCCGCGCAGCAGGGGCATGGCTATGCCGCCGGTCCCGGCCCTGCGACCCTGTCGGTGCCGGGTCTGCCCGACCTGCAACCGCTGATCTGTTACGAGGCGATCTTTCCGCAGGTCCTGCGCGATGTCGCCCGCCCCGGCTGGTTGCTGCAAATCACCAATGACAGCTGGTTCGGCCATCAGTCCGGGCCGTGGCAGCATCTGGCACAGGCGCGGCTGCGCGCCATCGAAAGCGGCCTGCCGGTCATTCGCGTCGCCAATACCGGCATCAGCGCGGTCATCGACGCCCATGGCCAGATCCGCGCCGAACTTGGGCTGGACCGGCAGGGCTTTATCGACACCGCCCTGCCCGCCGCGCTTGCGCCGACACCGTGGATGCGGTTTGGCGATGCGCCGGCGCTGCTGGTCATGGCGCTGGCGGCGCTGATAATCGCGGCGATTGGCCGCCGGCGTTAACGGTTCCTCAACCCGCAGGTGGTATTGACTTGTGCGTCAGCGGGGTCTAGGGCCGGTCCATTCGACCGTCACAACGGCTTCCTGGCGTGGCGGTTCAGCCTTGGATAATGGAGCATTTCATGACACGCCGAAACTATGTCTTCACCTCGGAATCGGTTTCCGAGGGGCACCCCGACAAGGTCTGCGACCAGATCTCGGACGCGGTTCTGGACGCTTTCCTGACCGAGGATGCCAATGCCCGCGTCGCCTGCGAGGCATTCGCGACCTCGGGGATGGTGGTGATCGGGGGCGAAGTCGGCCTGTCCGACCCGGCCCGGATGCGCCACCACATGGGCGGTATCCAGCAGATCGCCCGCGACGTGATCCGCGATATCGGGTATGAGCAGGACCAGTTCCACTGGAACACATGCCATGTGCTGAACTTTCTGCATGAACAATCGGCCCATATCAGCCAGGGCGTCGACCGCGACGGCGCGGGCGATCAGGGCATCATGTTCGGCTATGCCGTCGATGAAACGCCCGAACTGATGCCGGCGCCGATCCAGTACAGCCACGCCATCCTGCGCGCGCTGGCCGCCGCCCGCAAGGCCGGGCAAGAGCCGACGCTGGGACCGGATGCCAAGACCCAGCTTTCGCTGCGCTATGAAGATGGCAAACCGGTCGAGGTCACCCAGCTTGTGCTGTCGCATCAGCACCATGACGACAGCCAGACCAGCGACGATATCCGCGCGATTGTGGAACCCTATATCCGCAAGGTTCTGCCTGCCGAATGGCTGACCGAAAACACCGAATGGTGGATCAACCCGACCGGCAAATTCGTCATTGGCGGGCCGGATGGCGATGCCGGGCTGACCGGGCGCAAGATCATTGTCGACACCTATGGCGGGTCGGCCCCGCATGGGGGCGGCGCGTTTTCGGGCAAGGACCCGACCAAGGTCGACCGCTCGGCCGCCTATGCCGCGCGCTATCTGGCCAAGAACGTGGTGGCGGCGGGGCTGGCGAAACGCTGTGTGATCCAGCTGTCCTATGCCATTGGGGTGGCCAAGCCGCTGTCGATCTATGCCGACACTTTCGGCACCGGTGCCGTCCCCGAGGCCGAGATCGAGCGCGCGGTGACACAGTCGATGGACCTGACCCCGCGCGGCATCCGCGAACATCTGGATCTGTGCAAACCGATTTACCGGCGCACCGCGGCTTATGGCCATTTCGGGCGCCAGCCCGAGGATGATGGCGGCTTCAGCTGGGAACGCACCGATCTGGCCGCCGCGCTGAAAGCAGCCCTTTAACGACCACGGCCCGCCATTCCGGCGGGCCTTTTTTACAACCGCGACGCCGGGTGGCAGGTCAGCCCGGCGCAGTGGATATTTGGACCAAGGCGAAACCCGCAACTGCGGCACGAAAACCGCGGCGATCAGTCCTTGAAATAGCGGCTGTCCTTGACCTGATCCCAGGCCCAAACGACCTCTTGCAGGCGGTCCTCGTCCGATCGGTCGCCGCCATTCATGTCAGGGTGCAGGACCTTGACCAGCGCTTTGTATTGCTTGCGGATCTCGGCCTTGGTCCAGCTGTCGGAGGCCTCGAGGATTTCAAGCGCGCGACGCTCGGTCGGGGGCAGTTTGCGGGTGCTTTTCACCCGGTGTTCGACGCGGGTGCCGTTTTCGCCCAGAATTTCAAGCGGGTCCTCGACCCCGTGACGCGCCCAGGCCTGTTCGCGTGCCGATTTGCCAAACGGCTTGGTCGGGCGTTCCCACACCGTCGCATTGTCCAGAAATTCCTGAAACTCGGCCTCGGACTGGCCTTGGAAATAGTTCCAGTTCAGGTTGTATTCGCGCACATGGTCCTTGCAGAACCAGTAATAATCATCCAGCGCCTTGGGGGATTTGGGCGCGCGATACTGGGCCGGCTTGTTGCAGCCTTCCTTGTCGCAGATGCGGGTCGAGGTCTCGAACGCGCCGGACATGCCGCGCCGCCCCTTGTTGCGGCGCTTCTTGTCCTTGGCCGCTGAAATATCAAAATCGAGCGGGTCGAAACTCATGCGATCACCCTTTCCGAGTCGGGACCGGCAGTTTAAGCTATTCGACGCAACATGAAAGGGGGGTGCGCGAATGATTGCCGAGGAAATCCGCGACAGGCTGGCCAGCCTGCACGCCACCCGGCTGGAGGTCATTGACGACAGCGAACAGCATCGCGGCCATGGCGGCTGGCGCGAGGGCGGGCAGACGCATTTCCGCATCATCGCCCGCGCCGAGGCGTTTCGCGACCTGACCCGGCTGCAACGTCACCGGCTGATCCACGGGCTGCTTGGCGATTTGACCAGCCGCATCCACGCGCTGGCACTTGATCTGGATCTGCCTGACGATTAGGATGTTAGCGCGCGCAGGCTTGTTCCGGCGGATGCGGGCTTTTACAAGCCTGCCAGTAACCGTCACGAGGAACACCCGATGAGCGCCCCCACCGATTTCAACGACCGCATGTTGTCCCTTGGCCTTGCCCGCGTCAGCGAGGCCGCGGCCCATGCCTCGGCCCGCCTGATCGGGCGCGGCGATGAAAAGGCCGCCGATCAGGCCGCCGTGAACGCCATGCGTGACCAGCTGAACATGCTGGACATCAAGGGCGTCGTCGTCATCGGCGAGGGCGAGCGCGACGAAGCCCCGATGCTGTTCATCGGTGAAGAGGTCGGCACCGGCAACGGCCCCGAGGTCGACATTGCGCTGGACCCGCTTGAGGGCACCACCCTGACCGCCAAGGATATGCCCAACGCCCTGACCGTCATCGCCATGGCGCCGCGTGGCACGCTGTTGCACGCGCCTGATGTGTATATGGACAAGCTGGCCATCGGGCCGGGCTATCCGACCGATGTGGTCAGCCTTGACATGCCGCCCGCCGAACGCGTCCGGGCGCTGGCCAGGGCGCGCGGCGTGGCCGACAGCGACATCACCGTCTGCATCCTTGAACGCCCCCGCCACGAAGACCTGATCGCCGAGGTGCGCGAAACCGGGGCCGCGATCCGGCTGATCACCGATGGCGATGTGGCTGGCGTCATTCACTGTGCCGAATCGCACCTGACCGGCATCGACATGTATATGGGTTCGGGGGGCGCACCCGAGGGCGTTCTGGCGGCCTCGGCGCTGAAATGCATGGGCGGGCAGATGTGGGGCCGGCTGTTGTTCCGCAATGATGACGAACGGGGCCGCGCCGCGAAGGCCGGCATCACCGACCTGAACCGCATCTATTCCCGCGACGAGATGGTCACCGCCGACGTGATCTTTGCCGCCACCGGCGTCACCAATGGCTCGATCGTGCAGGGCGTCAAGCGCCGCCCCAGCTATCAGGAGACCGAAACCATCCTGATGCGGTCCAAGACCGGGTCGGTGCGGCGCATGACCTATCGTAACCCGCTGCGCTGAGGCGCGCGGGCACGGCAACCGGAAGGGGGCGGCGACGCCCCCTTTTTTGATGCGTTTCGGCTTGCGCCCATGCGGGGCTTGGCCCAAACACCGGGCATGAGCGCCTTTCTTGATGTCACCTCATCGCTGTCCGGCAAGCGCTGGACCGGTCCCGACACCGCGACCGAGCGTCAGGCCGAAGCCCTGACCCAGCAGACCGCCCTGCCCCTGCCCATCGCCCGCATTCTGGCCGAACGCGGGGTGGCCGCGCCCGATGCCCTGCCGCATCTGGACCCGAAGCTGCGCGACCTGCTGCCCGACCCGCGCCGCCTGCGCGACATGGATATTGCCGCCGCGCGGCTGGTTCAGGCCGCCGGCACCGGCCAACGGATCGCGATCTTTGCCGATTACGATGTCGATGGCGGGGCCTCGGCCGCGCTGCTGATCGACTGGCTGCGGCAATTGGGCCAGACCGCCACGCTGTATATCCCCGACCGCATCGACGAGGGCTATGGTCCCAACGCCCCGGCCATCGCGGCCCTGGCGCAGGACCACGACCTGATCATCTGTGTCGATTGCGGCACCCTGTCTCATGACGCGCTGGCGGCGGCAGGCCAGACCGATGTGATCGTGCTGGACCACCACCTTGGCGGCGAAACCCTGCCCCCCGCGCTGGCGGTGGTGAACCCCAACCGGCAGGACGAAACCGGCGATCTGGGCCATCTTTGCGCCGCTGGCGTGGTGTTTCTGACGCTGGTCGAGGCCAACCGCCAGCTGCGCACCCAAGGCGGCGCACAGCCCGATCTGGTCGGGTTGCTGGACCTTGTGGCGCTGGCGACCGTGGCCGATGTTGCGCCGCTGGTCGGGGTAAACCGTGCCTTTGTGCGGCAGGGGCTGGTGATCATGGCCCGCCGCGACCGCCCCGGTCTGGTGGCGCTGTCGGATGTGGCACGGCTGGATGCGGCGCCCACGGCCTTTCACCTTGGCTTCATGCTGGGGCCGCGCATCAATGCCGGGGGCCGCGTGGGCCGGGCCGATCTGGGGGCGCGCTGTCTGTCCACCACCGACCCCGAGCTGGCGCGCAAACTGGCGCAAGAGCTGGACGAACTGAACCGCGACCGCCGTGCCATCGAGGCAGCCGTCCGCGCCGAGGCCGCAGCCCAGGTCGAGGCCCGCGCCGACCCCGCCCTGTCATGGGCGGCGGGCGATGGCTGGCACCCCGGCGTGGTCGGCATCGTCGCCGCCCGCATCAAAGAGGCAACCGACCTGCCCTCGGTCGTAATCGGGCTGGAAAACGGCATCGGCAAGGGCAGCGCGCGTTCGGTCGCCGGTGTCGATCTGGGCCATGCCATTCACCGGCTGGCGCAAGAGGGGCTGTTGCTGAAGGGCGGCGGTCACGCCATGGCCGCCGGCCTGACGGTCGCGCAGGCCCGCCTGCCCGATGCCATGGCCCGCCTGTCCGAACTGCTGGCCCCGGCGCTGGCGGCGCGCAGCAATCGCGGCAGCCTGCGCATCTCGGGCCTGCTGTCGCCGGCGGCGGCGGATCTGGACCTGATGGATATGCTGGACCGCGCAGGCCCCTTCGGTCAGGCCGCCCCGGCGCCGCGCTTTGCCTTTGCGGGGCAGATCCTTGACAGCGTCTCGACCATGGGCGACGGCCATCTGCGGCTGCGCTTTCGCGATGATAACGGCGCCGCGCTCGAGGCGGTCAGCTGGAACGCCATGGCCGGGCCGCTGGGACCGGGCCTGCTGGAATCGCGCGGACGGCGGTTCCACTTTGCCGGCAAGCTGGAACGCACCAGCTGGGGCGGTCGCGAACGCGCGCGCCTGCGGCTGGACGACGCCGCCGAGGCCTGAAATCAACGGCTTGGCGGGGTTTTCGAAAAAAGATGCGACGCGGGCGAAAAAACCCCTTGCGCCCCCCGCGTCGCTGGCCTAAACACCGCTCCACGCCGCAGGGCAGACAGCCTTGCACCGCGCCAGAGTGGCCCGTTCGTCTATCGGTTAGGACACCAGGTTTTCAACCTGGAAAGAGGGGTTCGATTCCCCTACGGGCTGCCACTTCATCTTGTTTTCTCCATAATAACAGCATGTTGCATGGCCTATTTGCCCAACCTTTCGCTTAGGTTGGACACATTCGTTCCGGTTTTGAGCCGTGGCAGCTTACCCATCCCGCTATCCGCAAGCCTTCCCCGGCCTGCCGCTTTGACATAGGTCGCGGCCTCCTTGGGCGTGGTGTGCGCAAGGAAGCTCATCACCTCGTATTCAGTCGCGCCGTGTTCGGCCAGTCGGGTTGCGCCAGCCTTTCGCAGCCCATGTGCTGAACAGTGATCCAGCCCCGCCGCCTTGCATTGGTCCTTGAACCAGTTCCCAAGTGTCGCGGGCTTATAAGGGCGGTCCCTATCCCCGTGGCAGAGAAACAAAAGGCGGTCTTGGGGAACCTGCGCCAGCTCTTCGGCCAACTCGGGCAAGATCGGCAGGTCAGCGCCTTGCCCTGTCTTGCCGCGTGAATACTCGATGCGTCCCGCCTTCACATTCTGCCAGCCCATTTTCGCAGCATCCTGACGCGCTGCGCCGGTGCAGAGGAATAGCAACATGGCCAGTCTCGCCTTTGATCCTGCCGGATGAACGGCCAGAAACTTTCCGATCTCGGCTTCGGTCCAGGTATGATACCCGGCGCCGCTTGTCTTGCGCCTTTCCGCATACTTCGCCGGATTGAAAGTGACGCCGCGCAGCCGGTATTTGATGGCATAATTGAACAGAAGTGACATTATCTTCACGATCTGATTCGCAGCCGTAGCGCCCTCTTCGCGGCTCGCAAGCGCTTCAATATGCGCAGTTTCCATTTGCTCAAAAGGAAGATCGCCAGCCTGCTTTCGCAGCCAGTCCAACTGCCCGCGAAGAGTTTTTTTCCGAATGTCGGACAGGTTCTTGTATCTAACACTTGCAAGGTAATGCTCGATCAGCCAATCGACCGTTCCAACCTTGGAAACTGGTTTCAGAATACGGACGCCCTCAATCTCGGCCTCATATGCGGCGCGAAACTCGGCGCTGCCATAGGGGCCGGGCAAGTAACAGTCGATCTTCCGCCCCTTGATCGTGCGGCGCAGCCGCCACTGGCCCTTGCCATGGCGGCTTTCTGCCCGGCTGACACCGGGAAAGGGATTTTTGCGCTTACCCATTCAACAGCCGGTCACAAGGATTCGGTCCTTTCGGGGACTTCGGCGCGTCTTGATCGCTAACGGTCAGCCGGTGTCGAGTGCCGTCCGCGTTTTCGACTTCCAGTTGCCAGTCCGTGACGCCGGCCCGCTGCATAGCTTTGGCGTAGCGGTCCAGATCATCTTGCTTGATTGCCGCACGACGATTTCCCATTTCCTCACACCCCTTTCGAGCTTGCAAAGCTGACCGTGCGGGGGGAAGCCCCCCGCGCGGTTGCGTTGGTGATGCGGCGGTCCAGATCGGCGATGGCTGCGGCCATTTCCGCGTCGCTGGTATAGGTGATGCGCTTGGCGTCGTATTCCAGCGTTCGGATGCCGCGCGCGCGGGCGCGGATCAGCTCGTCGCGCAGGCGGGCCAGCTCGTCGGTGCCGATGCCCATGTCAGCCCACCCGGAACCAGCCGCGGTGGTCGATCCAGCCGCAGCCAAAGTCCAGCCGCACCTTCATCTGGACCCCGTCCACCTCGAAGCCGGTTTTCGTCTCGACCTGCGGGCCGGGGGCGCCCTCCAGATAGGCATATTCCAGCCCGTCGATAAGGGCCGGGTCCGCCGCGACATACCAGCGGGTGCCGGGCGTCAGGCGCGGGTCCACCACCAGCGTCAGCTTGGCGAAGGGGTTGGCGTCCGCCGTCTTGCCCGCCTGCACGGCGGTCAGCGCCTTTTCCATCGCGGTTTCCAGATCGGGCGGCACCACGACAAAGCGCGGCGTCACGTCGATCAGATCGCCCGACAGGCCGGTCTGCTTGCGCATCGCCAGACGGGCGGCGGAAAGGTCATCCTCAAGGCTGGCGCCCGCCGTTTTCATGTTGCCATGATCGGCGTGGAACACCGCTTTGCCGTCCGCCATGGTCGGGTTGGCCATCAGGATCGCCGCCAGCTGCGCGGCCTCGAAGGCGCGCGCGGCTGCGCCCAGCCTGGCGGGAATGGCGGTGAAGGCGCCCAGATCGTCATTCACCAGCGCCTGCCGGGTGATGGCGAAAATCTTGCCAAAGGTTTCCAGCCGGTAGGATTCGCGGCCTTCCTTGATGGTGCCGTAGGTGTATTCGCCACCCTCGGCCACCTTGGTCAGCTGCGACAACCCGCCAAGCGCGATGGCGCTTTTCGCGCGAAAGTCGCGGATGGTGCTTTGCCGGGCCACCTGACGCATCCCGGACGGCGCGGCCTGATAGGCGCGGCGCAGCTCGCGGTTGACGGCCTCGCCCATGATCGTCGGGAAGTCGGAAGTCGAGTGATAGCCGATGCCCGCCGTGGCGCGGGTGATGATCGTGTCCAATGACATCCCGGTGGTGGACAGGCCCGCCCGTTGCAGGCTGGCGCGGGCGTGATCGACCAGCGACATATGGGCAAAGGGCCGCGCCGGTTCGGACAGCTGATGGTCCGGGTGCGACCGGGCATAAAGCGCCTCGCCCGCCCGCGCGGCGATCAGGGCCGGGTCGGTGTGATCGGCGGTGATCGTGGCCCGCGTGGTGCGGGTCGCGGTCTGCGCGCTACGCGACTGCATGGCCGCGAAGGCGGCGGTGCGCGCGGCGTCGGGCGTGGCCTCGGCGTCGATCTGGCCATCGCTCCATGCGGTGTCCAGCCCGGCGGTGGCGGCGATGCTGCGGATTTCCACGTTCATCTGCGCCCGAGTCAGGGTGGGGGTGTGCGGGGTTTCCGCCGTGATGTCGTCGGCTTCCATTTGATGTTCTCCATGACGGAAATGGGCGCCCGGATCGGCCGGGACGGGGACAATGGACACCTCAAGCGGGGTCCAGCGTTTTGCGGTGCGGATGCGGCGGTCGCCTTCGCGCGTGTCCTGCCATTCGGCCACGGAATAGCCGATGGACAGGCCGCGCAGGGTGCCGTCGCCAATGTCGGACAGCACCGCCTGGGCGGCATCGTTGCTGCGGAATCGGATGCGGACCCAAAGCCCCTCGGGGCGCAGCTCGGCAGCCTCGATCACGCCCAGCTGGTCACGGGTCGATGCCGAACGGTGCGCGTCCAGCACCGGCCCGCCGATCAGGCGTGACAGGTCCGCGCCGCGCAGGTCCAGCCGTTCCAGATAGCCGGGGCGCGCGGTTTCCGCGCCGGTTGAAACGATGGCCTCGATGGTGCGGGCCTGCGCGTCCAGCGTGGACGGGCGCGGCGTGATGGTGCGCAGATGGATGGTCATGCGGCTTCCCCCTGGCTGCGCGCGGCGTCGCGGGCGCGTTCCTCGTCCAGTTCGTCAATGTCGCGGCCCCGGCCCGCCACGACTTCCTCGCGCGATTTCAGCCCGGCGGTGATCGCGGCCACCTCGGCTGTGACTTCCTTGGCCGGGTCCACCCATTGCCAGCCCGGCGCGACAAAGCGCACGGCGCGGTAATCGGCCAGCGTGGCGGGGTCGGATGGGATGGCACCGGCCAAGGCGCGCGTGTCGATCCAGCGGCGCCACAGCGGGCGCAGGAACAGCCCTTCGATCAGGTTTTTCTGCATCATTTCGGCGCGGCGGCGAAACTCCAGCAGGCCCACGCGCGCGCTGGAATAATTCGCCTCGCCCAGATCGCCGGTCAGCGATTCAAAGGTCAGCCCCACGCCCGCCGCGATTTCGCGGTCCTGGGCGCGCAGAAACTCGACCGCCTGCGACAGGCCGGGACCGGGCTGGCTGAAGGTCACATCAGCACCGGGCGGCAGGATGCGCATGGCGCCGGGTTCAAGGCTGACATTGACCTGCCCCGCACCTGCGCCATCGTCAAAGCCTGCCGCGCCGCCCTCGGGGTCGCGGACAAAGCCGGTAATCAGCGCGGCGGTTTTCATCTGCATCAGCAGCGCGTCGGATGCCTCGTCGCGGTCGCGCAGTTTCAGCAGCACCGGCGCCAGCCACGACAGCCCGCGCACCTGACCGGGGAACAGCGCGTCAAAGACATGGATCATGTCAGCGGCGGGGATGCGGATGGCGGCGCCATAGATGGCGAAGGGATTGCCCGGCGCCTCGGGAAGGACGTGATAGGCGGTCACGCGGTCGGCGGCGTCAAACTCAATGCCCGCGACGATCCGCGCGCCGTTGCCCAGGTCGCGGGTCAGGTGCGGGTCCACCTGGTCGGCGGCAATGGGTTTCAGGCGCAGATTGCCGTCCGGTTCGGTGATGATCTGGATGAAGGCTTCGCCGTCGCGCACCAGCGCGCGCACCAGCGCAGGCAGGACGGGGTTCGCCGTATTCTCGAAAACATCGGTGAGGGCGCGGCGGGTGGCCGCGTCCGGGTGCTGGCTGCGCGCCTGCCAGCCCTTGCCGACCAGCGCCGCCACCCATGCCTCAACGATGCGGTTGCCGTAGGGCGTGTTCACATAGAGGGCGGCGGCGCGTTGCTGCGCGGCCCCACGCGCGGCAAGGGTCGATTGCTGCGGACTGCCCAGCATCGCAGCCCCCTGCCAGCGCCGCCCGCCGCCCCCGGCCTCGATGCCGGAACCGCCCAGCAGCGCGCCCGTGATGCGCTGCATCAGGCCCATGCGTTCGCCTCGGGAAGGCCCAATTCCTGCGCCCGTTCCAGCACGAAGTTCGCGGCGCGGGTGGCATTGGCCATGAACAGCCGCTTGCAGGCAAAGTTGCGATAGCCGTCGCCATCTTTGGCGATGATACCCGCAATCCAGCCGTCCAGATCGGCCAGCGGGCCGCAATAATGGCAGGGGAAGCGGTCGGGGGTGTCATCGTTCAGTAACCCCTCGAAGGCCGCATAGGCAATATAAATCGAAGGGCTTTGGGCGGCCGCATCTGCGACCGTTAAAGGCAGCACGGCAAGGCTGGATTGCACGACCCTGCGGGAAAAGCTCGGCCCCAGCCCGGTCGGATAGGCTTCCGGGCTTTCGGCGTCGATCAGGTCCATCATCAACCGCAGCCGGAACGCATCGTCCAGCGTATAATCCTGCCAGCGCGAAACGCGGTCATCGCCGCTTGCGAAGAACGGCAGCAAGTCGTCGCGTTGCAAAAGCTTGAACCGTTCGGCACCCAACCCGGTGCAATTCAGAAGGGCAGCGCGCTTCATAGCCTCTCCAATCCTTAGGCGTATCATCCCGACAACCCTGGATCGAGGCTCATAGCGAGTCAAGGGGTGTTGTCACCCCGTCCCGACCAGTTCTTGCTGTATGGCATCCGCCGGGTGTAATCTAATTGGCACACAACAATAGGTGGATCACTTGGCACGACTTGAAACGCTACGGGCAGTCATCAACCAAGAGCAACGCGAGTTTGGCCAGGCACTATCCAAAGTGCTTTCGCCCGCACGACCCTTGCAGTCAGAGGAGCTACTACGCGGGCGAGCAGAGCAACTCGCAGGTATTGAGCAAGCTTTATATGCCTCTGGGCGACATGTGTTGATCCATGGCCTTCGCGGTGTAGGGAAATCATCACTCGCCCAAACTGCCGCGTTCAAAATTGCAACCGGTCACGATCCGATCCTTGTAAGTTGCGACCCGCAGAGCACATTTAAGTCAATTATCAAAGATATCTTCGATGAGGTTCTGTCGAAAGACCCTCGCATCGCAGAAACAACTAAATCCAATGAAGCGGGCGGGGGCTTTTCCTGGAGTTGGCTTACTGTTTCGGGAAAGAAATCAATCTCGCAAAAAGAAAAAGAGGTTGAAGAGCCGCTATCTGTCAATGACTCCGTTCGCCTTCTGGATTTTTTAGTTAAGGCGCTTGGCGGAAATCCCGTTTTCGTCATTGATGAGTTCGACTTGATATCTTCTCAAGAGGTTCAGCGAGATTTTGCGAACCTTATTAAGCAGGTCTCTGATAAGCATGTTGAAGCGTGCTTCATCATATGCGGAATCGCAGAAAGCGCGGACGCGCTCATGTCTGCCCATGCAAGCGCAGACAGATACTTCCATGTTGTTGACCTTGGGCGACTTCCATGGGAAGCAAGAATGGAAATCGTGGAAGGTGCCGCCGAGACCCTTGGTATAGAAATCGACAAAAACACGGTTTACCGAATTGCAATGATCTGCGACGGCTTCCCGCACTATGTTCATTTTATCTCGGAGAAATTATTCTGGCAGGTATTCAATGCACATAATGAAGGAAAAGTAACGCCAGAGCTATTTGAGGCCGCAATGACTGACGCGGCAAACGCGATGGATATGAAGGCGCGAGGGCCATACGAGAAGGCGACTCAGAAATATGATGATAACTATAGTGCTATTCTTTTCGCGATGGCAGATGGTCACGAGCTAAAAAAACGCAGCACAGATGTTTTTCAGATATACGAGGCGATATCGCGCGCGACAAACAGAGAGCCGCTGACGCGGCAAAAGTTCAATAACCGAATGAACAGCTTGAAGCGCGACACCCACGGCAATATCCTTATCGGAAGCCGCCAGGGGTGGTATGAATTTTCGGAGAAAATGATCCGGGGGTATGTGCGATTGAAGGCTGAACAGGCCGGAGTGTTGCTAAAACCAGATCATCCAGCGGCAGCCGTGCTGTTGCAGCGATAAGCTGCTAAAATTGCGCGCCGCGCCCCTGCGCAGGGGCCGCGCGCTGACGGGGTTGTGACCGCACTCGCCGTCTTGCGGGCAGGCTTGACACCAGGAGCGGGTCCGGGGCCTGCACCCGATCTCATCGTTGCATCCAGCTGGACGCCAGCACCGGCGCCTTGCGGACGGGGGGCGGGGCCTCTTGCGCCAGTTCGGCCCGGCGCCCGGTCCAGTCGGGGTTGATGATCTGGCGCGCGGCCATCGCATAGACCAGACAATCCAGCGCCTCGGCCCGGCGTCCGGGGATGCGCTCGAAGGACCGAACCGGCTGGCCGCGACGATAGCGGACAACGGCGCGTTCGCTGGCCACCTGCTCGAACCAGACGGGTGGCAGATCGGCGGACAGGCGGATCGCCTCGCCCCGTGCCAGCCGCCCGAACAGCTGCGTTTTCGCCGTGTCCACCCCCACGATCCACAGCCGCGCGCCGGTGCGCGTCTTGGACCCGGCGCGCTCGATCAGCGGGCGGTTGCCTGCCGCGCCCTTGATCGCCATGACGCGCCGCCTGGTGCGCGGGGTGCAAAAGCCCGTCACCGCGTTCATGGTGGTGCCGTCGCCCGCATCCACCGCCAGCGCGTCGATCCCGATGCGCCCGCCAAGCGCATGGGGAAAGGTCTGGCGCAGCAGATCGTCCAGTTCTTCCCATGTCTCGGGCGCGTCCCATGCGCCCCAGATCACCCGATGGCCCAGCACGAAGGCCATGCCGCCCTCGCCCCAGCCCACCAGCGTCAGTTCCAGCCGGTCATGCTGCACATCGCAGCCCGCCGTCAGCGCCAGCGCCTCGGCAGGCACCGCGTTCAGCCCCCAATGCTCGGCCCGGCTGGCCATGTCATCCTCGGCCAGTTCCTCGCCCTCGGCCCGCCAGCCCTGCCCAAGGATGGTGTTGACGAAGGTTTGCAGCGTGGTCGGATCGTCCTTTGCCGCCAGAAACTCGCGCGCCAGCTTGCCCCATGCGGCGTTTGCGTGAAGCGACACCAGCGCGTTCAGCCGGAACCCAGCATGGCCCTGCACCTCGGGGCGCGTGGCCCGCCAGCGGCCCGCCGCGACCATGCCGGGCTTGTGGCGTTCCTCGATCTCGGCCCCGCAATGCGGACAGCGAAAGCGGGCCGATTCCGGCCGACCCTCGTCCCAGACGATATGATCCCAGAGGATTTCGGAAAGCGCGCCGCAATCCGGGCAAGGCACCTCGAAGATGCGGGCATCCGATTGCGCAAAGGCGCGCAGGACATGGCTGGTTTCCTCATGCACCGGGGTCGATCCCATGACGATCTTGCGATCCGGGAATGACAGGGTGCGCCGTTCAGCCAGCAGGATCGGCGATCCCTCTTGCGTGGCCTCCATGCCGTCCGCCTCGTCGATGAACAGGATGCGGGCGTTGTGCCGGCGCAGGTTGCGCGGTGCCTTCGCGGCCACGATTTTCAGCGAACCGCCGGGAAAGCGCCGTGACAGCAGCGTGTTGCGCCCGGATTCGTCTTGGTCATCGGACAGGGCGGCGGCAACGGTGGGGGATGCGGCAAAGATCGGTTCAATGTCGCTGACCATGTAATCGCGGCAATCGGCCTCGGCAGGCAGCAGGCACAGAATCGGCGCCGGTTCATTGGCCACGAAGGACGCGACAGCAGAGGTCAGCAGCGTAGTAAAGCCCACCCGCACCGGCTTGACCAGAGTCACCCGCTCGATGAACGGATCGCCGATGGCGTCGGCAATCTCGCGCTGAAAGGGCCACAGCCGCACCGGGCCGGGCTGCGCGGTGACGCCATCGGGCAGGCTGACGGCGGATTCGATCCAGTCGGACAGCCGCAGGCGCGGCGGCGGCACAAGGGCGCGGAAGGCGCGGGCAAGGATCGGGTCAATCGCTGTCATGGCCATTCCCCAGATCAGTCAGCGTGGCGCGGATTTCACGGTCCATCGCCTCGATGTCCGCCGCCGTCAGATGGCCCTGCGCCGCGCGCACACGGCTTGGCACCGCCAAGAGGCGCGACCGCAGCCCGCGCAGGGCATCGGCCCATGCCCGTTCCACCTCGACAGCAGCCACCAGATCGCCGCGCAGGGCCGCGTTCTTGATCGCCTGCGCATCCGCCTGTTCCTTGGCCAGCCGCGCGCGCTCGGCGGTCAGGTTAAGCGCCTGTTCCTCGCCGCCGCGTCCCGATGCGATGCCGCGCAGATGCGTGACATAGGCCCGCACGGTTTCCTCAAGGTTCCAGGCGTCCCGCCCGTGATGAACCGCCAGCCCGCGATGCTTCAATTCGGTCAGCATGGCAGGCGAGATGGCCAGAAGTTTGCACAGCCCCGCCCCGTCGATGCGATGCACCGGCGCGTCACCTTCCAACGGCAGTTCCGTCACAATCCGCATTTCAAGCCCTTGTATTTCCTTGCATAGGTTGAAGCCTCGCGCTCCGCCCCCCCGCATAGCAAGGGGCCACGAAGGACCCGCGCAGCCAGTGAAGCGGGCCGGTGATGGCGGGCGCTGGCCCGTTCATTGCCAATCTGTCAGCCCGTCGAAGCAAGGCGCACCTCCATCCGGGACATGGCCCATGCGAAGTATTGTTCAGTGATCCGCAGTTCGTGCCCGCCGCCCGACGGTCGCCTGAACGGGACTTCCCAGCCCCGGCCTTGGGCATCGCTGGACTTCATGCCCAGTTCGGCAAGCGTCGGATAGCCACGCCCTGACAGCCACCGGTTCCAGTCGGCTTCCCGGTCGCTGCCGTGGTGCGCAACCGCTTGCAGGTTCGTCACCGGACGCTGCGCCGCCCCGCTCGCGCGCGCATCCGCGCCCGCCCGCGCATTTTGGTTCATTCGTGGTTCACTATGAGACCCGCCACGGGTGGCACCCTTTTCCGCCATTTCTGGCACCCCTTTCGCGCTTTTGGTGGTGTGAAGGGGTGCCGCCGGTGGCACCCTTTTCGCCGTGTAAGCCGCCCGGCCCGCGTCCTGATGCGCGGCCATTTCGGTCACATTCTCGGGGATGATCGCACCCTTGGCCGGGTCCGCCGTGAAGGTAATGGCGGACGGTCGCCCGCGCCCATGCCCCTTGCTGCGGACGATCCAGCCACAGGCTTCAAGCTCGCCAAGCCCGCGCTGGACTGTGCGTTCCGAGTCGCCCGTTGCCTCACAGATCGTCGCAACGAAGGGGATGCATCTGCCGGTGGCATGGTTGGCAAAGTCGTCAACCAGGGTCAGGCCGATCAGCTTGGCCGCCCTGCTCAAGCGTTCGTCGCGGCGGATCGCCCGTTTCCAGCCCCAGCGGGCCTTGCCCCATTCCCCCCGCAGGCCATTCCCGCTTGCGGTGTGGGGCCGTTTCAGGCTAGCTTTCCGGTGTTCCTTTTCGGAAAGCAGATCGGCCCCGGTTGCGCCCGCCAGCGCGCCGGGGTTTTCTTGTGCCACCCCGTTTTTTGGGTTGGGCAATTCACGATATTCGCCAATGTTTTCAATGGGGGTCTTCGCGTGGGTTGGGCAACCCAACCCCCTTGATTTTGCTAGAAACTTAGCGTCCCCTACGGGCTGCCAGGTGCCTCCACAAAATAGACCACAGGCCATCTGCACGCTCGAAAATCGCGTGTATTTAATCTGCCCACTTATCATGCGTCCATATGAGGCCGTATGCATCGCCGACGATACCATACTGAGATATGGTATCGAAACCGACAGCCATACCATAGTTTTTCGACGCGTCTTCTGCGGTGGGGCGGCATCACCCAAGCGAACGCGAGACCGAAAATTATCACTATGAGCGATAAATTACTTGCGCACGACGCGAGACAGTCCTATGTCTTAACGTGTGATGAACCTTGCATGTGCAGAACCCGACAAAGGCTGGGGCCAGAGGCCCTGTGAAGGCTCAGTGCCTTCGATCAGCATCTGCGTCTCTGGCTGGACCGTGGCAGCGCGCCGCGCCCGCCCGGGACCGGGCGCGGCATGGAAGGGGTCAAACGTCGCTGATCGCAATGCTCACCTTCTTCTGAAGGTAAGTTCCTACGGGGACCAACGCTTCTGTTGGTCGGAACTGAGGAGCAGAAAAAATGCGAGAGAAGAAAGTTCGTCGCCAGCGGCGGCATCGCAAACAACCGTCTCGGCGGCGATACCTTTGGGTCATCGTCGTCACCATCTTTCGGGTTTTGGACCTGTTGATGTCTTGGTGGGAGTGAACGATGACCCCTTTACAGCCCTCAGGAAGAACGATGGCTGACAAAAAGATACCGACAATAAACGAAGCGCTCGCATTGGCCCGCATGTATTGGGGTTTTTCGCAGACCGAAATGGCAAATGCACTGGGTATGTCTCAGGCTATGGTCTCGGAAATCGAGCGTGGAACCAAATCCGTAACGTTGGAAACTCTTGACCGTTACGCCGTAGCGCTCGGTGTAAAGAAATCCCAACTCATGTTTTTCGCGGAGGAAATCGAAGGGCATGGCCCGGTTAGGAAAGGCAGATTGATTGTCGCCGACGCCGCCTTGCGTGTCTTGAGAAGGCTAAAACCGACCGAGACGGCGGATGCGGAAGCGATCTGAAAAGAAGGTCGGCGAGAGGTATCCGCTGGAACGGTCGCCACTCGCGCAGAACCCCTCGCAACACGATTTGGCTACGCTCGTCAGAGAGACAAAAACCGATCTGAACACTCTGGCGACACCACGATACAAAGAACAGTTTTTGGTTCGCCGCACCATTGAAGCCAACGGCAAGACCCGCGATCTTGTCTATCCAGAGGGACGACTTCGCGCAGTCCATGAACGACTGAAATTTCATTTGTCCAAGATTGTTCAGCCGAGTTACTTGATGAGTCCTCGAAAGGGGCGCGCGCAACGCGACAACGCAGCGGCGCATCTGGAAGCGGCGCAGTATCTGACGCTTGATCTCAAGCAATTCTACCCTTCCACCACCCGGCAAATGATACGGAATTCTCTCATGGCACAGTTTGGACTACAGACTGATGTCGCCGGGCTGATCGCACATTTAGCTACTGCGGATGACCGTGCCTGCTTCGGCTCACCTTTGACGCCTGTCCTAGCGTCAATCGTCCACCGTCCGATGTTCAATCTGATAGCGGATCGTTGCGATGATGATGGGCTCGGCTATACAGTTTGGGTGGATGATCTGACGATCTCTGGACCGCGAATTTCGGGTCAATTCATTTCGGACGTGCGGGGCATTGTTGCACAATGCGGGCTGCGGTCACACAAGTTGCGCAGTCAGACGGGAAATCGCCCGGTGTTCATCACAGGCGTCGGTGTGGTCGGTGCAAACCTCATCGTTCCCAAACGGATTGAAGTGCGTTCAAAAGAACTTTGGGCCGAGTTCAAAGCTTCCCAGACGTTCGAAGAAGTGGATTCAAGTGCGACACGGCTCCTATCGCATCTCGGTGGTATAAAAGCCATCGTCGGCTCATCGACAACGCGCGGACAAAAGCTGTCCAGCGAAATGAACTCCATCCGTCAGAAGCGGGAGAAGGCGCGGCGTCTGCACGAGGCAAGTGTTGCCGAGCAAAGAGTTCAATCAGCGCAGACTTGCTGCGTCCAGAACGGCGATAGCAAGGAGCAGGAGGCCGACATTCCCTTCTAAGAACGGCCAGAAATCTGCTGGGGATTTTATGGTATCCCGCATGGTATACCGCTAGGAAATCCGTTTGAATTCAAAGCCATTTGAAACACCTACGGGCTGCCACATTACCCAAAAATCAAAGCCTTAGACATATCGCAACGGCGCTTTCGCGACCACCGCCCTGACCCGCAGCGCCATCGCGCGTCCGTTCAGTCGTCTGACGGGGCGGCGATTTTGCGGCAATACAGTTCCAGCCGGTGGTCGATGATCTCATAGCCATGGGCGGCGGCGATTTCGCGTTGCAGGCGCTCGATCTCGGGGGACAGAAACTCGATCACATGGCCGCTGTCGGTGTCGATAATGTGGTCGTGATGCGGGCGGGCCTGTGATTCGAACCGCGTCGCGCCATTGCTGAACATGTGGCTGCGCAGCAGGCCCTTGTCGGCCAGCGCCGACAGCGTGCGATAGGTCGTGGCCTGCGAGACGCTGGAATCAACCGCCCGCGCCCGCGCCAGCACCTGCTCGGCATCGGGGTGGTCCGCGGCCCGCAACAGAACCTCGGTGATCGCAAGCCGCTGGCGGGTCACCCGCAAGCCAGCCTGGCGCAGCATGTTTTCGGCGCGTGCCGACAATTCGCCTTGTGTCATGGCTGCCAAAATACAGGTTTTTCACCCCGGCACAAGAATGCGAACAATTCTCACTTGCAATGAATTTGAGAATGGTTCTTATTTGCGCAAAGATCCGCCCAAACCGAAGGACCATTTGCCATGACCATCAATCACCTTGCCATTGCCGGGTTGACCGGCCTTGCCACGCTGCTGGCCAGCACCGCCCTTGCCGCCGATGGCGACAAGATGAAAGTCGCCACCACCTTTACCGTGATCGCGGACATGGCCAGCCATGTGGCGGGCGACAAGGCCGAGGTGGTGTCCATCACCAAACCGGGCGCCGAGATCCACGGATACGAGCCGACGCCGCAAGACATCGTGCGCGGCAAGGATGCCGACCTGATCCTGCGCAACGGCATGAACCTTGAGCTGTGGTTCGACCAGTTCCTGCGCCAGCTGGGGGATGTGCCCTCGGTCACGCTGTCGGATGGCATCACCCCGATTCCGATCGCCGAAGGCAGCTATGAGGGTGAACCCAACCCCCATGCGTGGATGGGGCTGGACACGGCGCTGATCTATATCGACAATATCGAAAAGGCCTTCGCCCAACACGACCCGGATAATGCCGACACCTACAAAGCCAATGCCCAGGCCTATAAGGACCAGATCCGCGACACTGTCGGGCCGCTGCGCGATGCGGTCATGGCGATCCCCGACGACCAGCGCTGGCTGGTCAGCTGTGAAGGGGCGTTCAGCTATCTTGCGCGCGACTTCAAGATGCATGAACTGTATCTGTGGCCGATCAACGCCGACCAGACCGGCACCCCGCAACAGGTGCGCAAGGTGGTGGATGGTGTGAAGGAACATCACATCCCCGTCGTGTTCTGCGAAAGCACGGTCAACACCGCCCCCGCCAAACAGGTCGCGCGCGAGACCGGCGCAGCCTATGGCGGCGAGCTGTATGTCGATTCGCTGTCTGCCGCTGACGGGCCGGTGCCGACCTATCTGGACCTGCTGCGCGTGACCTCGGAAACGGTGGCCAAAGGGCTGACCGGAAACGCGAAATAATGAGAGGACAGACGATGACATCAGCCCACAGCCACGCCAGCCCCGACGAGGTCAGCCAGTCAGACGGTCTTGCGGTGCAGGACGTCACCGTCACCTATCGCAACGGCCACACAGCCCTGTGGCACGCCAGCTTTGCCATTCCGCGCGGCACAATCACCGCGCTGGTCGGGGTCAACGGGGCGGGCAAATCGACGCTGTTCAAGGCGATCATGGGCTTTCTTCCGGCGGCGGCCGGGCAGATCCGGGTTCTGGGTCTGACCGTGCCGCAGGCGCTGAAACGCAACCTGATCGCCTATGTCCCCCAGGCCGAGGAGGTCGACTGGTCCTTCCCGGTGCTGGTCGAGGACGTGGTGATGATGGGCCGCTATGGCCATATGGGCTGGCTGCGCCGGCCCCGCCCCGCCGACCATCAGGCGGTGACGCAGGCGCTGGCCCGCGTCAATATGCTGGATTTCCGCCACCGCCAGATTGGCGAGCTGTCGGGCGGCCAGCGCAAGCGCGTGTTTCTGGCCCGTGCGCTGGCGCAGGACGGGCGGGTAATCCTGCTGGACGAACCTTTCACCGGTGTCGATGTCAAGACCGAGGAACAGATCATCGCCCTGCTGCGCGACCTGCGCGACGAGGGCCGGGTGATGCTGGTTTCGACCCACAACCTTGGCTCGGTCCCCGAATTTTGCGACCGCACGGTGCTGGTCAAGGGCACCGTGCTGGCCCATGGCCCGACCGAAACCACCTTTACCCGCGACAATCTGGAACGCGCCTTTGGCGGCGTGTTGCGCCAGTTTACGCTGGCCGGGCCGGACCTGCATGACGACAGCGACCCGCGCGCCGTTACCATCCTGACCGATGACGAACGCCCGCTGGTTCATTACGACGAAAAGCTGCGTCGGCAGGGGCAATCGTGATGACCTGTCTGCTGGAACCGTTCGGCTATGGCTATATGGTCAATGCGATGTGGGTCTCGGCGCTGGTTGGCGGGGTCTGTGCTTTCCTGTCCTGTTACCTGATGCTGAAGGGCTGGTCGCTGATCGGTGACGCGCTGTCGCATTCGGTGGTGCCGGGGGTGGCCTTTGCCTGGGTGCTGGGGCTGCCCTTCGCGCTTGGCGCGTTTGTTGCCGGGGGGCTGGCGGCGGGGTCGATGCTGCTTTTGTCAGACCGGTCGGGGCTGAAAACCGATGTGGTGATCGGGCTGATCTTTACCTCGTTCTTCGGGCTGGGGCTGTTCGTGGCCTCGGTCAACCCGATGTCGGTCAGCATCGAAACCATCACCATGGGCAATATTCTGGCCATCTCGCCGGGTGATACGCTGCAACTGGCGATTATCGGCTTTGTCTCGCTGGCGGTGCTGCTGGCAAAATGGCGCGACCTGCTGGCGGTGTTTTTCGACGAAAGCCACGCCCGCAGCATCGGGCTGCGGCCCGGCCTGCTGAAAGTCGTGTTCTTTACCCTGCTGTCGGCCTGCGTCGTCGCGGCGATGCAGACGGTGGGGGCGTTTCTGGTCATCGCCATGGTGGTGACGCCGGGGGCGACGGCCTATCTGCTGTGCGACCGCTTTCCGCGACTGATCATCACCGCGGTCAGCATCGGCACGCTGACCAGCTTTACCGGGGCCTATATCAGCTATTTCCTGAACGGGGCGACAGGCGGCATTATCGTCACCCTGCAAACGCTGATCTTTCTGGCGGTCTTTGTGCTGGCACCGAAACACGGGCTGTTGGCGGCGCGGCGCAAGGCCCGCGCGGCGCTGCGCGAGGGCCCGCCACACCCCCAGCCGGAGGTCACGCCATGATCGACACGCTGCTGGCCCCGTTCGGCTTTGGCTTTATGCAGAACGCCTTTCTGATCGCGCTGATCATTTCGGTGCCGACCGCGCTTTTGTCCTGCTTTCTGGTGCTGAAAGGATGGGCGCTGATGGGCGATGCGGTCAGCCATGCCATCCTGCCCGGTGTGGTGCTGGCCTATATCTTCGGGATTCCGCTGCTGATCGGGGCCTTTGGGGCCGGGATGGTCTGTGCCCTGTCCACGGGGTTTCTGGCCCAGAACAGCCGTATCAAGCAGGACACGGTGATGGGGGTGGTGTTTTCGGGCATGTTTGCCGTTGGGCTGACGCTGTATATCGGCATCCACACCAATGTGCATCTGGACCACATCCTGTTTGGCAACATGCTGGGGATCAACCCTGACGACCTGTGGCAGGCGGGGGCGATCTCGGCCATTGTCACCGGGTTGCTGGTGCTGAAATGGAAGGACTGGCTGCTGCACGCCTTTGACCCGGCACAGGCCAAGGCCTGTGGCTTGCCGGTGGGGCTGTTGCATTACGGGTTGCTGACCATCCTGTCGCTGACCATCGTGGCCACGCTGTCCTCGGTCGGGCTGGTGCTGGCGGTGGGGCTGCTGATCGCGCCGGGGGCGATTGCCTTTCTGCTGGTGCGCCGCTTTACCCGGATGCTGTGGGTGGCGGTGCTGGTCTGTGTGACCGCGACGGTGTCGGGCTGTTACCTCAGCTTTTTCCTCGACAGCTCGCCCGCGGCGACGATCATTCTGGTGCTGACGGCGATGTTCCTTGCCGCCTTTGCCCTGCGGCTGACGCTGAACCGCAGGCACTCGGCGCGGCGGGTGGCGGCGGGCGGGGCTTAACCCGCCTGCACCGCCGTGACCGCGATGGCGGCGATCACGTCATCGCTGCTGCACCCGCGCGACAGGTCATTCGCCGGCAGGGCCAGCCCCTGCAAAACCGGGCCGATGGCGGTGACACCCCCCAGCCGCTGCGCGATCTTGTAGCCGATATTGCCCGAGGCCAGATCCGGGAAGATGAACACATTGGGCCGCCCCGACAACCGGCTGCCGGGGGCCTTCTTTGCCCGGATCGCATCATCCAGCGCGGCGTCGACCTGAATTTCCCCGTCGATTTCCAGATCGGGCGCGCGGCTGCGCACCAGATCCAGCGCGGCACGGATCTTGTGCAGGCTGGGATGGTCGGCCGACCCCGCCGTGGAAAAGGATAACAGCGCCACGCGCGGTTCCTCGGCCAGCAGCTGACGGCAGGACTGCGCCGCCGACAGCGCGATATCGGCCAGCCCGGCTGCGTCCGGGTCGATCACCAGCCCGCAATCGGCAAAGATCATGCCGCCCCTGAACGGCGCATCCTGACCGCAGGACAGCATCAGGAAAAAGCTGGACACAATGCCCGCATCCGGCGCGCGCCCGATGATTTGCAGCGCCGCGCGCACGGTATCGGCGGTGGTCGCCACCGCGCCGCCCACCGTTCCATCGGCCTGCCCCAGCCGCACCCGCATCGCGGCCTGCGCAATCGGGTCGCGCATGGTCGCCCGCGCCTGTTCCGCCGTCACCCCCCTGGCGCGGCGCAATTCGGCATAGGCATCGGCCAGCGCGTCCAGATCGGGCGCGTCAGCGGGGGCAATGGTGTCACAGCCCGGCGCCTGCCCGCCCATCAGCGTGATCCGCGCCAGCCCGCGCGCCACGGCCTGTTCCGCCGCGGCGCGGATGCGGGGGTCATCGCCCTCGGGCAGGATGATATGGCGGTTGGCGGCGCGGGCGGCCTCGAAAATACGATCCAGCGGTTTCATCGCTTACCCCAGAAGATGCAGACCGGCGACGACAAAGACGCCCAGAAAAACCGTTTCAGCCACCAGCAGCGCAATCGCGCCACCGCCCACCGCCAGCATCTTTTGCAGCGAGGTCTTGATCCCCACCGCCGCAATCGCGATCAGCAGCGCCCACCGCGACAAGGTGCCGGCGAAATCGGCCAGCCCTGCCGGGATCACCCCGGCCGAATTCAGCGCCGCCAGCACCAGAAAGCCGATGACAAAACCCGGCAACAGCGGCGGACGTTTGCCGCCAACCTGATCGGCCAGACCGCGCGCCCGGATCACCAGCGAAAAGGTCAGCACAACCGGCGCCAGCATCGACACCCGGATCAGCTTGACCAGTGTCGCGGTCTCGCCGGTTTCGGGACCGATGGAAAAGCCCGCGCCGACAACCTGTGCGACATCGTGGATGGTGCCGCCCAGAAACACGCCAGAATCGCGCGCTGTGAACCCAAAGGCGTTGGACAGCATCGGATAGACCACCATCGCCACCGTCGACAGCACCGTCACCGACAGCACGGTAAAGACCAGATCGCGTTCCGATTTTTCGTGTTTGGGCAGCACGGCGGCAATCGCCATCGCGGCGGATGCGCCACAGATCGCCACCGACCCGCCGGTCAGCAGGGCGAAATCCCATGACCGCCCGGCCAGCCGCCCCAGCAACAGCGCGAACAGGATGGTCGCCACCACCCCTGCCACCACCAGCGCGACAGACGCCGCCCCCAGATCGGCCAGCATATCGACGCTGATCCGCGCCCCCAGCAGTGCCACCCCGATGCGCAGCACGCTGCGCGCGGTGATGGCCACGCCGGGCGCGGTGCGGGTGCCGTCCTCGGCCAGGAAATTCAGCGCCAGCCCCAGAAGCAGCGCCAACAGCATCGCGGGCGCGCCATAATGTTCTGACAGAAATTGCGCCGTGGCCGCCACAAGGACCGACACGGCAAAGCCCGGAAAAGCGTCCTGCAAGACGCGGGCGGATGGGATCAGCTTGGTCATCATCATATCCGGCAATCGGGGATGACCGGCGCGACAGCGCGCGCCGGCCCGGTGACACGGCCCCATGACGGGGCCGCGCCGGGGTTACTGAACGCCCTTTTGCGGGCGCATATCGGCGGCGTCGATCCCGGCCACGACGACCGGTTTCTTCATCGCGTCACGGCGGAACGGCTCGCCCAGTTCCTGATTCAGCAGCACCTCGATAAAGGTGGTCTCGCCGTTTTTCATCTGCCGTTCGACGGCCTTGTGCAATTCATCCGTCAGATCCTGCGCGGACCGCACCTGAACCCCATGCGCGCCACAGGCCTTTGCGATGGCAGCATAAGAGGTATCGCGGTCCAGTTCGGTGCCGACGAAGTTATTATCATACCACAGCGTCGTGTTGCGCTTTTCCGCGCCCCACTGATAGTTGCGGAAAATCACCATGGTGATCGGCGGCCAGTCGTCGCGCCCGCAAGCGGTCATTTCGTTCATCGAAATCCCGAAGGCGCCATCCCCGGCAAAGCCGATCACCGGCACGTCCGGGCAACCGATCTTGGCGCCAAGGATCGCCGGAAAGCCGTAACCGCACGGCCCGAACAGCCCCGGCGCCAGATATTTCCGCCCGGCTTCAAAGCTGGGATAGGCATTGCCGATGGCACAGTTATTGCCGATATCGCTGCTGATAATGGCGTCTTTGGGAACCGCGGCGGTGATGGCACGCCATGCCTGACGGGGCGACATCAGGTCGGCATCGCGCGACCGGGCGTCCTCGTTCCAGACGGTGCCGGGGTCATCCTGTTCGTGGTCAAGGCTGGACAATTCCTGCGCCCAACGCGACTTGCTTTGCGCCACCAGATCCTTGCGGTCCTGCCGCCCTGCATCGCCCGCCGTGTCGGACAGTTGCGCCAGAATACCGCGCGCGACCTTGGCCGCATCGCCCTGAATGCCCACGCTGACCTTCTTGGTCAGCCCGATACGGTCGGCATTGATGTCGACCTGAATGATCTTCGCATCCCGGGGCCAGTAGTCGATGCCATATCCCGGCAGGGTCGAGAACGGGTTCAGCCGCGTCCCCAGCGCCAGCACAACATCGGCCTTGGCGATCATCTCCATCCCCGCCTTGCTGCCGTTATACCCCAGCGGCCCCATGGCCAGCGGGTGCGAGCCGGGGAAGCTGTCATTGTGCTGATAGTTGGAACAGACCGGCGCATCCAGACGCTCGGCCAGCGCGATCAGGTCAGGGATGGCACCCGACAACACCACGCCCGCACCCGACAGGATGACGGGGAATTTGGCCCCGGACAACAGTTTGGCGGCCTCGGACACGGCCTTTTCGCCGCCGGCGGGGCGTTCGAAGGCCACGATCTGGGGCAGGTCAACGTCGATCACCTGCGTCCACATATCGCGCGGAATGTTGATCTGCGCGGGCGCGCTGTTGCGCCAGGCCTGCATGATGACGCGGTTCAGCACCTCGGGGATGCGCGAGGCGTCGCGGACCTCCTCCTGGTAACAGACCGAATCCGCGAACAGGCGCATCTGCTCCATCTCCTGGAAGCCGCCCTGACCGATGGTCTTGTTGGCGGCCTGCGGGGTGACCAGCAACAGCGGCGTGTGGTTCCAATAGGCGGTCTTGATCGGCGTCACAAAGCCGGTCACGCCGGGACCGTTCTGCGCAATCGCCATCGACATCTTGCCGGTGGCGCGGGTAAAGCCATCGGCCATCATCCCGGCATTGGTTTCATGCGCACAGTCCCAGAACTGAATCCCCGCCTTGGGGAACAGGTCGGACACCGGCATCATGGCCGAACCGATAATTCCGAAAGCCTGATCAATCCCGTGCATCTGAAGCACTTTCACAAAGGCTTCTTCGGTGGTCATTTTCATGGTGTCACTCCCTCGTTAAGGACGTTCGTCGCGATAGTGGTAAAGATGATAGAGGCCCCATTGCCCCAGCCGCCGGAACGGGGTTTTCCAGCCCTCATGCGGCAATTCGGTGTTGAAGATCGGCAGGTCGGGGACGGTTTCCCCCGCAACCAGTTGCGCCATACGCCGCCCCGCCATGGCCGAATACATGACGCCATTGCCGCCATATCCCAGCGCATAGAACGCGCCCGGAAGGTCCGGCAGGCCGGTGATGCGCGGCATCATGTCGTGGCTGACATCGACCCAGCCCCACCAGCTGTAATCCAGCGCAATGCCGCGCAGGGCGGGGAATTTGCGGGCCATCCCCTCGCGCAGGCCGTTCAGATGCGCGGGGTTGGCGGCGTCGCGCCCGGTAATCGCGGCGCGGCTGCCGATTTGCAGGCGGTTATCGGGCAGCAGCCGGTAATAATGCCGCAGGGTGCGCGTGTCGGTCAGCGGCGATCGTTGCTGAATACCCACCGCCGCCAGTTCATCATCGGTCAGCACGCGGGTGACGATGCTGTTCGACATGATCGGCATCAGCCGGTCGCGCAGCCGCGGGTGCAGCCCGCGCGGCGCATAAGCCGCCGTGGCCACCGCCACCCGCCGCGCGCGCACCGTGCCGCCCGGCGTGCGCAGGTAATGCGCCCCGTCGCGGTAGTCCCAGCCCTGCACCGGGCTGTCGGGATGCACCGTCGCCCCCAGTTCCCGCGCCACCCGAAGGTAACCGAATGCCAGTTTGGCCGCGTGGATGCCAACACCGTCGGGTTCCCACATGGCGCCATGGGCTTCCTGATCGCGGACCACGCTGTCATGCAATTCCCCGCGCGACAGCATCCGCGCGCCGTAACCGAACTGGTCGCGCAGCAAGGCGGCCTCGGCCTCCAGCGCGGGCATAAGCGCGGCGCGATGAGCGATGTAATAATGCCCGCCATCCTGCGGTTCACAGTCGATGGCATGATCGCGGATCAGGCCGCGGAACAGGTCGAACGCCTCGGTCACTTCGGCGTGCATCCCGCGGGCGACATCCAGCCCCCAGCGCGCGATCCACTGGCTGCGCTTTAACCGCCCGGCGCTGATCTGGGCCTGCCCGCCATTGCGGGTCGAACAGCCATAGGCAACGCCGTTGGCCTCCAGCACGGTGGCCTTGATGCCGTGCATCTTGGCCAGATGGATGGCGCAGGACAGCCCGGTATAGCCCGAGCCGATCACCGCCACATCCACATCCATATCGGCCTGCACCGGACCGTCATCGGCCGGGGCCGGACCGGCGGTGCCGATCCAATAGGTCGGGGCGTAATCGCTGCCCGGCCCGATCGACCGCGACGTCATCGGGTCATAGAACGGATCAAAGGGCGCGTTGCCGTGTTTCAGGTCTATTTTCTGCATCGCATTCCCCTGTCATTTGGCGATATTGGGGCGCTGTTTGCGGATCGCCTGTTTCTCGACGATCTGGCCGTCGCGGATGCGGAACAGGTCGACGCCCTGCACCTCGGTCCGGGTGCCGTCGGGGTTGGTGGCGCGGAAGGTCCACTGGCTGACGCCCCGGCTGCCATCCTCGGACAGGAAATGGCTGTGATCGGCCCATTGCACGTCGGGCATGGCGGTCCAGACGCCCTCGAACGCCCTGGCAATGGCGGCTTTCCCCTCGATGCGGTTGCCATATTCATGATCGCCGGCAACGGTGAAGAACACGCAGTCATCCGCGAAATGGGTCATCACCCCGTCGAGATCGTGGCGGTTAAAGGCGTCAAACGTGGCGCGCAGGTCGTCGGCAGTCAAAGTCTTGGTCATCGGGTCGGTCCTTTGTCTTAACGATGTTCGGCATAGGGGACGATCAGCACCGGCACGCGGGCGCGGCGCAGGACGCGCTTGGCGACCAGTCCCAGAAAGGTGTGGGCAATGCCCTGATGGTGGCTGCCCATCAGGATCATGTCGGCGGGCAGGCTGTCGGCGCGTTTCAGGATCTCTTCCGCCGGGAAGCCCTCGATCACCTCGACCTCCCCGACCCGGTCGCGCAGCGCGGCGGACTGGCCGTTCAGCGCGGCCCAGAATTTTTCCTGACGGTCCTCAAGCATGGCCTGCACGGCCTCGCGGCGGCGGCTTAAGGCCTCTTCGCGCTGGCGCGGGTTCTGGATGAACAGCTGCACCGTCATCCGCGCCTCGTCCGACAGCGGTTCCATCACATGCAGCAGATGCAGCCGCGCATCCAGCGATTGCGCCAGCCCCATGGCATAGCGGAAAGCATGGACCGAGGTATTCGACAGATCGGTCGCATACAGTAACGTGTTGATTTTCGGGATCATCTTGCGGCCCTTTCGGTCAGTAACCCATCAGCCGGGGCAGCCACAGGCTGATCTCGGGGAAGATGGCGATGATGAAGATGGCGGTGACACTGGCGGCGGCGAAGGGCAGCGCGCGCAGGCTGATGCGTTCAATCGAAATCCCCGAAATCCCCGAGGCGATGAACAGGTTTTCCCCCAAAGGCGGCGTCTGAAAGCCGACAGACAGGGTGCAGATCATCACGATACCGAAATGGATCGGGTCAATGCCCATGTGATAGGCAACGGGCAGCATCACCGGCACAAGGATCATGATCGCCGCCAGCGTTTCCATGAACATGCCCACCACCAGCAACAGCCCGATCACGATGGCCCAGATGACATACAGGTTATCGGTCAGCCCCAGCACGCCCCCCGCGATGACGCCGGGAATATTGTTTTCCACCAGAATGCGGCCAAAGATGGTGGCGGCAAACAGCACCAGCAGCACCCGCCCGGCCAGCCAGGTGGTGGTTTCCAGCGCCTGCACCACCATCGACAGGTTCAGTTCGCGATAGATCACGATACCGACAAACAGGGTGTAAAAAATCGCGACGATGGCGGCCTCGGTCGGGGTGAACAGGCCGGTGTAAATACCGCCCAGGATCACCACCGGCGCCATCAGTGCCCAGAAGCCGTGGAAACAGGCATCGGCGATTTTGGCCAGCGACAGCGGTTCATCAGTGCCGTGAAAGCCGCGCATCCGGCAGCGGATGTAATTCATCGCCAACAGCCCGCCCGCCATGATGCAGCCCGGCAGAAAACCCGCCACGAACAGCTTGGAAATCGACACCGACTGGAAAGGACCGAACTGTTCAATGGCAGCGGGCGGCGGGGTGATGCCCATGGCCGAGATGCCATAGATGACCATGGGAATGGACGGCGGTATGATAATACCCAATCCGCCTGCTGCCGCCGTCACCGCCGCGGCATAGCCGCCGCCATAACCGGCCCGCACCATCGCCGGCACCATCAGCATCCCGACCGCCGCCGTCGTCGCCGGACCCGAGCCAGAGATCGCACCAAAGAACAGGCAGGCCATAACCGTTGCCGCCGACAGCCCGCCGGTAAACGGCCCGGCCAGGCTTTCGGCCACCGCGATCAGCCGCCGCGACAGGCCCGCGGCCTCCATCAGGGCGCCGGCAAGGATGAACGAGGGCAGCGCCATCAGCGGGAACGACCCGACCGAGGACCATGCCATCTGCACCATCTTGATCGGGTTGTCGCCCAGATAATACATCGCCGCCAGCGAGGCCACACCCAGCGCCACGGTGATCGGCGCCCCCAGCACCATCAGCAACAGAAAGCTGCCAAACAGGATTTCGACCAACAGGCTGTCCATCACCGGTTCCCCCGCTGAAATGCGTCGTTTTCTTCCTGGGCAAGGCGGGTCATGTCATCGACCTCGACCCGGTCGGGGTCGCGCGGGTCGATGCCCATCACCAGCTTCATGTAATTGACCTGCAACACGCGGATGGTCATCAGCACAAAGGCGATGGGCAGCACCAGCATGACATATTTCATCGGCCAGCCCAGCGTCTGGGCTTTGACAAAGGGTTTCAGGCGCGACAGGAAATCCACCGCATACCAGATGAACACGGCGTTAAAGCCGACCCAGAAGGCATCGCCCACCGCCTCGACCATGCGCGCGACGCGGCGCGGCATCATGTTCAGGTGAAAGGTGACGCGGTTATGCGCCGCCATCCGTGCCGCGTAAGAGGCACCGAAATAGGCAAACCAGACGAACAGGATCACCGACAATTCCTCAATCCAGGTGATCGAGAAGCCAAAGATCTGGCGCGCGACGATCTGCACGAACAGCAGGCTGACAAATACCGCCAGCAATGCCCGGCAGATATAGCTTTCCAGCTTGTCCAGATGGAACCACAGGGACGGCATGAACCGGCCTCCGAAAGGGGGTGAAAAGGGAAAGGAAGGGGAAGTGGGATGCCCGGACGCGTCGGAGAGAGAGGTGGCTGCGCGTCCGGGCAGGTCTTGGATCGTCCGGCGCTTATTCGATGGCGGGACGGCCCAATTCGCCCAGGACGGTGTTCAGCTCGTCCTTGCCGCCGACCATGTCGACGAATTTCGGCCAGACCTGCGCGGTGGCAAGGTCGATGAAGTGCTTTTCACCATCGGCGGGGTCGGAAATCTCCATCCCGCGTTTGGCCAGTTCATCCTTGATCTTGGCTTCCTCGGCGCGCAGGAAGGCGGCCGATGCCTGCGTGGCCTCTTTGCCGGCGGCCAGCACCTGTTCCTTTTCCGCGTCAGACAGGCTTTCGAACAGGCTTTCCGAGATCACCAGCGGCTCGATCGAGAAGATATAGCGCAGATTGGTGACATATTTCTGCACCTCGTCGAACTTCATCGCATAGACGGTCATATAGGGGTTGTCCTGCCCGTCCACGACCTTTTGCTGAAGCGCGGCAAAGGTTTCACCCCAGGCCATCGGCGTCGGGTTGATACCCCATGCCTTATAGGTCTCGATCATGATTTCGTTCTTGGGCACCCGGATCACCAGCCCCTTCAGGTCATCCACCGATGTGACCGGCCGTTTCGAGTTGGTCAGCACCCGGAACCCGGAATAGCCCCAGCCGATAATGCGCACACCGGCATCCTCGACCGTCTGGTCGATCAGCTTTTGACCGATCTCGCCCTGGGTGATCTTTTCGGCATCCTCTTGCGACATGATCACATAGGGCAGCGTCAGCACGCCGACGGTGGGCGAAAACGGGGTGATGTTGTTGATCGCCAGAATCGAGAAATCCAGCGTCCCCATAGAGGCATTGTTGACGGTGTCCTGTTCATCGCCCAGCTGGCCGTTCAGGAACAGCTTGGCCGTGTGCTGGCCGCCGGTCTGTGCCTCAAGCGCGGCGACAAAGGCCTTGCCAAGGGCCTCTTGCGTGCCGCCGGCGCCATCGCCCACCGCGATGCGGAATTCTTTCGCCTGCACGGCAAAAGGCAGCACCGCCAGCGCCGAGGCCATTGCAACGCCACGCAGCGCCTTTGAAATGTAACCCATTTTTCGTCTCCCTGTCGGTTATGTTTCCGCGTCCCGTTAACCGGGCATGGACGAAGCTTGCAGGATTTGTGACAACCGCCCTATGTCCAGTTTCAGCCGAGTATAGGTCCAGATGTCGCAGCGTCACTTTGTCGCCCCCGATTTCCCGGCCACGCGCCTGTCGATTGAGGCAATCCATCTGGCTGATGACAAGCAGCAAACACTTCAGGTTCGACTTTCATTTGCCATTGTCGACGCGCTGCTGCGCAGCCGGGCGCGGCCGGGGACACGACTGCCCTCTACGCGGGCACTTGCCGATCAATTGGGCATTTCACGGATGACGGTGACGCTGGTTTATCAGGAACTGGCGGCGCAGGGCTATCTTCAGCCGCTGGCGCGGTCGGGTTTCGTGGTGGCCGACAGTATGCCCAACCGCCGCATCCCCACAGCCGCCCCGCGCAGCACCGCGCCGTCGCGCGATGGTCCCGACTGGGGCGACTGGCTGGACCACCGCCCCGGCCGCCGCCGGGTGATTCGCAAACCCGCGAACTGGCGCGATTACCGCTGGCCATTCATCTTTGGTCAGGCCGATGCGCGGCTGTTCAACCACAATGCCTGGCGCGACTGCGCCCGCCGCGCGCTTGGCACACGCGACTTTGGCAGCCTTGCCGCCGATCAGCACGGTCAGGACGACCCGATGCTGGTCGATTACATCATCTCGAACAGCTTGCCGCGCCGGGGCATTCAGGCCAGCCCCGATCAGGTGCTGGTCACGCTGGGGGCGCAGAACGCGCTGTATATCGCCACCCAGCTGCTGACCGCCCCCGACCGGCTGGCCGCGACCGAGGACCCCGGGTATCCCGATTTCGCCGAGGCCCTGCGCGGCACCGGCTGCCCCATCCATTTCGCCCGCGTCGACGAACACGGGCTGGACCCGGACGATTTGCCCCGGCAGACGCGGCTGGTCTTTACCACCCCCAGCCACAATATCCCCACCGGCGCCACCATGCCGCTGGCCCGGCGCCACGCCCTGCTGGGGCGCGCCGAACGCGACGGTTTTCTGATCATCGAGGATGATTACGATTTCGAGATGTCCTATCTGGCGCCGCCGGCGCCCTCGCTCAAGTCGCTGGACCGGTCGGGGCGGGTGATCTATCTGGGCAGCTTCTCGAAATCGCTGTTTCCGGGGCTGCGGATCGGATACATGGTCGCCCCGGCGCCGTTCATCGCCCGCGCCCGCGAATTGCGGGCCATCATCCTGCGCCACGCCCCCAGCCACCTGCAACGCATCACCGCCTATTTTCTGGCGCTGGGGCATTACGATGCGCATGTGGTGCGGCTGCGTCAGGCGCTGTCGCGGCGGCGCGCGGCGATGGAACAGGCGCTGGCGCAAACGCCGCTGCGGGTGGCTGGCGCGGCACAGCAGGGCGGGTCCAGCCTGTGGGTCGAGGCCCCCGGCGGCCCCGACAGCCGCGCATTGGCCGCCAGCCTTGCCCGCGACGGGGTGCTGATCGAACCGGGCGATGTGTTCTTTGAAAACCCGCCCCAGATCTGCCGGCATTTCCGCCTTGGCTATGGGTCCATCGCCAGCGAGGATATTCCCGCCGGCATCGCCCTGCTGGCCCGCCACGCCGCGCGACAGTGACCCCGGCGCGCCGCGAAGGCCGCGCCTAAGCGGCGCCGCGCCGCAAACGCCGGATAAGGGACGAGGTATCCCAGCGCCCGCCGCCCATCGCCTGCACATCCTTATAGAACTGATCCACCAGCGCCGTGACCGGCAGGCTGGCGCCGTTTTCCTCGGCGGCGGCCAGACAGATGGCCAGATCCTTGCGCATCCAGTCGACCGCGAAACCGTGGTCGAAATGATCCACGGCCATGGTTTTGTGGCGATTGACCATCTGCCAGCTTCCGGCGGCGCCCTGACTGATCACCTCGACCACATCAGTGATGTCCAGCCCGGCGCGTTCGGCAAAGGCCAGCGATTCCGACAGGCCCTGAACCAGCCCGGCAATGGCGATCTGGTTGCACATCTTGGTCAGTTGCCCCGCCCCCGATGGCCCCATCAGCCGGCAGATCCGGGCATAGGCCGCCATCACCGGCTGTGCGCGGTCGTAATCGCCCTGATCGCCGCCGCACATGATCGACAGCTGGCCGTTTTCGGCCCCCGCCTGACCGCCGCTGACCGGGGCGTCGACAAATCCCGCCCCCTGCTGGCGGGCCAGCGCCGCCAGTTCGCGCGTCACCGCCGCCGATACCGTGGTGTGATCGACAAAGACCGCGCCCGTTTCCAGCCCGGCAAAGGCGCCATCCGGCCCCAGACACACACTGCGCAGGTCATCGTCATTGCCGACGCAGGCCATGACGAATTCCGCCCCCGCGACCGCCGCGCGCGGGGTGGCGGCGGCGCTGCCGCCATGCCGGGCGACCCAGTCCCGCGCCTTGCCGGGGCTGCGGTTATAGACCGTTACCCCGTGCCCCGCCGCCGCCAGATGCCCGGCCATGGGAAACCCCATCACCCCCAGTCCCAGAAATGCCAGCCTTGCCATCCGCGCGTCCCCCTTCGTCGCTGTTTGCACTGCGCCGCGTTGATCTGGCGACGCAGCTGCCCTAGTAGTCGGGCCAAGATTTTCACCGCCCGTCAGGGCCGTCAACCCGCGCCGCACCCGGCCCGCGCCGCAAAAGGACCACCCCATGCTAAGCCTGTTTCGCTGGATGCTGCGGCTGACCATCGGCGCCATGGTGCTGGCCATCGCGACGGTGACGCTGGTGTGGTATTTCGCCACCCGATCGCTGCCCGATTATCAGGCCGATCTGTCGGTCAGCGGCATCACCGCCCCGGTCGAGATCGTGCGCAGCACCGAGGCCGTCCCCCATATCTTTGCCACCAGCAACGAGGACGCCTTCTTTGCGCTGGGGCTGGTTCACGCCCAGGACCGGCTGTTCCAGATGCTGATGATGCGCCGCGCCGCCCAGGGAAGGCTGGCCGAGGTTTACGGCCCCGGCGCCTATGCGCAGGACGATCTGGCGCGGCGGCTGGGGCTGGCGCGGCGGGCCAATGCCTCGTACGCGGCGCAGGATGCGGCGACGAAAGCGGCGCTGAATGCCTATGCCGCCGGGGTGAATGAATGGGTGCGGCAGGTCAATCTGGGGGCGCGCGGGCGCGGGGCGCCGGAATTCTTTGTCTATCCCGGTGCCATTGCCTATTGGAAACCCGCCGATTCGCTGGCCGTGCTGAAGCTGCTGGCCGCAAGTTCCAGCACGGCGCTGCGCGACGAGGTCATGCGCGCCCGCCTGTCGCTGGCCCTGCCCACCCGCGGCCCCGAGGTCATGGCACAGGGCGCCCTGCCCCGGATGCCCGCCTATGCCAGCCTGTTCCCCGATCTGCATTTTCCCGCCCCGCAGGCCACTGGCCGCGCCGACCGCTGGCACCGGCTGGCGGGCTGGCTGGCGCCGGGCGATGGCATTGGCGGCAATTTGTGGGCGGCGGCGGCCGATCGCACGGTGGCGGGCGGGGCGTTGCTGGCCAATGACCCGCAACTGGGGCTGACCGCGCCGGGGCTGTTCTATCTGGCGCGGCTTCAGATCGACGGGCGCGGGGTTATCGGCGCGACCGTGCCGGGCATTCCGGCGGTGCTGTCGGGCCGCAGTCAGGACATGGCATGGGGCCTGACCCCTGCCGGGATCGACGATACCGACATCGCCATGACCGAGGTCCAGCCCGGCGCCCCCGACAGCTATCTTGCGCCGCAGGGCTGGCGCCGCTTTACCACCCGGACCGAGGTCATCGCGGTGGATGGCGAGGCCAGCCAGTCCATCACCCTGCGCGAAACCGATGACGGGCCGGTGCTGCCGGGCGGGCATTTCGGGCTGCGGGCGGTGACGCCGCAGGGCCATGTCGCGGCGCTGCGCTGGACCGGGCTGTCGGTGCAGGACACATCTATGTCGGCGCTGATCGGGCTGATGCGGGCCAAGACCCCCGATCAGGCCCGTCAGGCGCTGGACCAGATGGTCGCCCCGGCCCTGTCGGTCGGGCTGGCCGATGCGCAGGGCGTGACCCGGCTGCTGGCCGGCGCGGTGCCGCAGCGCGACCCCGCCAGCCGGGTGCGCGGCCAGATGCCGGTGCCCGCCCGCGACCGGGCCGAGGCCTGGACCGGCCTGACCACCGCCGCACAGCCCCAGCCTGCGATTGCGGCGCTGCCGCAGATGGTGGCCTCGGTCCGCGCCGGGACCGGCAGCGCCATGACCGAGGCGCGGCTGACCCGTCTGCTGTCAGGCCGCGAGGTGCATTCCCGCGACAGTTTCATCGACACCCAGCTGGACACGATCAGCCCCGCCGCGCGCCGCCTGCTGCCGCTGGTCGGGGCCAATCTGTGGTTCACCGGCGAACCCGCCGCCCCCGGCACCCCCCAGCGCCGCCGCCAGCAGGCCCTGACGCTGCTGGCCGAATGGGACGGCAGTATGAACGAACACCTGCCCGAGCCGCTGATCTATGCCGCGTGGATGGCGCAACTGCAAAACCGCCTGATCCGGGACGAGCTGGGACCGCTTAGCGATGATATCACCGCCGTTTACCCCGATTTCATCGACCGGGTGTTTCGCAATGCCGGCGGGGCTGCGGCGTGGTGCGACGTGGTGCAATCGGCCCCGCAAGAGGATTGCACCACCATCGCCCGTCAGGCGCTGGACGCGGCGATTGTCGATCTGACGGCGCGGTTCGGCGGCGATGTGGCCAGCTGGCGCTGGGGGGACATGCATCAGGCCCGCCAGATCCACCCGGCGCTGGGGCGGCTGCCGGGCATGGGCTGGGTGGTGAACCTGACGCAATCGGTCTCGGGCGGGGATTTCACGCTGGCGCGGGGCGGGCTGTCGGGCGATGGCGGCAATCCGTGGCAAAGCGTCACGGGGGCGGGCTATCGCGGTGTTTATGACCTTGCCGATCCTGACAGTTCGGTGTTCATCACCTCGACCGGCCAGTCGGGCCACCCGCTGTCGCGCCATTACGACGATCTGTCCGAACGCTGGCGGCGCGGCGAATATATCAGCATGTCGCTGGACCCCGGCCTGGCGCGCGCCGCCGCCGCCGGGATCACCCATCTGACACCGGAGACCGCACCATGAGCAAACATCCCGGCGACCTGATCCTGTGCATCGGCGCGGTGCTGTGGGACGTGATCGGGCGATCCCCGGTGCAGATGGCCGCGGGCCGCGACCGCGACATTCCCGGCCGCATCAGCCACCAGCCGGGCGGCGTGGCGCTGAACGTGGCCATTGCGCTGTCGCGCCACGGCCTGCACCCCGCCACCCTGTCCGCCGTGGGCCGCGACGCCGAGGGCGAGGCCCTGTGCCTTGCCGCCGCCAGCCACGGCGTGCGCACCGATTACCTGACCCGCGACACCGGCCAGCCCACCGATTGTTACATGGCGATCGAGGACACCCACGGCCTGATCGCCGCGATTGCCGATGCGCATTCGCTGGAAATGGCCGGGGACGCGATCCTGTCGCCGCTGCTGGACGGCCGGCTTGGCGATGCCGCGCAGCCCTGGACCGGGGCGGTGGTGCTGGACGGCAACCTGACTACCGACCTGCTGGCCCATATCGCCACCCTGCCTGAACTGGGTCAGGCCGATCTGCGCGTGGTGCCCGCCAGCCCCGGCAAGGCGGACCGGCTGATGCCGCTGATCCGCGCCGGGCGGGGCTGTTTCTATCTGAACCGGTTCGAGGCCGAGGTTCTGGCCGGCGGCCCCCTGCCCGACGCGGCCCGCGCCGCCGAGGCCATAACCGCCCTTGGCGCCCCGCGTGTCATCGTCACCGATGGCGCGGCGCTGGTGGCCGATGCGCAGGCGGGCCGGCCCACCCTGACCACCCAGCCCCCCGCCGTCACCATTGCCCGCGTCACCGGCGCTGGCGACGCTTTTCTGGCCGCCCATCTGGCCGCCGAAACCCGCGGTGCCGACCGGGCGCAGGCGCTGGACGCCGCTGCCCGCTGTGCCGCATTGCATGTCTCTGGAAAGGACCCCGAATGAGCCGCGATCTGACCCCCTTCCTGACCATCGCCCCCGAGGTCCGTCAGGCGCTTGACGCCGGTCGCCCGGTGGTGGCGCTGGAATCGACCATCATCACCCACGGGATGCCCTGGCCCAAGAACAGGGACATGGCCCGCGAGGTCGAACAGACCCTGCGCGATGGCGGCGCCGTGCCCGCAACCATCGCCATTCTGGACGGGCGCATTCATGTCGGGTTAAGCGATGCGGAAATGGAAACGCTGGCGCAGACGCCATCGGACCGGGTGATGAAGCTGTCGCGCGCCGATCTGGCCGCCTGTCTGGCGATGGGCCGCACCGGTGCCACCACCGTCGCCGCGACGATGATCTGTGCCCATCTGGCGGGCATCCGCGTGTTCGCCACCGGCGGCATCGGCGGGGTGCATCGCGGGGCCGAAGACAGCTTTGACATCTCGGCCGATTTGCAGGAACTGGCACTGACCCCGGTGACGGTGGTGGCGGCGGGGGCCAAGGCCATTCTGGACCTGCCCAAAACGCTTGAGGTGCTGGAAACCCTTGGCGTTCCGGTCATCGCCCATGGTCAGGACGCCCTGCCCGCCTTCTGGTCGCGCGATTCGGGGCTGGCCGCGCCGCTGCGCATGGATGACCCCGCACAAATCGCGCAGGCCGCGACCATTCGCGCCGGGCTTGGCCTGCCGGGCGGGCAACTGGTGGTCAACCCCATCCCCGCAGAGGACGAGATCCCGCGCGAGGTAATGATCCCCGTCGTCGAACAGGCCCTGACCGAGGCCGTGGCCCAGGGTATTGCCGCCAAACAGGTCACGCCCTTCCTGCTGGACCGCATTTTCCACCTGACGCAGGGGCGGTCGCTGGCCGCCAATATTGCGCTGGTGATGAACAATGCGCGACTGGCGGCGAAAATCGCCGGGGCGATGTCGGCACAGGCTTGACCGGCGCGCGGGGCCGGGCCATCCATCGGGCATGAACACGCCCCAGGACCCCGCCCCGCCCCCACAACCGCAACCGATGGTGATTATCCGCCGCCGGGGGCCGCTGGCGGCGCTGCGGTCGTCTTTCCTGACCGGGCTGGTGGTGATCGTGCCGATTGCCGTGACCGGCTGGCTGATCTGGTCGGTCATGGGCTGGATCGACGGCTGGGTGCTGCCCATGGTGCCCGCCGAATACCGGCCAGAACGCTATATCGGCATCAATCTGCGCGGCATCGGGGTGGTGCTGTTTCTGGTCTTTACCATCCTTGTGGGCTGGCTGGCCAAGGGGCTGATCGGGCGGTCGCTGTTGCGGGCGGGCGAACGCATCGTCGACCGGATGCCGGTGATCCGCAGCATCTATAACGGCGTCAAACAGATCGCGGAAACCATCTTTGCGCAGGGCGAAAGCCGCTTTGACCGCGCCTGCCTTGTCGAATATCCGCGCCGGGGGATGTGGGGCGTGGGCTTTGTGTCCGGCCCCGCCAAGGGCGAGGTCGCGACAATAACCGGCGAAAAGCTGTTGGCGGTGTTTCTGCCGACAACGCCCAACCCGACCTCGGGGTTTTTGCTGTATGTGCCCGAACGCGATGTCCGCATTCTGGACATGAGTGTCGAGGACGCGGCCAAGCTGATCATCTCGGCCGGGCTGGTCTATCCCGGCGCTCAGCCGAACAGCGACGGCAAATCGACCGTATCGCGCTGACCCAGCGCATCGGCATGTTCGGCCAGCCAGCGATCGGCGGCATCCTGCCCGGCGGCTTTCATCCGGGTCAGCAGCCCCGGTCCGGGCATGACCTTGCTGCGCGCCGACAGGTCGGTCATCAGGTGGTCGTCAAAGATCATATGCACCAGCACATCCTTCATTCCGCCATCGTCCAGACGACCTTCGTCGAACAGGCGCTTGACGAAATTGATCGCCCGCAATTCGCGCTGAAGGCTGGCGTTAAAGCTGATCTCGTTGATGCGGTTCTGAATATCGACGGGGGTTTTGGGCAGGTCGTCGCGATGCCACGGGTTGATATTCACGATCACGATGTCGCGCGGCAGGCTGGGGGCGAATAACGGAAACAGCGCCGGATTGGCGGAATAGCCGCCATCCCAATAGGCCTCGGGCTGGCCGGTTTCGGGGTCGTCGATCTCGATCGCGCGAAACAGCGTCGGCAAACAGGCCGAGGCCAGCACCGCCCTGACCGACAGATCCGCCCCGGTGAACACCCGCACCCGGCCACTGCGCACATTGGTGGCCGACACGAACAGGCGCGGCCCGCCGGGGGCGGTGAAATCGCCATGCGGCATCGCGGTGACGATCTCGCTCAGCGGGTTGGTATAGAACGGGCCGTAATCATAGGGGCTGAATACCCGCGTCACCCCTTCCAGCCAGGCGATGGGGGAAAACATCTCGGTCACGCGCTGAAAGCCGCGTGGGACCGGAAACAGGCTGGCCATCCAGCGCACCATGCGGTTTTCGCTGACCTCGCCCACCGCTGACCACACCGCGTCAAGGTTTTCGCGCGCCGCCTGCCGGCCCCGGTCACCGCGCGCCACCGCCAGCCCCGCCTTCAGCGCCGCCGCGTTCAGCGCCCCGGCGGATGTGCCGCTGACACCCCCGATTTCCAGCCAGTCCTCGTCCAGCAGCCGGTCCAGCACGCCCCAGGCAAATGCCCCATGCGCGCCACCGCCCTGCAAGGCCAGATTGATCCGTTTGCGTTCCATCATGCCCCCGCTGCTTTGCCGCAGGATGCCCCAGTTTTGCTGCGCCGCCAAATGGAAAGGCAGCTTGCGCCGGTCACGGTTGCGCGGCTGGGTGTGACCACCCTGCCCCACGCCCGCAACCGCAGGTCCGGCCAGACCCAAGGGCCATTCCCCGGCTGGCCTTTGCCGCCAGTGCCCCTGGCGACCCGATACCGGGACCGAAGCTGGTCGGCCTGCTGTCGCGGTCGCTGTCACAAGGCTGGCGGGCAGGTCTGGTCCTGCTGATGACGCCGGTGCGACCTGATCTGCGCCGCAGCTGACATCACCGCATATCGGCTTTGCCTGTCACAGGATGCGGCTGGCGGGGGCGGCCTGTCTGCGGTGGCAGGCGTGGCAGGCGCTGCGTCGGTGTGGGCGCGGGCCGCTGAAGGTGCGCGATCAGCGTGCCGACAGCCGCAGAAGGCTGTTGATGGCGCTTGTTCATGATGGGGCTGCTGACCAGCCTGACAGATCCGAAAGGGGCCGGTGGGGCCTCTGCCCCTGCTGCCGCAAATCATCAAGCCACAGCAGGGCAGTGTTCTGACCCCGTCACCCGCGTCGGGCGACCGTCCGGCGCTGGCTGATGTGCATGGTGCGGGCCGGGCGGACGCTGCATCTGGCGGCGCAGGCGCGGTGCTGATGCCCCGGCCCGGCGGCGTCAGTCGCTGGCATTGGCCTCGGCGCGGGATTTACCGGCCACATCCATGGCCAGCGTCGCGGCCATGAACGCGTCCAGATCGCCATCCAGAACCCCCTGCGAATCGCTGGTTTCATGGCTGGTGCGCAGGTCTTTCACCATCTGATAGGGGTGCAGCACATAGGACCGGATCTGGTTGCCCCACCCTGCCTCGCCCTTGGCCTCGTGCTGTGCGTTGATCTCGGCGTTGCGGCGGTCCAGTTCCATCTGATACAGGCGCGATTTCAGCGCCGCCATGGCGTTGGCGCGGTTCTGGTGCTGCGATTTTTCCGAACTGGTCACCACGATGCCGGTCGGGATGTGGGTGATCCGCACCGCCGAATCGGTGGTGTTGACGTGCTGACCACCCGCGCCGGACGACCGGAAGGTGTCGATGCGGATTTCGCTGTCCGGCACGTTGATTTCGATATTGTCATCCACCACCGGATACACCCAGACCGAGGAAAACGACGTATGCCGCCGCGCCGCGCTGTCATAGGGGCTGATGCGGACCAGACGATGCACACCGCTTTCCGATTTCAGCCAGCCATAGGCATTATGACCGCTGATCTTGTAGGCGGCGCTGCGAATGCCGGCCTCGTCCCCCGCGGATTCCGAGATCAGCTCGACATCGTAACCCTTCTTTTCGGCCCAACGCACATACATCCGCGCCAGCATCGACGCCCAGTCACAGCTTTCCGTGCCGCCTGCACCGGCGTTGATCTCAAGGAAGGTGTCGTTGCTGTCCGCCTCGCCGTTCAGCAGGGCCTCCAGCTCTTTTGCGGCGGCGTCCTGGGCCAGCGCCTTCAGGTTGGCCTCGGCCTCGGTGACCAGTTCGTCGTCGCCCTCGGCCTCGGCCAGTTCGACCATCTCGGCATTGGCCTCCAGATCGCCGGACAGGCGGCGATAGGTCTCGATCGCGTCCGACAGCGCCTGACGTTCGCGCATCAGCTTTTGCGCCCGCGCCGGGTCGTCCCACAGGTCGCCCTGTTCGATCATCGCGTTCATTTCTTCCAGACGGTGGGGCGCGGTTTCCCAATCCATCCGCTGCGCCAGCAGCTTCAGCGATTTGCGGATCGCTTCAATGGTGGCCACGGTTTCGGCGCGCATGGAGACCCCCTTGCGAAGAAAAGAAAAGGTGCGCCGTTCTAACGCAGCGCACCGGGGCGGGCAATGGCCCGCGATTTTTGCGGGGTCAGCGGCGACGGCCGGTGATCATCGGCGTGACCAGATCCTCGCGCTTCCACAGGCGATAGAACAGGATGGCACCGACATGCAGCACCACCAGCACCAGAATGACGGTGGCCATGGTGTCATGCATCCCCACCGCCCAACGGCGCGTTGCCGATGACACCGAACTGGCCAGCGGGCCGACATTAAGGTAATCGTCCGGGTCCGCGACCAGCCCGGTGCCGACCTGAACGATCAGCGCCGCCAACAGTGCAAAAACCGACAGCGACCCCAGCGGGTTATGCCCGTCCCAATGGCTGGGGTTACGGTCGGCCAGATGCCGCAGATAGCGGATGGTCGAGGACGGGCCATAGATGAAATTCACGAACCGCGCATTGCGCGGCCCCACCAGCCCCCAGATCAGCCGGAACGCCAACAGCGCGGCGGTGGCATAGCCGAACCAGAAATGCAGCGTCATCTTTGCCGGTCCGAACTGGCCCAACAGCCAGCCGCCAACCACGCAGATCACCAGCCCCCAGTGGAACAGACGAATGCCGGGGTCCCAGACGGGACCATCGGCGGGTTGTGTGACAGGACCAGACACGGGCGTCAGTTCTTGGCGCGGTAATCGTCGTGGCAGGCCTTGCAGGTGCCACCGACCTTGGCAAAGGCGGGGACCATCGCATCCTTGCCATCGCCAGCCACGGCGGCCAGTTCGGCGGTCGCGGTTTTCAGCGCCTCGTATTTGGTTTTGAAATCGTCCTTATTCTCCCAGATCTTGGGCAGGGCGTCGCTGTCGTCATAGCTGCCATTGGCGGTGCCATCGACAAACAGCCCGGTCACGTCATAAGACCCCAGCGCGGCCAGCTTGGTCGCGGCATCACTGGCGACAGCGGCGTCATATTCGGCCTCGCCCTTGGCGACGGGGGCCAGCTTGCCCATCTCGATCCCCAGCATGGTGAAATAGCCGTGGCGGCCTTCAACGGCGGCTTCCTGGGCTTCGTCGGCCCAGACGGCAGCGGCCGGCAGGGTCAGCATAAGGGTGGCGGCAATCAGTTTACGCATGGTGTCACCTTGATTTTATCTGGGTTCAGGCAGTCTTGCAGTGGCCAACGCCGCAGCCGCGGCATCGGTTCACACATTCACGTTACCGCAGGTGACGGCGCGGCGACAGGCCGGAAAACCGCCTTTCACGCGATTGTCAGGCGCGCGCAGCTGCGGTGCGCGACCGCCCCGGCGCCGCGCCGGTCAATACAGCCCACCCGAGGACAAGGTGCCGAAATCGGCTTTTTTCGGGATGACCTTTTTCTTCCCGGTCGAGGTGGTGACACTGCGCGCGGCCTCGGCCTTGTCGGCCACATCGGGCAATTCGCCGCCAAACCCGCCATCGACCACGATCAGCGCGTTCCAGTCCGGGTCGCTGCCATCGCGGAAATATTCCGCGATCACATGATCGCCCGACGCGGTGTCAGGCAGGCGCTGGCCGGTATGGCGGTCGATCTTGACGAAATGGCCGCCGGGCGGAACCTTGAAGGCAGTGCCGCCATATTCCTTGACCGCCTGCCGCATGAAGGCGTTGAACACCGGCACGCACAGCGTCCCGCCATAGGCATTGCGCCCCATCGTGCGCGGCTGGTCATAGCCAAGGTAACAGCCCGCGACGATATTGCTGGTATAGCCGATAAACCACACATCCTTGGCGTCATTGGTGGTGCCGGTCTTGCCCGCCACCGGCACCGGCAGGTTCACCCCCTTGCCCGAGCCGCGCTTGACCACGCCTTCCATCATCGAGGTCAGCTGATAGGCGGTGATCGCATCCATCACCCGTTCGCGGTTGCTGACAATTTCCGGCGCCCGGCCAGCGGGCAGGGTCGGCTGACCGCAGCCGACACAATCGCGCCGGTCGTGGCGATAGATGGTGTTGCCGCGCCGGTCCTGCACCCGGTCGACCAGCGTGGGTTCCACCCGCTCGCCGCCATTGGCGAACATGGCATAGGCGGCAACCATCTTGAACAGCGTGGTTTCCTGCGCCCCCAGCGCATTGCCCAGATAGGGCTTGAGGTGGTCATAGACGCCGAATTTTTCGGCATAGGTGGCGACCACATCCATGCCGATATCCTGCGCGACGCGGATGGTCATCAGGTTGCGCGACTGTTCGATCCCGGTGCGCAGCGGCGTCGGGCCATAGGTGCGGTTGCTGGCGTTCTTTGGCTCCCACAGGCCGTAGGGCGTGTTCACCCGGATCGGTTCATCCACGACGATGGTCGCCGGGGTATAGGCATTGTCCAGCGCCGCGGCATAGACGAAGGGCTTGAAGCTGGACCCCGGCTGACGCATCGCCTGCGTGGCGCGGTTGAACACCGAGGACTGGTAGGAAAAGCCCCCCTGCATCGCCATCACCCGCCCGGTATTGACATCCATCGCCATGAACCCGCCCTGCACCCGCGGCACCTGCCGCAGGGTCCAGCGGATGAAGCTGCCGTCCTTGTCGCTGGTCATCTGGCGCACCAGCACCACATCGCCCACCGCCAGCAGGTCGCCCGCCACCCTGGCGCGCGGCCCCAGCTTGCCGTCACGGTTCAGCTTGCGCGCCCATTGCACGTCCTTGGCGGGAATCCAGTGGCCATCGGCGTCATCCTGCACCCCTTCGATGCCGATGCGGGCATCGGATTCACCCACCTCCAGCACCACAGCGGGGTGCCAGCCCTCGATATCGCGGGGAACGGCGACCCCGTGCAGCGCCGCGCGCCATGTCGCGGCATCGGTCAGATCCTCAGGCGGCAGGGTCTTGCCGGTGCCACGCCAGATCCCCAGCCCGCGATCATATTGTTCCAGCGCATCCTGCAAGGCCCGCGCCGCGACATTTTGCAGTTGCGGTTCGACCGTGGCGCGGATGGTCAGGCCGCCGGTAAAAAACTCGTCCTCGCCAAATTCACGGCTCAGCTGGCGGCGGATTTCATCGGTGAAATAATCGCGCGGCGGCAATTGCTGGCGAAAGGCCGGGTAATCGCCATTCTGCACCGATTTCAGCGGCAGGTCGGACTGGCTGCGGAAGGTCTGTTCGGTGAGATAGCCGTTTTGCCACATCTCGCGCAGGACATAGTTGCGGCGTTCCGTAATGCGGTCCTTGTCGCGCACCACCGACCGCGACGGCGCCTTGGGCATGGCGGCCAGCGTCGCGGCCTCGGCCGGGGTCAGTTCGGTCAGCGTCTTGTTGAAATAGCTTTGCGCCGCAGCCGCCACGCCATAGCTGTTCTGGCCCAGGAAAATCTCGTTCAGATACAATTCAAGGATCTGGTCCTTGCTCAGCGTCTGTTCCAGCCGGGTTGCCAGGATCAGTTCCTTGATCTTGCGTTCGACGCTGCGGGCGCTGGACAGCAGAAAGTTCTTCATCACCTGCTGGGTGATGGTCGAGGCCCCACGGACATTGCTGCCCCGCGATTTGACGGCCTGCACCAGCGCCCCGGCCATACCCTCGACGTCAAAACCGGGGTGGTGATAGAAATTCTTGTCCTCGGCGCTGATAAAGGCCTGCTTGACCAGATCGGGCATTTCCGACACCGGCACGAAGATGCGGCGTTCCTGCGCGAATTCGTCCATCAGCCGACCCTCGCCGGAATAGATGCGGCTGATGGTCTTTGGCTCGTATTTGGCAAGCTGTTCGTGGCTGGGAAGATCGCGCGAATACATCCAGAAAATCGCGCCCAGAACCACCGCGCCCAGAACGGCGGCGGTCACCACCATCGAAAAGATGGCGCCAAGGAAAGACAACAGAAAACGCAGCAACGGGATTACCTTTACACAAGGGGTCAGCCGTCTATAGCGGCGCAGGCAGGCGCGGTCAAAACAAGCTTGGCGCTATTGCCGCAACAGCGCCGCGCGCGCGGCATCGTCCTGCGCCCAGCCGGTAACGGCGCGGGTCAGCGCCGCCACCATGCGCGCCCGGCCCGCCGGGTCGGTCAGATTGGCACGGTCCTGCGCATCGGTCAGAAAGCCCAGTTCCACCAGCACTGACGGAATATCGGGTGATTTCAACACCGAAAACCCGGCCCCCTTGACCGGACGCTTGTGCATCCGCACATCCGCGCGGGCAAATTCCGAGGCCACGAATTTGGCGAAATTGACGCTGCGCGGGTGGGTGTCGCGGCGGGCCAGATCCATCAGCACATTGGCGACCTCGTCATCGGTTTCGGCCAGATCGACCCCCGCCAGCAGGTCATCGCGGTCATGCAGCATCGCCAGTTGCCGCGCGGCGCGGTCATTGGCCTGCGAATCCCAGCTATAGATGGTGGCCCCGGCGGCCTCGCCCGCGGGCAGGGCATCGGCGTGCAGGCTGATCAGCAGATCCGCCCCCGCCCCCCGCGCCGCCGTCATCCGCCGTTCCAGCGGCACAAAGCTGTCATCATCGCGGGTCAGCACCACCTCGACCCCGGCGCGGGTCAGCGATTCGGTCAGTTCGCGCGCAAAGGACAGGACCAGATCGGCCTCTTTCACCCCGCCCGCCTGCGCGCCGGGGTCGATGCCGCCATGTCCGGGGTCCAGAGCCACCCGCAGCTTGCGCGGCAGCGCCGCCTTGGGTTTGGCCAGCGGCACCGCGGGTTGCGGCAGATCCCACAGCGCCGACATGGCGTTGGGGGCCGGGCGGAACGCATCGGGCGCGACCGGCGACAGGGCGATCTGAATATCGGGGTCGCCGCTGTTGCGGGTGTGCTGGGTGGCGCTGTCCAGCACATAGGGACCGGGCAGTTCCACCACCATCCGCGACCAGCCGGGACGGAACCGCCCCCAGCGGATCGCGGGGACCAGACCGGCCCCATCCAGCGCGGCGGCATCGGTGCCGGTGAAATCGACCTCTCGGAAATCGACGACCAGACGCGGCGGGCCGTCCAGCAGAAATACCCGATAGGGCACCGGCTGCGACAGTTTCAGGGTCAGCAGCAAGGGCCGCGCGCGGCCCCGGTCGCGGCCCTGCGCCACCAGCGACGACCCATCCGCCACCAGTTGCGCCAAAGCCGACCCACCCTGCGCCGCGACCGCAGCGGGCAACAGCCCCGCCAGCCCCAGCGCCAGCATCACCAGCAGCAGACGCAACCCGGCCATCCCCCCTTACGCCCCGGTTTCGCGGGCCATGAACGCGGCCAGCCGGTCAAGCCCCTCGGCAATATCGGCGGTCTGCCGGGCATAGCTGAAGCGCAGCGTGCGCGCCCCGCGCACCGGGTCGAAATCCAGCCCCGGCGTGACGGCGACGCCGGCCTCGTCCAGAATGCGGCGGGCGAAGGCAAGGCTGTCATCGGTCAGCCCCGACACATCGGCATAGATGTAAAACGCCCCATCCGGCGGCGCGATGCGGTCAAACCCGATCGCCGGCAGGCGTTCCAGCATCATCCGGCGGTTTTCGGCGTAAACCGCCAGGCTGGCATCCAGTTCATCCACCGCGTCCAGCGCCGCCAGCGCCGCCACCTGACTGGCATGGGGCGGGCAGATGAACATGTTCTGCGCAATGCATTCGACCGTGCGGATGTGATCCTGCGGCACCACCATCCAGCCAATGCGCCAGCCGGTCATGCTGAAATATTTGGAAAAGCTGTTGATGACATAGACATCATCCGTCACCTCAAGCGCGCTGACGCAGCGGCGCCCGTCATAGGACAGCCCGTGGTAAATCTCGTCCGAGATCACGCTGACCCCCAGATCCCGCGCCCGCCCGGTCAGCCCGGCCAGATCGTCGCGGTTCAGCATCGTCCCCGACGGGTTCCCCGGCGAGGCCAGCATCAACCCCGCAACATCGGCGGGGATCTGGTCAGGGCGCGGCTGATAGCGGCTTTCCGGCAGGGTCTGAATACCCACCGGTTCCAGCGACATGGCGCGCATGATCTGGCGATAGCTGGGATAGCCCGGTTCGCCCAGCGCAACCCGGTCGCCGGCATCGAACAGCGCCGCAAAGGTCAGCAGGAACGCGCCGCTGGAACCGGGCGTCACCACCACGCGGGCCGGGTCCAGATCGACCCCATACCAGCGCTGATACAGATCAGCGATGCCCCGGCGCAGCGCCGGCAAACCCAGCGCAACGGTATAGCCAAGGGCGTCCTGTTCCATCGCACGGGCCAGCGCGGCGCGGGCAGCGGCAGGGGCGGGGGTGGATGGCTGGCCGACCTCCATATGGATGATGTGACGGCCCTGTTCCTCGGCCTTGCGGGCGGCCTCCATCACATCCATGACGATGAAAGCATCGACCTGTCCCCGGCGCGACTGACGCATGACTGCCCCTTTACCTTATGTGCTTGTGCCTCGGACCCGCCATATCCCAAGCCACGCGCCATGGGTCAAGCACGGCCTCACGCGGCTGTGCGCCGCGGCGGGTTGCGCCGGGGCGCCGCGCGGGCCAGTGTCACGCCAGACACAGCAGACGAGTATGCCCATGAAAGCCCTGACCGCCGCCCTTGCCCTGACCACGGCCCTTTCCAGCCCGGCACTGGCCTTTGACCCCGCCGCCATGTCCCAGACCGAAAAAGACGCCTTCGGGGCGGCGGTCAAGGATTACCTGATGGAAAATCCCGAAGTGCTGGTCGAGGCGATCAACGCGCTGGAGGAACGCCGCGTCGCGAACGAGGCCCAGAATGACAGCGCCATGGTCAAGGCCAATGCCGAAGACATCTTCAACGATGGTCACAGCTGGGTCGGCGGCAACCCCGATGGCGACCTGACCATGGTCGAGTTCATCGACTATAAATGCAGCGTCTGCCGCCGCTTCACCCCGGATGTGGAAAAGGCCGTGGCCAATGACGGCAATGTTCGCTTCATCCTGAAAGAGCTGCCGATTCTGGGCCAGGAAAGCGACCTGGCGGCGCGTTTCGCCATCGCGGTGCAACAGATCGCCGGGGACGGGGCCTATAAGAAAGTGCATGACGCGCTGATGACCCAGCGCGCGCCGGTGACGGTGGAATCGCTGACCCAGCTTGCCAAACAGACCGGCGTCGATGCCGATGCCGCCATCAAGCGGATGCATACCGAACCGGTCAGCGACGTGCTGCGGGCCAATGCGCAACTGGCGGAACGGATGCGCATCATGGGCACGCCCACCTTCATCATCGGTGATCAGATGCTGCGCGGGGTGCCGCGCGCGGGCATGACCGCCACACTGGCCGAGATCCGCAAGACCGGCACCGCGCAGGACGGCTAAGGCACGGGGGCTAAAGGGGGGGGCGCTCGCGCCCCCTCTGGCCCTGCCGGGCCATTCACCCCCTGAAGGTATTTGGGACAGAAGCGAGGCAACAGGGCAGACGCCCCCCTCGCGCCTGTCAAAAATACCTTCGGGGGAACCGGCGCAGCCGGTGGGGGCAGACAGCCCCCTGCCCCGGCGCCACCCAAAGCGGTCATTCGGCGGCGTGCTGTGCCTCGATCTCGGCGGCGCGTTTTTCGACCAGATCAACAATATGGTCGATCATCTGGTCATTCGACATCTTGTGGCTTTGCTTGCCCGCCAGATAGATCATGCCGCTGCCGGCGCCGCCGCCGGTAAAGCCCAGATCGGTCATCAGCGCCTCGCCGGGGCCGTTGACCACGCAGCCGATGATCGACAGCGACATCGGGGTCTTGATATGTTCCAGCCGCTTTTCCAACGCCTCGACCGTCTTGATCACGTCAAAGCCCTGACGCGCGCAGCTGGGGCAGGAAATGATCTGCACGCCCCGCGTGCGCAGCCCCAGCGATTTCAGGATCTCGAACCCGACGCGGACCTCTTCGACCGGGTCGGCGGACAGGCTGACGCGCAGCGTATCGCCAATGCCCATCCACAGAAGGTTGCCCATGCCGATTGCCGATTTTACCGTGCCGCCGACAAAGCCCCCGGCCTCGGTGATGCCCAGATGGATGGGGGCGTCGGTGGCCTCGGCCAGTTGCTGATAGGCGGCGGCGGCCATGAACACATCACTGGCCTTCACGCTGATCTTGTAGTCGTGGAAATCGTGATCCTGCAACAGGCGGATGTGGTCCAGCCCCGATTCCACCATCGCGTCGGGGCATGGCTCGCCATATTTTTCCAGCAGGTGCTTTTCCAGACTGCCGGCATTGACGCCGATGCGGATCGAACAGCCATGGTCGCGGGCGGCGCGCACCACCTCGGCCACGCGGCTGGCGTCACCGATATTTCCGGGGTTGATGCGCAGGCAGGCGGCGCCGGCCTCGGCGGCCTCGATCGCGCGTTTATAGTGGAAATGGATATCGGCCACGATCGGCACCGGGCTTTCGCGAGTGATGTCGCGCAGCGCGCGGGTCGCGGCCTGATCTGGGGTCGAGACGCGGACGATATCGGCCCCGGCATCGGCGGCGCGGATGATCTGGTCCAGCGTGGCGCGCACATCGCTGCTGTCGGTATTGGTCATGGTCTGCACGCTGATCGGGGCATCGCCCCCGACGGGGACATTGCCCACCATGATCTGGCGCGATTTGCGGCGCTGAATGTCGCGCCACGGGCGGATCGGATTATGCGACATGCCTGCGGTCCTTTGTCTTTGCCTGACAGATAGGCCCGCCAGCCCCGGCGGGCAACCGCCAGATCACGTCCGCCGGGTCACCTTCGCGACAGGAAACCACGGAAACGCGGCCCGGCGGGTCAGGGGGCGGCGGGAAGCGGCGTTTCCGCGCCGGGATCTGGCTGTGCCGCGGCCAGCGCCACCATTTTTGCCAGTTCCGGGTCTTTGCCCAGATCGGCAAAGGCATATTTGGCCGTCAGCGCGGCAGGCGACAATTCCACATTCTTGACCACCTGCGCCCCCGGCGCGGCGGGGCCATAGGTGCGGCCGTTCACGGCGAAATAGACCGCACCCGAATTGCCCGCACGCAGCACCGGCGGTTCCTCGAGCTTGGGCAGAACGTATCGTTCCCCCGCATCCATGGTCTTTTCCAGCAAGACCGTGCCATCGGCCGAGCTGACCCGCACCCAGGCCGGGCGCACCGCCAGCAATTCGACATCGGGCGCATCCGGGGCCACGGTGCGCACCGCTGCCTGTTCGGGGGGCAATTGCGGGCCGGTCAGCATCGCCACGGCGATATTGGCCTGCGCCCCCGTCGCGGCGGGCGCCAATGGCGCGGATTGCGCCAGTTGCGTGTCCTGCGGGGCGTCCGGTTGGGTCAGCCCCGGATCAATGGCCGAGATTGGGCCGTCCCGCGCCACCAGCACCGGCACGTCCAGCGTTTCGGGGCGATAGGTGCGGTCGAACCCCTCGGGCTGGGGCAGGTTGACACCGGCGGTCCTGTCCTCGACAAGCGCGGGGGCAGCGGCGTCCTGCGCCGGGTCCAGCGCGGCGATAATGCCGGGCGCGTCCTCGCCCAGGGTCAGGTTGACCTTCTGGACCTCTTGCAAAACGGAATAACCGGCATAACCCAGACCGCCGACCAGCGCCGCCAGCACCAGAACCGAGCCGATGGCCCGTGGTTCGATGGTCGACCAGAAAGATTGCTGCTGGGGAATGAACAGCGCCCGCGGGTTTGCCAGCGCCTCGGCCACGTCGGCGGGGCGGCGCTGAGGCTTGGGGCCGGATGCGGCGGCGGCCATGCCATGCACCGGCTGGAACCCCGATTCCCGGCAAAAGCGCCGGAAGGTCCATTCCGGGTCCATCCCCAGATATTTCGCATAAGACCGGACATAACCGGCAATAAAGCTGGGGGCGTCAAAGGCGGAAATGTCGCAATTTTCAATTGCGGCGACGTAAGAGGCGCGGATCCGCAATTCGCGCTGCACATCCAGCAGCGACTTGCCAAGCGTGGCCCGTTCGCCGCGCATGATGTCCCCCAGACGCATATCCGCGTCATACAGGTCATCATCGCTGCCCATAACCTCAGGATGGTGCTGTGCCGGGGATTTAGCCCTCAGCCGGATCATACGTCGCCCCTTGTCTGCCCCAGTGCAGGTCGCTGCGAATCGCAACCTGTCATAGCTTCGTTAAGATCAGGTTATCACAGCAACGCGAGCAGGACAGCGCAAGTTTCGGTTCAGGCCACGGCCTCGGCACGATTCAGCGCACAACGCGACCACAGCGAATCCATCGCCCGGACCAGTCCGTCGATCTCTTTCGGGCTGTGCACCGGCGAGGGGGTAAAGCGCAGACGCTCGGTCCCGCGGGGCACGGTCGGGAAGTTGATCGGCTGAACATAGACGCCGAATTCGTCCAGCAGCATGTCGGACAGCGCCTTGCAATGCACCGGGTTGCCGACATGAACCGGCACGATATGGCTGCCATGGTCAATGATCGGCAGGCCCATCGCGATCAGCCGGTCCTTCAGGATGCGGGCATGGGTCTGGTGCTTGTCGCGCAGCGCCCGCCCGTCAGCGGTCTTGAGGAACGCGATCGAGGCCGCCGCCCCCGCCGCCACCGCAGGCGGGATCGAGGTGGTAAAGATAAAGCCCGGCGCATAGCTGCGCACCGCGTCAACCATTTTCGCGCTGGCCGCGATGTAGCCGCCGAACACGCCGAAAGCCTTGCCAAGCGTGCCGTTGAAAATGTCGATACGGTGCGACAAACGGTCGCGTTCAGCCACACCACCACCGCGCGGTCCATACATGCCGACGGCGTGAACCTCGTCCAGATAGGTCAGCGCGCCGAATTCATCGGCCAGATCGCAGATCGCCTCGATCGGGCCGAAATCGCCATCCATCGAATAGACCGATTCGAAGGCGATCAGCTTGGGCGCGGCGGGGTCGTCAGCGGCCAGCAGCGCGCGCAGATGGTCAAGGTCATTGTGGCGGAAGATGCGCTTGGCACCGCCATTGCGCTTGATCCCCTCGATCATCGAGGCGTGGTTCAACTCGTCCGAATAGATGATCAGCCCCGGAAACAGCTTGGGCAGGGTCGAAAGCGTGGCGTCATTGGCAATATAGGCGCTGGAAAACACCAGCGCGGCCTGTTTGCCATGCAGATCGGCCAGCTCGGCCTCAAGCCGTTTGTGATAGACCGTGGTGCCGGAGATATTGCGCGTGCCGCCCGACCCCGCACCGGTGGCGTCCAGCGCCTCGCGCATGGCGGCCAGAACGGCAGGGTGCTGACCCATCCCCAGATAGTCATTGCCGCACCAGATGGTGATATCCTTTTCCGACCCGTCCGGGCGGGTCCACACCGCGTGCGGATACTGACCCTTGCGCCGTTCCAGGTCGATAAAGACGCGATAGCGCCCCTCTTCGTGCAGGCGGTTCAGAGCGGTATCAAGTGCGGCGTCGTAATTCATCGCGGCTTTCCCTTGCCAGTGTCGCTGGGGGCGATCATGTTGATGGGGCAATATTGCCCCGCGGAAACATGTCCGACCTTGATAACGGTCAAATCCCGAAAAAGACAGGCCCAAAATGCCGCAGGACCGGATCGCGGGGCGTATAAACCCGATGAAAAGACTATGGAAAAGAGGCGCATCATGACCACCGCCCCCCGTCTGGATCAGGTCCTGACGACACTGGATACCGACCTGCCCGCCGCGATTGCGCGGCTGAACGCCTTTCTGCGCATTCCCTCGGTCTCGACCGACCCGGCCCATGCCGGCGATTGCCGGGCTGCCGCGCAATGGCTGGTGGATGAGCTGACCGGACTGGGCTTTGACGCCTCGCTGCGCGAAACGCCCGGCCATCCGATGGTGGTGGCGCATTCCCAGCCGGGCGCGGGGCGCAAGATCCTGTTTTATGGCCATTACGACGTGCAGCCGGTGGACCCGCTGGCGCTGTGGGACAACCCGCCCTTCGATCCCCGGATCGAGGACACCCCTGACGGAAAAGTGATCCGCGCCCGCGGCGCCGCCGATGACAAGGGCCAGCTGATGACCTTTGTCGAGGCTTTCCGGGCATGGAAAACCGTGCATGGCACCCTGCCCCCGAACCTGACCCTGCTGTTCGAGGGCGAAGAGGAATCCGGCTCGCCCAGCCTGCAACCCTTCCTGCGCGACAACGCGGATGAACTGCGCGCCGATATCGCGATGATCTGCGATACCGGCATGTATGGCGACGGCCGACCCGCGATCACCACCCAGTTGCGCGGTCTGGTGGGCGAGGAAATCGTCATCAGCGCCGCCGACCGCGACCTGCATTCGGGCTTTTTCGGCGGGCTGGCGGCGAACCCGATCCAGATCCTGTGCAATGCGCTGGCCGCGCTGAAGGACGACAAGGGCCGCATCACCCTGCCGGGCTTTTATGACGGTGTGCATGACCTGTCGCCCGAACTGCGCAGCGACTGGGAAAAACTGGCCTTCGACGCCGGGCATTTTCTGGGTCAGGTCGGGCTGCGCCTGCCGGTCGGGGAAAAGGGCCGCGACCCGCTGGAAATGATGTGGTCGCAACCCACCTGCGAGATCAACGGCATCACCGGCGGCTATACCGGGGCGGGCTTCAAGACCGTGCTGCCGGCCGAAGCCCGCGCCAAGGTCAGCTTTCGCCTGACCGGGGAACAGGACCCGCTGGCGATTCGCGACGCGTTCCGCGCCCATATCCGCCGCTTCATCCCCGAGGATTGCCGCGTTACCTTCCACGACCACGGCGCCAGCCCGGCCTCGCGCATGAACACCACCGACCCGGCCTTTGCCGCCGCCAAGCAAGCCCTGACCGAGGAATGGGGCCGCGAGGCAGCCTTTATCGGGGCGGGCGGGTCAATTCCGATTGCCGGTGATTTCCAACAGATTCTGGGGATGGATTCGATGCTGATCGGCTTTGGCCGCGACGATGACCGCATCCATTCCCCGAACGAGAAATACAATCTGGAAAGCTTTACCAAAGGCGCCCGTAGCTGGGCACGCATTCTGGCCTCACTGGCCTGAGGCCGATCTGGTCGCGCAAAAAGGGGGCGCTCGCGCCCCCTCTGGCCTGCGGCCATTCACCCCCGAAGGTATTTGGGACAGAAGCGAGGCGATTAGGGCTTTGTTAACCGCTGCCGTGGTAAAAGCGATTCGCGGAACAGGCAGAGGTGCCGATGACCGTACAGGAGCGAGGCATCCCGGCAGCCCCCGCAGCGATCAGGCTGCGGCCCGCGCCGGGATGACCTTTCGGGCAGGGGACAGAAGGCGGCGACCACCAGCCCGCAGACGCGGAGACGGGCGGGCCTGTCACGCGGCAACTGCCACAGCGGGGCGATGCCACATCCCCGCGGCGACGGCATCTTTGGACATCCTGATCGTCAAGCGCAGACCCGCGTGCCCCAGCCTCTGACCGCCCCATCCTCTGATCACGCCCCCCCGCGCCGGGCCATGCCCGCGCCGCCCATGCGGCCATCCACACCGCACCACCCTTCCGCCCGCCTTGCCCCCCTGCCGCAGGTGCCGCAGGTGCCGCCTGACGGGCCTGCCCGCACCGCGCCACCTGATCACCCCCCTCGCTTCTGTTTCAAATACCTCGGGGTGAATGGACCGCAGGTCCAGAGGGGCAGCGCCCCTTGCCCCGCAGGGCGGCGCGGCCTAGAAGGCAAGGCGATATGCGAAGGATACCGGAATGCTTGACCACCTGACCTATACCGCCCCCGAACCCAAAACCATCGCCGGCGCCACCGGGGACTGGGAACTGGTCATCGGGCTTGAGGTGCACGCGCAGGTGGCCTCGAACGCCAAGCTGTTTTCGGGCGCATCGACCACCTTCGGGGCCGAACCGAACAGCAATGTCGCCTTTGTCGATGCCGCCATGCCGGGGATGCTGCCGGTGATCAACGAATTCTGCGTCGCGCAGGCGGTCAAGACCGGGCTTGGCCTGAAAGCCGCGATCAACCTGACCAGCGCGTTTGACCGCAAGAACTATTTCTATCCCGACCTGCCGCAGGGCTATCAGATCAGCCAGCTTTACCACCCCATCGTCGGCGAGGGCGAGGTGATCGTCGACATGGCCCCCGGCATCGCCCGCCGCGTGCGGATCGAGCGCATCCACCTGGAACAGGACGCCGGCAAATCCATTCACGACATGGACCCGAACATGTCCTTCGTCGACCTGAACCGCACCGGCGTCGCACTGATGGAGATTGTCAGCCGCCCCGATATTCGCGGCCCCGAAGAGGCCGCCGCCTATGTCGGCAAGCTGCGCCAGATCATGCGCTATCTGGGCACCTGCGACGGCAATATGCAGAACGGCAATCTGCGCGCCGATGTCAACGTCTCGGTCTGTCGCCCCGGCGATTACCAGAAATATCAGGAAACGCAGGATTTCAGCCATCTGGGCACGCGCTGCGAGATCAAGAACATGAACAGCCTGCGCTTTATCCAGCAGGCGATTGAATACGAGGCCCGCCGCCAGATCGCCATTCTTGAGGATGGCGGCAGTATCACCCAGGAAACCCGGCTTTACGATGCCGACAAGGGCGAAACCCGGTCGATGCGGTCCAAGGAAGAGGCGCATGATTACCGCTATTTCCCCTGCCCTGACCTGCTGCCGCTGGAAATCGAACAGGACTGGGTCGACGGCATCGGCGCGCAAATGCCCGAACTGCCCGATGAAAAGAAGGCGCGGTTTGTCACCCGCATGGGCCTGTCGGAATATGATGCCGGCGTCCTGACCGCCGAGGTCGAGAATGCCGATTTCTTCGAGGCCGTGGCGCAGGGCCGCGATGGCAAGCAGGCGGCGAACTGGGTCATCAACGACCTGTTCGGGCGCCTCAGGAAAGAGGGGCTGGACATCGGCGAAAGCCCGGTTTCCGCGTCCCAGCTTGGCGGCATTCTGGACCTGATCGCCAAGGGCGAGATTTCGGGCAAGATCGCCAAGGATTTGTTTGAAATCATCTGGACCGAAGGCGGCGACCCCGCCCAAATCGTCGAGGACCGCGGCATGAAGCAGGTCACCGACATGGGCGCCATCGAAAAAGCCGTGGACGAGATCATCGCCGCCAACCCGGCGCAGGTCGAAAAGGCCAGGGCCAACCCGAAACTGGCCGGCTGGTTCGTCGGGCAGGTGCTGAAGGCCACAGGCGGCAAGGCCAACCCCGCCGCGGTCAACGAACTGGTGGCGAAAAAGCTGGGTCAGTGACGCGGCCTGCCGCCACATAGCTGTGACGCAAAAAGGCCGGGGGCAGCCCCGGCCTTTCTTGTTTGGGTGGCAAAAACCGTGCCGCAGCGATGCCTTGCGCCCCATCCCCCACCGGGCGCGGGGTCAGTCGGTGACGCCCGCCAGTTGCAGCAATTGTGCGAATTGCGCCGAGCTTAGCACCGAACGCCAGTGATCGGCGCAATGCGACCGCATCATCACCAGCCGGGTTTCATTAGCGCCGATCTGCGCGGCCAGCGCTTCGCGTTCGGGAACGGGGGCACCGGCGGCGATCTTGTGCCGCATCTGGCTGCGCAATGCCACGGTTTCGGCCTCAAGCGCGGCGCGTTTGGCGGGCATTTCGGCCAGCCACGCCTTCAGATCAGCGCGCTGTGCATCATCCAGCGCCAGCGCATCGGCGTTCTTGGCCAGCGCCCCGGTCAGGGCGATCACCGGCTGTGACAACCCGGTATCGGCGGCCGCCGCAGGCTGTTGGGCCAGCGCGGCAAGCGGTGACAGGGCGATCGCCCCGGCCAGCAAAAGCGATTTCATGGGCTTTCCTTCCAACAAACATTCACAAACATGATTATAACAGCAAACACAGTCCCGTGACAGCGCCAGAACGTCGCGGGTGGCTCTGGCTGCGGCGGCGGCGATCCGCTATCACCACAGCACAGCCAATCTTGAGGGAGGCCCCGCGTGAACCGCTTTGAATACACCGTGATCCCCGCCCCCAGCCGTGGTGAAAAGATCCGGGGGGCGAAATCCCCGGCCGAACGTTTTGCCGCCGCGCTGGCCACCGCGATCAACGATATGGCCGCCGAGGGCTGGGACTATCTGCGGGCCGAGACCCTGCCGACCGAGGAACGCCACGGCCTGACCGGACGGGCCATCACCTATCACAATGTGCTGGTGTTCCGCCGCCCGCTGGCCGCCGCGGCGCCCCTTCCCCAGATCGAGCGCAGCCCGGTCGAGGCCACCGCCACCGCCACCCCGCCCGAGGACAGCCCGCGTCGCCCGCCCGAGGCCGATTTCCCCGCAAGGCCCCCGCTGGCCGCCCCGGCCTCTGGCCCGGCCACGGCGTCCGCCCCCGCGCCGCTGACGCCCAGCGACAGCGCGGCGACAACCGCGCAGCCCCCCGCCAGACAACCCGAAACCACGCAAACGGACGCCGCAAGGCCTGACGCGTCCAAACCCGAAGGCCCGCGCGCGACCCGGCTGGGACCGGCGCTGAAATAACCTGCAAGATGGGCTGACCGGGGGGGCCTGACGGGGGATGACTGACCGGGCGGCTGCCGCCCTGCCCTGCCCAACGCCCGCGCGGGTCTTGCGCGGCTGTTTGGGGGGCGCCTCAGTAATGCGGCGGGCGCTGATCGGCCAGCGGGATGGTGTTGCCGGCATCGGCCTCGCGCTCGGCCTCGCGTTCCATCAACAGGCCGACACGCCGCGACAGGCGGCTGACCTCGGCATCCTGCCGGGCCACCAAGGCGGACAATTCGTCCACGACGCGCAACAGCTCGGCCACGTGTTCCTCAAGCCGGTTCAAACGCTTGTCCATCATGCTGCCTTCCGTTAAGCCAAGCCCAAGTTCAGCAAAGGCCAAGCCATGTCCAAGGACAAGACCAAGACCCGCCGCCCCAAGGCCGAAACGCCCAAGGGTTTCCGCGACTATTTCGGCGCTGACGTGACCGAACGCAAGGCGATGCTGGACCGCATCGCGGCGGTGTATCACCGGCATGGCTTTGACCCGCTGGAAACCAGTGCGGTGGAAACGGTTGAATCGCTTGGCAAATTCCTGCCCGATGTCGACCGCCCCAATGCCGGTGTTTTCGCCTGGCAAGAGGCCGAGGTGCCGGGCGGGGGTGCGGGGGACTGGCTGGCGCTGCGCTATGACCTGACGGCGCCGCTGGCGCGGGTCGCAGCGCAGTTTCGCAATGACCTGCCCTCGCCCTATCGCCGCTATGCGATGGGACCGGTCTGGCGCAATGAAAAGCCGGGGCCGGGACGGTTTCGTCAGTTTTATCAATGCGATGCCGACACGGTCGGGGCCGCGACCGTTGCCGCTGACGCTGAAATCATCGCCATGCTGGCCGACGCGCTGGAGGCCGCGGGCATTCCCCGTGGCGACTATGTGGTGCGGGTCAATAACCGCAAGGTGCTGAATGGCGTGATCGAGGCGATGGGCGTCAGCGATGCCGATCAGGCCGCCGATGTGATGCGCACCATCGACAAGTTCGACAAGGTCGGCCCGGACGGTGTGCGCGAATTGCTGACCACCGGGCGCAAGGATGCCTCGGGGGCGTTTATCGACGGCGTGGGACTGCGCGACGAACAGGCGGCGCCGGTGCTGGCCTTCCTGACCTCGCGCGGGGACGACAACACTGAAACGCTGGCCAATCTGCGCGCCGCCGTGGGCACGTCGACCGCCGGGGCTGAAGGCGTGGACGAACTGGCACAGATCGCGGACACGCTGGCGGCGCTGGGGCTGGGGGCGGACCGGGTGGTCATCGACCCATCCGTGGTGCGCGGGCTTGGCTATTACACCGGCCCGGTTTTCGAGGCCGAACTGACCTTTGAAATCCTTGACGAAAAGGGCCGCAAGCGCCAGTTCGGCAGCGTCGCGGGCGGCGGGCGTTACGACGATCTGGTCAAGCGCTTTACCGGCCAGCAGGTGCCCGCGACCGGGGTCAGCATCGGGGTTGACCGGCTGCTGGCGGCGCTGCGGGCCAAGGGCCGCGCCGGGGCCGACACCACCGGCCCGGTGGTGGTGACGGTCATGGACCGCGACCGCATGGGCGATTACCAGCTGATCGCCGCCACCCTGCGCGACGCGGGCATCCGCGCCGAGGTCTATCTCGGGAATCCAAAGAATTTCGGCAACCAGTTGAAATACGCCGATAAACGCGCCGCCCCCGTGGCCGTCATCCAGGGCGCGGACGAGGCCGCGCGCGGCGTCGTGCAACTGAAAGACCTGATCCTTGGCGCAAAGCTGGCGCAAGAGGCCACGCTTGAGGAATGGAAATCCCAGCCCGCCCAGACCGAGGTCGCGCTGGCCGATCTGGTCGCCGCCACCCGCGCCATGATCGCCCGTCACCGCCCGGACGGGGGCGCGGCATGATCGCCAAAGCCGCCAAGCAAGCCATTGGCCAGCGCCTGCTGTCGGCCTTTCGTCAGGCCGGGGCGCAGGAATTGCAGCCTGACATTCTGCTGCCCTCGGACATGCTGCTGGACCTGTATGGCGAAGATATCCGCGCCCGCGCCTATGTCACCGCCGACCCGCTGCGCGGCGAGGTGATGCTGCGCCCCGACTTTACCGTCCCGGTGGTTCAGATGCACATGGCGGGCGGGGCAGAACCGGCGCGCTATTGTTACCTTGGCGAGGTGTTTCGCAAGCAGGACCACGAAGACACCCTGCCCGAAAACCCGCGTGACAACGAATATCTGCAAGCGGGGTTCGAGCTGTTCTCGCGCGATCCGGCGGCGGATGCGGAACTGTTCGCGCTGTTCTGGCGCCTGCTGGCCCCCTATCGGCTGGTGCCGGTGATGGGCGATATGGGCCTGCTGATGGATGCGGTGCGCGCGCTGCCGCTGTCCGATCAGCGCCGCGACGCCCTGCTGCACCATATCTGGCGGCCCCGGCGCTTTGCCGCCCTGCTGGCGCGCTGGTCCGACGCGACCGCCGCCGCGCCGCTGGCCGACAGCAGCGCGCCATGGACCGGCCTGCGCAGCCGGGACGAGATGCAGGCCCGCATCAACCGGCTGCAAGACGACCACGACCAGCCGCCGCTGGATGCCGCCTGGGCCACCCGGCTGCAACAACTTTTCGCCATCGACGCCCCGGCCCCGCAGGCGCTGGCCCGGCTGCGCGAGCTGACAGCGGGCATCACCGCGCTGGCCCCCGCCGTGGACCGGCTGGCGGCGCGGCTGGACGCGATTGCGGGCCAGGGCATCGACCCCGCACGCATCCGCTTTGACGCCAGCCACGGGCGGCACAATATGGAATATTACGACGGCATGACCTTTACCTTCAGCGCCACGGACCGCCCGGACTGGCCGCCAGTGGCCAGCGGCGGGCGTTATGACGCGCTGACGGCGGTGCTGGGGGGCGGTCGCGCCATTCCGGCGGTGGGCGGCATCATCCGCCCCGGCCTGCTGGCGGAACTGGAGGGGGCGGCATGATCAAGCTGGGGGTGCCGTCCAAGGGCCGGCTGATGGAACAGACCTTCGACTGGTTTGCCGATCGCGGTGTGCGCCTGTCGCGCGCCGGGTCCGACCGCGAATATGCCGGACGGGTCGAGGGCGCCGAGGGCGTGCAACTGGTGCTGCTGTCAGCCGGAGAGATCCCGCGCGAACTGGCCGCCGGGCGCATTCATCTGGGTGTGACCGGCACCGATCTGGTGCGCGAAAAGCTGGCGGGCTGGCGGTCGCTGGTCACCGAACTGACGCCGATGGGCTTTGGCCATGCCGACCTGATTCTGGCCGTGCCCGCCTGCTGGCGCGACTGTCGCAACCTTGACGATTTCGCCGCCATCGCCCGCGATTTCCGCGCCACGCATGGCTTTCGCCTGCGCATCGCCACCAAATACCACCGGCTGGTCCGCGCCTTCCTGTCCGCGCATGAGGTCGCGGATTACCAGTTGGTCGACAGTCAGGGCGCGACCGAAGGCACCGTCGCCAACCTGACCGCCGAGGCGATTGCCGACATCACCTCTTCTGGCGAGACGCTGCGCGCCAATCACCTGCGTATTCTTGACGACGCGCTGATCCTGCCCAGTCAGGCAACGCTGTTTGCCTCGGGCGCGGCGGGCGATCAGGCGCAGGTTGCGGGCTTTGCGCAGCTGCTTGGCTGCGACACCGCACAGGCTTGACGGCGCCGACTTACATCACCTAACTGGAATGTGTTTCCCAGCCCGACATGCCGCGCATGTCCAGCCAGAAAGGCACATGATGTCCACAACCGCGCCCACCCGTTATTCCATGCCCCAGATCGCCATTCACTGGCTGGTCGTGCTGCTGGTGATTTTCAACTGGCTGACCGGCGAACCGATGGCCAAGCTGTTCGATCAGCGGCTGGAAACCGGTGCCCCGCCCTATCTGACGCCCCATGCGGTGGCCGGTGCGCTGGTTCTGGCTTTGTTGCTGGCGCGGCTGGTGCTGCGCCGCACCCATGGCGCACCGGCGCCCGTGGTCGCGCCGGTCTGGATGATGACCGCCGCACGGCTGGGTCACGCGGCGCTGTATCTGCTGCTGGCGCTGGTTCCCGCCAGCGGCGCGGCGGCGTGGTTTCTGGCCAGCGAAACGGCTGGCGAGGCGCACAAGGTGCTCTTTACCCTGTTGCTGGTCGTGGCGCTGATCCATGCCGCAGCGGCGATCTGGCACCAGCTGGTGCTGAAAGACGGCACCCTGACCCGGATGAGCCTGCGCCGCTGACACCAGCCCCCGCCCCGGCACATCCCGGTGCCCGCCCCGCCGCCCGGCCCCGCAACGGGCCGGGGCCCGCACAGGGTGTTGACGGGGCGCTTATCCGTCCAGACCCACCAATGCGCGGGCGAATTCGCCGGCATCAAAAACATCCAGATCGTCGATCTGTTCGCCCACGCCGATGGCGTGGATCGGCAGGCCGAACCTGTCCGCCAGCGCCACCAGCACCCCGCCGCGCGCGGTGCCGTCCAGCTTGGTCATCACCAGACCTGACACATCGGCCAGCTTGCGAAAGGTCTCGACCTGACTGATCGCGTTCTGGCCGGTGGTCGCATCCAGCACCAGCAGGGTGTTATGCGGTGCCTGCGCGTCTTTCTTGCGGATCACCCGGACGATCTTGGCCAGTTCTTCCATCAGGTCGGCGCGGTTTTGCAGCCGCCCGGCTGTGTCGATCATCAGCAGATCCGCCCCCTCGGCCTCGGCCCGTGTCATCGCGTCAAAGGCCAGACTGGCGGGGTCGCTGCCCTCGGGGGCGGTCATTACCGGCACCCCGGCGCGCTGGCCCCAGACCTGCAACTGTTCCACCGCCGCGGCGCGGAACGTGTCGCCAGCGGCGATCACCACCTTCTTGCCCGCAGCCTTGAACTGGCTGGCCAGCTTGCCGATCGTCGTCGTCTTGCCCGATCCATTGACCCCCACGACCAGCACCACCTGCGGGGTCTTGGGGTAAATCGGCAGGGGCCGCGCGACCGGGGTCATGATGCGCGTGATTTCATCGGCCAGCGCCTGTTTCAGCTCCGTGGCCGAAATACGCCTGCCCATCCGCCCCTCGGCGATATTGGCGGTCACCCGCAGCGCGGTATCGACGCCCATATCGGCCTGAACCAGCATATCCTCAAGCTGTTCCAGCATCTCGTCATCCAGCTCTCGGCGCGGCTCGGATGCGGTGTCGCGCCCGAACAGCCGCCCCAGCATCCCCGGACGCGGCGCCGGTTCCGGCGCGGGCGCGGCCTGCGGGGCCTCGGGCAGATGCACCGGGGCGGGGGCCTGCGCGGGCGCGGGCGGCGGGGTCAGCCCCTGATCGGGCTGCGGCACCGGCGGCAGATCATCGCGCGCGGGCGCATCGCCCCCGGCCACAATGTCATCCAGCCCCGATCCGATCTTTGACGAGGACCGCGTCAAACGCTGTTTCAGCTTGGAAAAGAACGACATCGCGCCACCCCGTAATTACCTGCCCGGACCCTAAGCCACCCTAGGCCCAAGGAAAAGGCCCACGCCCTGCTTTCTGTGCCCTTTCGCGCCGCACGGCCCGGACCTATAAGCGGGATATGGACAGGCTGTTTCGCCACGCACCGGGCGTCGGTGCCTTTGCGGTTTTTGCCCTGCTGCCTGCGGTTTTGCTAATCGCGGGGGCGGCAAGCGCGGGCTGGCCGCTTTGGGCCGGGCTGATCTGGATCGCCGGGGCCAGTCAGGCGGCGGATACGCTGATCGCACGCGGCTTTCCCGATGCGCAGGATCAGGATTTTCCACTGGCCGACGGGTTGTCGGTGTTGCTGGCCATGGCGCATTTCGTGCTGCTGGCCACAACCCTGATCGCTCTGAATGACAGTGCCCTGGGCCAGCCCGAAAAAATCGCCCTTTTCCTTGGCGCGGGCATGTTCATGGGGCAGGTCTCGAACGCCAACGCGCATGAGCTGATCCACCGCAGCCGCCGCAGCCTGTTCCGGCTTGGCGCGGCGGTCTATGTCAGCCTGCTGTTCGGCCACCATGTCAGCGCCCACCGGCTGGTCCACCACGTCCATGTCGCCACCGCAGACGACCCCAACAGCGCCCGGCTGGGGGAAAGCTTCTGGCATTTCTTCCCGCGCGCGTGGCTGGGGTCGTTCCGCGCCGGGCTGCTGGCCGAACGCCGCCGCAGCGCCCAAAGCGCGCGCCTGAACCCCTATGTCTGGTGGGTCGGCGGGGCGCTGGCCTGTGTTGCAACGGTCGCGCTGATCTGGGGCCTGCCGGGGCTGCTGCGCTATCTGGGACTGTGCCTTTACGCGCAGATGCAGCTGCTGCTGTCCGACTATGTCCAGCATTACGGCCTGCGCCGCCGCATCCGGGGCAACCGCCCCGAACCGGTGGGGCCACGCCACAGCTGGGACGCGAAACACCCGCTGTCCTCGCTGATGATGGTCAACGCGCCGCGCCATTCCGACCACCACGCCCACCCAACGCGCCCCTATCCGGCGCTGCGGCTGGCGCGGCAGGAAAACCCGCGCCCGATCCTGCCCTATTCGCTGCCGGTGATGGCGGCAATCGCGCTGATCCCGCCGCTGTGGCGCCAAGTCATGGACCGGCGGGTGGCCAGAATGCAGGCCGCCTGACCTGCCGCCCCTGACACCCACCCGGTCGCTTCTTCGTTGCCCAAATACCCGGCGGCCCCTCAACCGCAGGGGCGGACGCGGTTGATATGCCCCATTTTGCGCCCGGCGCGCGCCTCGGCCTTGCCATACAGATGCACCTGAACGCCGGCCTCGGCCATCAGGGCTGGCACGCGGCCCATATCGTCCCCGATCAGGTTTTCCATCACCACATCAAGGCAGCGCGACCCATCGCCCAAAGGCAGCCCGGCAACGGCTCGGATATGCTGTTCGAACTGATCGACCGCGCATCCGGCCTGCGTCCAGTGGCCGGAATTATGCACCCTTGGCGCGATCTCGTTCACCACCAGCCCGGCGGGGGTCACGAACAGCTCGACCCCCATGACGCCGATATAATCCAGCGCGTTGACAATGCGCCCGGCGATCAGAACCGCATCGGTCAGCACCCGCGCAGGCAGGCCGCAAGGCACGGTGGTGCTGTCCAGAATGCCGTTTTTGTGGACATTCAGACCGGGGTCATAGGCCGCGACCTGCCCGTCACCGCCGCGCGCGACAATCACGCTGATTTCGGCGCTGAAATCGACCCAGCCTTCCAGCACCGAGGCCGCATTGACCTGCGCCCATGCCGCCGCCGCATCATCCCCCGGCGCCAGCCGCAACTGGCCCTTGCCGTCATAGCCCATGCGCCGGGTTTTCAGAATGCCGCGCCCCTGCGCCGCCAGCGCGGCGGCCAGATCGTCAGCCCCGTCAACCGCGCTGTAAGGCGCGGTGCGCAGCCCCAGCCCGGTCAGGAAATCCTTTTCGGCCAGCCGGTCCTGCGACACCTCCAGCGCGCGGCGGTTGGGCCGGATCGGGCGCAGCGATTCCAGCAGGTTCAGCGCGTGGGTGGGAATATTCTCGAACTCGTATGTGATCACATCCACCGATTCCGCAAAGGCGCGCAATGCGCCCGCATCCTCGTAGCTGGCGGTGGTGCAATGCGCGGCGACATGGCTGGCGGGGCAACCGGGCGCCGGGTCATAGACGTGACAGCGATACCCAAGGCGGCTGGCCGCGACCGACAGCATCCGCCCCAGCTGACCGCCGCCCATGATGCCGATGGTTGCGCCCTGCGGTAATGGCTTAGTCATCTTGCGGCACCTCCGGGATCGAGGCCGACAGCGCCGCCCGCCACTGATCCAGCCGCGCGGCAATGTCGGCATCGCGCAGCGCCAGAATACCCGCCGCCATCAACCCGGCATTGGCCGCCCCCGCCGCGCCGATGGCCATGGTGGCAACCGGAAAGCCGCGCGGCATCTGCAAGATCGAATACAGGCTGTCAACACCCGACAGGGCGCGGGTCTGGATCGGCACGCCGATCACCGGCACCCGCGTTTTCGAGGCCATCATCCCCGGCAGATGCGCCGCCCCACCGGCCCCGGCGATGATCACCTGCAAGCCGCGACCCACCGCCTGTTTGCCGTAATCCCACAGCCGGTCGGGGGTGCGATGGGCGCTGACGATCCATCTCTCATACGCGATGTCCAGCCGGTCCAGAATCTCGGCCGCTTCGCGCATGGTGGGCCAGTCGGACTGGCTGCCCATGATGATGCCAACGGGCGCTGCGGTTTCGGGCAAATCCATAAAGGCCCCCTTTCGGGTCTTGGTCCTGGCGTTCCGGCCTTGCCGTGACCGGTCGGCGCGGTCTCAGGCGATAATGTCGGGCGTCAGTTCGTCTTCCAGCCGGGCGATGCGGTCCTTCAGCGCCAGCTTTTGCTTTTTCAGCCGTTGCAGGGTCAGCGACTGGGTCAGCGCCTGCCCGGCCAGCGCGGCGATTGCCTCGTCAAGGTCGCGATGTTCGCGCCGTAACAGCGCCAGCCGGGCGCGGCTGATTTCATCATGCGACATTTCGTGGCTGGCATTCATGGCGGCGGCTCTGACTGGTTCGGCCTGCTTATAGCCCGGCTGCTTTGCCCTGTTAACAAAAACTTGCACCCCTTGCAGCGGCGCGACGCGGATCACATATCTGACCTGTCGGTTGCCGCATCAGGGACCGGCGAAACGCAGTCGCTTGACCTGTAAGGACCGCCAATGACCAAGATCAGCCTGACCACGCATCCGCTGTTGCTGGGCTTTGACCAGATCGAACGCGCCGTGGAACGCGCCGCCAAGGGTGCCGAGGGCTATCCGCCCTATAATATCGAACATATCGCGCCGGACGGCTTTCGCATCACGCTGGCCGTGGCGGGGTTTGCCGATGACGATCTGTCCCTGACGCTCGAGGATCGCCAGCTGGTGATTCGCGGTCGCCAGCCCGCCCTGTCGGATGACCGCGTCTTCCTGCATCGCGGCATCGCCGCGCGGGCCTTTCAGCGCAGTTTCGTGCTGGCCGACGGGGTCGAGGTCATTGGCGCCAGCATGGAAAACGGGCTGCTGAATGTCGACCTGCGCCGCCATGTGCCGGAACAGGTCGTCCAGACGATACCGATCAGCCGCAAGTAAAGGGGATCAGCATGAACACGAAATTCGATTTCAAGGATGACGGCCAGCACACGGTCTATATCCGCCGCGTGCCCATCACCGCCCTGCCGGACGAGGTCCGCCAGCAGGCACCGGGGCTGGACGGGTTATATGCCGTTCACGACGCCGATGGCGAAAGGCTGGCACTGGTGCGCGACCGCAGCATGGCCTTTGTGCTGGCGCGGCAGAATGACCTTGCGCCGGTCAGCGTGCACTGACCCGAAACCCGCCGCGTGACTGGCACGCGGTCGCACGACAGCCAGACAGCGCGCGCGTGCGGCCTGACGCACCCGCCGCGCAACACCTTGGCCACCAGATCCGCACCAACGCAAACGCCCCGGCCTTTCGGTCGGGGCGTTGAGTGTTGATCACCGATCAGACAGGCGGCGGTCAGGACAGGCCGATCAGGCCCATGGCCTCCAGCTTCAGCAGCACCTGATGGGCGCAGTTATCGACATCGGTATCCTCGGTCTGGACGCGCAGTTCCGGGGACTGCGGTTCCTCGTAAGGGTCGGAAATACCGGTGAATTCCTTGATCTTGCCCTCGCGCGCCAGCTTGTACAGGCCCTTGCGGTCGCGCCGTTCACATTCCTCAAGGCTGGTGGCGACATGGACCTCGACAAAGGCGCCATAGGCCTCGATCATCTCGCGCACGGCGCGGCGGGTGGCGGTATAGGGCGCGATCGGGGCACAGATGGCAATGCCGCCATTCTTGGTGATTTCCGACGCGACATAGCCGATACGCTTGATATTGATGTCACGGTGTTCCTTGCTGAACCCCAGTTCAGACGACAGGTGTTTACGCACCACATCCCCGTCCAGCAGCGTCACCGGACGCCCGCCCATTTCCATCAGCTTGACCATCAGCGCGTTGGCAATGGTCGATTTGCCGCTGCCCGACAGACCGGTGAAGAACACGGTGAACCCCTGACGCGCGCGCGGCGGCGAGGTGCGGCGCAGCTGTTGCACCACCTCGGGGAAGCTGAACCATTCGGGAATATCCAGCCCCTCGCGCAGGCGGCGGCGCAGTTCGGTGCCGGAAATATCCAGCACGGTGCCGCCCTCGGGGACCTCGTTCACGGGGTAATATTGCGCTTTTTCCTGCACATAGACCATGTGTTTGAAATCGACCATCTCGACGCCGATTTCATCCTGATGCTGTTTGAACAGCTCTTGCGCGTCATAGGGACCATAGAAATCCTGACCGGCGCTGTTCTTGCCGGGGCCGGCATGGTCGCGGCCCACGATGAAATGCGTCACGCCATGGTTGCGCCGGATCAGCCCGTGCCAGACCGCCTCGCGCGGGCCGGCCATGCGCATCGCCAGGTTCAGCAGCGACAGCGTGGTGGTGGCCTGCGGGTATTTGTCCAGCACCGCCTCGTAACAGCGCACGCGGGTGAAATGGTCGACATCGCCTGGCTTGGTCATGCCCACGACCGGGTGGATCAGCAGGTTGGCCTGCGCCTCGCGCGCGGCGCGGAAGGTCAGTTCCTGATGCGCCCGGTGCAACGGGTTGCGGGTCTGGAAGGCCACGACCTTGCGCCAGCCCAGTTTGCGAAACTGCGCGCGCAATTCATTGGGCGTATCCCGGCGACCGCGGAAATCGTAATGCGTCGGCGCCTGCACCCCCTTGACCGGACCACCCAGATAGACCGGCCCCGCAACATTATGCAGGTAATTCACCGCCGGATGCGCCAGATCGTCGGCACCAAAGACCTTTTCAGCCTCGACCGCTTTGTTCGGAACCCATTTATCGGTCACCGACAGGATGGCCAGAATAACGCCTTCCTGATCGCGCAGTGCGATATCGGTGCCGGGTTCCAGCCCTTCGGCGAATTTTTCCGACACGTCCAGCGTGATCGGCATCGGCCACAGCGACCCGTCGGCCAGCCGCATATCGTTGACGACGCCATTGTAATCGGCCTCGGTCAGAAAGCCTTTCAGCGGATAAAACCCGCCATTCATCAACAGTTCCAGATCGCAAAGCTGGCGCGGGGTCAGATCCCAGGACGGCATATCGCCAGCCGCATCCTTAAGGCCGGCTGCGGCCTCGGGCGCGACATAAAGCTCGGGGAGGGGGGCGTGATTGGGTTGCTGCATATCGGTCACCGGGACAGTGGGTCAAAAAGCGAAAACGGGCGTCACAAACGCCACTGTGGCTGGCCTTACCCCCCCGCCCACCGGCTGACAACCGCGTTCTGCCCAACCTCCTTAATTCGGCAGGGATTTGCTTTATCGCGGATGGCTGATGCAACAAACGAACCGTTTTCCGCGATTTCACAGCAGGTTTCTTCGCCCCGCCACGGACGGGGGCGGGCCGGACATGCGGAACCCCTGCCGCGATCCGGGGTTGGTTTGCCAGACCCATGGAAGGAAGGCCCCGATGACCGAACTGACCCCCACCGAAAAACGTGCCCTGTCGCAGGATGAACAGGAACTGGTGCTGGCCGCCCGGCCCGAGGCGCTGAAACAGGCCGCTCCGGCCGACCTGTCCGACCTGATCCGGCGTCTGCGCGACCGCCGCGACCGCGCCCGCGACATTGGCGACCGTCAGGCGCGCGAGGCCCGCGGCAAGGCCGACCCATCCGGCATCGTCCCGGCTGGCGGGAACGAGGGCACGCAGGACAAGGCGGCGCTGTTGGCCGAGGCACTGCAACGCGCGGTGGCGGAACGTGACGCCCGCGCCTGACGTCCGACCTGCCCGCACACCCAGCCAAGACAAAGGATTACATGATGACCGCAAGAGACAAGACACAGGCCGAACTGGCCCGCAAGGCCGCCGACCTCAAGGCGCAGGCCGAGGCCGGTGACAGCCGCGAAACCATGGCCGAAACCGGCGAGGCCCTGCACCCCAACGACCCCGATGCCAGCCAAGGCAAACAGGGCATGGCCGACACGGCGCGCAAAAAGGCGCCGTCAGGCGCGTTCGAACATGCCGGTGACCTGCCGGCGCGGGAACGCTCGCGGCACCGTCGTTAACACCGCGCCGCGCCGACACAATAACAGAGGGGCGCTGCGGCGCCCCTTTTCCGCTGGTTTTCACGATCTGCCCCGCCCCCATCAGGCACAGGCGATTCTCGCCGGCCTGTCAGCTTTCCTGCGCGGCCAGCCAGTGTTCGGCATCCAGTGCCGCCATACAGCCCATCCCGGCACTGGTCACCGCCTGACGATAGACATGGTCGGTCAGATCGCCCGCCGCGAACACGCCCTCGATGCTGGTGCGGGTGCTGCCGGGCTGAACCCTGACATAGCCACCATTATGCAGTTCCAACTGGTCCTTGACCAATTCGCTGGCCGGGGCGTGACCGATGGCGATAAACACCCCATCTGCCGCGACCTGCCGGGTGCTGCCATCCCTGGTCGATTTCAGCCGCACGCCGGTGACACCCAGCGGGTTTTCATCACCCAGAATCTCGTCGATCGCATGGTCCCAGATGACCGTCACCTTTTCATTGCGCATCAGCCGGTCTTGCAGGATCTTTTCCGCCCGCAGGCTGTCGCGGCGATGCACCAGCGTGACCGAGCTGGCGAAATTGGTCAGAAACAGCGCCTCTTCCACGGCGGTGTTGCCGCCGCCGACAACGACCACCGGCTTGTTGCGATAAAAGAAACCGTCGCAGGTGGCACAGGCGCTGACGCCGAAGCCCTTGAATTTTTCCTCGGACGGCAGACCCAGCCAGCGCGCCTGCGCGCCGGTGGCCAGAATGACCGCATCGGCGGTGATGCGCGCGCCGCTGTCACAGGTCGCGACGAAAGGCCGCACGGACAGGTTCAGATCGGTCACCAGATCGGTCACAATTTCGGCCCCCATGGCGCGGGCATGGGCTTCCATCCGGGTCATAAGCTCGGGTCCCTGCACCTCGGTATCGCCGGGCCAGTTCTCGACCTCGGTGGTGATGGTCAACTGGCCGCCCGGCTGCATCCCCTGCACCAGCACCGGCTGCAACATCGCGCGCGAGGCATAGATCGCCGCGGTATACCCCGCCGGACCGGACCCGACGATCAGGACGCGGGTGTGTTTGCTTTCGGACATAAAGGACCTCATGACTGTGCGGGGCCTAGCTAATCACTTGGGCGGGGCATCGCAATGGCGGCAATGTTCAGAAATAATATTGCGCAATCCCCGGCGCCGCGATAGTTTCCGATAAGATTTAGCGATCACAGGTTTGCACGTGGCACGACTGGACGATATCGACCGCAAGATATTGGCGGAACTTCAGGCCGATGGCCGCATGACCAATGTCGAACTGGCGCGCCGGGTCGGCATTTCGGCCCCGCCCTGCCTGCGGCGCGTCCGCGCGCTTGAGGAAAGCGGCTTTATCCGCGGTTATCACGCCGATGTCGACCCCCGCGAACTGGGGTTCGAGGTGCAGGTTTTCGCGATGGTCCGCCTCAACAGCCAGTCCGAGGCCGACCTGACCGCCTTTGAAACCCGCGCCCGCGACTGGCCGCTGGTGCGCGAATGCCACATGCTGAACGGCGAGATCGACTTTATCCTGAAATGCGTCTCGCCGGACCTGTCGACGTTTCAGGCATTCCTGACCGGACATCTGACCTCGGCCCCGAATGTCGCCAGCGTCAAGACCAGTCTGGTGATCCGCTGTGCCAAGGACCAGCCCGGCGTGCCGTTCGAGGTGCTGGAACAGCGGCTGACGGAAACCGGCGCGGCTTAACGAAATCTTGGGAATTTAGCTGTAAACCCGGCCAGAAGCGGTGTCTGGCTGGGGAAATGCTGTGCGATTCGGGATCAGGCTGTGGCGGCGGGTGGCGCGGTGGCGACAGGCCAATCGCGGATTACAGGGCAATCGCGGAAATCAGGCGACCGTAATCCGGCTGGCCCAGATGGGTCGCGCGGCGATAGCTGAAGAAACGATCCGGGTCGGAATAGGTGCAGTGACGGCACCATTCCGCCTGCACCCCCGCCGCGCGCAACTGCGCCAATCCAAAGGACGGCAGGTCGAACATCGGCTTGCCCCCGGCGCCGCCCGCGAAAAAGCGGGCATTGTCGCGGTCGTCATCGGTAAAGCGTTCCATGAAATCATGGTCCACCTCATAGGCGCGCTGGCTGATGCATGGCCCGATCACCGCGCGAATGTCGCGCGCGCCAAGCGCCTGCATGGCCGCGACCGTGGCCCCCAGAATACCATCCGCCGCCCCGCGCCAACCGGCATGGGCCGCCCCGATCACCCCGGCAGCGGCGGCGGCCAACAGCACCGGCTGGCAATCGGCGGTCAGCACCGACAGCGCGATGCCGGGCTGATCGGTCACCAGCGCATCGGCCTGCAACATGCGCGCGGCCTCGACCTCGGCGGGGCTGCGCAGGGTCACGACGGTGGGCGAATGCACCTGATGCACACCGGCCAGCCGCGCGGGCGGCACGCCCATCGCAGCAGCGACGCGGTCACGGTTCGCCGCCACCGCCGCGGCCTGATCGGCCGATCCGCGACCACAATTCAGACCGCCATACACGCCCGACGACACCCCGCCCTTGCGGGTGAAAAATCCGTGCCGGACATCGTCCAGCAGCGGATGGGTCAGGATCTCCAGCATCACCTGCATTCAGTCCTTTCCGTCTTGCGACAGCACGTTTTGACGTGGCTGGCCCCGGTCGCCCGGCTGCGCCGCGACAAAACCCGGCACCGGCGGCGCCCCTTTGGGCCAGATGGCAACCGCTTTGAACAGCTGGCCCATTTCCTGCGCATCGGTCAACCGTTTCAACGCCGCAGCGGCCCCCGCATCCCCGGCCCGCGCCAGCGCCTCGGCCCGGTGCGCGGCGCCAAGCGACAGCAGCCACGCCCCCTGCGTCACCATCTGCGATGCCACCGCCCCGGCCCGCAGCGCCGCCGCCGCGATGGCGGCAAAATCGACATGCGCGGTCAGATCGGCCATGCCGGGATGGGCCAGCGGGTCCTCGGGGCGGTGCTGGCGCAGGGCCTGAAACGTGTCGCCCTGCCCGTCCCAATTGCCGTAATCAATCACGATCGCGGCCCCGCCATGGCGGGCAATGCGCCCCGCGATCTGGTCGACAATTCCGGGCAGGGCGGGGCAATCCTCGAACACGTCGCCAATGGCACCGGCGCGCGGCAGGTCCAGCGCCGGACCCAGCGCCAGCGCCAGCGCCCCGTCGCGCAGCGTGACCATGCGTTCGGCCCAACCGCCCTCGACCCGCTGATATTGCCGGATCGGCAGGGCGTCGAAAAATTCATTCGCCACCAGAAACAACGGCGCCTGCGGCAGATCGGCGCAATCACCGACATGCCGGGCCTGTGGCACCGCCCGCGCCTGCACCCCGCGCAGATGGCCCGATGCCTCGACCAGCACGGTCCCGGCGGCCTGCGTCAGCCCCGGAACACGGCGCATCACGCGCTGCATATCGGCCATCAGCGTGCCCCGCCCCGGCCCGACCTCGGCCAGCGTCACGCCGCTTGGGCTGCCCTGATCCAGCCAGCTTTGCGCCAGCGCCAGACCGACCAGTTCGCCAAACATCTGGCTGATTTCGGGGGCGGTGATGAAATCGCCGGCACGCCCGAACGGGTCGCGGGTGGCGTAATAGCCGTGATCGGGATGCAGCAGGCAAAGCTGCATGTAATCCGACAGCGGCATCGGCCCATGCAGGCGGATGCGCGCCGCGATCAGTTCCGCCAGCGCGGTCATGCCGCCCCGCGCGCCGGGCGCGACAATGCCAGCACCACCAGCCCCAGACCGACCAGCAGCATCGGCAGCGACAGCACCTGTCCCATCGACAGGCCCCAGACCGGCCCGCCAATCACATGGCCCAACGGGTTTTGGGGGGTGATGAATTGCGCATCCGCCTGACGGAACAATTCAACAAAGATCCGCGCCGCGCCATAGCCGGACAGAAACACCCCCAGCGCCAGACCGGGCCGGCGCAGCCCGCCCATCCGCACCAGCACAAACAGGATCAGCGCCAGCAGAATGCCCTCCAGCCCGGCCTCGTATAACTGGCTGGGATGGCGGGCGCAGGGTCCGGTCACGCCGGGACAGTCCTGCGCAGCCAGTCCGGGAAAGATCACCCCCCACGGCAGGTCGGTGGGCCGGCCCCACAATTCGGCATTGATGAAATTGGCCAGCCGCCCCAGCCCCAGCCCCAGCGGCGTCGCCACCGCCAGCGCATCGGCCAGCCGCAGCGGCGCCACCCCGTTGCGGCGGCAAAAGATCAGCGCGGCAAGGATGACCCCGGCGAAACCGCCGTGAAAGCTCATCCCGCCTTGCCAGACCTTCACGATCTCGGCCGGGTGGGCCAGATAGTATTGCGGCTCATAGAACAGCACGAACCCCAGCCGCCCCCCCAGCACCACGCCGAACACCACCCAGACCAGCAGATCCTCGATCTTTGCGGGGGTGGTGGGGGCGCGATCACCCCATAGCGCGTCACGCCGCATCAGCCGCGCCACGATCCACCAGCCCAGCAACAGCCCGACCAGATAGGCCATGGCATACCAGCGCAGCGACAGGCTGAAACCGCCCAGCGGGATGGTGACGATCTCAGGCGAGATATCGGGAAAGGGGATCATGTGCACCTCGGCTGGTTTGCCGCAGGCTTAGCGCAGCACGCCCCGCTGTCAACCGCGCCCGCCGCGTATGGCGGCGACCCGCTGCTGCGCTTTGGCGTTGAACCCGGCGCCCGCGCAGCCCATATAACGCCGGACCCGGAACGTGAAAGGCCGCCAGATGACCAGCCAGAACCGCTTTTTCGACGATATGTCCAAGCTGATGACCAATGCCATGGGCGTGGCCCAGGGCGCAAAGGACGAGGCCGAGAACGCCTTCAAATCATGGGTCGACCGTTTTCTGGCCGAGCGTGATTTCGTCACCCGCGAAGAATTCGAGGCCGTGCGCGAAATGGCCATCAAGGCCCGCACCGAAAATGCCGAGCTGCGCGCCCGGCTGGATGCGCTGGATGCCAAAGGTGACACGGCGTCCTGAGGCGCCCTAGGACCCGCTGTCGATCCGGCGCAGCAACTGGCCGTCATTGTCGTAAAACAGCACCAGACCGCTGTCGGTGACGACGATCAGCCCGCCGCGCGCAAACGTCACCGCAGCAGGCACCTGCCCCTGCGGCAGGCTGATGCCGGATGGCAGCGGCGGCAGGTCACCCGCCGCTGGGGCCGACAGTCGCAGCCACAGGATGGCGGTGATCGCCACCATCCCCAGCCCCATGATCACGGCCAGTCCCGTCACCAGCCGGCGCAGAAAGCGCGCCTCGGGTGGCAGGCTGTCCGCGTCGGTTTCCCGTGTTATATCCTGCCCCATGTCCGATCTGTTCATCACCATCCCCGACGATCCGCCACAGCGTCTTGATAAGGCGCTTGCCGAGGCGGCACCAGCCGGTTCCGGGCTGTCACGCTCGCGTCTGGCCAAATTGCTGGCACAGGGCGCGATCCTTGGCCCCGACGGCCCCTGCCGCGATGCCCGCGCGCGGGTGACGGCGGGGCAGGTTTACCGCATCGCCATGCCGGCCCCTGAACCGACCGAAACCGCGCCGCAGGACATTCCCCTGAACATCGTGTTCGAGGATGACGCCCTGATCGTCATCGACAAGCCCGCTGGCATGGTCGTCCACCCCGCCCCCGGCAGCCCCGCCGGCACGCTGGTCAACGCGCTGCTGCATCATTGCGGCGACAGCCTGTCGGGCATTGGCGGGGAACGCCGCCCCGGCATCGTGCATCGCATCGACAAGGACACATCGGGCCTGCTGGTGGTGGCCAAGACCGATCACGCGCATCAGGGCCTTGCCGCCCAGTTCGAGGCCCACAGCAGTCAGCGCCGCTATCTGGCGCTGGCGCATGGCATTATCGACGCCGCCGACCCGCGCCTGCGCGGCACGCCGGGCATCAGCTTCGAGGAAGGCGGGGTGCTGAAAATCACCTCGGGGCTGGCGCGTCATGCGACCGACCGGCAGAAACAGGCGGTCTATTTCGGCAAGGGCCGGCACGCGGTCACCCGCGCGCGGATGCTGGAACGCTTTGGCACCCCGCCCGCCGCGATGCTGGTGGAATGCCAGCTGGAAACCGGGCGCACCCATCAAATCCGCGTGCATATGGCCCATGCCGGCCTTGGCCTGATCGGTGATCCGGTTTACGGTGGGGCAAGGCGGGCTTCGGCGCGCGCCCTTGGGGCGGTGGCCGGGCTGGTCAGCCAGTTTCCCCGTCAGGCCTTGCACGCCGCGCATCTGGGGTTCACACATCCCGCGACCGGCCAGCCCATGGCATTTGACAGCCCCCTGCCCGATGACATGGACCAGCTGCTGACGGCCCTGCGCGGAACGGCTGGCGGATTGTCGCGTTAAGGGAAAGGCCGCATTGGCCAAGGCAGAGGTTACGATGGCGAATTATAAAAATCTTCCCGCGCCCAGCCCGGAACAGGGGCTGAACCGCTATTTGCAGGAAATCCGCAAGTTTCCGCTGCTGGAACCCGAACAGGAATATATGCTGGCCAAGCGCTGGACCGACCATCAGGACAGCGAGGCCGCGCATAAACTGGTCACCAGCCACCTGCGGCTGGCGGCCAAGATCGCCATGGGCTATCGCGGCTATGGCCTGCCCCAGGCCGAGGTCATATCTGAGGCGAATGTCGGGCTGATGCAGGCGGTCAAGCGCTTTGACCCGGAAAAGGGCTTTCGGCTGGCGACCTATGCGATGTGGTGGATCAGGGCCAGCATTCAGGAATACATCCTGCGGTCGTGGTCGCTGGTCAAGATGGGCACGACCAGTGCGCAGAAAAAGCTGTTTTTCAACCTGCGCAAGGCGAAATCGCGCATTGGCGCGCTTGAGGATGGCGACCTGCGCCCTGAAAACGTCGCCCAGATCGCCCATGACCTGAACGTGACCGAGCAAGAGGTCATCGACATGAACCGCCGCCTGTCCGGCGGGGATGCGTCGCTGAACGCGACGGTCGGGTCGGCGGATGGCGATTCCACCGCGCAGTGGCAGGACTGGCTGGAGGATGAGGGCGCAGATCAGGCCGGTCAGTTCGCCGAGGCGGACGAGCTTGCCACCCGTCGCGCCATGCTGGCGGCGGCGATGGATGTGCTGAACGATCGCGAAAAGGACATCCTGACAGAACGCCGGTTGCGCGACGACCCGCTGACGCTTGAGGACCTGTCCGCCCGCTATGGCGTCTCGCGCGAGCGGATTCGCCAGATCGAAGTGCGCGCATTCGAGAAAATCCAGACCCGCGTTCAGGATCTTGCCCGCGAAAAAGGCATTGAGGTGGCAGAGGCGCAATAGGCCGGGTGGTGCGTTGACGGCCCGCAAGCGCGCGCTATTCTGCGGGGCGCAGGGGAACGGGGCAGGGTCATGACGGCGTTGGATCAATACACCCGGCTTGAAGCCGCAGGGATCTGGCGCGAAGCCCCCGACCGCAAGCGCCGTGACGTGATCGTGTCCTTTGGCGATGCAACCCTGATCCTCAGCGATCCGCGCTCGGAAATGCCGCTGACGCATTGGTCGCTGCCCGCCGTGACCCGTCTGAACGGCGACAGATTGCCGGCGCTTTACGCGCCCGGCACCGATACCAGCAGTGGCGAGGAAATTCTGGAAGTCGATGATCCGCTGATGGTCGAGGCCATTGCACGCGTCCATCAGGCCATCGCCGCCCGCAGGCCGCATCCCGGTCGCCTGCGCTTTTCGCTGATGCTGATCGCCCTTGCGGGAATGGCCGCGGCAGCGGCTTTGTGGCTGCCCGACGCGTTGATCCGATACGGCGCCTGCATCGCCCCCGAGGCCGCGCGCCAGCAGATCGGTCGGGCCATCGTGACAGATATGCAAAGCCAGACCGGACCGGCCTGCACCCGGCCCGGCGCACAGCGGGCCCTGAATGAACTGGCCCGCCACCTGATCGGTCCCAATGCCAGCATGACCGTCCTGCCGGCCGCCCTGCCACAGGCCAGCCTGCTGCCGGGTGATATCGTGGTGGTCGGGCGCAATATGATCGAGGATCACCCTGACGCGCAGGTTCTGGCGGGATATGTGCTGTCGGCGCTGACCCTGACACCGCCCCCGGTCCCGACCCAGACGGCCCTGCGCCATGGCGGGCTGCGCAGCGCGCTAGCCGTGCTGGCGGTTGGCCAGATCAACGCAGAAACCATGCGTGGCCATGCCCAACAATTGCTGTCCCAGCCGTTCCGGATGCCGCCCGAAGACCCACTGCTGGCACGGTTCACCCGCCTTGGCATTGCCAGCACCCCATTCGCGCAGGCCATAGATGACAGCGGCGAAACCGTGCTGGCGCTGATCGAGGCCGACCCGCTGCGCGATGCGCCGCCCAACAAGCTGTTTTCCGACAAGGTCTGGCACACGGTGCAGCGGATCTGCCACGACCCCGCGCGCCCCTGACCCAAAGTGCTGCCATACCCCCATGTCAGCCCGGTTCCGTTGCCGCAGACGCGGCGCAGGGACAGCATTCTGCTGCTGTCGCATATCCCGCATTTGGCATGACCCTTGATGGTCCACAGGCCGATGCAATGGCTGACAAGCCGCTCAAACCAGAAGCCGTGTAACACTGGCCGGTCCTGTTGAAATGCATTGCACAGACCATCCCATACGGATGTTCATGCAGCCGCCCCCACCTGTTCCGCCTTGTCGGCGCCCAAGCCATACCGGATGGTGCACAGTCTGGGCTTTTTCCAACCGCAAACCCCTCATCCCTGCCCTAAAACAGTGCAAATTCCCCCGCCCTGCCATCAGGGTGGCGCAGCGCGTGGGCAGCGGCCAGCCCTGCCATCAGGGGGGCGCGGTGCCGGGAAAGCCTGACAAACGCAGGTGGTTAAGCGCCCGCACAACCGCTTCGCGATCGGCAAAAGGCCCGGTCAATATCTGCCAGCGGGTGGGCGTGTCGGCGTGATCCTGTCGTCGTCGCGCCACCGGATAGCCCAGCCGCGCCAGTTGCAAGGCCACAGCCTGCGCCTGCGCATCGTCCGGGACGGTGCCAACGCTGAGATACCGGGTGCCTGCCGGAATCAATTGGGGCATTTCGGTCTGGCTTGGCCGCGCACCCGCCGCCGACCGCGTCACGACGCCCCGGTCGGGGGCCGCAACGCGGCTTGCCGCCCCAGCCTGCGCAGCGTTCGCGACGACCTTGCCAGCCGCCCCACCGGCATTGCTGGCCCTGCCGGATGGCACGCCCCGCGCAGTCCCATCCGCCGAGGGCGATTGCCCGGTTGCTGCCTTGGGGGCCACAGCCGGCTTTGCATCCGCAACGGTTGTGCCACCCGCCTGCCGGACCATCGCGGCCCAATCCGGCACGGCAGCGTCATCGTCGTGGCAATAGCCACCCGCCGTATTCGCCCCACCCTGCCCCGGAAGCGCCGAACGATAGCCCAGCAGATCGCACAGCCTGTCATTTGGCCGCAACTCAGCCGCCATTTGCGACCGCAGCCGTGCATCGGCGGCAATCGCATCGCCCAGCGTACGGGTCACCTGATCGCGCGCGCGCCCCTGGGTTGCAGGCGGCGTTTCGGGCACTGCTGCGGAACCGTCATGACCATGGCTGTCCCCGCCGCTGCCCGCCATTCCCTGCCCGACGACACCTGCATCGGCCAGATCGCTGGCCTGAACCCCGGCATAGACCGCCGCCGCCACCCGTTGCAGCGGGTCACCGGGCAGATCGCGGCGCGGGCCGGGGGCGGGGGGCGTAGGTGCCGCCACCCCGGCCAGACCGGGCGCGTCAGGGGCGGAAAAAGTCGGCGGATAGCCACAGACAGGCGTGCCACCCGGTCCCTGTCGGGGCAGCCATTGCCCATCCTGCTGGCGGAAGACACATCCCCGGCTGTCGATATATTGCATGCCGGTGAAATCCGCTGGCGGCGATTCGGCGGGGCCGGACCATGCAGCAACAGGCAGCAGGGCCAGAAAGATCAGGGCAAGGAAACGCAGCATGGGTCGGACCGTGACAAAAATCGATTCGCCCCGGTTTTAGCCCATCACCCCCTAAGAACCCGTTAACAGCGCCCTATTTCGTGCCGAAAAGCCGGTCGCCGGCATCGCCCAGACCCGGCACGATATAACCGTGATCATCCAGTTTTTCGTCCAGCGCCGCGGTAATGATCGGCACATCGGGATGCGCCTGACGCATCCTTTCCACACCCTCGGGCGAGGCCAGAAGGCACAGGAATCGCAGGTTTTTCGCGCCCTGTTCCTTCAGCAGGTCCAGCGCCGCGACCGAGGAATTGCCCGTCGCCAGCATCGGGTCGACCGCGATCACCATCCGGGCATCCAGATCGGCGGGCACCTTGGAATAATACTGAACCGGTTGCAGCGTCTGCGGGTCGCGATACAGCCCGACAAAGCCCACGCGGGCCGAGGGGATCAGCTCAAGAATGCCATCCAGCAGCCCGTTCCCCGCCCGCAGGATCGAGATCAGCGCCAGCTTCTTGCCTTCCAGCACCGGGGCATCCATCGGCTGGATCGGGGTTTCGATACGGGTGGTGGTCAGCTCCAGCTCGCGCGTGACCTCATAGGCCAGCAGCAGGCTGATTTCGCGCAGCAGGCGGCGGAAATCGCCGGTGGATGTGTTTTTATCCCGCATCAATGTCAGCTTGTGCTGGACCAGCGGGTGTTTCACGACGGTCAGGTGCGGGATGCTCATCAGGTTATCCATTCTGTTGCGGGGCGGTGTCCTGCGATGCCAGCCTTGCGGCCAGCGTTTCGCGGCTGGCGGCATCGCAGAAAGCGGCGTCCAGCGCAATGCGGTTCAGTTCCGCAAATTCCGGGTCTGACCAGCCAAAGGCATCGGCCAGCCGGTCATATTCATGCCGCAGACTGGTGTGGAAAAACGGCGGATCATCGGTCGAAACCGTCACCTTGACCCCGGCATCGGCCAGACGCGCAATCGGATGCGCGGGCCAGTCCGGGTAAAGCCCCAGCGCGATGTTCGAACCCGGGCAAACCTCCAGCACGGTGCCGCGATCGGCCAGTTCGCGCATCAGGGCCGCGTCCTCGACCGCGCGCACGCCGTGACCGATGCGGGTGCAACCCAATGCCAGCGCCTGCCGGACGCTGTCTGGACCGCCCCATTCGCCGGCATGGCAGGTCAGGCCCAGCCCGGCCTCGCGCGCGCAATCGAAAGACCACGCAAAATCGGTGGCCTTGCCGATGGTTTCATCGCCGCCCATGCCAAACCCGGCGATCCAGCCCCCCGCCGTTTCCGCCGCGCAGATGGCGCTGGCGCGGGCACGGTCCGGGCCGAAATGGCGGATCGCGGTGACGATGCCCCGGCTGTCGATGCCCTGCGCCCGCATCCGTGCGGCGGCTTCCGTCATCGCGGCCAGATAATCGCGCCACGCCGCCAGATCGCCGCCGCCGCAAAACGCGGGCGAGACGAACAGCTCGGCATAGATGGCGCCGTTTTCGGCCGCCTGTTCCAGCACCACCGCCAGCAGGTCGGCATAGTCGCGCGGGGTCTGAATGACCGAGGTTGCGGCCTCGTAAACCCGCAAAAATTCAGGGAAATCACGATAGGCGTAATGCCCGCGCGCATCAAATATACCGCCCAGATCCACGCCTTTACGTGCCGCCAGACCGCGAATAAAGGCAGGCGGTGCGGCCCCTTCCAGATGCAGATGCAGTTCGATCCGCGGGGTCACAGGAAACTGACCCCGTGCCGGGGCGCCGCCAGCCCCAGATGCGCGCCGATGCTGGCGCCGATATCTGCGAAGGCCACCTGCCCCACCGGGCGCGGCCCAAGGCCCCAGCCGATCACCGGCACCCGTTCACGGGTGTGGTCGGTGCCGGCCCATGTCGGGTCATTGCCGTGATCGGCGGTAAAGATCGCCAGATCGCCGGGCCGCAGCACCGCAAGCAACTGGCCCGCCACGCCATCGAACCATTCCAGCGCGCGGGCATAGCCCGACACATCGCGGCGGTGGCCATACAGGCTGTCAAATTCCACGAAATTGGCAAAAATCAGGCTGTTATCGGCGGCCTCGCGCCCCAGCCGCACCAGATGCGCGGCCAGATCGGCATCGGATTTACCCTTGTGCAGGTGGTCAATGCCGCGATGGCTGAAAATATCACCGATCTTGCCGATGGCATGGGTGGTGACACCGGCGGCCTGCGCGCGGTCCAGCAGGGTTTCGCCCGGTGCCTCGACCGCGAAATCGCGGCGGTTGGCGGTGCGCTGGTAATGGCCCGGCGTGCCTGTAAAGGGCCGCGCGATCACCCGCCCGACGCGCATCTGATGCAGCATCGGCGCCAGGTCGCGGCACAGCGCGATCAGCCGGTCCAGCCCAAAGCTGTCCTCGTGCGCGGCGATCTGCAACACGCTGTCGGTCGAGGTGTAACAGATCGGCCAACCGCTGCGCTGATGTTCCTTGCCCAGACGGTCGATGATCTCGGTCCCCGAGGCATGTTCATTGCCCAAAATCCCCTCGGTCCCGGCCAGTTCGCAGATACGGGCCGTGACCTCGGGCGGGAAGGTCGGGCGGGTATCGGGAAAGAAATGCCAGTCCCACGGCACCGGCACCCCGGCCATTTCCCAGTGCCCCGAGGGGGTGTCCTTGCCGGCCGACACCTCGGTCGCGGCGCCCCACAGGCCCTGCGGTTCGGCGCCAAGGCCGGGCGCCGCCAGCCCCGAGGCCAGACGCAGCGCCGCCCCCAGCCCCAGCCCGTCAAGTACCGGCAGGGACAGCGGGCCATCGCGGCCTTGCGTCGCCCGGCCAGCGGCACATTCCTGCGCGATATGGCCAAGGGTGTTCGACCCTTCATCGGTGATGTCGCGCGGCCCGAAATCGGCCGCATCGGGTGCGCCGCCGATGCCGACGCTGTCCATGACAATCAGGAATGCGCGGGACATGGGAACCTTTCCCGGACCAGCGGTCCGTTTTCAACGGCGTCTTCGGACAGGCGATAAGCGGCGCGCACGGCCTGTGCGGCCTGCTGTGCGGCGGCCTCGGTGGCGGCGTGAATGACGGCCAGCGGGCGCGCACCCACGGCATCCCCCAGACGCGCCAGTTCATCCAGCCCGACGGCGTGGTCAATCGCCTGCCCGGCACGGATGCGGCCCCCGCCCAGCCCGATCACGGCATGGCCCAGCGCGGTGGTGTCGATCTGCGAAACAAAGCCCGAAGGCGCCTCGACGACCAGCCGGATCGGGGCCTTGGGCAGGTAACGCTGTGGGGCCTCGACCAGGTCGGACGGCCCGCCCTGCGCGGCAACCATGCGGCCAAATCGTTCCGCCGCGGCGCCGCTGTCCAGCGCCCGTTCCGCGCCATCCGGGTCCAGCCCCACCAGCCGCAGGCATTCGCGCGACAGGTCCAGCGTCAGGTCGCGCAGGGCACCGGCCTCGCCGCGCAGGACGCGGATGGATTCCAGAACCTCGATCGCATTGCCCGCGCTGCGCGCCAGCGGCTGGTCCATATCGGTGACCAGCGCCGAGGTCCGGCAGCCCGCGCCATTGGCCGTTTCCACCAGCGAGGCCGCCAGCGCCTGCGCCTGCCCCTTGCCCTTCAGAAACGCGCCATTGCCCGATTTCACATCCAGCACCAGGGCATCCAGCCCCGCCGCCAGCTTTTTGGACAGGATGGAGGCGGTGATCAGATCAAGGCTTTCCACCGTCGCGGATTCGTCGCGGATCGCGTAAAGGCGGCGGTCGGCCGGGGCCAGATCGCCGGTCGCGGACACGATGGCACAGCCCACATCGCGCACGATGCGGCGGAAATCATCCTCGGACTGGTCGCAACGCCAGCCGGGGATCGCCTCCAGCTTGTCCAGCGTGCCGCCGGTATGGCCCAGACCCCGCCCCGAGATCATCGGGACAAAGGCCCCGCAGGCCGCCAGAACCGGGGCAAGGATCAGGCTGACCGCGTCGCCCACGCCGCCGGTCGAATGCTTGTCCACCGCCGGTCCGGGCAGATCCCATTGCATCACGTCGCCTGAATCGCGCATCGCACGGGTCAGCGCCACGCGGCCACCGGCCCCCAGCCCACGCAGCAAAACCGCCATGGCAAAGGCCCCGGCCTGCGCGTCGCTGACTGACCCATCAGCCAGCCCGCCCGCGATGCGCGCCGCGTCATCGTCATCCAGCCCGCCGCCGTCGCGCAGGCGGGCAATGATCGGTCTTGGGTCAAAGCTCATTTCGCCCCCGACATATGGGTCATGTCGAACCGCCCCGGCAGCAATTCGGCAATCGTGGTGGCCAGCGTGTCCCCGCCCGTGGTGGCCAGCAAAACCGGGGTGTCGCCGCGACCGAATTCGGCCAGTTTCTGGCGGCAGCCACCGCAGGGCGGCACCGGGTGCGGGCTGTCTGCGATCACCGCGACCTCGACCAGTTCGGTTTCGCCGGCGGCGACCATGGCGGCAATCGCCCCGGCCTCGGCGCAGGTGCCCTCGGGATAGGCGACATTCTCGACGTTGCAGCCTTTATACACCGCCCCCGAAGCCCCGCGCACGGCAGCGCCGACCTTGAAATTCGAATAGGGCGCATAGGCCGCCTCGCGCACGTCTCGGGCAGCATCCAGCAGCGACATGGTGAACCTCTTTCCACGTTGATCGCGCCAGTCTGCGCCCGCCAGCCCGTCGATGCAACCCGCCAGCGTCGCGGGCGCACTGGCACAGTGTCGCGGGGCGGTGTAACCTGCGCCAAACCAGTTTAACGGTGAACCATCACCAGCGAGGGGGGAATTCCATGGACGAACGGCGACACGAGAACCTGCGGCAATCGGCACTGGATTACCACCGCCTGCCCCGCCCCGGTAAGCTGGAAATTCAGGCGACCAAGCCGCTGGCCAATGGCCGCGACCTGTCGCGCGCCTATTCCCCCGGCGTCGCCGAGGCCTGCACCGAGATCAGGGCAAACCCCGCTGACGCGGCGCTGTATACCGCGCGCGGCAATCTGGTGGCGGTGGTGTCGAACGGCACGGCGGTTCTGGGGCTTGGCAATATCGGCCCGCTGGCCGCCAAGCCGGTGATGGAGGGCAAGGCCGTCCTGTTCAAGAAATTCGCCAATATCGACTGTTTCGACCTGGAAATCGACCAGCCCGACCCGGAAAAGCTGGCCGATCTGATCTGCGCGCTGGAACCCAGCTTTGGCGCCATCAACCTTGAGGATATCAAGGCGCCCGATTGCTTTATCGTTGAAAAGCTGTGCCGCGAACGGATGAACATCCCGGTCTTTCACGACGACCAGCACGGCACCGCCATCGTGGTGGGGGCGGCGGCCACCAACGCCCTGCGCGTGACCGGCAAGCGGTTCGAGGACATCAAGCTGGTCAGCACCGGCGGCGGCGCGGCGGGGATTGCCTGCCTGAACATGCTGCTGAAACTGGGGGTGCGGCGCGAAAATGTCTGGCTGTGCGACATTCACGGGCTGGTTCATGAAGGCCGCGAAATCGACATGAACCCGCAAAAGGCCGAATTCGCGCAAAAGACCGACCTGCGCCGGCTGGATCAGGTGATCGAAGGCGCGGATATGTTCCTTGGCCTGTCCGGCCCCGGCGTGCTGACCCCGGATATGGTCGCCAAAATGACGCCCAAGCCCATCGTCTTTGCCCTGGCCAACCCCACGCCCGAGATCCTGCCCGATCAGGTCCGCAGCACGGCACCGGATGCGATCATCGCCACCGGTCGCAGCGATTTTCCCAATCAGGTCAATAACGTGCTGTGCTTTCCCTTCATCTTCCGCGGCGCGCTGGATGTCGGCGCGACCGAGATCAACGATGCCATGCAGCTGGCCTGCGTCGAGGGCATCGCCGCGCTGGCCCGCGCCACCACCAGCGCCGAGGCTGCCGCCGCCTATCGCGGCGAACGCCTCAGCTTCGGGGCCGATTACCTGATCCCGAAACCGTTTGACCCGCGCCTGATCGGCGTGGTCTCGACCGCGGTGGCACGCGCCGCGATGGAAACCGGCGTCGCCACCCGCCCCCTGCCCGATATCGAGGCGTATAAGCGCGGGCTTGACGGATCGGTCTTCCGCAGCGCCCTGATCATGCGCCCGGTATTCGAGGCCGCCGCGACCTCCAGCCGTCGCATCGCCTTTGCCGAGGGCGAGGACGAGCGCGTGCTGCGCGCCGCCAATGCGATGATCGAGGAAACCACCGATGTGCCGATCCTGATTGGTCGTCCGCAGGTCATCGCGGATCGCTGTGAACGCGCCGGCCTGCCGATCCGGCCCGACCGCGATGTTCAGATCGTGAACCCCGAAAACGACCCGCGCTATCGCGATTACTGGGAAACCTATCACGGGCTGATGGCCCGGCGCGGCGTCACCCCCGACATTGCCCGCGCCATCATGCGCACCAACACCACCGCCATCGGCGCCATCATGGTTCACCGCAACGAAGCCGACAGCATTATCTGCGGCACCTTCGGCCAGTATTCATGGCATCTGAAATATATCCGCGAAATTCTGGCCCGTGGCGGGCTGCACCCGCAGGGCGCGCTGTCGATGATCATCCTTCAGGACGGGCCGCTGTTCGTGGCCGATACGCAGGTTCATCACGACCCCACCCCGGCCGAGGTCGCCGCCGCCGTCACCGGCGCCGCCCGCCATGTGCGCCGCTTTGGCCTGACACCCAAGATCGCGCTGTGCAGCCATTCGCAATTCGGCAATCTGGACACGGAATCGGGCCGCAAAATGCGCGATGCGATGCAGATTCTGGCCGATCAGAACGCCGATTTCATCTATGACGGCGAAATGCATGTCGATGCCGCGCTGGACCCGGAATTGCGGGGCCGGATCTTTCCCGACTCGCGCCTTGAGGGCGAGGCGAACGTGCTGGTCTTTGCCGGCACCGATGCCGCATCGGGCGTGCGCAACGCGCTGAAAATGCGCGCAAACGGGCTGGAGGTCGGGCCGATCCTGATGGGCATGGGCAACCGCGCCCATATCGTCACCCCCGCCATCACCACGCGCGGGCTGTTGAATATGGCCATGCTTGCGGGCACGCCGGTCGCGCATTACGGCTGACCCGATGCGACGGGTGGCCGGGCATGGGCTGATCATTCTGGTCCTGACCACCCTGTCGCTGACCGGGGGGCTGGCATGGGCCGCCGCTTTGGCCTTTCGCAGGCGGTGGCTGGCGTTTGTGTTGTTCTATGCCGCCCTGTGGCTGGCGGCATGGACGATGGCACCAATGGCCGGGCGGGTGGCCTTGCCTTGCACGGGCGGCCCGCTGCGCAGTCAATCGCTGATCTATTGCGCGCTGAACCGGCATTACGTCACGCCTGAACTTTATAACGCCGCACAAGATCTGGCCCATCACATGGCGCGCACGCATCCCGGCACCATAACCCTGTCCCTGGATGCGGGCTTTCCGTTCGGGCGCCTGCCGCTGTTGCCCCATCTCAGCCATAATGACGGTGAGAAGCTGGATCTGGCGCTGTATTATCGTGACCACAAAGGGCATTATCTGCCGGGGCAGACGCGCAGCCCAATTGGCTATTTTGCCTTTCAGCAGGGGCCAGACGATTGCAGCGGTGGTCTGATGCGCTGGGACTTCGCGTGGCTACAGCGGTTCTTTCCCGACCTGCAACTTGACCAAAGCCGCATGAAAACAGCGCTTGAATATCTGTCGAAGGACCCGCGCATCGGGAAGGTCTTTATCGAGCCTCACCTGCGCCGGGATATTGGCGTGAGGGATGCAAAGCTGCGCTTTCAGGGCTGTCACGCCGCCCGCCATGACGACCACATTCATATCCAGCGCTAAGGGCGAATCAGCTGCCGGGCTTGGGCAACCGCCTTTTTGCAAAAAATTCGGTTTTGTGACGCTGTTTTAACAGATTTTTGCAGTTTGCAGTTACCGCGCGGCGCAGATCGGCAAAAACTGCAAAATATTCGCGCCATCGCGACGCATCCGCGGTTAACACTGTTGCGGCAAACCCACCTCGGATCGTAACAAAAGAACCAATAGAGGAGGGAGCCAAGAATGTCCTATCAGGCCGTTTACGAAAACTGGAAGTCCGATCCCGAAGCGTTCTGGATGGATGCCGCCAAGCTGATCGACTGGGACAAGCCCCCTTCCAAGGCGCTGTTCGACGATAATGCGCCCCTGTATGAATGGTTTTCCGATGGCATGGTCAACACCTGCTGGAACGCCGTTGACCGCCATGTCGAGGCCGGGCGCGGCGACCAGATCGCCATCTATCACGACAGCCCGATCACCCATGCCACCAAGGGCATCACCTATCAGGAACTGCAAACCCGCGTGGCGACGCTGGCCGGGGCGCTGCGGGCGCGCGGTGTGGAAAAAGGTGATCGCGTCATCATCTATATGCCGATGATCCCGCAGGCGATCGAGGCGATGCTGGCCTGCGCCCGCCTTGGCGCGGTGCATTCGGTGGTGTTCGGCGGCTTTGCCGCGCATGAACTGGCGGTGCGCATCGACGACGCCAAGCCGGTCGCCATCATCGCCGCCTCGGCCGGGCTGGAGCCGGGGCGCGTCGTTCATTACAAACCGCTGCTGGATCAGGCGATGGAGATGGCCAGCCACAAGCCCGAATTCTGCGTCATTTTCCAGCGCGAGGAAGAGGTCGCCAAGCTGATCGAGGGCCGTGATTTCAACTGGTATGGCTTTCAATATGGCGTCAAACCGGTGCCCTGCGTCCCGGTCGAGGGCAATCACCCGGCCTATATCCTGTATACCTCGGGGACAACGGGCCAGCCCAAGGGCGTGGTGCGCCCGACGGCGGGGCATCTGGTGGCCCTGGCGTGGTCGATGAAGAATATCTATAATATCGAGGCCGGTGACCGCTTCTGGGCCGCATCCGATGTGGGCTGGGTCGTGGGGCACAGCTATATCTGTTACGGCCCGCTGATCGCCGGGGCGCAGACCGTGGTTTTCGAGGGCAAGCCCATCGGCACCCCCCACCCCGGCGTGTTCTGGCGCACCATCCAGAACAACCGCATCAAGTCGTTCTTTACCGCCCCCACCGCCCTGCGCGCCATCCGCCGCGAAGACCCGGACGGGGAATGGATCCGCCGCTATAAGCTGCATGACCTGCAAGCGCTGTTCCTGGCCGGCGAACGCGCCGACCCCGAAACGATCAAATGGGCGCAGGAACATCTTGGCGTGCCGGTGATCGACCACTGGTGGCAGACCGAAACCGGTTGGGCCATCGCCGCCAACCCGATCGGGATCGAGGAATTGCCGGTCAAACTGGGCAGTCCCTCGGTGCCGATGCCCGGCTATGACGTGCAGGTGCTGGACGAGGGCGGCCACCCGGTCGGTCCCGATACGCTTGGGGCCATCGCGATCAGGCTGCCGCTGCCGCCGGGCACACTGGCGACGCTGTGGAATGCCGAGGACCGGTTCAGGAAATCCTATCTGTCGCATTTCCCCGGCTATTACGAAACCGGCGATGCGGGATATGTCGATCAGGACGGCTATCTGTATATCATGTCGCGCACCGATGACGTGATCAACGTCGCCGGCCACCGCCTGTCGACCGGCGCCATGGAAGAGGTTCTGGCCCAGCATCCCGATGTTGCGGAATGCGCCGTGATCGGCGTCGCGGACGAGCTGAAAGGCCAGATGCCGCTGGGGTTCCTGTGCCTGAAGAAAGGTGTCACCACGCCGCCCGAACAGGTGGTCAAGGATGTGGTGCGCATGGTGCGTCAGGAAATCGGCCCGGTCGCGGCCTTCAAGCAGGCGCTTGTCGTGGACCGGCTGCCGAAAACCCGGTCCGGCAAGATTCTGCGCGGCACCATGGTCAAGATCGCCGATGGCGAGGATTACAAATCCCCCGCCACCATCGACGACCCCGCAATTCTGGACGAGATCACCGACGCGCTGAAAGCCGCGGGTTTTGGCAAGCAGAGCTAACGCGGTCGGGGGCGCTGCCCCCCGGCCTGCGGCCGTCCCCCGAGGTATTTGAAACAGAAGCGAGGGGGGCGGGGTCGCGCGCCCCTTTCGGCCTTCGCGATGTGCCTAGCCGTCGTGGATCTGCGCCCCAAGCCCCTGCATCAGGGCGGTGAAATCGGGAAAGCTGGTGGCGATGGGGCTGGCGTCATCGACGCGGATCGGGGCGGCGCTGGCCAGTCCGGCGATCAGGAAGGACATGGCGATGCGGTGGTCCAGATGGGTCTGGACCGTGGCCCCGCCGGGCAGGCTGCCGGTGCCGTGGACGGTCAGGCTGTCGCGGGTTTCGCTGATTCTGGCGCCATTGGCCTCGAGCCCGCGGGCCATGGCGTCGATGCGGTCGGATTCCTTGACCCGCAATTCGCCCACGCCCGTCATCACTGTATCGCCCTGCGCAAAGGCCGCGATGACCGAGAGGATGGGGAATTCGTCGATCATGCTGGCGGCGCGGTCAGCCGGGGTTGTCACGCCATGCAGCGGGCTGTGGCGGACGCGCAGGTCGGCCACGGGTTCGCCGCCTTCCTGCCGCGGGTTTTCCCATGTCAGGTCGGCGCCCATTTCCGCCAGCGTCAGATACAGCCCATCACGGGTCGGGTTGCGGCTGACGCCCGGCACGGTGATGTCGGACCCCGGCACGATCAGCGCCGCCGCGACGGGAAAGGCCGCGCTGGACGGATCACGCGGCACGGCCACGCGCTGGGGGCGCAGGTCGGGCTGGCCTGTCAGGGTGATGACATGGCCTTCGGCGGTGACCTCGGTGCGGATATCGGCGCCGAAACCGGCCAGCATCCTTTCGGTGTGGTCGCGGGTGGGTTCGGCCTCGATCACCACGGTTTCGCCGGGGGCGTTCAGCCCCGCCAGCAGCACCGCCGATTTCACCTGCGCCGAGGGCATCGGCGTGGCATAGCGCACCGGCACCGGATCGGCCGCGCCGGTGATGGTCAGCGGCAGGCGCCCGCCCGCGCGCGCGGTGACTTGCGCGCCGAACAGTTCCAGCGGGTCGGTGACACGGCCCATCGGGCGTCTGGACAGGCTGGCATCACCGGTGAAGGTGGCGGTGATCGGCGTTGTCGCCATGGCGCCCATGATCAGCCGCACCCCGGTGCCGGAATTACCGCAGTCGATCACGCCCTGGGGTTCGGCAAACCCGCCGACGCCCACGCCATCGACCACCCATTCGCCCGGTCCCAGCCGTTCGACCGTCGCGCCAAAAGCCTGCATCGCGCGGGCGGTGTCCAGCACGTCCTGCCCTTCCAGCAGACCGGTGATATGGGTGCGCCCGACCGCCAGCGCGCCAAAGATCAGCGCGCGGTGGCTGACCGATTTATCGCCGGGCACCTGCGCCACGCCGGTCAGCGCCGGCGAGCGGTGGGCGGTCATCGGGTGGGGCTGATCGGTATGGGACATGGGCGCGCTCCGTTCTTTCAAGGCTTTGCGCGATTGTTACCCCGGCGGGGCGGGCACTGCCACAGGCATTCGCACCGCCGGGGGATGCGCGGGCTTTAGCGGCGAAAGCTGGCGTAATGCGGCACCCGCCCCTCGCGCAGGGCTTTTTGTTCATAGCGGGTGCTAACCCAGTCATCCCATGCCTGCGGGCCATCCGCAACATGGGTAAAGCCCGCTTTTGGCACCTCTTCCAGCGTCTGGCGCATATAGTCGGGAATATCGGTCGCCACGCGAAATTCGGCGCCCTTGGCCATGACCCGGTGCAGGGGCAGCAGGTGTTCGGGCGTGACAAAGCGGCGCCGGTGGTGGCGCGCCTTGGGCCATGGGTCGGGATAGTTCAGAAAGGCCCGTGCGATACAGCCATCCGGCAGCACATCCATCAAATCGCGGGCATCGCCGGGATGAACGCTGACATTGCTGACCCCGGCCTGACGGATCTTGCCAAGCAGCATGGCCACGCCGTTGATGAATGGTTCGCAACCGATGATATTCACATCCGGGTAACGCGCGGCCATGTGAACCATGTGTTCGCCGCCGCCAAAGCCGACCTCCAGCCAGATCGGGCGGTCATTGCCGAAAATCGCCTGCGGGTCGACAGGGCGGCGGTCGGGGTTTTCCTGCGGGCTGATGCCGCGCGGGCGCAGCTCGCCAAGGTCTTCGGCCAGATAGCCCTTTTGGCTGTCGCGCAGGGTTTTGCCATGGCGGCGGCCATAAAAGTTGCGCCGCTCGGGGATGGGAAAGTCGCTGTCATTGCTCATGGCGCGGCTTTGCCAACCCCGGACGCGGCGGTCAAGATCATTCCGCGGTCAGGCGGCTGATGGTGACGGTAACCTCGGGCTTTTTGCCGATTTCCTCCATCGAGACCTGACGGGTGATCTTGCGGATCGCCTCTTCCAGGCGGGTGTCGCTGGCGACGGTCCTGGGGTCGGCATGTTCCAGAAACTCGGCCAGTTCGCCCTCGATATGGCGGTCCAGCGGCACCCCGGCGCGGCCATGCGCGGGCAGACCCGACAGTTCGACCCAGGCGTCGGGCAGCAGGTTGTCATCCTCGTCCACGATGACCGAAACCAGCGCGTGACCGTTCAGCGCCATGCGGATGCGGTCGCGCACCACCCCGTCCATCGCCCCGATCAGCACCGACCCGTCCAGATAGATGCGCCCGGTTTCGACCTCGTCCACAATGCGGGGGCGGTCGGTGGTCAGGTCCATCACCGTGCCATTGGTGACGATGGCGCTGGCGATGCCCTTTCCTTGCGCCAGTTTCATATGCTCGCGCAGATGCATGTGTTCGCCATGCATCGGGATCACGATCTGCGGTTTCAGCAGGTCGTGCATGGCCTCGATATCCGGGCGGTTGGCATGGCCCGAGACGTGATAGATGCCGTCATCGGCGTCGAATACATCGACCCCCATTTGCGAAAACGCGTTCATGATGCGGATCACGCCGCGTTCATTGCCCGGAATGGTCTTGGAGCTGAACAGAAAGCTGTCACCCTCTTTCAGTTGCAGGCCCAGATAGCGGCCCCGCGCCAGTTGCGCGCTGGCGGCGCGGCGTTCGCCCTGACTGCCGGTGACCAGCAGCATCAGCTTGTCGCGCGGGGTCTCGGACGCCTCGTCAGGGCCGATCACCGGCGGAAAGCCCGACAGCACGCCGGTTTCCTGCGCCACCGTCACCATCTTGCGCATCGCCCGCCCCAGCAGGCACACCTTGCGCCCGGCGGCAACGCCGGCCTCGGCCAGGGTTTTGACGCGGGCCACATTGCTGGCAAAGGTCGTGGCGACCACCATTTCCGGCTGTGCCATGACGAAATCGAGGATCGGGTTCTTCAGCAGCGCCTCGGACCGGCCGGGCTGGGGCGAGAAGATATTCGTGGAATCGCAGGTCAGGACTTTGATCCCCTGCCCCTCATGCGCGATGTCGTGCCACAGGATCGGGTCAAAGCCCTCTCCGACCACCGGGGTGCCGTCCAGCTTGAAATCGCCGGTATGCACGATGCGCCCGCCCGGCGTGTCGATGATCAGCGCGCTGGATTCGGGGATGGAATGGCTGATCGGCACGAATTGCACCGTCATCGGCCCCAGTTTGACCGTGTCGGGGCGCGGGCTGACAATGCGGACGGCATCGGCGGGCTGGCCCTGTTCCTCAAGCTTCATTTTCGCCAGCGCCCCGGTGAAGGGGCGGCAGTAAACCGGCACTTGCAGCTTGTGATACAGATGCCCCAGCGCGCCGACATGGTCCTCGTGCGCATGGGTGATGAACACCGCTTCCAGCCGGTCACGGTTTTCCGTCAGCCATGACAGGTCGGGCATGATCAGGTCGATGCCCGGCGTGCTGTCCATATCGCCAAAGGTCACGCCGACATCGACCAGAATCAGCCGTTCGCGCCCCGGCTGGCCCCAGCCATAGACATAGGCGTTCATCCCGATCTCGCCCGCGCCGCCAAGCGGCAGATAGATTAGACGTTCAGACATTGCCCATCTCCTTGTTGTAATCATGTATCAATCGCAGGCCATGCACTGTCAGATCGTCCTCGATCGCGTCGAACAGGTCGAAGCCCTGATCAAACAGCGGTGCCAGCCCCCCGGTCGCGACAACTTTCATCGGGCGGTCGCGTTCGGCCCGTATTTTCTGGGTGATGCCCTGCACCAGCCCGATATAGCCCCAAAAGATCCCCGACTGGATGCAGGTCACGGTATTGGTGCCGATCACCTTTTCGGGCTTGGTCACATCGACATGGGGCAGGCTGGCCGCGCCCATATGCAGCGCCTCAAGCGACAGGTTCACGCCGGGCGCAATCACCCCGCCGATATAGGCCCCGTCGCTGGCGACCACGTCAAAGGTCGTCGCGGTGCCAAAATCGACAATCACCAGATCGCCGCCATGGCGGTCATGGCCCGCGACCGTGTTGACCAGACGGTCGGGACCGACCACCGTGCCCTCGTCCACGCGGGGGGCGACGGGCAACAGGCAGTCGGGCTTGCCCACCACCAGCGGGCGGGTGTCGTAATAGCGGTTGCACAAAACGCGCAGGTTGAACACCACCCGCGGCACCGTGCTTGAGATGATCACATGGTCAATCGTGGCGCTGACGCCCTTCAGCCCCATCAGCGTGGTCAGCCAGACATAATATTCGTCGGCGGTGCGCTTGTGATCGGTGCTGATGCGCCAGGTGTCGACGAAAGACGTGCCGTCCCACAGCGAAAAGACAGTGTTGGTATTGCCCGTATCAATGCACAGCAGCATGGCGCGGCCCCTCAGAAAAACACATCGGCGGCGGGAATGACCTGACGCCCGGACGGGATGGTCAGCACCAGCGCACCGCTGTCGTCGATGCCGTCAAAGCGCCCCGTGACCTCGGCCTTGCCGGTGCGGGCGGTGATGGACTGGCCGATCCGCGCGGCGCGGGCGGTCCAGGCATTGCGGATGGGTGTGAACCCATGCGTGGTCAACTGGCGGTGCCAGCCGTCAAAAGCCGGGGCCAGAAGGTCCAGAAAGCCCTCGGGGGTGACGGCCATGCCGGTTTCGCCCAGAACGCTGACCGGGGTGGTGGCGCCGGGTTCCACCGCCTCGGGGGGCGGGGCGGCGGCCAGATTGACGCCGATACCCACGGCAACGGCATCGACCGCGCCGCCGCGACCAGCGCTTTCCAGCAAAATACCCGCGACCTTGCCGCCATTCAGCAGCACGTCATTGGGCCATTTGATCGCCAGCCGCGCATTCGGCCCACAAACCGCACCCAGGGCCTGATGCAGGGCCAGCGCGGCAACGAAGGATAACTGCGCCACCTGCGCCACCGGCCCCTGCGGGCGCAGCACCAGCGTGGCGGCGAAATTGCGCGGGTCCGACACCCAGCCGCGCCCGCGCCGCCCGCGCCCGGCGGTCTGTTCGCGGGCGAACACCCAGGCCGGCCCCGATAACAGCGGGGCCAGCCTCAGCGCCTCGGCATTGGTGCTGTCGCAGCGCGCCAGAATGTGGCGGGCGACGCCCTCGGGCCAGCGCGGCTCAGTCAACGGGGGCGGGGGCAACGGGGGCGGGGGCAAGGGGGGCGGGCGCGGGGTCGACCGCGACCTGTTCCGGCACCGGCAACAGGGCTGCCGCCGCATCCGCCGCCGCCCGGTCAAGACCGAACAGGCTGAACGACCCGATCACCATCGCCGCAGCGGACACCAGCATCAGCGCATATTGCGGCATGCTCATCCGGCTGGTCACGCCATCGGATTCCGCGCCGAAATAGACGTAATAGACGATGCGCAGGTAATAGAACGCCCCGATCACCGACGCGATCACCCCCAGAATGGCCAGCCACGCCATGCCGCCATCGACAGCCGCGTTCAGCACCCCGAACTTGGCCCAGAAGCCCAGCATCGGCGGCACGCCGGCAAGGCTGAACATCAGCACCAGCACCGCCAGCGATTTCAGCGGCGACACGCGCCAGAACTGGTTCAGGCTGCGCATATCGGTGACCGGCTGACCGTCGCGTTCCATCGACATGATGAAGGCGAAGGTGCCGACATTCATCACCGCATAGATCGCCATATAGATCAGCATCGCCTGCACGCCATAGGCCGTGCCCGCCGCCAGACCGACCAGCGCAAAGCCCATATGCGCGATCGAGCTGTAGGCCATCAGCCGCTTGATATTGGTCTGCCCGATCCCGGCGATGGACCCAAGGAACATCGACAGCACCGCCAGAATGGCAATGATCTGGCCCCAGTCGCCCGGCACCTGACCGAAAGCGTCGAACATGACGCGGGCGATCAGACCCATTGCGGCAACCTTGGGCGCGGTGGCAAAGAACGCCGTCACCGGCGTGGGCGAGCCTTCATAGACATCGGGCGTCCACATATGGAACGGCACGGCGCTGACCTTGAACGCCATCCCGGTCAGCAGGAAGACCAGACCGAACAGCAGACCCAGCGACAACCGGCCGCCCTCGACCGCGGCATAGATCTCGGCAAAGCCGGTGGCGCCGGTAAAGCCGTAAACCAGCGAGGCACCGTAAAGCAGCAGCCCCGAGGACAGCGCCCCCAGCACGAAATATTTCAGCCCTGCCTCAGACGATTTGACGCTTTCGCGGCGCATCGCGGCCACGACGTAAAGCGCCAGCGATTGCAGCTCCAGCCCCATATACAGGGTCAGCAGGTCATTGGCCGACACCATGAACATCATGCCGACAACCGCCAGCGTGATCAGGATCGGGAATTCGAACCGCAGCATGTCGTTGCGGTGCAGGTAATCGGCGCTCATCGCCATGATGGCGGCGGCGGATACCAGAATCACCACTTTGGCAAAGCGCGCAAAGCCGTCATCGGCGAACATGCCGAAAAAGGCCGTCGCCGGGGGCGTGTCGCGCAGCCCCACCATCGCAGCGGCCAGCAGCAGCACAGCCACCGTCACCCATAACAGCGTGCGGGCCAGCGCGTCCTTGCCCAGATAGGCCCCCGCCATCAGCGCGATCAGCGCATAGATGGCCAGCGAAAGCTCGGGCAGGATGGTCGTAAAGTCGAGCGAGGTCATCGCGCCCCCCTTAATGGCTGGCTTGGGTCGCGGGGGCGCTGGTCACGTCCCCGGCCGGCAGGCTTTGGTGGTAATCATGAAGCAGCGCCTCGACCGAGGGGCCGGTGATGTCCAGCACCGCGCGCGGATAGACACCAAGGAACAGCGTCATCGCCACAAGCGGAACAAAGATCCAGCGTTCGCGCGGGGTCATGTCGGTGATGGTTTTCAGGCTTTCCTTAACCAGCGCGCCAAAGGTCACGCGGCGATACAGCCACAGCGCATAGCCCGCCGACAGGATCACCCCGGTCGCGGCAATCGCGGCCACCCAGGTATTGACCTTGAACACGCCCATCAGGGTCAGGAATTCACCCACGAAACCCGATGTCCCCGGCAGGCCGACATTGGCCATGGTAAAGAACATGAAGATCAGCGCGTATTTCGGCATCCGGTTGACCAGCCCGCCATAGGCGTCGATTTCCCGCGTGTGCATCCGGTCATAGATGACGCCGACGCACAGGAACAGCGCGCCCGAGACAAAGCCATGCGACAGCATCTGGAAGATCGCGCCATCGACGCCGGGCTGGTTGAACGCAAAGATCCCCATGGTGACGTAACCCATATGCGCCACCGAGGAATAGGCGATCAGCTTTTTCATATCCGACTGAACCAGCGCCACCAGCGAGGTATAGACAATCGCAATGGCCGACATCCCAAACACCAGCGGTTGCAGGTAATCCGAGGCCACCGGGAACATCGGCAGACTGAAGCGCAGGAAGCCATAGCCCCCCATTTTCAACAGCACGGCGGCCAGAACGACCGAACCGGCGGTCGGGGCCTGAACGTGGGCATCGGGCAGCCAGGTATGGACCGGCCACATCGGCATCTTGACCGCGAAGCTGGCGAAAAACGCCAGGAACAGCAGCGTTTGCAGCCCGCCGGTAATGGTCCAGCCCAACAGCGCCATCGGCTGGGACGAGAAGTCATACCCCAGCAGCGTCGGAATATCGGTCGTGCCGGCGATGTGATACATGGTGATCATCGCCACCAGCATCAGCACCGAGCCAAGGAAGGTATACAGAAAGAACTTGAACGCGGCATAGATGCGGTTCTGCCCGCCCCAGATGCCGATGATCAGGAACATCGGGATCAGCCCGGCCTCGAAGAACAGATAGAACAGCACCAGATCCAGCGCGGTAAACACGCCGATCATCAGCCCTTCAAGGATCAGGAAGGCGATCATGTATTCCTTGACGCGGGTCGTGACCTCCCATGCCGACAGGATGACCAGCGGCATCAGGAAGGTGGTCAGCATCACAAACAGGACCGAGATCCCGTCCACGCCCATTTTATAGCGCAGACCCATGATCCAGGCGTGATCCTCGACGAACTGGAAGCCAGTGTCGCCCGGCTCGAACCCGAACAGCACGAACAGCGAAATGGCAAAGGTCGCCACCGTCGCGATCAGCGCCAGCCATTTGGCGTTGCGGGCCGCAGCCGCGTCATCGCCGCGCAGGAACAGCGCCAGAATGGCCGCCGCGACGATCGGCAGGAAGGTAATGATGGACAACAGGTTGGTCATATCAGTGCGCCCCTCGCATCATCACCCAGATCAGCAGCCCGACGATGCCCAGAACCATCGCAAAGGCATAATGGAACAGAAAGCCCGACTGAACCCGACCGGCAAAGCGGGTCAGCCGCGGGATGATCCCAAGCGCGATCCCGTTGATCGTGCCGTCGATCACCCGGCCATCGCCCTGTTTCCACAGCACCCGGCCAAGCCACAATGCGGGACGGACGAAGATCCAGTGATACAGCTCGTCGAAATACCATTTGTTCAGCAGGAACAGGTAAAGCGGGCGCTGCTGACGCGCCAGCGCCGCCGGTGCCTGCGGATAGCGGATATACATCAGCCAGGCCAGAATGAACCCACCCAGCATCGCAATGAACGGCGAGACCTTGACCCATTTCGGGGCGTGGTGGGCCTCGTCCATGATGTGGTTGTCAGGTGCCATATAGATCGCCCCGCCAACCGGCGCCGCGACATGGCCCCCATCTGCATGGCCCGCATCGGCGGTCGCATGTTCGCCCGCCTCGGCCCCGGCTTCGGCATGGGCGGCCTCGGCCACCGGGCCGTGATCCGGGGTGGCAACCGCGTGGCTGTCAGCGCCGGTTTCGACGGCGCTGTGTTCAGCCGCCGCGCCGTGGCCCATATGGAAGAAGGAATGCACCTTGTCGTGGTCGCCAAAGAACGGGCCATACCAGACCATCCCGGCAAAGATTGCGCCAATGGCCAGCACCCCCAGCGGCACGGTCATCACCGCCGGGCTTTCATGGGCATGGTCATGCGCATGATGGTCGCCACGCGGCTGGCCCCAGAAGGTCAGGAACATCAGCCGCCAGCTGTAAAAGCTGGTAAAGGCAGCGGCGATCACCAACAGCCAGAAGGCATAGCCCACGCCCGAGGCATAGGCGCTTTCGATAATCGCATCCTTGGACAGGAAGCCCGCGAACCCGATGGTTGTCAGCGGAATCCCCACCCCGGTGATCGCCAGCGTGCCGATCAGCATCGCCCAGAAGGTCAGCGGGATCTTTTTGCGCAGACCGCCATAGTTGCGCATATCCTGTTCGTGATGCATCGCATGGATGACCGAACCGGCGCCAAGGAACAGCATCGCCTTGAAGAAAGCGTGGGTCAGCAGGTGGAACATCGCCACCGAATAGACCCCCACCCCGGCAGCCACGAACATATAGCCAAGCTGGGAACAGGTCGAATAGGCGATGACGCGCTTGATGTCGTTTTGCACCAGACCGACCGTGGCAGCAAAAAACGCCGTGGTCGCGCCAATAATGGTCACGAACATCTTGGTTTCAGGCGCAAATTCAAACAGCGGCGACATGCGGCAGACCAGGAACACGCCCGCGGTCACCATGGTGGCGGCGTGGATCAGGGCCGACACCGGGGTCGGGCCTTCCATCGCGTCCGGCAACCAGGTGTGCAGGAACAACTGCGCCGATTTCCCCATCGCGCCAATAAACAACAACAGCGCCAGCAGGTTGGTCGCGCTGAATTCCCATGACAGGAACTGCATGTTCATCTGGGCCAGCTCGGGGATCTGGGCGAAGATCTGGTCGAACTGGATGGTGCCGGTCAGCCAATAGATGCCAAAGATCCCCAGCAGGAAGCCAAAGTCACCCACCCGGTTGACGATAAACGCCTTCATCGCCGCAGCGCCCGCCGACTGTTTCTTGTAATAGAAACCGATCAGCAGATAGGACGCGACGCCCACGCCTTCCCAGCCAAAGAACATTTGCAGCAGGTTGTCCGCCGTCACCAGCATCAGCATGGCGAAGGTAAAGAAGGACAGATAGGCAAAGAACCGCGCCTTGTAATGTTCCTCATGCGTAAAGTTTTCATCATGGGCCATGTAACCCAGCGAATACAGATGCACGAGCGCCGAGACGCTGGTCACCACGATCAGCATGATCGCGGTCAGCCGGTCCAGACGGATCGACCATTGCGCGGCGAAATCGCCGGTCACGATCCAGTCCAGCACCGGGATGTGACGGACCTGACCGTCAAAGCCCAGAAACACGATCCATGACAGCGCACAGGCCAGAAACAGGATGCCCGTGGTCAGGTATTGCGCGCCCTTTTCGGAAATCACGCGCCAGCCGAACCCGGCAATCAGCGCCCCCAGCAGCGGGGCAAAGAGAATGATCTTTTCCATGACCCGCTTACCCTTTCATCACGTTGACGTCTTCGACCTGAATGGTGCCGCGGTTGCGGAAGAACACCACCAGAATGGCCAGCCCGATCGCGGCCTCGGCGGCGGCGACGGTCAGGATGAACATGGTAAAGACCTGCCCCGCCAGATCGCCCAGATGGGTCGAGAAGGCGACAAAGTTGATGTTCACCGCCAGCAGCATCAGTTCGATCGACATCAGGATGACGATGACGTTCTTGCGGTTCACGAAAATGCCGAAGATGCCGGTGACGAAAAGCACCGCCCCCACGATCAGGTAATGCGCCAGTCCGATCATGCGTCGTCCCTCTTGTTTGCTTTCTGGCGGCGGGACCGGCCCGCGCCGATGGCTTGTTTGGCCGCGTTCATCACAACCCCTGTCCCGGCTTGACGTCTTTCAGTTCCATCGCCTTGGCCGGGTCGCGCCACATCTGCGCCAGCACATTCTGGCGTTTGACATCCTTGCGGTGACGCAGGGTCAGCAGGATGGCCCCGATCATCGCCACCAACAGCACCAGACCAGCCAGCTGGAAGGCCAGCAGATAGCGGTCATACAGCACCGCGCCAATCATGTGGGTGTTCTGCATATCCGGGGTGATGGGCACCGCGCGCGCCGCCGCCGCCTGGTCCGAGACCTGCCACGCACCAAAGGCGATACCCAGTTGCGCCAGCAGCACGACCCCGATCAGCAGCCCCAGCGGCAGATAGCGCGCCAGTTCGCCCTTCAGTTCGGCAAAATCGACATCCAGCATCATGACGACGAACAAAAACAGCACCGCGACCGCGCCGACATAGACGATGACCAGCAACATCGCGACAAATTCAGCGCCTTGCAGCACGAACAGACCCGCCGCGGACAGAAAGGCCAGAATCAGCCACAACACCGAATGTACCGGGTTGCGCGCGATCACCACCATGAAACCCGACACGACCACACAGGTCGCGAACAGATAGAATGCGAATGCCATCATTCCTCGTCCTCCTCGCCAAAGACGCCTTGGGCGACTTCCAGCGCTTTTTGCATGGCGGGCAGGCCGCTGAACATGCTCATCTGATAGATCGTTTCAGCGATCTCTCGTTTCGTGGCCCCTGCCTCGCGCGCGTGGCGGATGGTCAGGCGCAATTGCGGTTCGGCCAGCGCGCCCTGCACGGTCAGCGCCCCGATGGTCAGCAAAAGGCGGGTCTTGGCGTCCAGCCCCTCGCGGTTGAAGGTGTTGCCAAACCACATCTCCATCATGTCCGAGGGGACGGTGGGCACCAGCTTTTCAAAGGCGCGCAGATCCAGATTTTCCAGCGCCGGGTTCAGCGTGCGGGCCATTTCATGGCCTTGCTGGATCATCTGCGAAAACAGCTTGGAAAACGCGTCATTCATGCGCTCAGCCCTTTCTCCTCGAACAGTTCGATCGCGGTGTTCAGGGCGTTGATCATCGCCGGCAGGCCCCCGTAAAGCTGCATCTGAAAGATCACTTCACAGATTTCGCGCGGGGTGGCGCCCGCCACCAAAGCCGAGGCGATATTGACCTTCAGCTGCGGCCGGGTCTGTGCGCCAAGCGCGGTCAGCGCCGCGACCGTCGCCAGCAGGCGGGTCTTGATGTCCAGACCATCACGCGCATAGACGCCGCCCCAGCCATGCGCCACCACGGCATCGGCCACCCCACCCGGCAGCCATGCCTCATAGCGGTCGCGCAACGCCTTATCCATGCCGGGATTAAGGCGTTCGGCCAGATCAAGGCCCGCGTCATATGCGCTGCGGTCGGTCATCTGTAAGGCGCGTCCAATGCGATATTGCGGGCGATCTCGGCTTCCCAGCGGGCGCCGTTTTCAAGCAGTTTCTGCTTGTCATAGAACAGCTCTTCGCGGGTTTCGGTGGCGAATTCGAAATTCGGCCCCTCGACCACGGCATCAACCGGGCAGGCCTCCTGGCAGAAGCCGCAATAGATGCATTTCGTCATGTCGATGTCATAGCGCGTGGTCCGGCGAGAGCCATCCGCGCGCGGTTCGGCATCAATGGTGATCGCCTGCGCGGGGCAGATCGCCTCGCACAGTTTGCAGGCAATGCAGCGTTCTTCGCCATTGGGATAGCGGCGCAGCGCGTGTTCACCCCGGAAACGCGGCGACAGCGGCCCCTTTTCATGCGGATAGTTCAGCGTCGGTTTCGGCGCGACAAAGTATTTCATCCCAAGGGCAAAGCCTTTGATGAAATCCCACATCAGGAAATATTTGGTCGCGCGTGCATAGTCGATAGCCATAGGATCACACCCCCGCCCAACGCGCCCACGCGCCGCCAAGCACTTCGAATTTCGCAAGGAACGCCACAATCACCACCCAGGCCAGCGACAGCGGCAGGAACACTTTCCAGCCAATCCGCATCAGCTGGTCATAGCGATAGCGTGGCACGATGGCCTTCACCATGGCGAACATGAAGAACCAGAACACCATCTTGATGAACATCCACATCGCCCCGTCCGGGATGCCCGGAATCGGTGACAGCCAGCCCCCAAAGAACAGAAGCGAGATCAGCGCGCACATCAGATACATGGCGATATATTCACCGGCCATGAACAGCAGATAGGGCGTGGACGAATATTCGACCATAAAGCCCGCAACCAGTTCCGATTCCGCCTCGGGCAGGTCGAAGGGCGGGCGGTTGGTTTCGGCCAGCGCGCTGACAAAGAACAGCACCAGCATCGGCAGATGCGGCAGCCAGTACCAGTTGAACAGACCGTAATCGCCGCGCTGTGCCTCGACGATGGCCGACAGGTTCATCGACCCGGTCGAGATCACCACCCCGATGATGATCAGCCCCATCGACACCTCGTAAGAGATCATCTGCGCCGCCGAGCGCAGCGAGCCAAGGAACGGGTATTTCGAGTTCGACGCCCAACCGCCCATGATCACGCCGTAAACCTCAAGCGAGGAAACGGCAAAGATGAACAGGATGCCGACATTCAGGTTCGCCATCACCCAGCCATCGGCAAAGGGGATCGCGACAAAGGCCAGCAGCGCCAGCGTCATAGACAGGAAGGGGGCCAGGAAAAACACGAATTTATCGGCCCCGGCGGGCACGACGATTTCCTTGACCACATATTTCAGCGCGTCGGCAAAGGTCTGCAACAGACCCCAGGGCCCGACCACGTTGGGGCCACGGCGCATCTGCACGGCGGCCCAGATCTTGCGGTCGCCATAGACCATATAGACCAGCGACAGCATGACAAAGGCAATGATTGCAAGCCCTTGCGCCAGCATGATGATCGCAAAGCCGAGTGGGGATGCCCAAAATTCAGCCATAATTCTTCTTCCCTCTCATCACGCTGCCGGGATGCCCCGGTTCTTGCATTCACGCAAGGTCTGTTCGGTTTCCATCACCTTCAGCCCCAGCGGTTTGGTCCTGGACAATGTAAAGGCCGCATCCACCAACAGCTTGCCATTGCGCTTGTCCGACAGGGTGCGGATGTGGCGCGCATAGGGGCTGCCATTGGCCTTGGCCCAACCGGCCAACGCGCAGGTGGCATAGGCGAAGGCAACCTGATCGTCCACCCCCGCACGCAGATTCGCGGTGATTTCAATCAGGTCCGATGCGCTGTCGCCGCGCCTGACCGGCGTCACCTTCGCGGCCAGAAAATCCTTGCTGTCGGCCCGGAAATCCTTGCCAAAAGCCGGCAGTGCCGGACCGGTGCGCGCGGCAAATTCCGCCAGCGCCCGTTCCTGCGCGCTGGGTTCTTTCGGGGCATTCACCACCGGCAGCGCGGTCAGGTCGATCCGGTCCATCAGCGTCGGGTCCAGCATCACCGATTCCGTCGCCATCAGCGCCGCACGGCCTTTGTCCGATTCCAGCGACATGGTGGTGATCGACCCGTCCGGTTCCAGAATCATGATGTCGCCCGATTTGGTCGAGATCCGCGCCGTGGTCAGCACCGCCTTGCGGTCCTTGCCACCCGTGGCCGCGGCCAGTTTGACCGACAGATGTTCAGGCTTGGCCTGCGGCCGGGCCTTGTCCCCGGCACCATCGGCACAGGCGGCCAGTCCGGCCGCCAGCCCCAGCACAGGAAAAAGACCCCGCCGCATCGCGCTTACTCCGCCGCCAGCGGCGCGGTTTTGCGCGCGCGGGCCATGGCCGACAATTCACCCATCAGCGCCGAGCTGCGGGCAATGGCGTTGGTCAGATAGAAATCGCCCTTCACCGGCAGGAAATCGGCCTTGCCCATATCCATGCGGGTCAGCGGCTGCCAATCGTTTTCCGGCACCGTGTCGATGGCCGCCAGATGCGGCACCGCCGCCACCAGCGCGTGGCGCAGCGCGGCAAGGCTGTCCCATGGCAGCACCGCCCCCAGTTCCGCCGACAGCGCCCGCAGGATGGCCCAGTTTTCCTTGGCCTCGCCGGGCGCGAAATTGGCGCGCATCGCCAGCTGCGGGCGGCCCTCGGTGTTCACAAACAGGCCGTTTTCCTCGGTATAGCAGGCGGCGGGCAGGATCACGTCAGCCCGCATCGCACCGCGATCACCATGACTGCCCTGATAGATGACAAAGGGACCGGCGGCGATCTCGACCTCGTCGGCGCCAAGGTTGAAAATCACCTCCGCGCCCTCGGTCGCGGCGATCAGCCCGCCTTCGGTCACGGCACCGACATCCATTGCCCCGACACGGCCAGCGGCGCTGTGCAGCACCAGCAGCTTGGAATTGGTGTTTTCGGCCAGCTTCATCGCATTGGCCAGCACGGCCTCGCCGTCGGCCTCGCGGATGGCATTCTGGCCGACGATGATCAGGCTTGGCTTATCTTTGGTTTCATCCGAAATCTGACGCGAGACAAGGCTTTCCAGCGCCGCCCGGTCGGTGCCCACATGGGCATAGTCATAGGTCAGGTCGACCGCCTCGCCGATCAGGCCGATCTGCGCGCCCCGCGCCCAGGCCTTGCGGATGCGGGCGTTCAGAACCGGCGCGTCGTGGCGCGGGTTCACGCCGATCAGCTGGATCATCTGCGCATCGTCGATATCGGCAATCGTGGCATTCCCGACATAGGCGCTGCGGTTGCCGATCGGCAGGCGGGCGCCATCGGTGCGGCATTCGACCTTGCCGCCCAGACCCTCGATCAGGGTTTTCAGGCTGAACGCAGCCTCGGCCGAGGCCAGATCACCGACCAGACCGGCGATTTTGCGACCCTTCATCGCGGCGGCGGCGGTGGCCAGCGCCTCGGGCCATGTGGCCGGGCGCAGCTTGCCGTTTTCGCGAATATAGGGGCGGTCCAGACGCTGGCGGCGCAGCCCGTCCCAGACAAAGCGCGTCTTGTCGCTGATCCATTCCTCGTTCACGCCGTCATGGTTGCGCGGCAGGATGCGCATGACTTCGCGGCCCTTGGTGTCTACGCGGATATTGCTGCCAAGCGCATCCATCACGTCGATGGTTTCGGTCTTGGTCAGTTCCCACGGGCGGGCGGTAAAGGCATAGGGCTTGCTGACCAGCGCCCCGACCGGGCACAGGTCGATGATGTTGCCCTGCATGTTGCTGTCCAGCGTCTGGTTCAGATAGCTGGTGATCTCGGCGTCCTCGCCGCGGCCGGTCTGACCCATCTGGGTGATGCCCGCGACCTCGGTGGTGAAGCGCACGCAGCGGGTGCAGGAAATGCAGCGCGTCATGTGGGTTTCGACCAGCGGACCAAGGTCAAGGTCGGTGCTGGCGCGCTTGGCCTCGCGGAAGCGGCTGAAATCGACGCCATAGGCCATGGCCTGATCCTGAAGGTCGCATTCGCCGCCCTGATCGCAGATCGGGCAGTCCAGCGGGTGGTTGATCAGCAGAAATTCCATCACCCCTTCGCGGGCCTTGCGGACCATCGGGCTGTTGGTCCTGATCTCGGACGGGGCGCCGTCGGGACCGGGGCGCAGGTCCTTGACCTGCATGGCACAGCTGGCGGCGGGCTTGGGCGGGCCGCCGACAACCTCGACCAGACACATCCGGCAGTTGCCCGCAATCGACAGGCGCTCGTGATAGCAAAAACGCGGCACCTCGATGCCGGCTTGTTCACACGCCTGAATCAGCGTCATGTTCGGATCGACATCGACCTCGATCCCGTCGATCTTGATTGTCCGCAGGTCAGCCATGCGTCCCCATCCTTATCTTGCGCTCAGAAGCGAACCGGTGACGGTGTTCTTCGCGATTTCATCCCGCCCGATGCGGCAGAAACTTTCGGCATCGCCCGGCGTGGCCCCGTTCTGGCGCAGATAGCGCTCGGCCACGGCATAGATGCGTTGCTTGTCGGCCTTGCTGTCCAGAAAGGCCTTGATCTGTTGTTCGCTATACCCCTTGGACCGGGCATAGGTTTTCAGCGCCCGCGCCTGCGACCACGCATGAATGATTCGGGCGTCAATGGACGGGCATTCGCGGCGGATGCGGTCAGCAATGCGCGCCGCGATCAGCCGGTCATTGATGTATTTTTCCTGCGCCAGCGGCGGCAGCGCGGCGGCGGGGCCGGCCAGCACGGCCAGCGCCAGCGCCGCAGCGGTCAGCCCTTTGACGATATGCGACCTCAGAACCATGATTTCTTACCAAGCTCGTAACTGCGGTAAAACTGCTCGTCGGTGCGGGTCATATAGATGATCGCCTCGATAAAGGCGATCAGCCCGATAATCAGATTGGGGATGAACAACAAGATCCAGCCCAACAGCGAACAGGCCAGCATGACCAGCCCGGCCCCATTCGCGCCGATATAGAACTTGTGAACCCCCAGCGCGCCCAGAAACAGCGCCAGCAGCCCGGCGACCATCTTGTTCTTTTCGCCTGCGGGACGGGCCTGAACGGGCATACCGGGGTCGGGAAAGATCCTGACCGCGCGATCCTGCTGGATGTCGAAATCGACCGCGACCCCGGCCACCTGGCCGTTGCCATACAGGTCGGACGCGCCGAAATCGTAACGGCGACCATCCGCGCCCGAGATGACCCCGGCGCCGGTGCTGTCGTCGATATGCAGGATCTGGCCCTTCATCCGCTTATTCCGCCGCCATCGCGCCCATGCGCCCGGTGCGCTTGGCCTTGATGCGGTCCTCGATTTCCTCGCGGTAATGGCGGATCAGGCCCTGAATCGGCCATGCCGCCGCGTCACCCAGCGCACAGATGGTGTGGCCCTCGACCTGTTTGGTCACGTCCAGCAGCATGTCGATTTCCTCGACCTCGGCCTCGCCGCGGACCAGGCGGTCCATGACCCGCATCATCCAGCCGGTGCCTTCGCGGCAGGGGGTGCATTGCCCGCAGCTTTCATGCTTGAAGAATTTCGACAGCCGCCACACCGCCTTGATGACATCGGTGGACTGGTCCATCACGATCATGCAGGCGGTGCCAAAGCTGGATTTCAGCTCGCGCATCCCGTCATAGTCCATAACCGCCGTGTCGCACAGATCGGCAGGCAGGATCGGACAGGACGCCCCGCCCGGAATGACCGCTTTCAGGTTTTTCCAGCCGCCGCGCACACCGCCGCCATGTTTTTCGATCAGCTCTTTCATGCTGATCGACATGGATTCCTCGACCACGCAGGGGGTGTTCAGATGCCCGGTCAGGCCGAACAGCTTGACCCCCGCATTGTTGGGGCGGCCAAAGCCCGCGAACCAGTCCGCGCCACGCCGCAGGATGGTCGGCACGACCGCGATGGATTCGACATTGTTCACCGTGGTCGGGCAGCCATACAGACCCGCCCCCGCCGGGAAAGGCGGCTTCATCCGGGGCATCCCCTTCTTTCCCTCAAGGCTTTCCAGCAGGGCGGTTTCCTCGCCACAGATATAGGCGCCGGCGCCGTGATGCAGATACAGGTCGAAATCCCAGCCGGATTTGGCGGCATTCTTGCCCAGAAGCCCGGCGTCATAGCATTCGTTGATCGCGGCCTGAAGCGCCTCGCGCTCGCGGATATATTCGCCGCGCAGATAGATATAGCAGGCATGGGCATTCATCGCGAAACTGGCGATCAGCGCGCCTTCGATCAGCGTATGCGGATCGTGGCGCATGATCTCGCGGTCCTTGCAGGTCGCGGGTTCGGATTCGTCGGCATTGATGACCAGATAGGAGGGGCGGCCGTCGCTTTCCTTGGGCATGAACGACCATTTCAGGCCGGTCGGAAAGCCCGCACCGCCGCGCCCGCGCAGGCCGCTGTCCTTGACCTGCTGAATGATCGCATCGCGCCCGCGACCGATGATATCGGCGGTGCCGTCCCAATGCCCGCGGGCCTGCGCGCCGCGCAAGCTGCGGTCGCCCATGCCGTAGAGGTTCGTAAAGATCCGGTCCTGATCGTTCAGCATTCCGTCATCATCCTTCCCAGGCCGGGCTGTCGCCCCGCCGCCATCATCCTTACCGCCGCTTCCACAACCGCCATGTGACGGCCAGCGACCAGATCAGCGCGCCCATTGCCATCAGATCGGCAAGAAACGCATATTTCGCGGGCCAGCCATAGGCCTGCCCCGCCATGTTCACCGCCAGCCACGCCAGAATGGTCGCGGCAATCACCGCCCCCACCAGCCGCATCTGGCCCGTATCCCGGTCGCGCGCGGTCATTCATAGACCCCGCCTTTTTCGACCCGCTTTGAAAACGCCGTCTGGCCACCCTGCGCCAACAGCCGCGCCTGCCCGACCCAGTCGTCGCTGCGAATGCGCGCGCCCATCCGGCCTATCTTTTCGGCCAGTTCATCCTGTGCGGCGTCATCCAGCGCCGCAATGTCGGCAAAGCGGGTCAAACCCTGCGCGACCAGCCATTTTTCCAGCTTCGGCCCGATCCCCTTGATCTGTTTCAGATCGTCGGGCTTAGCCTTTTTCGCCCTGGCCGCTTTCTTGTCGGCCTTGGCCTTGTCTTTACCCGCCTTCTTGTCCTTGCCAGCCTTTTTCCCGGCTTTCTTGCCCGGCTTTTCCGCATCGGCCGGTGCCGGGGCAGTGTCGGCGGGGATCGCGGCCCTTTGCGCCACCGCAGGCTGGGTCTGGTCATCACGGCCGGTTGCGGGCGCAGCGGCATCCGGGACCGACACGGCATCCGGCGCCACCTGCGGCATCAGCGATTCAGCCGGGCGCTGGACCAGCGGCACCGGGTGAACGGTCTGGGTCCAGCTGCCTGAACCGGACAGCAGGGCGGCATCGCCCGGCGCCGCAGCGCCCCGGCACAGCCCCCAGATCAGGAACGAGGCCACAAACCACAGCGTGATCAGCCCGAACAACAGCGCCGCCAGCGGCGGCAAGCCCCCGCTGACCCATGCGCACAGCCAGACCAGCAGGCCCGCGATCGCGCCTGTGATCCAGCATGTCCGTGTACAGTCCATCTGTTGCATCGGGCCTGTCCGCGCGGTTGCGTCGCGCTGTCCTTTCCTTACTGTCCGTCCTTGCCGGCATCATTCCCGGCGGGTTCTTCCTTCGATACCGGCTTGGCGGCGGAACTGGCCTTCGCCTCTTGCTCGGTCACGCCGGTCTGGTCGGCGGGCGTGCCTTTGGCCGGGCGCGGTTCGTCCTTGGGGGTGGCATCGCGGCCCCCGGCCTGATCGGCGGCGTCTTCGGGCTGGCGCACCCACGGGGTTTCAATCGCCACTTCGGTGCCGTCAATGCGCTTGATAGTTTCGCCAAGCTGATGGGCCAGCGCCACGCTGGCATTGTATTCATTGACCTTTTCCAGACCCGTCAGGCTGGTCACGCCCCCCAGCGGCTCGGACGAGAAACGCCCGTTTTGCGGGCCGGGCAGCGGCACCTCGCCGGCGCTGAAACGGTCGATCAGATCGGCCAGCTTTTCCGCCGTCAGATCCTCGTAATAATCCTTGCCGATCTGGGCCATGGGCGCGTTCGAACATGACCCCAGGCATTCGACCTCTTCCCACGAAAAGCGGCCATCCGCCGACAGGGTATGCGGGTCGCGGGCGATCTTGTCCTGACAGACGCGGATCAGGTCCTCGGCGCCGCAGATCATGCAGGAGGTGGTGCCGCAGATCTGGATATGCGCGACCGTCCCCACCGGTTGCAGCTGGAACATGAAGTAAAAGGTCGCAACCTCGAGCGCGCGGATATAGGGCATCCCCAGCAGTTCCGCGCAATATTCAATGGCGGCGCGGGTCAGCCAGCCATTTTGTTCCTGCGCGCGCCACAAAACCGGGATGATCGCGGATTGCTGGCGCCCCTCGGGGTATTTGGTCAGTTGGGCATCGACCCATGCACGGTTGGCGGGGGTAAATTCAAACCCTTCGGGCTGTTCGTGGTGAAGGCGGCGAAGCATCAGCGGTCAACCTCTCCGAACACGATATCCATCGTGCCGATAATAGCAGAAACATCGGCCAGCATGTGACCTTTGGCGATCCAGTCCATCGACTGCATGTGCAAAAAGCCCGGCGCGCGCAGCTTGGCGCGATAGGGTTTGTTGGTGCCGTCGCTGACCATATAGACGCCGAATTCGCCCTTGGGGGCCTCTACCGCGGCGTAAACCTCGCCTGCGGGGACTTTGAAACCCTCGGTATACAGCTTGAAATGGTGAATCAGGCTTTCCATGTCGCGCTTCATGTCGCCGCGCTTGGGCGGGGTCAGCTTGCCACGCGCCAGAATATCGCCCTGCCCCGCGGGTTCGCGCAGCTTGGCGATGGCCTGTTTCATGATATGCACCGACTGGGTCATTTCCTCCATCCGGCACAGATAGCGGTCGTAACAGTCGCCATTCTTGCCGATCGGCACCTGGAAATCGAATTCGTCATAGCATTCATAGGGCTGGCTGCGGCGCAGATCCCATGCCAGACCCGAGCCGCGCACCATCACCCCGGAATACCCCCAGTCGAGGATATCCTGTTCGCCCACAATGCCGATATCGACATTGCGCTGCTTGAAGATGCGGTTTTCGGTCAGCAGGCCGTGAATATCGTCCAGCACTTTGGGGAAGCTGTCGCACCACGCCTCGATATCGTCGATCAGCGCCGGGGGCAGGTCCTGATGAACGCCGCCGGGGCGGAAATAATTGGCGTGCAGACGGGCACCGCAAGCGCGCTCATAGAAGATCATCAGCTTCTCGCGCTCTTCGAAACCCCACAGCGGCGGGGTCAGCGCGCCAACGTCCATGGCCTGCGTGGTCACGTTCAGCAGGTGGTTCAGCACCCGCCCGATTTCACAAAACAGCACCCGGATCAGGCTGGCGCGGCGCGGCACCACAGTGCCGGTCAGGCGTTCGATGGCCAGACACCACGCATGTTCCTGATTCATCGGCGCGACGTAATCCAGCCGGTCCAGATAAGGCAGGTTTTGCAGATAGGTGCGGCTTTCCATCAGCTTTTCGGTGCCGCGATGCAGCAGGCCGATATGCGGGTCGGCGCGTTCGACGATTTCGCCGTCCAGTTCCAGCACCATGCGCAGCACGCCGTGGGCCGCCGGGTGCTGGGGGCCGAAGTTGATATTGAAATTGCGGATGCGCTGTTCGCCGGTCAGGGCGTCCTGGCTGCCGTCATCATAGGTGTTTCTGCGGATATCGCCGTCCATGATTACTTTGCCTCACCTTTCTCGTCGCCGGGCAGCACGTATTTCGCGCCCTCCCACGGGGACAGGAAGTCGAACTGGCGGTATTCCTGAACCAGATTGACGGGTTCATAGACCACGCGCTTTTCAGCCTCGGAATAGCGGACCTCGACATATCCGGTGGTCGGGAAGTCCTTGCGCAGCGGGTGGCCGCGAAAGCCGTAATCGGTCAGGATGCGGCGCAGGTCCGGGTGGCCGCTGAACAGGATGCCGAACATGTCGAACACCTCGCGTTCGAACCAGTTGGCGCAAGGGAAGACCGACACCAGCGAGGGCACCATATCCTGTTCGCGCGTCGCAGCCTTGAGGCGGATGCGCTGATTGCGATACATCGACAGGAAGTGCCAGACCACGTCAAACCGCGCCGGGCGCTGGGGGTGGTCGATCGCCGTGATGTCGACCAGGGTCGAGAATTTGCACGACGCATCGCTGCGCAGAAATTCCACCAGCTCGGGCAGGCCGGTCAGCGTGACCTCAAGCGTCAGGTCGCCGGCATGGATATGATGCCCCACCACCTGATCGGGAAACCGGCCCGCGATGTGGTCGGCCAGATCGGCCAGCGCGTCGGTATCGGGGTAAATTGCGGTATCGGCCATGGTTTTACCTCACCAGCGTGCCGGTGCGCCGGATGCGACGCTGAAGTTGCAGGATGCCATACAGCAGCGCCTCGGCGGTGGGCGGGCAGCCGGGGACGTAAATATCGACCGGCACGATGCGGTCACAGCCGCGCACCACCGAATAGCTGTAATGGTAATAGCCGCCGCCATTGGCGCAGCTGCCCATGCTGATGACATAGCGCGGTTCCGGCATCTGGTCGTAAACCTTGCGCAGCGCCGGCGCCATCTTGTTGGTCAGCGTGCCCGCCACGATCATCAGGTCCGACTGGCGCGGGGAGGCGCGCGGCGCGGTGCCAAAGCGTTCAAGGTCATAGCGCGGCATGGCGGTGTGCATCATCTCGACCGCGCAGCAGGCCAGACCGAAGGTCATCCAGTGCAGCGACCCGTTGCGCGCCCAGTTGATGATGTCTTCGGTGGTGGTCAGCAAAAAGCCCTTGTCCTGCAATTCGCGGTTCAGGGCCTGGGTTGCGACCTCGCGGTCGGCACCGGCGGTATTGGCACCCGTCATCACGCCCATTCCAAGGCCCCCTTCTTCCATTCATAGGCAAAGCCCACGGTCAGCACGCCCAGAAACACCATCATCGCCCAGAAGGCGACATCCGTCAGCCCGGCAAAGCTGACCGCCCACGGGAACAGGAACGCCACCTCGAGGTCGAAGATGATGAACAGAATCGACACCAGATAGAATCGGACGTCGAATTTCATCCGCGCATCGTCAAAGGCGTTGAAGCCGCATTCATAGGCGCTGACCTTTTCGGGGTCGGGGTTGCGCACGGCAATCACAGCGGCGGCGGCCATCAAAATCAGGGCCAGCGCGGACGCCATGGCAAGGAAAACAAGAACAGGCAGGTATTCGGACAGGATATAGTCCACGGGGCGGGCTCCCTTCTGTCGCGGGGACCTGCTTCAGGTGGCGCGCCCGCGATGGGTTTGGCTAGGGGTTCGTTTAGCCCTGTGGGGCCTGCGGGTCAACGGTTGGCGGGGGCGTTTTATCGGTGCGCGTGGCCGGAAAAGCGCAAATTGTCCTGCACCCTCAGCCCCGGTCAGGCCATGGGCCAAAGCGCCGCGCGTGCCACCAGCACAGCGCCAGCGCCAGCCCGCCAAGCGCGGTCAGCCCGATTCCCACCAGCCCCGGCGCGCGCCAGCCCCAGCCCGCCGCCAGCGCCAGCCCCGCCAGCCACGGCCCCAGCGCATTCGCGGCGTTAAAGGCGGCGTGGTTCATCGCGGCGGCCATGTTCTGCGCCGGACCGGCGACATCCATCAGCCGGGTCTGCATCGGCAGGCCAAGCGCCGCGCTGCCCCCCAGCAGCAGCGCCGACAGGATCATCGCCCCCCAATGCCCCACGACCAGCGCGGCAAATGCCTGTGTCAGCGCCATCACCGCCAGCACAATGGCCGAGGTGCGGAATTCCCCCAGCCGTCCGGTCATCCGGCCCACATACCAGTTGCCAAAGGTGCCCCCGACCCCGAACAGCGCCAGCGCCAGCGGCACCGCCCATGGCGGTGCCTGCGTGGTGGCCAGTATCGCCGCCGACAGATAGGCATAGACCGCGAACAGCCCGCCAAAGCCCACCGCCCCGACCAGCAGCGCCAGCAGAACCGACGGGTTGCGCAGCGCCCGCAATTCGGCCAGCGGGCGCGCATCGGGGTTGCCCCCTACGCGCGGCGCCAGTTTCAGGATCAGCAGCGCCGCCAGCAGCGCCAGCACACCGGGCAACGCAAAGCCCCAGCGCCAGCCCACCCCCTGCCCCAGCGCGCTGGCCAGCGGCACCCCGGCGATATTGGCCACGGTCAGCCCCATCATCACCTGCGCCGCCGCCTGCGCCCGCTGCTGACGCGGCATGGCATCGGCGGCAAACAGCATCGCCACGCCCAGAAAACCGCCATGCGGAAAACCGGCCAGAAAGCGCGTGCCCACCAGCGTGGCAAAGCCCGGCAGCATCGCCGCCGCCAGGTTCAGCACCCCGTAAACCGCAATCAGCCCCGCCAGATAGCGCCGCCGCGGCAGCCGCGCCCCAAGGACCGATGTAATGGGCGCACCCACCACCACCCCCAGCGCATAGGCGCTGATGACATGACCGGCCTGCGGTTCGCTGACCCCCAGATCGGCGGCAAACCACGGCAACAGGCCCATGGCGGCAAATTCAGAGGTGCCGATGGCAAAGCTGCCAATGGCCAGAGCAAAAATCGCAAGGCGGGCGCTGGCGGCGACCGGTGGGGCGCTGCTGGCTTGGGTCATGGGCATCCTCCGCGAAAGGTGTGGTTGCGATAACATGCCGCACGCAAACGGGCCAGAGCAGCACCGCGCAGACCGGCAATGACGCTGGCACAACCCGCCGCAATGGCAGAGCCGCCTTCAGGAACGGGGGTGCGGGCCGTCAGGGGCAGGCAAGGCCAAGGCCCGCGCCACTAAACCGCCCCCGGCCCGCAACACAGGCCCGGATGACGCGCCACCGCCACCGGCAGACCGCGCCATGTCGGGGCCGCGCGATCCTCAGCCGTTTTGCAGCGACCAGTCCAGCCATTCGGCCAGACCGTCGGCATCCAGCCCGGCCAGCATTTCACCGGTTTCGGGGTCTTCCAGATGCACCAGAAACACGTAATCGCCGCTGGCATCGGCGGCGGCCACGAATTCGCCATCCTCGCTGCCGGCGCCGCCGAATTCGGGGTGCAAGCCGCGCCCGGCCAGTGCCTTGACGATGCGTTCCGCCTGCGCCTCGTAAGCGGGCGAGAACCGTTCCCACGGGTGAACCGGCTGCGGGCCGTCATGCTGCCACGCAGGCGGCTGGGAATCATGCGCACGGGGGAAAACCGGCATTTCAGGGGTCTTGGTCATGCGTCAGTCCTTTCCTGCGGCCCGGTCCAGCCCCAGCATGGGCGCCAGATAACGGCCAGTGTGGCTGGCCCCGACCAGCGCCACCTGTTCGGGCGTGCCGGTCGCGACCACCTGCCCCCCGCCATCGCCGCCTTCGGGACCGATATCAATGATCCAGTCAGCGGTTTTGATCACATCCAGGTTATGTTCGATCACCACCACGGTATTGCCCTGATCGACCAGTTCGTGCAGCACCTCAAGCAGCTTGCGCACATCCTCGAAATGCAGGCCGGTGGTGGGTTCGTCCAGAATATACAGCGTCCGCCCGGTCGACCGCCGCGCCAGTTCCTTGGACAGCTTGACGCGCTGCGCCTCGCCGCCCGACAGGGTGGTCGCCTGTTGGCCGACCTTGATATAACCCAGCCCGACACGCATCAGCGCATCCATCTTTTCGCGGATGGAAGGCACGGCGCTGAAAAAGCCCTGCGCGTCCTCGACCGTCATGTCCAGCACGTCAGCGATGGATTTGCCCTTGAACGTCACCTCAAGCGTTTCGCGGTTATAGCGCTTGCCCTTGCAGGTTTCGCATTCGACATAAACGTCGGGCAGGAAATGCATCTCGATCTTGATGACGCCGTCACCCTGACATGCCTCGCAGCGGCCGCCCTTGACGTTAAAGCTGAACCGCCCCGGCTTGTAACCCCGCGCCTTCGATTCCGGCAGACCGGCGAACCAGTCGCGGATCGGGGTGAACGCGCCGGTATAGGTCGCGGGGTTGGACCGCGGTGTCCGCCCGATGGGGCGCTGGTCGATGTCGATCACCTTGTCCAGGTGCGCCATCCCCTTGATTTCCTTGCAGGGCGCAGGCACCTGACGCGCGCCGTTCAGCCGCATCGAGGCGGTTTTGAACAGCGTCTCGATCGTCAGGGTCGACTTGCCGCCGCCCGACACGCCGGTAACGCAGACGAATTTGCCCAAGGGAAAATCGACGGTGAGGTCTTTCAGGTTGTTCCCTGTCGCGCCGACCACCGTCACCAGCTTGCCATTGCCTTCGCGGCGCTGCGCAGGCACGCTGATTTCGCGCGCGCCGGACAGGTATTGGCCGGTCAGGCTGGCCGGATCGGCGGCAATTTCCGCAGGCGTGCCCTGACTGACCACGGTGCCGCCATGCACCCCGGCCCCCGGCCCCATGTCAAAGACATAGTCAGCATGGCGGATCGCGTCCTCGTCATGTTCGACCACCAGCACGCTGTTGCCCTGATCGCGCAGCCCTTTCAGCGTGTCCAGCAGGCGGTCATTGTCGCGCTGATGCAGGCCGATGCTGGGTTCATCCAGCACATACAGCACCCCGGTCAGGCCCGACCCGATCTGGCTGGCCAGCCGGATACGCTGGCTTTCCCCGCCCGACAACGTGCCCGCCGCGCGCGACAGCGTCAGGTAATCCAGCCCCACATTGACCAGAAAGCCCAGCCTTTCGCGGATTTCTTTCAGGATCGCGGCGGCGATTTCGTTTTTCTGTTTGCTCAGATGGCCGGGGGCGGCTTCGGCCCAGTCCAGCGCCTCGCGGATGGACAGTTCGACCACCTGCCCGATATGGCTGCCGGCGATCTTGACGGCCAGCGCCTCGGGGCGCAGGCGATAGCCGTCGCAGGTGCCGCAGGGGCGGTTGTTCTGATATTTCTCGAACTCCTCGCGCACCCATGCGGAATCGCTTTCGCGCAACCGGCGCTGCATGTTCGGGATCACGCCCTCGAAGCTGCGGGTGACGGTATAGACGCGGCCCGCATCGTCAAAGCGGAACGCGATTTCTTCGCCATCCGAGCCATGCAGAAACAGTTTGCGGATCTTTTCAGGCAGGTCTTTCCACGGGGTTTTCTTGTCGAACCCGTAATGTTTGGCCAGCGCGTTGATGGTCTGGGTCAGATAGGCCGATTTCGACCTGGCCCAAGGCGCAATCGCGCCACCCGACACCGACAGCGACGGGTCCGGCACGACCAGCCGTTCGTCAAAGAACAGCTCCACCCCCAAGCCGTCACAATCGGGGCAGGCCCCGAACGGCGCGTTAAAGGAAAACAGGCGCGGTTCGATTTCCGGGATGGTAAAGCCGCTGACCGGGCAAGCGAAATTTTCGCTGAAGGTGATGCGCTCGGCCTCGCCCTCACGCGGGGCGGTTTCAAGGATCGCGATGCCATCGGCCAGATCCAGCGCGGTGCGCAGGCTGTCGGCCAGCCGGGTTTCGATGCCCTCGCCCACCACCAGACGGTCGACCACCACGTCGATATTGTGGCGGAATTTCTTGTCCAGCACCGGGGGTTCGTCCAGCTCGTGGAAGGCGCCATTGACCTTGACGCGCTGGAAACCCTGTTTGCGCAGCTCCAGAAATTCTTTCTTATATTCGCCCTTGCGGTCGCGCACGATGGGGGCCAGCAAATAGGCGCGGGTGCCGTTTTCCAGCGCCATCACCCGGTCGACCATGTCCTGCACCTGCTGTGCCTCGATCGGCAGGCCGGTGACCGGGCTGTAGGGTGTGCCGGCGCGGGCGAATAGCAGCCGCAGATAGTCATAAATCTCGGTCACCGTGCCAACGGTCGAGCGCGGGTTCTTCGAGGTGGTCTTTTGTTCGATTGAAATCGCCGGGGACAGGCCGCTGATATGGTCGATATCGGGCTTGCCCATCATGTCCAGAAACTGGCGCGCATAGGCCGACAGGCTTTCGACATAGCGGCGCTGACCCTCGGCATAGATGGTGTCAAAGGCCAGACTGGACTTGCCGCTGCCTGACAGGCCGGTGATCACCACCAGCTTGTCGCGCGGAATATCCATATCCACGCCTTTCAGGTTATGTTCGCGCGCACCGCGAATTTCGATGAACTTCTGTTCCATGCACCGGCCCCGTCTGTTCAAGGCGCATGAGATAGGTTCTTGGCGACGAAATACAACCGCAAAATGCGAACATCGCACGAACATATGCGGGGGGGGCGCGGCGGTGGGGCCGGGCCTCCGGCGGGGATATTTGGGCCAAGATGAAAGGGCGGGTCAGACCCGCTGCCACCGGGTTGTGCTGTTGGCCTGCCAGCCTGCGCGGTGCAAAAGCGGCGTGTCATCGTCCCATTCGGGGATGCCGATGCACAGATAGGCCGTGAGGCGCCAGTCGTCGGGGGCGTCCAGATCGGCCTCGACCCGGCGGGGGTCAAGGATCGAGACCATGCCCACCCCCAGATTTTCGGCCCGCGCCGTCAGCCACAGCGCAAAGATCGCCATAGAGGTTGATTGTTCCAGCGTTTCGGGCATGGTGGCACGGCCAAGCCCGTGCCCGGCGCTGGGGTCTTGCTGGGTGAAAACCGCCAGTTGCAGCGGCGCGTGATCCAGCCCGGCCAGTTTCAGCGCCGCATAGTCGCGGGCCTGATCGCCCTGATAGCCTGCGGCCGCGCGGGCATTCTCAGCGGCGAAATTATCGCGGATCAGCCGGCGCTTTGCCGCGCTTTCGACCCGCAGAACCCGCCATGGGCGGGCATTGCCGACCGATGGCGCCAGATCCATGGCCGCGCGCAGCCTGCCTTCGGCACCATCGGGCAGCGGGTCGGGCCGAAAGTGGCGGACATCGCGGCGCCAGACCAGAAGGTCACGCAGCAGATCCGCCTGTTCCGGCCCGAAACGCATCAGAAATGGATCGCCCGGCCATAGGCGTCCAGCACCGATTCGTGCATCATTTCCGACAGGGTCGGGTGCGGGAAGACGGTTTCCATCAGCTCGGCCTCGGTGGTTTCCAGTGTGCGGCCGATGACATAGCCCTGAATCAGTTCGGTCACCTCGGCGCCGATCATATGCGCCCCCAGCAATTCGCCGGTTTTGGCATCAAACACCGTTTTCACCAGCCCGTCCGGTTCGCCAAGCGCGATGGCCTTGCCGTTGCCAACAAAGGGGAAGCGCCCGACCTTAACGTCATAGCCGGCCTCTTTCGCCCTGGCCTCGGTCAGGCCGACGCTGGCGACCTGCGGGTTGCAATAGGTGCAGCCCGGAATGCTGCCCGGTTTGATCGGGTGTGGCTTGCCGCCCGCGATCAGTTCGGCCACCATCACGCCTTCGTGGCTGGCCTTATGCGCCAGCCACGGGGCACCGGCCAGATCACCGATGGCATACAGCCCCTCGACCCCGGTGCGGCAATATTCGTCGGTGACGACATGGGTGCGGTCGATCTTGACGCCCAGACCTTCCAGACCCAGCCCTTCGGTATTGCCGACGATGCCGACGGCGGAAATCACGGTGTCGAAATCATGGGTTTCGGTCTTGCCGCCGGTTTCAATATGCGCGGTCACCTTGCCCCTGGCGCGGTCCAGCTTTTTCACCGTCGCCTTTTCCATGATCTTCATGCCATGCTTGACGAATTGTTTCCTGGCCAGCTTGCTGATTTCCTCGTCCTCGACCGGCAGGACGCGGTCCATCACCTCGACCACGGTGGTGTCGGCGCCAAGCGTGTTGAAGAAGCTGGCAAATTCAATGCCGATCGCGCCCGAGCCGATGACCAGCAGCTTTTTAGGCATATGCGGCGGCTTGAGGGCGTGTTTATAGTTCCAGACCTGTTCGCCATCGGGTTCCAGCCCCGGCAATTCGCGCGCACGGGCGCCGGTCGCCAGAACGATGGCTTTGGCGGTCAGATCTTCGCTGCCCTTGTCGGTCTTGACGGTGACCTTACCCCTGGCGGGGATGCTCGCCTCGCCCATGATGACGGTGACCTTGTTTTTCTTCAGCAAATGGCCGACCCCACCGGACAGCTGCTTGGCCACCCCGCGCGAGCGTTCGACAACCGCGTTCAGGTCATAGCCGATCTTGTCAGCGGACAGCCCGAATTCCTTGGCCCGGTGCATCAGGTGGAACACCTCGGCGCTGCGCAGCAGGGCCTTGGTGGGGATGCAGCCCCAGTTCAGGCAGATGCCGCCCAGATGCGCGCGCTCGACACAGGCGACCTTCAGCCCCAGTTGCGCGCCGCGGATGGCGGCGACATAGCCCCCCGGACCGGCACCGATCACGATCATGTCGAAGTTTTGCGCCATGCTGTTCGCCCCCTTGAAAAAATTAGTTCAGCGTTAAACTATTCCTGTCAGATCGGCAAGCCGGACCGTGCCACGCACCAGCGCGCCGTAACCGCCTGCCGCCATCAACGCGGCCTCGGCTGCGGTCGGGGTGCGGTGCAGCGCGGCGTTGCGCCACGGGAAACGGCCAAAATGCGCGATGGTGTCTCGATGCAGAAGGGCGTGGTCCAGCGGCTCGCCCGGCATATGGGTGCGAAACAGCGTCACCGCGCGGTCCTGATCGGCCAGATCCTCGGCATGTTCGAAGGGCAGGTAAAAGAACTGGCGCTGCGGGGCTGGGGTCTGGCGGTCAAACCCCACCGCGATGGCGGCATCCGCAATCTGCCGGGCCAGTGCATCGGTGGAAAAGGCGCGGGCGTCATCGCGGAACATGTTACGCGGGAACTGATCGGTCAGGATCAGCGCCGCCAGCGCACCCTGCGCATTGACGGCCCATCGCGGGGCCAGCGTGTCCGCCTGTTCCCACGTCGTCAGAAAGCGGTCGCGGATCGCCTGATCCAGCGCGGCATCACCGCGATACCAGCCTTGCTGCCCGACGAAGTCCAGCCAAAACGCGTTGACCTGTTGCGGCGTGACCATCCCGCCCCCTTTGCCCGACCTTGCAGGGACCAGCATGGCAAAGATAGCCGGGCGCGACAACCGCGCCTAACCGCCCCGCGATGGGCTGTCTGGGCTTGGGCGCCCCGTGTCATCGCCCGCCGCACCATCATGCGCATCGTTGCTATCCGCATCATCGCCATCCGCATCGGGCGGCGCGACATCCTCTGTGCCCAGCGCGGCGGCGTCCCATTCCGCGCCGGTCAGATCGGGCGCGGGCGCGTCATCGTGGGGCAAATCGGCCTCGTCCGTTTGCGCGTATTCCAACACAGCCTCGACCGCCAGCGTCGTCGCCGTGGGCGAGATAACCGCGAAAGCGCCGGTTTCGTCGACGGGCCGCGCCGCACGCTGGGTCATGCGCCACAGCGAATAGATCGCCAGCAGGGCCATCAGCACCCCGACAAACACCCAATAGCCGGCATTACCCACCTGCGCCATCAGCCAGCCCACCACCAGCGGCCCTGCCAGAGAGCCAAGCCCGTTGATGAACAGCAACCCGGCAGACGCCGCCGCCATGTCGGACTGGTCCAGAAAGTCATTGGTATAGGCCAGCAACAGCGAATACAGCGGATTCGCCACCCCGCCCACCAGCGCCGCCGCCAGCAGCAGCCCCCAGATACCGCCACCCAGCAGCAGATAGGCCAGCACCACCAGCGCCCCCAGCCCGGACAGCAATGTCACCAGTTGCCGCCGGTCGACCCGGTCGCTGAGCCAGCCCAGCGGGAACTGAAAGATCAGCCCGCCCAGATAGATTGCCGCCACGAAGGCCGAAATCTCGCGCACGGAAAGGCCGACAGCGGCCCCCCAGACCGCGCCCATGCCGAACAGCGCCGAAAACACCCCGCCCATCAGGAAAATGCCCACGCAGCCCAGCGGCGAGGCCTGATAAAGGTCGGCAAAGCTCATCCGTTTGATGGTTTCGAAGGCCGGGGCGGGTTGGGCCGACAGCAGGATCGGGGTGAAGGCCAGCGACACCAGCACCGAGGGGATGACGAACAACAGATAACCCGCCGGATCGCCCACATTCATCAACACCTGTGCGGTTACGATGCCGATCATCTGCACGATCATATAGGCCGACAGCGCCTGCCCGCGGGTTTCGTTGGTGGCACTGGCATTCAGCCAGCTTTCGGCGGTGATATACACCCCCGAGAAACAAAACCCGATCAGCAGCCGCAGCACCGACCACGCCACCCAGTTCGGCGCCGCCGCATAGATGATCAGCACCGCCGAAATCAGCGAGCCAAGCGCCGCGAACACCCGCACATGCCCGACCTTCTGGATCATGCCGGGCACCAGCCGCGACCCCAGCAGGAAGCCGCCGAAATAGGCCGACATCACCACCGACATCTGGGTGGTGGCGATGCCTTCGATCCCGCCGCGAATACCCAGCAGCGTGCCCTGCATCCCGTTGCCCACCATCAGCAACAGAATGCCCAGCAGCAACGGCCATGTCGTGCGCAGCACAGTCGTCATGTCTTGTCCCCTTCGCCACCGGGAATCAGCAGCGATGCGTCACCATAGCTGAAGAAACGATAAGATTCCGTTACCGCGTGATCGTAAACCCGCTTCATCCGCGCCTGCCCCATCAGCGCCGAAACCAGCATCAGCAGCGTCGATTTGGGCAGGTGGAAATTGGTCATCAGCCCATCGGTTACGCGAAAGCGATAGCCGGGATAGATAAAAATTTCCGTGCTTTGCTGAAATGGCCGGACCCGTCCATCCGCATCCGCCGCCGATTCGATCAGCCGCAGCGCCGTCGTGCCGACCGCGATCACCCGCCGTCCGGCATCGCGCGCGGCATTGATGGCGGCGGCGGCCTGCGGGGTGATTTCGCCCCATTCAGCGTGCATCTTGTGGGTGGTCACGTCCTCGACCTTGACCGGCAGGAAGGTGCTGGCGCCGACATGCAGGGTGACATGGGCGAACTGCACCCCGATCTGCCGCAGCCGGTCCAGCAGCGCGTCGTCGAAATGCAGGCTGGCGGTCGGCGCCGCCACCGCGCCCAGATGCCGCGCCCAGACGGTCTGATAGTCATCCTTGTCCTGCGCATCCGGCGCCCGGCGCGCGGCGATATAGGGCGGCAGCGGCATCGCCCCCACCTGCGCCAGCGCCGCGTCGAAATCGGCGCCCTGCGCATCGAACCCCAACACCAGCCCATCCGGCCCGATCGCGCGGATGGTGGCCGACAGCGCCGCGCCAAAGCGAATGACCTCGCCCTGACGCAGCTTGCGCATCGGCTTGGCCAGCGCGTGCCAGTCGCCACCGGCGGCAGGTTCCAGCAGGGTGACCTCGATACGGGCGGTGGCCGGGCCTTGCGGGGTCTGGCGGGTGCGCTGTCCGGTCAGCCGCGCCGGAATCACGCGGGTGTCGTTTAACACTAACAGATCGCCCGCGCGCAGAAAACCAGGCAGGTCGGTGACATGCGCATCCGTCATCCGGTCGCCCTGCACCACCAGCAGGCGCGAGGCGCTGCGCGGCCGCGCAGGCCGCGTCGCGATCAGGGATTCGGGCAGGTCAAAGTCGAAATCGGACAGGTTCATGGCAGGCGACAGCTGACGGGAAACAATTGGCGCAGCCCTATCAGCCGAACCAATCCGCGACCACCCCCGGCAGATCCGCAAACCCGTCAATCACGGCATCGGGGTGCAGCCGCGCCACATCCGCGCCCTCGGGGCCAAAGCCCACCAGCGCGATGCGCACCCCCGCGGCACGCGCAGTATCGCGGTCGGTGCGGGTATCCCCGATCAGGCAGGACCGCGCCACCACGCCCCCCGCCGCCGCCACTGCCGCGCGATAGGGGGCCGGGTCGGGCTTGCGCACCGGAAGGGTATCAGCCCCGATCAGCGCCGCAAAACGCGGCAACAGCCCCAGCCGGTTCATCAGGTCGCGGGCCAGCGCCTCGGGTTTGTTGGTGCAGATGGCCAGCCGGTGCCCGGCATCGGCCAGCGCGGTCAGCATGGCCTCGGTGCCGGGGTAAGGGCGACTGTGTGCTGCGATATTTCGCCCATAGTGGTCCAGCAGGCGGGAAAAATCCTCGTCGATGGCCGAGGGTGGAATCAGCACGTCGCGCGGCGCGCGGGCATAGCCCTCGGTCAGCATGGCGCGTCCGCCGCGAAACGCCACAGAGGCATCTTTCATGGGGTCCAGCGCCGCCGGCAGGCCGCGGTCGCACAGCGTGGCATTGGCCGCCGCGATCAGATCGGCTGCCGTATCGACCAGTGTTCCATCCAGATCGAACACAACCGTAGCGGAATTTGTCATGGTTTTGAAACCTTCGGCCTTAAAGCGTGAATACCGCAGGGCTTGTGCCATGAAAGCCGGGGTGACAAAACCCCTGCGAACAGATCACGAAACCGGATTGGAACCCATGTCTTTGCCCCCCATCGCCCTGATCGTTCTGGCCGCCGGCCAAGGCAGCCGGATGCAATCGGACCTGCCCAAGGTTCTGCATCGTCTGGGGGCGGTGCCGCTGGTCGGGCACGCGCTGGCCGCCGGACAGGTGCTGGACCCGCAGCAGGTGATCGTGGTCGCCGGGCATGGCGCGCCGCTGGTCACCCGCGCGGTCGCCAGACTGAACCCCGAGGCGCGGATCGCGCTGCAGGAACAGCAGCTTGGCACCGGCCATGCCGTGGCGCAGGCGCTGCCCTTGCTGGACGGGTTCAGCGGCAGGGTCATCGTGCTGTATGGCGACACCCCCTTTATCAGCCCCGAAACGCTGGAAGGGCTGGCCGCCCATCCCGCCGATGTCGTCGTGCTGGGGTTCGAGGCCGCCGATCCCGGCCGCTATGGCCGGCTGGTGACCGGGCCTGAGGGGCTGGAACGGATCGTCGAATTCAAGGATGCCGATGCCGCCACCCGCGCCCTGACCCTGTGCAACAGCGGTGTCATGGCGATGGATGCGGGGCTGATGCGCGAGCTGATTGGCCAGTTGGGCAATGACAATGCCTCGGGCGAATATTACCTGACCGACCTTGTCGGGCTGGCCCGCGCCGCTGGCCACCGCGCCGATGTCGTCACCTGCCCCGAGGCCGAGACCCTTGGCATCAACACCCGCGCCGAACTGGCCGCCGCCGAGGCCGCCTTTCAGGCCCGCGCCCGTGCCAGCGCGCTGGAAAACGGCGTCACCCTGTCAGACCCCGACACGGTGTGGTTCAGCCTTGACACCGCCATTGGCCGCGATGCGGTCATTGGTCAGAACGTGGTCTTCGGCCCCGGCGTCACCGTGGAATCGGGGGCCGAGATCCTGCCCTTCTGCCACCTCGAGGGGTGTCACGTCAGCAGCGGCGCCACTGTCGGCCCCTTTGCCCGCCTGCGCCCCGGCGCCGAGCTGGCGGCGGACGTCCATGTCGGCAATTTCGTCGAGATCAAGAACAGCACCCTGCATGAAGGCGTCAAGGCCGGGCATCTGACCTATCTGGGCGATGCCGAAATCGGCGCGCGCAGCAATATTGGCGCAGGCACGGTGACCTGTAACTATGACGGGGTGATGAAACACCGCACCCAGATCGGGCAGGACGCCTTTATCGGCAGCGACACGATGCTGGTCGCGCCGGTGCGGGTCGGGGACCGGGCGATGACCGGTTCGGGCAGCACCATCACACAGGACATTCCCAGCGATGCGCTGGCCATTGGCCGGGCGCGTCAGGTGAACAAGGACGGGCTGGCCACGCGGCTGATGGATGCGCTGCGGGCGCTGAAGGCGAAGAAAGGGTAACGAAATATGTGCGGGATCATCGGCATTCTGGGGCGCCATCAGGTTGCCCCGCAACTGGTCGAGGCGCTGAAGCGGCTGGAATATCGCGGCTATGACAGCGCCGGGATCGCCACCATTGACGAACAGGGCAAACTGGCCCGCCGCCGCGCCGTCGGCAAGCTGATCAACCTGTCGGACCGGCTGGTCCATGACCCGCTTCCCGGCACCACCGGCATCGGCCATACCCGCTGGGCCACCCATGGCGCCGCGACCGAGGCCAACGCCCACCCGCATTGCCACGGCCCGGTCGGCGTGGTGCATAACGGCATTATCGAAAACTTCCGCGAATTGCGCGACGAACTGATCGCAGGCGGCGCCGCGCCGGAATCGCAGACCGATACCGAAACCGTCGCCCTGCTGACCGCCCGCCACATGGCGCAGGGCATGGACCCGGTCGCCGCCGCCCGCGCCACGCTGGCCCGGCTGGAAGGGGCGTTTGCGCTTGGCTTTATCTTTGACGGCCAGCCCGACCTGATGATCGCCGCCCGCAAGGGCAGCCCGCTGGCCATCGGCCATGGCGAGGGCGAGATGTTCATCGGCTCGGACGCGGTGGCGCTGTCGCCCTTTACCGACCGCATCACCTATCTCGAGGATGGCGACCACGCTATCCTGACCCGCGCCGGGGTCCGGATCTTTGACGCCGAAAACCGCCAGACCACGCGCGAGGAACGCCGCATCGACGTGGGCGCCACGGCGGTCGACAAGGGCGGGTATCGTCACTTCATGGCCAAGGAAATCGCGGAACAGCCCAATGTGCTTGGCGATGCGCTGAACCACTATATCAAGAATGGTCGCATCGTCCTGCCCGAAGGCGTCGATTTCCGCGATGTCGACCGGCTGACACTGGTCGGCTGTGGCACGGCGCATTACGCAACGCAGGTGGCGAAATACTGGTTTGAATCGCTGGCGGGCCTGCCCTGCGATCTGGATGTGGCGTCCGAATTCCGCTATCGCGAGCCGCCGCTGTCGCCCAGGTCATGGGCGCTTTTCGTCAGCCAGTCGGGCGAAACCGCCGATACGCTGGCGGCGCTGCATTACTGCAAGGGCAAGGTCGCGCGCACGCTGGGGGTGGTCAATGTCGGCACCTCGGCCATTGCCCGCGAAACAGATATCGCCCTGCCCACCCTCGCCGGGATCGAGATCTGCGTGGCCTCGTCCAAGGCATTTACCTGTCAGCTGGCGGTTCTGGCCGTGCTGGCGATCAAGGCCGCGCAGGACCGGGGCCGCATCGACACGGCCCGCGCCAGCGCCCTGATCGAGGAATTGCGCGCCATTCCCGGCCTGCTGAACCAGACGCTGGGGCTGGCCGATGATTGCCGCAATCTGGCCGACTGGCTGGCCGAGGCGCAGGACGTGCTGTTCCTGGGCCGCGGGGCGCTGTTCCCGGTGGCGCTGGAAGGGGCGCTGAAGCTGAAGGAACTGTCCTATATCCACGCCGAGGGGTATCCCTCGGGGGAACTCAAGCACGGTCCCATCGCCCTGATCGACCGCAATGTGCCGGTGGTGGTGCTGGCCCCGCGTGACGCGCTGTTCGACAAGACCGTGTCGAACATGCAAGAGGTCATGGCCCGGCACGGTCAGGTGCTGCTGATCTCGGACGCGGAAGGGGTGCAAAAGGCCGGGCACGGCACCCGCGCGCATCTGACCATGCCCAATGGCGGCGGCACCTTTACCGCGATCCTGTATGCGGTGCCGATGCAATATCTGGCCTATTACACCGCTGTTGCCAAAGGCACCGATGTCGACCAGCCGCGCAATCTGGCGAAATCGGTGACGGTGGAATAATACCGGAACCGTCCGGGGCGTCACTGCGCGCGCCCCGGACCGGTCAGCAGCGCAGCGGCATCCGCATTTCCGCGATGGTCGCCAGCCAGCTTGCGCCATAGGGCAGCGCCGCATCGTCGAAATCATAGGCCGGATGATGCAACATGGCCGAATTGCCATTGCCCAGAAAGATATAGGCCCCCGGACGTTCGTTCAGAAGATAGCTGAAATCCTCGCCCGCCATCAGCGGCGCGGCGTCATGGACCTCGGGGCTGACGGCGCGGGCGGCCTCGATCGCCCATTGCGTTGCCTGCGGGTCATTCACCGTCACCGGATAGCCGCGATGAAACGCCACCTCGGCCCGCGCGCCAAAGGCTGTGGCCACCGATTGCGCGATGCGGTGAATGCCTTCCTCAAGCTGGCCGCGCACCCCGGATTCCAGCGCCCGCGCCGTGCCGCGCAGCGACACACTTTGCGGAATGACGTTATAGGAATCGCCCGCCGAATGCAGCGAGGTCACGGAAATCACCCCGCTTTTCATCGGGTCGATATTGCGCGCGGCGACCGATTGCAGCGCCGTCATCACATGCGCGGCGACAAGGATCGGGTCGATCCCCTCATGCGGTTTGGCGGCATGTCCGCCGCGCCCGGTGATGGTGATATCAAATTCATCGGTCGAGGCCATGATCGGCCCGGCGCAGATCGAAAACTGGCCCACCGGCAGGCCCGGCAGGTTGTGCAGCGCATAAACCTCGTCAATCGCCCAGCGGTCGATCAGCCCGTCCTCGACCATCGCGCGACCGCCGGCGCCGCCCTCTTCTGCGGGCTGAAAGATCAGCACCACGGTGCCGTCAAACGCCCGCGTCTGCGCCAGATACCGGGCCGCGGCCAGCAGCATGGATGTGTGCCCGTCATGGCCGCATGCGTGCATCTGGCCCAGCGTCTGCGAGGCATGGTCCGCGCCGGTTTCCTCGACAATCGGCAGCGCGTCCATATCGGCGCGCAGCCCGATCACCCGCCCCGCCGTGTCGCGACCACCGCGAATCACGCCGACAACGCCGCTGCGCCCGACCCCGGTCACCACCTCGTCCACGCCAAAGCTGTGCAGCAACCCGGCCACCCGCGCCGATGTGCGCGGCAGGTCATACATCAGTTCGGGGTGGCGGTGGAAATCCTGCCGCCACGCGGCGATTTCCGGCTGCATCTGGGCAAAACTGTTCTTGATCGGCATCATGGCCTCCTTTCCCGGCACAGTGGCGCGGCCCGCGCAGCCGCGCAAGCCCGCACGATTGCCGCTTGACGCCGCCGCATCCCCGCCCCTAACCTGACCCTACGTCGGGGGAGTCCTGCCACGAGGACTGAGAGGCTGACATCCGTGCTGGTCACGGGGTGACGCGACCCTTTGAACCTGACCCAGTTGAGACTGGCGGAGGAAGCACGCGACCCGTTCCCGGACGGGTCTTTGGGGCGGCAATGCCGCGTGGCTCTTCGCGTTCGACTGGTTCATCGACAGCGTGAGGAGGCCAAAGATGAACCAACATAACCCAGACATCACCCGCGGGCCGCTGCCTGCATCGCGCAAGGTCTATGCCAGGGGCCGCCTGCATGACATCGCCGTGCCAATGCGCGAAATCGCCGTGCATCCGACGGCGGGGGAACCGCCGGTCACCGTCTATGACAGTTCGGGGCCGTATACCGACCCCGCGCAAAGCACCGATATCAATCAGGGCCTGCCCCCGCTGCGCGCCGACTGGATCGCAGCGCGCGCCGATACCGAACCCTACCAGGGCCGCGCCATCCAGCCCGCCGATAACGGCTTTGTCGGTGAAACCCATGCGGTGCCGGAATTTCCGGTCAAACCCCGGCCCCGCCGCGCCATCAACGGTGCCGTGACCCAGCTGGCCTATGCCCGCGCCGGTCTTATCACCCCCGAGATGGAATTCGTCGCCATCCGCGAAAACCTTGGCCGCGCCGCACAGGCCCAGCCCCGCGACGGTCAGGATTTCGGCGCCGCGATCCCGGATTTCGTCACCCCCGAATTTGTCCGCGACGAAATCGCCCGTGGCCGCGCCATCATTCCCGCCAATATCAACCACCCCGAGTTGGAACCGATGATCATCGGCCGCAATTTCGCGGTCAAGATCAACGCCAATATGGGCACCTCGGCCGTGACCTCGTCAATGGAGGAAGAGGTCGACAAAATGGTCTGGTCGATCCGCTGGGGCGCCGATACGGTGATGGACCTGTCGACCGGCAAGAACATCCACAACACCCGCGAATGGATATTGCGCAACAGCCCCGTGCCCATCGGCACCGTGCCGCTGTATCAGGCGCTGGAAAAGGTCGACGGCATCGCTGAAAACCTGACATGGGAGGTCTTCCGCGACACGCTGATCGAACAGGCCGAACAGGGGGTCGATTACTTTACCATCCATGCCGGTGTGCGGCTGCAATATATCCACCTGACGGCCAACCGCGTCACCGGCATCGTGTCGCGCGGCGGCTCGATCATGGCGAAATGGTGCCTGCATCACCACCGCGAAAGCTTTCTGTACGAACATTTCGACGAAATCTGCGACATCTGCCGCGCCTATGACGTGTCCTTCAGCCTTGGCGACGGGCTGCGCCCCGGCTCGATCGCGGACGCCAATGACGCGGCGCAATTCGCGGAACTGGAAACCCTTGGCGAGCTGACGAAAATCGCCTGGGCCAAGGATTGTCAGGTGATGATCGAGGGGCCGGGCCATGTCGCCATGCACAAGATCAAGGAAAACATGGATAAGCAGATCGAATGCTGTCACGAGGCCCCCTTCTATACCCTCGGGCCGCTGACCACCGATATCGCGCCGGGTTATGACCACATCACCAGCGGCATCGGCGCGGCCATGATCGGCTGGTTCGGCTGCGCGATGCTGTGCTATGTCACGCCCAAGGAACATCTGGGCCTGCCCGACCGGGACGATGTGAAGACCGGGGTGATCACCTACAAGATCGCCGCCCATGCCGCCGATCTGGCCAAGGGCCTGCCCGGTGCGCAGATGCGCGACGACGCCCTGTCCCGCGCCCGGTTCGAATTCCGCTGGGAAGACCAGTTCAACCTGTCGCTGGACCCCGATACCGCCCGCAGCTTCCACGACGAAACCCTGCCAAAAGAGGCCCACAAGACCGCGCATTTCTGTTCGATGTGCGGGCCGAAATTCTGCTCGATGCGGATTTCCCACGACATCCGTGCCGAAGCCCAGAAAGAGGGGATGGAGGCGATGGCCGCAAAATTCCGCGAGGGAGGCGAACTTTATGTCCCCGTCGCCGAATGACACGCAGCAGGGGGCGCTGCCCCCGACCCCTTCGGGGCCTCCCCCGGGATATTTGGGCCAAGCTGAAGGGGGCCTCATCTTGGCAAAAATATCCTCGGGGGGGACCGGCCCCGCCGGTGGGGGGCAGACAGCCCCCCGGCCCACGGTGCCGCGCATTGACGTGATCGGGGCTGGCGTGGCGGGTCTGTGTGCCGCAACCGCGCTGGCCGAGGCCGGGGCGCAGGTCCGGCTGATCGACCGCGCCCCTGATCCGCAAGGTGCCAGCTGGCTGGCCGGCGGGATGCTGGCCCCGTTTTGCGAGGGCGAATCCGCGCCGGAACCGGTGGTCGCCTGCGGAGCCGACAGCATCGCGTGGTGGTCGGCCCGCGCCGATGTGACCCATGGCGGCACGCTGGTCATCGCCCCCGCCCGCGACCGGGCCGAACTGGACCGCTTTGCCGCCCGCACCCGTGGCTGGCAATGGCTGGATGGCGATGCCATTGCCGCGCTGGAACCCGATCTGGCCGGACGGTTCGACCGCGCGCTGTTCTTTCCGACCGAGGCGCATCTGGACCCCCGCGACGCCATGGCCGGGCTGCGCGCGCGGCTGGACTTTACCCCCGATCAGGCGCCCGACGCCCCGGTGATCGTCGATTGCCGCGGCTGGTCGGCGCGCGACATGCTGCCCGATCTGCGCCCCGTGCGCGGCGAGATGCTGGAAATCGCCAGCGCCGAGCTGCGCCTGAACCGCACGGTCCGCGTCCTGCATCCGCGATTTCCCTGCTATCTGGTGCCGCGCGCGGGCGGGCGCATCATGGTGGGGGGCACGATGGTCGAATCCGCCGATGACGGCCCGGTCACCGCCCGCGCGGTGATGGAGCTGTTATCCGCCGCCTATACCCTGCATCCCGCACTGGCCGAGGCCAGGTTGCTGGCCACCGGCGCCGGGCTGCGGCCCTCATTTCCCGACAATCTGCCGCAAATCCGGCAGGCGGGCGGGCGCTGGCATGTCAACGGCTTTTACCGCCACGGTTTTCTGATGGCGCCCGTCATGGCGCAGCGTCTGGCCGAAACCCTGATCCACGAGGTCCGCCATGCAGGTTGAGGTCAACGGCAAACCCGCCACCATCGCCGCCGCCGATCTGGCCGCGCTGATGGCGGAACTGGGGCATGACCCCGACACCCACGCCACCGCGCATAACGGCCAGTTCGTGCCCCGCGCCGCCCGCGCCGCCACGGCGCTGAGCGACGGTGACCGGGTCGAGATTTTGCGTCCGATGTATGGGGGCTGATCATGCGCATCTATGACACCGAACTGGATTGCCCGCTGATGCTGGGGACGGCGGGCTATCCCTCGCCGGCCATTCTGGCGCAGGCGGTGGCGGCGGCCCAACCCGCCGCGATCACCGTCAGCCTGCGCCGCGAAGGCACCGCCGGCGAGGATTTCCGCCGCTTTCTGGCCGGCTGCGGGGCGCATATTCTGCCCAACACCGCCGGTTGTCACACCGTGCGCGAGGCCGTCACCACCGCCCGGATGGCGCGCGAGGTTTTCGGCACCGACTGGATCAAGCTGGAACTGATCGGCCATGCCGACACCCTGCAACCCGATGTGTTCCAGCTGGTCGAGGCCGCGCGCATCCTGTGCGCCGACGGCTTTCAGGTGCTGCCCTATACGACCGAGGATCTGATCGTGGCCGAACGTCTGGTCGATGCGGGCTGTCAGGTGCTGATGCCCTGGGGCGCCCCGATCGGCAGCGGTCAGGGCCTGCGCCATGTCGATGCGCTGCGCAGTATGCGCGCGCATTTCCCCGACCTGACGCTGATCGTCGATGCCGGCATCGGCGCCCCCAGTCAGGCCGCCCACGCGATGGAGATCGGCTTTGACGGCGTTTTGCTGAACACCGCCGTTGCCCGCGCAGGCGATCCGGTGGCCATGGCACGCGCCTTTGCAGACGCCGCGCGGGCGGGTCGGGACGCGTTTCGCAGCGGTCTGATGCCGCGCCGCGACATGGCGGTTCCGTCTACCCCGGTCTTTGGCATGGCGGTTCTATGATACCGCCCTTCTATCTGATCGTCAGCGATGCCGCGCGGGCCGAATTGCTGGCCGATACCGGGGTCAGGCTGATGCAGCTGCGCTATAAGGGCGATGACCCGGCGACCCAGATCGACCGCGCGCTGACGGCCTGTCGCCGCCACGGCGTCGATCTGGTGGTCAATGACCACTGGCAGGCGGCCATCGACGCCGGGGCGCCGTGGCTGCATCTGGGTCAGGGCGATCTGGACCATGCCGATCTGGGCGCGATCCGCCGTGCCGGTCTGCGGCTGGGGATCAGCACCCATGACCGCGCCGAACTGGACCGCGCGCTGGCGCTGGACCCCGATTACATCGCCCTTGGGCCAATCTGGGAAACCCGGCTGAAAAAGATGCCGTGGCGCCCGCAGGGTCTGACCAAACTGGCACGCTGGAAGCGCCGCGTCGGCAGCCTGCCGCTGGTGGCCATCGGGGGGATTACACCGGACCGGGCCTCGGACGTGTTCGACACCGGGGCGGACAGTATTGCCGTGGTCTCGGACGTGCAATTCGCCGCCGATCCGCGGGCGCGGGTGGCGCAATGGCTGCGCCTGACCGCATGAGGCGGCTGCTGATCATCGCCGGCAGCGACAGCAGTTGCGGTGCCGGGATCGCGCGCGATCTGGCCGTTGCCGCCGGGCTGGGGGCCGCGCCGCGCCTGTGCATCACCGCCGTCACGGCGCAGGATGCAGGCGGCGTCAGGGCCATCCACCCGGTCCCGGCGGATGTGATCGCGGCCCAGATCGCGGCGGCAGGTCCGGTCGCGGCGGTCAAGATCGGGATGCTGGCCGATGCGCCAACCCTGCGCGCGGTGGCCACCGCCCTGAACCGCAGCAGTGTGACTTGTCCGGTGGTGCTGGACCCGGTGCTGTCGGCCAGCGCCGGGGGCGCGCTGCTGGACGCGGATGGGGTTGCGGCCCTGCACGGCCTGCTGCCCCGCCTAAGCCTGATCACCCCCAACCTGCCCGAGGCCGCCGCCCTGACCGGCCACCACGACATCACCGATCAGGGCCGCGCCCTGTTGCGCCAGGGCGCATCGGCGGTGCTGATCAAGGGCGGTCATGGCGGCGGCGCGCTGGCGACGGACTGGCTGTTTGAACCGGACCAGCCCCCCCGCGCCTTCAGCCACCCGCGCCGCCCTGTCACCCGGCGCGGCACCGGCTGCACCCTGTCGACCGCCATTGCATGTGCCTTGGCCGCTGGCGCGACACTGCCCGACGCGATCACGGCGGCGCGGGCCTGTCTGGACGACTGGCTGGAAAACGACTGGCTGGGAAACGACTTGCTGGGAAATCTGGTGCCGGCAGAGGGACTTGAACCCCCGACCCTCTGATTACAAATCAGATGCTCTACCAGCTGAGCTATACCGGCATCTTTTACCGTTTCTGCGATACAATCACTTCCGGGGCAGTGCAAGCGCCAGTTCAAAACCGGTTGGCCCGGTGGCGCGGGCGGTCTAATGTGCCGGGGCTGCACATCCGGGGGGCTTGAACATGAAAGCGGTTTTCCACCTAGGCGCGAACGGGACCGATCTTGGCGCCATGGCCAACAGCCTGTCGGCCAATCAGTCCATGCTGGCCCGTCATGGCGTTGAATTCGTCCCCCATGACCGCTGTGACGAGATCTTCCAGCGCGCGCAACTGGCGCTGAAAGGCGGTCGTGCCACCCCCGAGATGGAACAGATGATTCTGGACGCCATTCTGGATATGGATGCGCCCGAGCGTATTGTGTTCAGCCATCAGAACCTGCTGGGGCTGCCCAACCGGATGCTGTCGGCCAACGGGCTGTATTATGCCGCCGATGAACGCATCAGCGCGCTGCAAAACCTGCTGCCGGGATGCGAGGCCGAATTTGCCATCGCGCTGATGAACCCGGCCTCTTTGGTGGATTATGCGCGCAAACGCCAGCCGCAGATTTCCTATGACCAGATGATGCACGCCGTTGATCCGACCGCGCTGCGCTGGCCCGATGCGATCAAGCGCATCCTGCGCGCCGCCCATGGCAAGCGGCTGATCGTATGGTGCCACGAGGACACGCCGCTGATCTGGACCGAGGTGATGCGCAGCATGACCCGCATCCCCGACGAAGTGCATTTCGCCAACCAGCTGGAAATCGCCGCCACGCTGTTGCCCCCCGACGCCCTGCGCGAGGCCCGGCTGCAAATCCGCCGCACCGGCACCGGCATCACCGTGGCGCAGCGCCGCGCCATTGTCGAGGCCGCGCTGGTGGCCCATGGCCGCGCCGACCAGATGGAGGCCGATCTGGACCTGCCGGGCTGGACACAGGATCTGGTCGACCAGATCACCCGCCAGTATTACGCCGATGTGGCCGATATTGCCGCGCTGCCGGGGGTCGAATTCATCGCCGCCTGACCGGCGCCCCGGATTTTCGCCGCGCCGTGCGCCCTGCACCCGCAACACCCGCGCCGGGGCAAGACAGACGGGCAGGACCGGCGGTCAGCGCCCGGCCCGCCACGCGCCCGGTCCAATGCGCGCACGGGGCCACCCATTCGGGCCGCAGGCCGCGATCAGGCCCACCACCACCACCATCAGCAGCCGCCACCATCAGACCTTAGGTCACGACGACTTCGATCATTCATGGCTTGGGCCGTTCAGCCCTTAGGCCGTCCTGACATTCGGGAAGCCCGACCTTGGGCCTCCCACAGCTTATGTCAGCCCCAAGGCCACCCCAAAGGTCGCGCTGCCCGCCTGACCCACCGGGCCTCAGGCCATGCCAAGGGCGGCTTTGTACATATCCAGAATGGCCTCTTCCTCGGCGATGTCGTCGCGGTCGCGTTTGCGCAGGGCCACGATCTTTTTCATCACTTTGGTGTCGTATCCACGGGCCTTGGCCTCGGACATGACCTCTTTCTGGCGCTCGGCGAGGTCTTTCTTTTCGGCCTCAAGCTGTTCATATTGTTCGATGAACTGGCGCAGCTCGTCAGCTGCGACGCCATAAGCGTGATCGTCCTGCATGGGTCACCTTTCATTGCCTTCGGGCGGTGTCTAGGCGGTCTTGCCGCGCGGCGCAATCAAGGCTAGGGCCGCAGGGGCAAGAAACCACCGGCGCGCGCCGCACGCAATTGCGCGGCACCCGCCCATCAGGACCGCAGCAAGGGGGAAACGGCAATGACGGCATTCGATCTGATGATCTGGGGCGGCGCGGCGCTGACGACGGCGGGGCTGATGGCGATCCTGTGGTGCATCCTGACCGTTGCGCGCGCCCGTCGCGGCGCCCTGCCCGACGACCAGATGCGCGCGCGGATGAAAACCGTGATCGCCGTCAATATGGCGGCGCTGGGGGCGTCGATGATCGGGCTGCTTTGCGTTGTCGCCGGGATCATGCTGGGGCGTTGACACATTCCCACGCGCGAATATATATGCGGCAGATTGTGATCAGGGGATGAACCAAGATGCAGACGGAATGGCTGATGGGCCTTGCCGGCGGGCTGATGATCGGCTGCGCGGCGGCCCTGTTCTTGCTGTTGAACGGGCGCGTGATGGGGGCCAGCGGCCTGCTTGGCGGGCTGGTCGATGGCAGCGCCCGCAATGACCGCGCCGAACGGATCGGCTTTATCGGTGCGCTGATCGCGGTGCCGGCGGCGCTGGTGGCGATGGGGCTGGGGGCACCGGCCCCGGCGGTGGCGCCGCTTTGGGTGATGGTCGTGGCCGGGTTTCTGGTCGGCATCGGCACCCGGCTGGCCAATGGCTGCACCTCGGGGCACGGGGTGTGCGGCATCTCGCGCCTGTCGCTGCGCGGCATCGTCGCGACCTGCGTTTACCTGATCTTTGGCGGGCTTGCGGTGCTGATCTCGCGCGCGGGCGGTCTGGGGGTGTGACATGAACCGGATCATTTTCGCCCTTCTGTCGGGCGGGCTGTTCGGGGCCGGGTTGCTGGTCTCGGGGATGACACAGCCGGCGCGGGTGCAGGGCTGGCTGGACGTATTCGGGGACTGGGACCCGACGCTTGGCTTCGTGCTGACCGGGGCGATCATCCCGATGGCCATCGCCTGGGCGTGGGTGCGTCCGCGCCGCGCACGGGGGCAGGTGTCGGCCAGCGGCCATGCCTATCCCGCCGACCCGGCCCCGCTGATCGACATGCGACTGGTTGGCGGATCGGCGCTGTTCGGCATCGGCTGGGGGCTGGCGGGGCTGTGCCCCGGCCCGTCCATGGCCGTGCTTGGCTTTGCCGGCTGGCCCTTCATCGCCTTTTTCGCCGCCATGTGCGTCGGCATGATCGCGGCGCGTCTGGTGCGGGCCTGAATGCGGGTTTTGCTGCAACGGGTCCGCGACGCGCGGGTCGAGGTCGACGGCCACACCACCGGCCAGATCGGCCCCGGCCTGCTGGCGCTGGTCTGTGCGATGCAGGGCGACGATACCGCCAGCGCCGACAAGCTGGCCGCGCGGGTGGCCCGGCTGCGGATCTTTCGCGACGATGCCGGCAAGATGAACCGGTCCGTCCTTGACACCGGCGGCGCGGTTCTGGTGGTCAGCCAGTTCACGCTGGCCGCCGACACCCGCAGCGGCAACCGCCCCGGCTTTTCCACCGCCGCCGCCCCGCAGGACGGCAAGGCGCTGTATGAACGCTTTGCACAGGCGCTGCGCGATCTGGGGCTGGTGGTGCAGACCGGACGTTTTGGCGCCGATATGGCCGTCAGCCTGACCAATGACGGGCCGGTGACAATCTGGATGGATTCCACCGACCGCGCTTGACATTCCGGCGCGCAGGCCCCATCTGCACCCAGTCGCCGCCCGTGACCGCGTGAGTCACCGCGCCATTTTCAGGCGCATCGGCCCGACACCAGTTTTCCAAGGTCCCATGTCACGCGGGGTTCTTGCGGGTTCCTATCCGGCCCGCCCCGATGTTGACCGCAGCCGCCCTTTGGCGCGCCTGCCCCATGCCGTCCGCCCGATACGGGGGTGTCCGGCCACGAAAGTATTGATGAGCACTGAAAACGCACGCCCGCAACGCGCGGGCAAACCCCGCTTTAACCGCAACGCCAAGCCGGGCGCCCGCCCCGAGGGCCGCAACGGCGGCAAACCCTTTGGCAAGCCCGACAGCCGCGGCGGCGACGCCCCCTTTGGCAAGCCCCGCGGCAAGGGCGGCCCGCGCCGCCCGCGCATGGTCGAAGAGGAAAAATTCATCCGCCGCGCCATCCCCGATATCGACACGCCCTTTACCCAGATGGGCATCGACCCGCGCGTGGCGATCAACCTGCCCAAGCTGGGGATCGAGACCCCCTCGCCCATCCAGCAACAGGCCATCCCCCATATCGTCGGGGGGCGCGACCTTCTGGGTCTGGCCCAGACCGGCACCGGCAAGACGGCGGCCTTTGGCCTGCCCATGCTGACCCGGCTGCTGAATAATGGCCGCCGCCCCGAACCCAAGACCTGCCGCGCGCTGATCCTGGCGCCGACCCGTGAACTGGCGACCCAGATCGCGCAGAATATCGACACCTATGCCGAGGGCACGCCGATCCGCTGTTTCCGCGTCGTCGGGGGGGCCTCGATCAATGTGCAGGTGCAGCGGCTGGAACGCGGCGTCGACGTGCTGATCGCGACGCCGGGCCGGCTGATCGACCTGCTGGAACGTCACGCGCTGACGCTGGACCAGACCCAATATCTGGTGCTGGACGAGGCCGACCAGATGCTGGATATCGGCTTTATCCACGCGCTGCGCCGCATCGCCAAACTGTTGCCGCCTGAACGCCAGACGCTGCTGTTTTCGGCCACCATGCCCAAGCTGATGGCGGAACTGGCCGACAGCTATCTGAACGACCCGGTCAAGGTTGCCGCCAACCCGCCCGGCAAACCCGCCGAGAAAATCGAACAGGGTGTGCATTTCGTCAATCAGGGCGACAAGGCCGAATTGCTGTCGGACTATATGTCCAAACACCCCGGCGAACTGGCCATCGTGTTTGGCCGCACCAAGCATGGCAGCGAAAAGCTGGCCAAGCTGCTGGAAAAATGGGGTTTCAAGACCGGCGCCATTCACGGCAACAAATCGCAGGGCCAGCGGGAACGGGCGCTGGACGCGTTCCGCAAGGGGCAGGTTCAGGTGCTGGTGGCGACCGATGTCGCCGCGCGCGGGCTGGATATTCCGCAGGTGGCGCATGTCTATAACTATGACCTGCCCAATGTCGCGGAAAACTATGTCCACCGCATTGGCCGCACCGCCCGCGCCGGGCGCAATGGCCGCGCCGTGGCCTTCTGTTCCCCGGCCGAGATGGACGAGCTGAAAGCCATCGAACGCGCCATGAAGGCCGAGATCCCGGTGATCGGCGGCGAACGCCCGGCACCGGCCCCCGGCAGCCGCAAACCCGCAGGCGGGGCGCGCAAACGCCCGGCGCGGCGCCCCTCGCGCCAGCCGAAATCGGCGCAACGGGCCTGATATGCCCTGGCGGGGCGCGGCCAGACCGGTCATGCCCCGCCAACCGCCGCCACCGCGCCCCCAGGCCACCTTGCGAGCAGCACCGGGCGGCGCTATCGGGGCGTATGGCCAAGCTTTATTTCCACTATTCCACCATGAACGCGGGCAAAAGCACGTTGCTGTTGCAGGCGTCCTATAACTATCGCGAACGCGGCATGGACACGCTGTTGCTGACCGCCGCGATCGACGACCGGGCGGGCGCGGGGCGCATCGCCAGCCGCATCGGCATTTCCGATGGCGCCACCGGGTTTGACGCCGAAACCGACCTGTTCGCGCTGATCCGGGCGCGTGGCCGCGACTGCGCCTGCATCTTTGTCGACGAGGCCCAGTTCCTGACACGCGAACAGGTCTGGCAACTGGCCCGCGTGGCCGATGACCTGAACCTGCCGGTAATGTGTTACGGCCTGCGGGTCGATTTCCGTGGCGAGCTGTTCCCCGGTTCCGCCGCGCTGCTGGCGCTGGCCGATGACCTGCGCGAGGTGCGCACCATCTGCCATTGCGGGCGCAAGGCCACGATGGTGGTGCGCATGGATGAAAACGGACAGGCCATCCGCGACGGCGCGCAGGTCCAGATCGGCGGCAATGAACGCTATGTCTCGCTGTGTCGCCGGCACTGGCGGCAGGCCATGGGGCTTTAGCCGCGGGCTGTGATCACAATCGGGCTGCGCGCGTTGCCCCCTGCGCGGCCTTGCGATACAGCTTGGGGCAAACAGGCAAGGATTCCCCGCCCATGCGCATTCTGATGTCGCTTTTTCTGACCGCCCTGCTGTCGCTGCTGGCCCCGATGGCCCATGCCTTCGACACCAATGCCCGCGCGGCCTGGGTCTATGACATGACCACCGGCACGGTGCTGATGCAGAAAAACGCTGACGAGGCCCTGCCCCCCGCCAGCATGTCCAAGCTGATGACCGTCTATATGCTGTTCGAGGCCCTGCATGAAGGCCGGGTCCAGATGGACACGCGGCTGCCCGTCTCGACCAAGGCGCGGCAGATGACCGGCTCGACCATGTTCCTGAATGAACAGGACCGGCCCACGGTCGAACAGCTGATCAAGGGTATCATCGTTCTGTCCGGCAATGACGCCTGCGTCGTCGTGGCCGAGGGGCTGGCCGGGACCGAATCCGCCTTTGCCCGGCAGATGACCGAACGCGGTCAGGCGCTGGGGCTGACCCAGTCGCATTTCGCCAATGCCAGCGGCTGGCCCGACCCGCAACAGCGCATGTCGATGCATGATCTGGGCCTGCTGGCGACGCATCTGATCAACGACTTCCCCGAACTTTACAAGAATTTCGCCATTACCGAATACCCGTTCGACAACCGCGCCCCCGCCAACCGCCACAACCGCAACCCGCTGCTGAAGCTGGGAATCGGGGCGGACGGCCTGAAAACCGGCCACACGCAAGAGGCCGGTTACGGGCTGGTCGGGTCGGCCAGACAGGGCGACCGCCGGATCGTCTTTGCCATTGCCGGTCTGCCCACGGAAAAAGCCCGCGCCGAAGAGGCCGAGCGTATCACCAGTTGGGCCTTTCGCCAGTTCACCATGAAAACCGTGGTCCCCAAGGGCGAAACCGTGGCCACCGCGCCGGTCTGGCTGGGAACGCAGTCGCGGGTGGCGCTGACCACGCGTGACGGGCTGAACGTGCTGATCCCCGCCGGTGCGCAGGACGGCATCAAGGCCGAGGCCGTGTTCAACGGCCCCATCCCCGCGCCCATAACCGCAGGCCAGCAGCTTGGCGAACTGGTGCTGACCATCCCCGGCGCGGGCGATGCGCGGATGCCGCTGCTGGCGGCCACCGACATCCCCGAGGCGGGCTTTGTGGGCCGCCTGCAAAGCGCGGCGGTCCGGCTTGGCCAGCAGGCCTGGGCCGCGATCAACGGCTGATCCGCGCATGTTCATCAGCTTTGAAGGCATCGACGGGTCAGGCAAGTCCACGCAGGCACAGTTGCTGGCCGATCACCTGCGCGCGCAGGGCCGTAAGGTCACGCTGACCCGCGAACCCGGCGGCAGTCCGGGGGCCGAGGAAATCCGCCGCCTGCTGGTTCAGGGCGGCGGCGACCGCTGGTCCGCCGAAACCGAATGCCTGCTGTTCACCGCCGCGCGCCGCGACCATCTGGAACGGGTCATCCGCCCGGCGCTGGCGGCGGGGCAGGTCGTGATCACCGACCGCTTTGCCGATTCCACCCGCGTCTATCAGGGCGTCACCCGTGGCGATCTGCGCGCCACGGTGGATCAGCTGCACCAGCTGATGATCGGGCTGGAACCGACGCTGACCTTCGTCATCGACCTTGACCCTGAAACCGGGCTGGCGCGCGGTCACGCCCGTGGCGGGGCCGAGGACCGGTTCGAATCCATGGGGCTGGGTTTCCAGCAGCGCCTGCGCGACGGCTTTCGCCACCTTGCCCGCGACTATCCCGACCGGGTGCGCCTGATCGACGGCGCCGGCAGCCCCGAGGCCGTGGCCACCCGCATCCGCGCCGCCCTGGCATGAGCAGCAGCAGCGACGACCCCGACGCCCTGCCCGAGGCCGACCGCGTCAGCGGCGCCCCCCACCCCCGCCATGCCAGCCGGGTCATCGGGCAGGACCACGCCATCGACGATTTTCTGGACGCGGCCCGCGCCGGGCGGCTGCATCACGCATGGCTGCTGACCGGGCCGCGAGGCGTCGGCAAGGCCACGCTGGCCTGGGCCATGGCGCGCTGGCTGCTGGCGGGTGGCGATGAAAGCGGCCTGTCCGCCCCCGATGACGACCCCACCGTGCGGCGCATCCGCGCCCTGTCGGAACCACGCCTGATGCTGGTGCGCCGGCCTTGGGACGAAAAGGCCAAACGCCTGCGCGCCGATATCACGGTCGAGGAAATCCGCAAGCTGCTGTCCTTTTTCCACATGTCCGCCGCCGAGGGTGGCCACCGCGTCGCCATTATCGACGCCGCGGACGAGATGAACACCGCCGCCGCCAATGCCCTGCTGAAGGTGCTTGAGGAACCGCCCAAGGGCGGCATCATCATCATGGTCGCGCATCAACCCGCGCGGCTGCTGCCCACCATCCGCTCGCGCTGTCGGGAATTGCGGCTGACGCCGCTGGACCATGACGACATGGCGCAGGTGATGGCGGGCGTCGGGGTGGATGCCGAATCCGACAAGCTGGCGGAACTGTCCGGCGGATCGGCGGGCGAGGCGCTGCGCCTGTTGGGTCAGGACGGGCTGGCGGTTTATCAGCAGATCGTCGATCTGTTCGCCACCCTGCCCCGCATGGACCGCCCCGCGGCGCTGAAACTGGCCGAACAGGCCGGGGCGCGCGCCAGCGGCGATGGCGACCCGTTCGATCTGACCGTGACCCTGCTGGACCGTTTCCTGACCCGCGCCGCACGGGCCGGGCTGATGGGTGCGCCGCTGGTGCAGGCCGCCACAGGCGAGGCCGAATTGCTGGCCCGCATCGCCCCCGACGACCGCGCCGCGCGCCATTGGGCACAGGCGCAGGCCGAATTGTCGGCCCGCGCCCGCAGCGGGCGGGCGGTGAACCTTGACGGCTCGGCGCTGGTATTGGACATGCTGACGCGGCTGGCCCATAACAGCCCCTGATCCGCAGAAAGGCCCGAAGATGAGCGACCCCGCATTCGAGATCGTGGACAGCCATTGTCACCTCGACTTTCCTGATTTCGACGGCGAGCATCAGGCCCTGATCGCGCGCGCGCAGGCCGCCGGGGTGCGCCGCATGGTCACCATCTGCACCAAGCTGTGCAACGAACCCGCCGTGCGCGCCCTGGCCGAGGCCCATGCCCCGGTGTTCTATGCCGCCGGCACCCACCCGATGAGCGTCGCTGACCAGCCGATGGCCAGCGTCGATCAGCTGGTGGCGCTGGCCGCGCATCCGAAATTCGTGGGCATTGGCGAAACCGGGCTGGATTACCATTATACCGCCGACACGGCGGCGCTTCAGCAAGACAGCCTGCGCATCCATATCGCCGCCGCCCGCCAGACCGGCCTGCCGCTGATCATTCACAGCCGCGCCGCCGATGACGACATGGCCCGCATCCTGCGCGAGGAACATGCCAATGGCGCCTTTGGCTGTGTGATGCATTGCTATTCCAGCGGGCCGGAACTGGCGCGCGCGGCGCTGGATCTGGGGTTTTACCTGTCGATGTCGGGAATCGCGACCTTTCCCAAATCGCAAGAGGTCCGCGACATTTTCAAATCCGTGCCGCTGGACCGGGTGCTGGTTGAAACCGACAGCCCCTATCTGGCGCCGCCGCCGCATCGCGGGCGACGCAACGAACCGGCCTATACCGCGCTGACGGCACAGGTCGGGGCCGATCTGTTCGGCCTGTCCCTGCCCGAATTCGCCGCCGCGACCACGGCCAATTTCGACCGCCTGTTCGCCAGGGCCGCAGGGTGGGCGGCATGATCCGCGCCACCATCCTTGGCTGCGGATCGTCGGGCGGCGTGCCCCGTATTGGCGGCAACTGGGGCGATTGCGACCCGCTGAACCCGAAAAACCGCCGCCGCCGCTGTTCGCTGCTGGTTCAGCGCGACGGCCCCGAAGGCACCACCAGCCTGTTGATCGACACCGGTCCCGACCTTGTGCCGCAATTGCTGGATGCCGGGGTCGGGCGGCTGGATGCGGTGGCCTATACCCATCCCCATGCTGACCATGTGCATGGCATCGACGACATTCGCCAGATCGTCTTTAACATGCGCCGGATGATGCCGGTCTGGGCCGATACCCCCACCGCCGACGCCCTGCGCGAGCGCTTTGGCTATATCTTCGAGACGCCCGAGGGGTCGGGCTATCCGCCGGTGGCGCAGATGAACCTGATCGAGGGGCCGTTTACCATCGACGGGCCGGGGGGGGCGCTGCATGTGACGCCCTTTACCGTCGTGCACGGCACCATTCCGGCGCTGGGGTTCCGCGTCTCGCATGATGTGGCGGGGGGGCTGGCCTATCTGCCCGATGTCAGCGCCATCCCCGACACCGCCTGGCCCGCGATCGAGGGCGCACAGGTGTTCATCTGTGACGCCCTGCGCCGCACACCGCATCCCAGCCATTCGCATCTGGCGCAGACGCTGGACTGGATCGCGCGGTCGGCGGTGCCGCAGGGGGTGATCACCAATATGCATCTGGATATGGATTACGACGCGGTCATGCGTGACACGCCGCAAAATGTGGTCCCTGCCTTTGACGGGATGGTCATCACCTGCCACTGACGGCGCGGGCGGACAGGCCGCCTTTTGGGTATTTGGACAACGAAGAAACGCCATGAGCACGCTGTTTACCGTCATTCTGCCGGTGTTTCTGGTGATCGGCTTTGGCTATGTCACCGCGTGGCGGCGGCTGTTTGCCGAGGCTGCGACCGACGGGCTGATGCGGTTTGCACAGAATTTCGCAGTGCCGGTGCTTTTGTTCAAATCCATGGCGCATCTGGACCTGGGGGCCGAATTCGACCCGCCCCTGCTGGCGGCGTTTTACGCCGGGGCCTTTGCCAGTTTCGCGATCGGCTGGCTGGGGGCGCGGCATCTGTTTCGCCGCAGCCCCGAGGATGCCGTGGCAATTGGCTTTGCCTGCCTGTTCTCGAATTCGCTTTTGCTGGGGCTGCCGATTACGGAACGCGCCTATGGCGCGGATGCGCTGGCCGGGAACCTGATGATCATCGCCCTGCATTCGCCGCTGTTATATACGTTTGGCATCACGGTGATGGAGTTCACCCGCGCCCGTGGTCTTGGGATCAGTGCCGGGCGGGTGATGCTGCGGGCCTTGTCGGGGGTGCTGCACACGCCACTGGTGATCGGCATTCTGTCAGGGCTGGCGGTCAATCTGGCGCAGCAATTCGGGCTGGCCCTGCCCGAGGGGTTCTGGGCCGCGGTCGAGATGATGGCCCGCGCCGCCCTGCCTGCCGCGCTGTTTGGGTTGGGCGGCATCCTGTTCCGGTATCGCCCCGAGGGGGATGCCGGGGCAATTTCCATGGTCTGCGGCTGTTCGCTGCTGCTGCATCCGGCGATCGCCTTTGGGCTGGGGCATCTGTTCGGGCTGAATGTCGGCGCGCTGCGGTCCGGGGTGATGACGGCGGCCATGGCGCCGGGAATCAACGCCTATCTGTTCGCGAATATGTATGGCGCGGCAAAGCGCGTTGCCGCCACCAGCGTTCTGGTGGCGACGGCGCTGTCGATGCTAACCATCTGGTTCTGGCTGTCGGTGCTGCCGTGATTATTGCGGCGTCAGCCCGCGCATCCGTTCGGACCGCCGGCGCAGCAGTTCCACCACCGTCAGCAGGCTGATCGAGAACACCACAAGGATCGTCGCCACCGCCAGAATGGCCGGGCTGATCTGTTCGCGGATGCCGTTCCACATCTGCCGCGGGATGGTTTGCTGGTCAGGCCCGGCGATGAACAGCACGGCCACGACCTCGTCAAACGAGGTGGTAAAGGCGAACAGCGCCCCCGACACCACCCCCGGCAGGATCAGCGGCATGGTCACGCGGAAAAAGGTCGTGCGCGGGTTCGCGCCAAGGCTGGCGGCGGCGCGGTTCAGCGACTGGTCGAACCCCACCAGCGTGGCGGTCACGGTGATGATCACAAAGGGAATCCCCAGCGTGGCATGGGCCAGAATCACCCCCAGATAGGTATTCGCCAGACAGCCCGAATTGGACAGCACCGGCGACAGGATTTGCCCCACCCAGCTGTTCGGCGGCACGCAGGCCGAGCTGTAGAAAAAGAACAGCCCCGTCGCGGTGATGATGATCGGCACGATCATGGGCGAGATCAGGATCGCCATGATGGCGCGGCGGAACGGCATCTCGGGTCGGGCCAGCCCCAGCGCTGCCAGCGTCCCCAGCACCGTCGCAATGATGGTCGAAAACACCCCGATAATCACAGAGTTTTTGGCCGCCTGCACCCATTTCGCATTGTGCCAGACATCGGCCCACCAGCCCGCGCCCTGCCCGCCGGGATTGGTGGTGCCATAGGTCAGCAGGCTGTCATACCAGCGCAGGCTGTAACCCTGCGGGTCGAAGGACAGCATCTGGTCGGTAAAGGTGAAATAGGGTTCGGCATTAAAGGACAGTGGAATGATGACCAGAATCGGCGCGATCAGGAACACGAAGATCGCGGTGCAGATCACCAGATAGGTCCAGTGCCAGACGCGTTCCAGCGGTGATGCGTAACGTGGCAAAGCCATGACTTACCCCAGTTTCAGATTGTCGATGCCGACCATGCGGTCATACAGCCAGTACAGCACCAGCACCCCCCCCAGCAGCAGCGCGGCAAGGGCTGCGGCCATGGACCAGTTCAGCGTCTGTGACATATGCACGGCGATCATGTTGGAAATCAGCTGACCCGAGCTTCCACCCACCAGCGCAGGCGTAATATAATACCCCACGGCAAGGATGAACACCAACAGCGCCCCGGCCCCGAACCCCGGCAGGGTCTGGGGAAAATAGATGCGGCGAAAGGCCGTCCAGCTGGTCGCGCCAAGGCTGCGGGCAGCGCGGACATAGGACGGGTTGATGGTGCGCATCACCGAATACAGCGGCAGCACCATGAAGGGCAGCAGAATATGCGTCATCGCCACGATCGTGCCGGTCTGGTTATAGATCATCTGCAAGCGCTGGTCATTCCCGATCAGCCCCAGCCAGACCAGCACGTCATTGACCACGCCCTGCTGTTGCAACAGCACGATCCAGCTGGTCGTGCGCACCAGAAGCGAGGTCCAGAACGGCAGCAGCACAAGGATCATCAGCAGATTCGATTTCCGCATCGGCAGCGTCGCCAGCAGATGCGCAATCGGAAAGCCCAGAACAAAGGTCAGACCGGTGATCAGCAGCGACAGCCACAGCGTGCGCTTGAACAGGGTGATATAGATCTGCTTGTGTTCATCGGTCTGCACGATTTTTCCGTCACTGTCGCGGGTGCGGTCCAGCGCCGACAGATAGAAATTGCCGGTATAGGGTGTCGCCGCCTCGCGCATGGCTGACCACAGACGCGGTTCGCCCCATGCCGCGTCCAGCGCCAGAACGGCGTCCCGATACGGGGGTTCCAGCCCCTTTTTCGCCTTGCGCCCGCCCGACGTGAACAGCGACCGCGTCCCCGGCACGTCATAATTGATGCGGGTGCCGACCACGCCGATGGTCTTGGCCTGCGCCGCGCTTTGCAGGTCGGCGGCCAGCGCGGCCCATGCCGCATCGTCCGGGCCGGTGCCGCGCGGATGGTCGGCAAACCACGCGCTAAGCTGGGGCATATTGGCGGAAAAGCCGTCATTATACATCGACCGTTTCAGCATCTGCCCGATGGGCAGCACGAAGGTCAGCAGCACGAATAGCAGCAGCGGCGCCACCAGCCAGAAGGCCCGCCGCCGCGACCGCGCCTGCGACCGCGCCAGCGCACGGTGCAGCGGCTTGCCATCCGCCGTGGTCAGCGGGGCCGAAGGGTCGATCCCCGAGGCTTCGGTCACGATGGCGGCATGAGGGTCGAGCGGGCTTGCCATATGCGGTCTTTCTGTCTGCGTCGGTCAGGCCCTGCCCCGCGGCGCGGGACAGGGTATCGGCATCAGCCCGCCAGCCAGGCGGCGAAGCGTTCGTTCAGTTCGGCGGCGTGATCGACCCAGAATTCCACATCCGAGGCCAGCGCGTTGCCCATGTTTTCAGGCGCCGTGGGCAGGTTGGGCGGCATGTCGACATCGCTGTCTTTATATTTGCCGACCAGCCCCTGCGACGACTTGCGCGGCGGGCCATAGCTGATCTGTTCCGCTGCACGGGCCAGCGGCTCCGGCCCGGTGCTGAAAGCCACGAAATCCAGCGCCGCCTGTTGGTTCGGGGCGCCTTTGGGAATGACCCAGCCTTCCATTTCATAAATCTGGCCATCCCACAAAATCCGGAACGGCTTGCCCTCGTCCACGGCGGCGTTAAAGACCCGGCCGTTATAGGCCAGCGTCAGCGCGACCTCGCCATCGGCCAGCAGCTGGATCGGCTGTGCGCCGGCCTCCCACCAGACAATCTGGGATTTGATGCTGTCCAGCTTTTTGAACGCACGGGCCACCCCCTCGTCCGTGGCCAGAACCTGATAAACCTGATCGGCGGGCACGCCATCGGCCATCAGCGCCATTTCCATGTTGAAATGCGCGTCCTTGCGCATCCCGCGCTTGCCGGGGAAGGCATCAAGATCAAAGAAATCCGCCACCGATTTCGGCGCGGCATCGCCCTGATATTTGCTGCCGTCATAGGCGATCACGGTGGAATAGACATCGGTCGCCACGAAACAATCGCCCAGACCGTTGGGCAGGAAATCATCCTGCGGCGCGCTGCCATCGGCGCCTTTTTCCAGCATGTCCGGGTCGATTTCCTGAACCAGACCTTCGTCGCACAGCCGCATCGCATCGGCATAGCCGACGCTGGCCACGTCGCTGGTGACATTGCCGGCCTCGACCTCGGCCTTGATGGGGGTGGCGGGGTTGTCGGTATCGGCCATGGTGACCTTGATGCCGGTTTTTTCTTCGAACGGGCGGGCAAAGGCGGTTTTCTGCGCCTCGCTATAGGCGCCCCCCCAGGACAGCACGGTCAGCGTGTCGCCGGCCATTGCCGCAGTTGTCAAAGCGATCCCCGTGAGGGCGGTGCTCAGCAGAAGCGTGATTCTTTGCATGGTCTTCCTCCTCCGTTGGCGGGGCCGCAACACCCCTTAGGCCCGCACCCGGTTGGCCCGGATGCGGTCAATGCGTGCGCTTAGCCGGCCAGCCAGGCGGCAAAGCGTTCGGACAGTTCGGCGTCGTGATCGACCCAGAATTCGGTGTCCGACTGCAAGGCGGTGGTCAGGTTTTCAGGCGCGGTGGGCAGGTTCGGGACCATGTCCACATCGCTGTCCTTGTATTTGCCGACCAGCCCCTGCGACGACTTGCGCGGCGGGCCATAGCTGATCTGTTCCGCCGCACGGGCCAGCGGTTCGGCCCCGGTGCTGAAGGCCACGAAGTCCAGCGCGTTATCCTTGTTGGGGGCGCCTTTCGGGATCACCCAGCCTTCCATTTCGTAAACCTGATGGTCCCACACGATCCTGAACGGCTTGCCCTCGTCGATGGCGGCATTGAAGATGCGGCCGTTATAGGCGATCGCGATCGCGACCTCGCCATCGGCCAACAGCTGCGGCGGCTGCGCGCCGGCTTCCCACCAGACGATCTGGGACTTGATCGTGTCCAGCTTTTTGAAAGCACGCGCCACGCCCTCGTCCGTGGCCAGAACCTCATAGACCTGATCGGCGGGCACGCCATCAGCCATCAGCGCCATTTCCAGATTGACCTTGGCCCCCTTGCGCATCGCGCGCTTGCCGGGAAACGCGTCGAGGTCAAAGAAATCGGCCAGTTTTGTGGGCTTGGCGTCTTTGAACCGGGTCTCGTCATAGGCCATGATGGTCGAGAACACATCCGTCGCCACAAAGCATTCCGACACTGTGCCGGGCAGGAAATCATCCGCCGCGGCGGTGCCATCGGGGGCCGGGGTCAGGATCGCCGGGTCGATTTCCTCAAGCAGACCCTCGTCGCACAGGCGCACGGCATCGGCATATTCGACGCTGGCAACATCGGCGGTGACGTTGCCGGCCTCGACCTGTGCCTTGACCGGGGTGGCCGGGTTGTCGGCATCGGCCACGCTGACCTTGATGCCGGTCTTTTCCTCGAACGGCTTGATATAGGCCACCTGATGCGAGGCCCCATAGGCACCGCCCCATGACAGGACGTTCAGTTGCTTGTCCTGCGCCTGCGCCGCGAAAGCGGTGGCGCACAGCGCGGTCGTCAGAACCAGAGTCGTCTTCAGCATCTGCGATATCTCCCCATTGGTCGCATTGCGGTTGGCCGCCTTCCGGGGGGCGGTTTCGGTTACACCGGGTCCAGTGCGCGCGCATCCTGCGGGTGCCAGCCGATGCGGATCGACTGTCCCGGCGCCAGCCGCGCCTGCCCCAGCGTATTGCGGTATTTCATCACGAAATCATCGCTGCCCGCGACCCGCAGCCGCGCCCGCAGGATGTCGCCCATATAAATCACCTCCAGCACCTCGGCCTGAACGGTATGGGCGTTGGGGGGCATCATCTCGGGCTTGAACTCGACCCGCTCGGGGCGGATCGACACGGTGGTCTGCTGACCCGTTTCGCGAATATTGACGGCGGTGGCATCAATCAGCGCGCCATCGGCCAGACGCACCAGCGCGGTATCGCCCGTCAGTTCCTGAATGGTGCCGGTCAGCGCGTTGTTTTCACCGATAAACCCGGCGACAAAGCTGTTTTCGGGCTGTTCATACAGCACCTCGGGGCGGGCCAGTTGCTGGATGCGGCCATCGTTGAACACCGCAATGCGGTCCGACATGGTCAGCGCCTCGCCCTGATCATGGGTGACATAGACCACGGTAATGCCCAGACGTTCGTGCAGATGCTTGATTTCGAACTGCATATGTTCGCGCAGCTGCTTGTCCAGCGCGCCAAGCGGTTCGTCCATCAGCACCAGTTGCGGGTCGAAAACCAGCGCCCGCGCCAAGGCGATCCGCTGTTGCTGGCCGCCTGACAATTGCGCGGGACGGCGGCTGGCAAAGGCCCCCATCTGGACCATGTCCAGCGCGCGTTTGATGCGGCTTTCGCGTTCGGCCTTGTCCATGCCCCGCACCTCCAGCGGGAAGGACAGGTTTTCGCCCACGGTCATATGCGGAAACAGGGCGTAATTCTGAAACACCATGCCGATGCCGCGCTTATGGGGCGGCACGTCATTGATATTGCGCCCGTCCAGCCGGATCTCGCCATGGGTGGCGGTCTCGAACCCGGCCAGCATCATCAGGCAGGTGGTTTTGCCGGACCCGGACGGTCCCAGCATGGTCAGAAACTCGCCCTTGCCGATCGAGAGGTTCAGATCCTTCACCACCAGCGTGCGGCCGTCATAGCTTTTCTGGACATGGTCGAAAACGACGAATCCCGCGTCGGTCGGTCGGTCGGTCAAAAGCGCCCCCTGTTCGCGTCTGTTCTGTTCTTTGCGCCTGTCGACTGTAAGCGGTGCCCCGGCGCGATTGCAACAATGTTGTGGCAGCCATGCACAAACAGTCTGGCTGTGCCCATTTTGCAGGCAGCAGATCCGCATCGCTGGCGCAACGCCGGGCAGGCCCCGCCGCAGGCACCTGAAATAACGCGAAAAGCTTGCGGATACAGCTTGCCCGAAATGGCAGCAGCCGACCCCCCGCACCGCCTGACCCCGCGTCAGTGACCAGTGGCAGCGCGGCCCAAAGGCCCGCCGCAATCGCGCCGGGGTCGTGCCGTGATCTGTCAGGAAAGGGATGGTGCGGCCGAGAAGACTCGAACTTCCACGGGAGTTACCCCACAGCGACCTCAACGCTGCGCGTCTACCAATTCCGCCACGGCCGCAAACCGGGCAAGTGGTCGGGGTCATAGACGGTTGCGCGGGCGTTGAAAAGGGGGTTCCCGTCCCGCGCCGCATTTTTCGCCCGGTTTTTGCACGGCACTGGCATGGCGCGGGTTTTGAACCTATCTGGGGGCCAGGCACCACCACAGCAAAGACCCCGCCATGCCCGACCATCCCGCGCCCGAATGGCTGACCGCGCCCGGCCTGACCCCCTATCCGCAGGCCGTTGCCTTCATGGAAAACCGCGTCGCGCAAATCCTTGCGGGCACGGCGCCGGAACTGATCTGGCTGGTCGAACACCCGCCGCTTTACACCGCCGGGACCAGCGCGCAGGCCCGCGACCTGACCGACCCGGACCGGTTCGAGGTGTTTCAGGCCGGGCGCGGCGGGCAATATACCTATCACGGGCCGGGGCAGCGCGTGATCTATGTCATGCTGGACCTGAACCGGCGCGGGCGCGATGTGCGCGCGTTTGTGCAGCGGCTGGAAGGCTGGGTGATCGACACGCTGTCGGCTTTCAACGTGACAGGCGAGTTGCGCGAGGGCCGCGTCGGCGTCTGGATCGCCCGCCCCGACAAGCCCGCCCTGCCGGATGGCCAGATGCACGAGGACAAGATCGCCGCCATCGGCATCAAGCTGCGCCGCTGGGTCAGCTTTCACGGCATCTCGGTCAATGTCGAACCCGACCTTGGCCATTTCGGCGGCATCGTTCCCTGCGGCATCAGCGGTCATGGCGTCACCAGCCTTGTCGATCTGGGCCTGCCGGTGACGATGGACGACCTTGACGCCGCGCTGAAGGACAGCTTTGCCCGGCATTTCGGCTGAACCGCTGCGCGCCTTTGCGGCCATGGCGGGCGGCGGTTTGTCACATCGCCAATACCTGACTGTTTTAATAGGTTGGCAGCCGGACAAAACAGGAAGGACATCAGATGACATCGCTTCGCCTTAGCGTCACCTCGCTGGCCATTGGCACCTTGCTGGCCGTGGCCGCCCTGCCCGTGCTGGCCCATGCCGAAACGCACGAGGTGATGATGCTGAACAAGGACCCCGACGACAAAAAGGCGCGCATGGTGTTCCGCCCCGAGGTGCTGCATATCGCGCCGGGCGACACGGTCAAATTCGTCTCGACCGACCCCAGCCATAACAGCAGCGCCGATGCGGATATGATCCCCGAAGGCGCCGAGCCGTGGAAAAGCAAGATCAGCGCGGATTTCGAGGTCACGCTTAATCAGCCGGGCATTTACGAATATTACTGCCTGCCGCACCGTGCCATGGGCATGGTCGGCGCCATCGTGGTGGGTGATGACCTGTCCAACCTTGACGCGCTGCGAGCGCGCAAGATGAAGGGCAAGGAAAAGGACCGCTTTACCCAGATCCTTGACACCATCGAAAGCGGCGCAAAATAAGTCACGCCGATCAGGAGTTTACACGATTCAGACCCGGTCAGCGACAATCTGTCCGGGTCTTTTTGCTTGCTTTGTGCGTTCGCATTGTATGTCATGCGCTGACAGAGGCGGCACAATTGTGCCGGTCATGACCCCAGATCTGAAGGATCCAGGAAAACGCTATGAAATATTCGGTTATCGCAGCTCTCGCCCTTTCGGTTGCCGCGGCCCCTGCCTTTGCGGCCGGTGACGCCGCCGTTGGCGAGAAGGAATTCAAGAAATGCAAGGCGTGCCACATGATTCAGGACGCCGATGGCAAGGACATCGTCAAGGGCGGCAAGACCGGGCCGAACCTGTATGGCGTCGTGGGCCGCAAGGCCGGTTCGGAAGAGGGCTTCAAATATTCCGACGCCCTGATCAAGCTGGGTGAATCCGGCGAGGTGTGGACCGAAGAAGATTTGGCCGCCTATATGACCGACCCGAACAAATATGTCGAAGACAAGATCGGCGACCCCAAGGCCAAGACCAAGATGACCTTCAAGATGAAGAAAAATCAGGACGACATCACCGCGTTCCTGGCCCAGCACAGCCCCGAGGCCGCCCAGTAAGGCGCGCCCGGCGGGCCAGCCCCGCCCATCACGACAGGGGCCGTGGCAAATGCCGCGGCCCTTTTCAATTCAGCCCCCTGCCCCCGCCCGGCGCCGCCCAACGCGAACCGCCCGGCCCGCAAAACACCCCGCCGCCCCGCCATCTTTCCCACAAGTGACAGATTGCCGCAGGGGGTTCTTTGGTCTAGACAAGACAAAAGGGGGTGGGGTCACGCCTGCCCAACGCGCATTCGGGGAGGTTTCTTCATGGCAGACGCCGCCGCTCATGGCCACGACGCCCACCATGACACGCGCGGGTTCTTTACCCGCTGGTTCATGTCCACCAACCACAAGGATATCGGCATCCTCTACCTGTTCACGGCAGGGATCGTGGGGCTGATCTCGGTGATGTTCACCATCTATATGCGGATGGAACTGCAACATCCCGGCGTCCAGTATATGTGTCAGGAAGGCGCGCGCTTTATCGCTGATGCGTCGCGCGAATGCACCCCGAACGGGCATTTGTGGAACGTGATGATTACCTATCACGGCATCCTGATGATGTTCTTCGTGGTGATTCCGGCGCTGTTCGGCGGCTTTGGCAACTATTTCATGCCGCTGCATATCGGCGCCCCGGACATGGCCTTTCCGCGGCTGAACAATATCAGCTATTGGCTGTATGTCTGCGGCGTGGCGCTGGGTGTGGCCTCGCTGCTGTCGCCGGGGGGTGACGGCATGGGCGCGGGCGTGGGCTGGGTGCTGTATCCGCCACTGTCGACCCAGCACAGCGATACCATCGCAATGGATCTGGCGATCTTTGCCGTCCACGTCTCGGGCGCGTCCTCGATTCTTGGGGCGATCAATATCATCACCACCTTCCTGAACATGCGCGCGCCGGGGATGACCCTGTTCAAGGTGCCGCTGTTCGCGTGGTCGGTGTTCATCACCGCATGGCTGATCCTGCTGTCACTGCCGGTGCTGGCGGGTGCGATTACCATGCTGCTGATGGACCGCAATTTCGGCACCAATTTCTTCAACCCGGCCGGTGGCGGCGACCCGGTGCTGTATCAGCACATCCTGTGGTTCTTTGGCCACCCCGAGGTGTATATGATCATCCTGCCCGGCTTTGGCATTATCAGCCATGTCATCGCCACCTTCGCGAAAAAGCCGATCTTTGGCTATCTGCCGATGGTGCTGGCCATGGCCGCGATCGGGGTTCTGGGCTTTGTCGTCTGGGCGCATCACATGTACACGGCGGGCATGTCGCTGACCCAGCAAAGCTATTTCATGCTGGCCACCATGACCATCGCGGTGCCCACCGGCATCAAGGTGTTTTCCTGGATCGCGACCATGTGGGGCGGCAGTATCGAGTTCAAGACCCCGATGCTGTGGGCCTTTGGCTTTCTGTTCCTGTTCACCGTCGGCGGCGTGACCGGTGTCGTGCTGTCGCAGGCGCCGCTGGACCGGGTCTATCACGATACCTATTATGTCGTGGCGCATTTTCACTATGTGATGTCGCTTGGCGCGGTCTATGCGATCTTTGCCGGGGTGTATTTCTGGATCGGCAAGATGTCGGGCCGGCAATACCCGGAATGGGCTGGCAAGCTGCATTTCTTTGCGATGTTCATCGGCTCGAACCTGATCTTCTTCCCGCAGCACTTCCTTGGCCGTCAGGGAATGCCGCGCCGCTATATCGACTATCCGGTGGAATATGCGTTCTGGAACAATATCAGCTCGATCGGGGCCTATATCGCCTTTGCCAGCTTCGTGTTCTTTATCGGCGTGGTGTTCTGGACCCTGTTCGCCGGGCGCCGGGTGAATGTCCCGAACTACTGGAACGAGCACGCCGATACGCTGGAATGGACCCTGCCCTCGCCCCCGCCCGAGCACACGTTCGAGCAACTGCCCAAACGCGAGGACTGGGATCACAGCCACGCGCATTGACCGGGCGCCATGCCCTATCGCTGGCTGACACATCCAGACAACCCAAAAACGGCGGCCGCAGAGGAGTCTGCGGCCGTTTCCCATCCACCGACATCCCAACACCCAACTGACGGCCCCGGCACGACCACACCACCGGATCAGGTCATAGCTTTGCTGGAACTGTGGCCGCACCGCTCGCTGCCGATGCGCGGCTTCGTCTGGGTGATCGCCCTGACCGCTGGCGCGCTGGCGCTGCCCCTGCTGGCGGTGACGGGGTCGGCGGTCTGGTGGGGCCTGCTGCCCTTCGCGCTGCTGACCATCTGGGGCCTGTGGTTCGCGCTGATGCGCAGCTATCGCGCCGCCACCCTGTCCGAGACGCTGGTGATGACCCGCGACCGCCTCAGCCTGCGCCGCCATGACCCGGGCCGCGCTGACCGCATCTGGCACGCCAACCCCTATTGGGTCCGCAGCCAGATCCGCCCCGGCCCGGTCGAAGATTACCTGACCCTGACCGATGGCCAGCGCGAGGTCGAACTTGGTGCTTTCCTCTCACCCCCGGAAAGGCTCGACCTGCATCACAGCCTTTGCCGCGCGCTTGCCTGCGCCAATGGCCTCGCTTCTGTCCCAAATACCTTCCGGGGGTGAATGGCCGCAGGCCAGAGGGGGCGGAAAGCCCCCGCCCCAGCTTTCAGCTTACCCAAGCCATCCGGCTGTCAATCCACGTGTTCGGGCAGATCATCCAGAGGGGTGGATGCCATCTCTTCCAGCTCGGCCTCGGTCATGCTGTCATACATATCCCGCGACGCGCCCTGCAAATCGCCCGGCTTGCCCCCGCCGCGTTTGGCGGCCAATGCCGCGCCTGCGGCGCGCTGCTGTGCCTTCGATTTCGCCTTCATCGTGCTTTCCCCCTCAAAAACGCAAAACGCCCCCGCAGGCAGGGGCGTTCCGTCTGCGTCTCAAAAGCGGATCAGATCAGCTTTTCCTTCACCATCGGCCCGACCGCGCCGAAATCCATCTGTCCGGCATGGCGGGCCTTCAGTTCCGCCATCACCCGGCCCATGTCACGGATTGAACTGGCGCCCAGATCGGCCACCACCTTGTCGACCGCGGCGCGGGTTTCCTCGGGCGACATCTGGCGGGGCAGAAACTCTTGAATCACCCCGATCTCGGCGGTTTCCTTTTCCGCCAGTTCCAGCCGCCCGCCCTCCTCATAGGCTTTGGCCGATTCCTGGCGCTGCTTGACCATGCGCGACAAAATCGCGACCAGCCCGGCCTCGGACAGTTCGGTCTCGTCGCTGCCCTCGCTGCGGGCGGCGATCTCGCGGTCCTTGATCGCGGCCCCGATCAGGCGCAGCGTGGACAGCCGCGCACTGTCCTTGGCCTTCATCGCATCCTTGGTGGCAGCGGAAATCCGGCTCTTCAGGTCCATGTTCAGCCCTCTTGCAATGGCAAAGCCGTCCGATAGCGCAGCCATGCCGCCCTATCAACCCACCGTCCCGGCCCAAGTTCCAACTTGACCCACGGCTGCGGCTTCTCTACCTAACCACAGATTTAATCCAAAGGTGACCCATGGCGAACAAACCCACCGCCTGCCTCGCGCTTGCCGATGGCACGATCTTTTACGGTCAGGGCTTCGGCGCTACGGGCGAAACCGTGGCTGAACTGGTATTCAACACCGCGATGACCGGCTATCAGGAAATCATGACCGACCCGTCCTATGCCGGTCAGGTGGTGACCTTCACCTTCCCCCATATCGGCAATACCGGCGTCACCGCGCTGGATGACGAGGCCCCCAATCCGGTCGCCAGCGGAATCGTGGTGAAATGGGACCCGACCCAGCCGTCGAACTGGCGCGCGACCGGCGATCTGGTCGGCTGGATGACCCGCAATGGCCGCATCGGCATTGGCGGGGTCGACACCCGCCGCCTGACCCGCGCCATCCGCCAGCAAGGCGCGCCGCATGTGGTTCTGGCCCATGACCCCGACGGCAATTTCAACATCGGGGCGCTGGTCGCCAGGGCCCGCGACTGGTCGGGGCTGGTGGGTCTGGATCTGGCCAAAACCGTGACCTGCGCGCAAAGCTATACCTGGGACGAAGGTCTGTGGCAGTGGCCCGACAGCTTTCAGCGTCCGCAGACCGACCGCCCCTTCCGCGTCGTCGCCGTCGATTACGGCGCGAAACGCAATATCCTGCGCTCTCTGGCGCATGTCGGGGCCGATATTACCGTGCTGCCGGCGTCCTCCACCGCCGAGGAGGTTCTGGCCCACAACCCCGAGGGCGTGTTCCTGTCCAACGGTCCCGGCGACCCCGCAGCGACGGGCGAATACGCGGTGCCGATGATTCGCGACCTGCTGGACCGGGATCTGCCGGTCTTTGGCATCTGCCTTGGCCACCAGATGCTGGCGCTGGCCCTTGGCGCGCAGACGATCAAGATGGGCCACGGCCATCACGGCGCCAACCACCCGGTGCGTGAGAACGAGACCGGCAAGGTCGAGATCACCTCGATGAACCACGGCTTCGCGGTCGATTCGCAAACCCTGCCCGAGGGCGTGATCGAAACCCATGTCAGCCTGTTCGACGGCAGCAATTGCGGTATCCGCATGGCGGATCGCCCGGTTTTCTCGGTCCAGTATCACCCCGAGGCCGCGCCCGGCCCGCAGGACAGCGCCTATCTGTTCCAGCGCTTTGCCGATGCGATGGCGGCGCGTCGCGGATAATCGCCACGCGTTAACCGGTTCTTAAGACCTTCTGTGCCAAGCCTTTCCGGTGACGACCCGGAAAGGCTTTTTCATGCGCGCCCTTCAAACCGCCGATTCGCAGCCCGCCGAACGCCCGGCCAACTGGCCGGCCACGCCCGCGCTGCACAGCATCAGCGCCGACAACGCGCATCTTCACCGGTCCAGCGCCACTGACCTGACCCAGCGTGACCAGCGGGTTCTGGGCCAGATCTTGCTGGATCAGGGGGCGGTCGATCCGCGCAACCTGATGCGCGCCGTCCTGCTGCGCCGGCACGAGGCCGCGCTGCTGGGGGAAATCCTGCTGGCCAATAACTGGGTGTCCGAGGCGGATCTGTCGCGCGCCCTGTCCCGGCAATGGCGCACGACCGAGGTTGACCTTCAGGCCACGCCCCCCGACCCGCGCCTGATCGACGCCGCCGGTCCCGACCTGTGTCTGGCGCGCGGCGTGGTGCCATGGCGGCGCGTCGGCGGGGTCACCTATGTCGCCACTTCGCGGCCCGATACATTCGCCGCCACGCGCCCGCTGCTGCCGGCCAGCTTTGGGCAGGTGCGGATGCTGCTATGCACCGAAACCCAGCAACGTCAGGCGGTGCTGGCCACGCGCCGTATCGCCCTGATCCGGCAGGCCGAAACCCGCGTGCCCCCCGGCCTCAGCTGTCGCACCAGCAACCCCGGTCGCAGCAGCCGCATCGCCGCCGCCATCGCGGCAACGCTGGCGCTGGGGTTGTGGCTGGCACCTGCGTTTCTGGTCGCGGCACTGGCGCTGTGGGCGGGGGTGACCCTGCTGGGGCAGACGGTGCTGAAACTGCTGGCCTTCCACAAGACCCGGCAGGCGCAGTGCCAGACCCCGCCCGATCCGCACCCCCCGCTGGACACCGTCACATTGCCACGCATCTCGGTCATGGTGCCGCTGTTTGCCGAAAGCGATGTGGCCGGCAAGCTGGTCAGGCGGCTGTCAGGGTTAACCTATCCACGCGAACTGACCGATATCCTGCTGGTGGTCGAGGAAACCGACCAGATGACCCGCGAGGCGCTGCGCGGCGCCACCCTGCCGCGCTGGATGCGGGTGGTGATCGTGCCCGATGGCCCGGTCAAGACCAAACCGCGGGCGCTGAACTACGCGCTGAATTTCTGTCGCGGCGATATTATCGGCATCTGGGATGCCGAGGATCGCCCCGAACCCGACCAGTTGCACAAGGTCGCCCACCGTTTCGCCCATGCCCCGGCCGACGTTGCCTGCCTGCAAGGCGCGCTGGATTTCTATAATCCGCGCACCAACTGGCTGGCACGGTGCTTTACCGCCGAATATGCGTCATGGTTCCGCGCCAACCTGCCGGGTGTGGCGCGGCTGGGTCTGGTGGTGCCCCTTGGCGGCACGACCCTGTTCTTCCGCCGCCCGATGATCGAGGCGGCGGGCGGCTGGGATGCGTGGAACGTGACCGAGGATGCCGATCTTGGCGTGCGTCTGGCCCGCATGGGCTGGCGAACCGAGATTCTGGACACCACCACCCATGAAGAGGCCAATTGCCGCGCCCTGCCCTGGGTCAAACAACGCTCGCGCTGGATCAAGGGCTATGCAATGACTTGGGGGGTCCATATGCGCAACCCCGCACAGCTGTGGCGCGAATTGGGGGCGAAACGCTTTATCGCCTTCCAGTTCCAGTTCCTTGGCACCCTGACCCAATACCTGCTGGCCCCCCTGATGTGGAGCTTTTGGCTGATCCTGCTTGGCCTGCCCCACCCGCTGGACCCGTTTCTGGCCACTTCCGGCGGGCAGATCGCGCTTAAGCTGTTGACGGTTTTGTTCGTGACCTCGGAACTGGTCAATCTGGCGGTGGGCCTGTGGGCGACACGCGGACCGGCGCATCGTCATCTGTGGCCGTGGGTGCCCACGCTGCATATCTATCACCCGCTTGGCTGTCTGGCCGGCTGGAAAGCCATTTACGAGGTGGTGACCAAACCCTTCTATTGGGACAAGACCGCGCATGGACTGTTCGACGCCTGCGAAGAGCAGCCCCCGACCGCTGACCATCCCGGCGTGACCCCGGTGCCGTTGCATGGCGCGGTCGCAAACCCTGCCGGTCTGGGCCCTGACGACACACCCGGCCTCAGCCTGCCTGTTCTGGGTCAGGTCGGTTAGGGGGCTGGCCGCGCGATGCCGGACCCCGCTGCATTGCCCCTCCCCATCGCCCGGCGCGATGCGGGCTCAGGCCGCTTCTGGTCGGCGGTCAGATGCGGCCGGGGCTTAGTCCGGCTGTGCCGGCGCAGCTTCCAGAACCGATTCGATAATCTGCGCAGCAGCCTGTTCCATCCCGCGCAGCCGTGCCGCAAGATCGGCCAGATCGTCGCAGCCAGTTTGCCGCAACAGGAAATCACGCCCATCGCTGCCCAGATGTTCGGCATCCAGCGCCTCGCTGCTCAGCAAACGGGCCGCCGCCTGCACCTCCCAGAACAGCCGCCGGGCCGAGGTCAGTTGCCCGATCTGCGCCGCATCCAGCAACCCCGCGGCCTTGCCCGCCCGCAATTGCGCCAGCGCCGAACGCCCCGGTTTTGCCGCCCGCAGCGCACAGGCCTGCGCCATCAGGTCGATATCCTGCAACCGCCCCGGCCCGGTCTTGACCTCCAGCGGGCCGGCTTCGGGCTTGGCCGCGAAAATGCGCTGCCGCATATCGGCCAGATCCGGCAGCACCCGCGCGCCGGCACCGTGTGCGGCCATCACCTCTATCCGCAGCGCCTCGATATCCTGCATCAGCGTCGGCGCAGCCACCCCGCAACCGGCAATCGGGCGGGCGCGGGTCAGGGCAAGATGCTCCCATGTCCAGGCCTCGGTCATCTGATAGGACCGGAACGATTGCAGCGAGGTCGCCACCGGTCCCTGCCGCCCCGATGGGCGCAGCCGCATATCGACCTCGAAGATCCGCCCTTCGGCGGTGGGGGCCGACAGCGCGGTGATGATGGCCTGCGTCAGGCGCGCATAATAAGCCCGCGCCGCCAATGGCTTGGCGCCATACGATTCGGCGCTGGCCTCGGCGTCATAAATCACGATCAGGTCCAGATCCGAGGCCGCGTTCAGCTGCCGCGCCCCCAGCGACCCCATACCCAGAACCGCACATCCCCGCCCCGGCGGTGTGCCGTGACGTTGGGCGAAATGACGCGCCGCCAGCGGCACCAGCGCCCGGATCGCCGCATCCGCGATATCGGCATATTGCGCGCCCAGTTCCTCGGCATCGACCAGCCCGCGCAGGTGATGCACGCCGACGCGAAACTGCCATTCATGCGCCCATCGCCGCGCCGTATCAAGCGCTTTCTCATAGCCGCCATTGGGCGCGGTCATCGCGGTGTCCAGCGCCCGGTCCAGCGCCTGCGTCAGCTCATCCGCGCCCGGCCACGGGTCAAAGAAACTGCCGCCCAGGACCGCGTCCAGAACCGCCGGATGCTGCGACAGGTAATGCGCCAGCCCCGGCGCGGTGGCGCAGATATCGACCAGCAGGTCGATCAGTTGCGGATTGGCTTCGAACAGCGAAAAGATCTGCACCCCGGCGGGCAGCGCGGCCAGAAACGCGTCGAACCGGGTCAGCGTGCCAGCCGGATCGGCGCCGCGCGCGATACGGCGCAGCAATTGCGGTTCGATCCGGCGAAAGATCTGGCGGGCGCGGTCGGACCGGAACGCGGCATAGCGGGGCCAGTTCGCGATCAGCGCCTCGCTGTGATCGTCCATCTGCGGGCGGGCATCGCCCGTTTCGTCGGGGGCAAAAAAGGTGCCGGTCAGCTTTTCCACCGCCTCCAGCCGCTGATGCAGGGCGCGCATCCAGACGCCGGTATCAGCCTGCCCCATCATCCGGGCGATATTGTCCAGCCCCTCGGCGCTGGTGGGCAGGCGGTGGGTCTGGGCATCATTCACCATTTGCACGCGATGCTCGATGTCGCGGTGCTGGCGGTAATGATCGGTCAGCGCCTGCGCCACGGCCTCGGGCAGCCAGCCCTTGCGGGCCAGCGCAGCCAGCCCCCCGACCGTGCCGCGCACCCGCAATTCGGGGTCGCGGCCGCCAGCGATCAGTTGCCGGGTCTGGGTAAAGAACTCGATCTCGCGGATGCCGCCCTGGCCCAGCTTCATGTCATGGCCGGGGATGTCTATGCGCCCGTGCAGGCCCTTATGGTCGCGGATGCGCAGCCGCATGTCATGGGCGTCCTGAATGGCCGCGAAATCAAGGTGGCGGCGCCAGACAAAAGGCCGCAACTCCTCAAGGAACCGCCCCCCCGCCGCCAGATCGCCCGCGCAGGGCCGCGCCTTGATATAGGCGGCGCGTTCCCATGTCCGGCCCTCGGCCTCGTAATAGGCCAGCGCGGCACTGGCCGAAATGCAGACCGGCGTGACCGAGGCATCGGGCCGCAGCCGCAGATCGGTGCGAAACACATAGCCATCCGCCGTCAGGTCCGACAGCGTCGCCGCGGCCTTGCGGGTGGCGCGGATCAGCGCGGCGCGGGCCTCCATCCGGTCGGCGCTGTCATAGGCGGCATCGTCAAACAGCACGATCAGGTCGATATCCGAGGAATAGTTCAGCTCGCCCGCGCCCATCTTGCCCATGGCCAGCGCGAACAGGCCGGCGGCATCGGCATCGCTGTCAGGCAGCTTGCCGCGCCGGGCCTCGGCGGCGATATGCAGGCGCAGCGCCTGATCGGCGGCGCGGTCGCCCAACAGGGTCAGCGCCCCGGTGACCTGTTCCAGCGTCCACACCCCCCCCAGATCGGCCAGCGCCGCAAACAGCGCGATCCGCCGCTTGGCCCGGCGCAGGGCGGCACCCAGCGCATCGGCATCATCAATGCTGCTGTTGCGGCCGGTTTCATCGTCCAGCAGCGCGGTGACCGCCTGCGCACCGGCATAGGCGGGGTTGGTCAGCGCCTGCGCCAGCCAGTCGGCCTCGGTCGATATCAGGCCGGTCAGATAGGGGCTGCACCCGGCGGACCCGGCGATCAGGTCGCGAATGGCGGGGTCCAGCGCGGCAAAGGGCGCGGCGGCGGCGGTGCCACGGGCGGCATCAAAAGGGATGGGCTGGCGGGTGATGGCGGATGCAAAGCTCATGCCGGAACAGTTAGCCAGCCCGCGCCAGCCGTCAATCGGGATTATCATGTCACCCGCGGGCCGCTGCCCGACCGCGACGGGCAGGGCGACGGCCCGGTCAGGCGGCCAAAGCGGGACCGGGCGGCGACCGGCAACATGTTGACGGGGCGGCAAATTTACCAAAAGCCGCCATGATGGCTTGGCCTGTGGCAACGGGGCTGATAGGGTTTTGGGGAACAGGACCATGAAACAGCCCGGCGCGGGGCGGTAATCGCATGACGCCACAGCCATTCCACCCTGCCCGAGCCGCGTTTCTGCCGGAGACTTCTCATGCGTCATAGCCTGCCCAATGCGCCGCAATTCTATGTCACGGCCCCGCAGCCCTGCCCCTATCTGCATGGCCGGGCCGAACGGAAACTGTTCACCGCGCTTGAGGGGGACGAGGCTGTCAGCCTGAACAACGCGCTGTCGCGGCAGGGCTTTCGCCGGTCGCAAAATGTGCTGTATCGCCCCAGTTGCGAAAGCTGTGTCGCCTGTATGTCGGCGCGCATCCGGGTGGCCGATTTCCAGCCCTCGCGCAGCCAGCGCCGGGTGTGGCGGCGCAATGCCGACCTGAACCGGCTGGCCACCAGCGCCTGGGCCACGGATGAACAATATGACCTGTTCCGCGCCTATCTGGACCATCGTCACGCCGATGGCGGCATGGCCGATATGGACGTGTTCGAATTCGCCGCCATGATCGAGGAAACCCCCGTCCGCACCCGCGTCGTCGAATACCGCAGCGCGGATCCGACCGACCGCGCCACCCGCACCGGCCTGCACCCGCCGGGCGGTGCGGCGCTGAACGCGGTCTGTCTGACCGATGTTCTGGATGACGGGGTCAGTCTGGTTTACAGCTTTTTTGACCCCAGCCAGCAGGATCGCAGCTTTGGCACCTATATGATCCTTGACCATATCGACATGGCGCGCGCCGCTGGCCTGCCCTATGTCTATCTGGGTTACTGGGTGCCGGGCAGCCGCAAGATGGCCTATAAGGCGCGGTTCAGCGCGCTTGAAATCTATAAGGGCGGGGTCTGGCAGGATATTGGCGACCCGCAATCCCATTCCGGCGAGGCGCATCCGCTGTCGGTCCCGCCGATTGTCGAGCAGGTTGCAAAAATCGCACTGCCGCTGCGATAGACGGACTGACGGATTTTATTGCTGCAAATCCCGCATTTCAGTAATTTTATTTCAAAAAAACGTCCTTCAGCGTCATTTTTCCGCCAAATCCCCGTTGACCCTGCCGGATGCTGGCCCTAATTTGCGGCGACGCAGCGGGAACGGCCCGCGCGCGCAAGCAATTGGGAGAGCGCATATGTCCCGAGAGATGACGGGTGCAAGAATGGTGGTCGAAGCCTTGCGGGATCAGGGTGTCGACACGGTATTCGGCTATCCGGGCGGGGCGGTTCTGCCGATTTACGACGAGATTTTCCAGCAAAACGACATTCAGCATATTCTGGTGCGCCACGAACAGGGCGCCGTCCACATGGCCGAGGGCTATGCCCGCGCGACCGGCAAGCCGGGGGTGGTGCTGGTGACCTCGGGTCCCGGCGCGACCAATGCGGTGACCGGGCTGACCGACGCCCTGCTGGATTCGATCCCGCTGGTGGTGTTGTCGGGTCAGGTGCCGACCTTCATGATCGGCACCGATGGCTTCCAGGAGGCCGACACCATCGGCATCACCCGCCCCTGCACCAAGCATAACTGGCTGGTCAAGGACACCGCCGATCTGGCCGCGACCATCCACAAGGGGTTTCACGTCGCCACCAGCGGCCGCCCCGGCCCGGTGCTGATCGACATTCCAAAGGATGTGCAATTCGCCACCGCCGGTTATGTCGGGCCGCGCCAGATCGCGGCGCCGCGTTATCAGCCGGTGCGCAAGGGCGATATCGGGGCCATCACCCGGCTGGCCGAACTGATGGAAAAGGCCGAACGTCCGGTGTTTTACACCGGCGGCGGCGTGATCAATTCCGGCCCCGCCGCCAGCCAGCTGCTGCGCGAGCTGGTGGATGCCACCGGGTTCCCCGTCACCTCGACCCTGATGGGGCTGGGGGCGTATCCGGCCAGCGGCAAGGGCTGGCTGGGGATGCTGGGGATGCATGGCCTGTACGAGGCCAATATGGCCATGCATGGCTGTGACCTGATGATCAATATCGGCGCCCGCTTTGACGACCGCATCACCGGGCGGGTGGCCGATTTCAGCCCCGGTTCGGTCAAGGTTCATGTCGATATCGACCCGTCCAGCATCAACAAGGTGATCCATGTCGACCTGCCCATCGTTGGCGATGTCGGTCATGTGCTTGAGGATCTGCTGAAGGTCTGGAAGGCGCGCGGGCGCAAGACCAACGCCAAAGCACTGGCCGATTGGTGGAACCGGATCGAGGACTGGCGCAAGGTCGATTGCCTTGGTTTTCGCAACAGCGACAGCGTGATCAAACCGCAATACGCGCTGCAACGTCTGGATGCGCTGACCCGCGACATGGACCGCTATGTCACCACCGAGGTCGGCCAGCACCAGATGTGGGCGGCGCAATTCCTGAATTTCGACCAGCCGAACCGCTGGATGACCTCGGGCGGGCTGGGGACGATGGGCTATGGCCTGCCGGCCAGTATCGGCGTGCAGGTGGCGCATCCGCAGGCGCTGGTGATCAACGTCGCCGGCGATGCAAGCTGGCTGATGAACATGCAGGAAATGGGCACCGCGGTTCAGTTCCGCGCCCCGGTCAAGCAGTTCATCCTGAACAATGAACGCCTTGGAATGGTGCGCCAGTGGCAGCAATTGCTGCATGGCGAACGCTACAGCCAAAGCTGGTCGGAAAGCCTGCCCGATTTTGTCAAACTGGCCGAGGCGTTCGGCTGTAAGGGCCGCGTGGTCAGCGACCCGGCGGAACTGGACGATGCCATCCGCGAGATGATCGAATATGACGGGCCGTTCATTCTGGATGTGCTGGTGGAAAAGCACGAAAACTGCTTCCCCATGATCCCGTCGGGCAAACCCCATAACGAAATGCTGCTTGGCGAGGCCAGCACCGAAGGCGCCATTGGCGACAGCGGCGCGGTTCTGGTCTGAGGAGGGAGAGACGCATCATGGCACTGACCATTCATCACGGCGCAAGCAGCCATTCCGCCTATGACCTGCGCGACCCCAATGCGCAGGTCGAGGAACGGCACACGCTGGCCGTTCTGGTCGATAACGAGGCCGGCGTTCTGGCCCGCGTGATCGGCCTGTTTTCGGGGCGCGGTTACAATATCGACAGCCTGACCGTGGCCGAGGTCGACCATCTGGGCCACCGCTCCCGCATTACCATCGTCACCCGTGGCACGCCTGCGGTGATCGAACAGATCAAGGCCCAGCTTGGCCGTATCGTCCCCGTCCACGAGGTTCACGACCTGACCGTCGAAGGCCCCTCGGTGGAACGCGAACTGGGGCTGTTCAAGGTCGCCGGCAAGGGCGAGGCCCGCGTCGAGGCCCTGCGCATCGCCGAGATCTTTCGCGCCAATGTCGTTGATTCCACGCTGCAAAGTTTCGTGTTCGAAATGACCGGCACCCCGGAAAAGCTGGACGCTTTCGCGGAACTGATGCGCCCGCTGGGGCTGGAGGAAATCGCCCGCACCGGCGTGGCGGCGCTGGCGCGCGGGGCCTGACCCCACCCGGCCATAAACCAGCCCGGACAGACAAAAGCCGCCCCCGGCCGGGGCGGCTTTTTCAGGTCGCGGGCATGGCGGGCGCGGGGGAACATGCCGGGGCCATGCTATCGCAGCGGCGGGTCAGTCCGCCCGCCAGCCGCCCCGGTTCAGGGGCGCGCGGGCCGGGGCGGCGGCGTGATCAGCCGCCGATGGCACAGGCCGCGCGCAGGCCATGCGCGTCGCGGTCTGCATCCGGTGCGGTATTGTTGACCACCACCCGCAAATGCGCGGCGGGGCGGGCCTGATCGGCGGCGCCCATCAGGATTTCGGGCAGTTCGGGACAGGATTGTTCGCGATACATCCGAACGGTGGTGGCACAGCGCAGCGCCCCGCGGGTTTCGGTTTCAAGTTCCAGCATATCGCCCGGCTGGGGCCAGCACATTTGGCCTTGCAGCACATCCGTTCCCTGAAGATAGGCCAGCGCACCCTGATCTTCGCACCAGATCACGGCTTTTTGCCTTGGTTCGCTGCTCCAGACGACGACTCCGATCATCGTTATTCCTTCCTGTCCCCCATCGCCCGCCGGCACGATGGCCCGGCAAGGCCCTGTTTCAATCAACCATAGGTGGACCCAAGCAGAGCGCAAGGCAAAATTAACCCTAAAGTAACATTCTTGTGCGGGCTGTTGCGCACCGTCATTTCACATCCCGCGGGGCGTCGCGGCGGGGGCATTTCGGATCTGAACCAAAAAGACAAAAAAGCCGGAATATCCGCGAAAATGGCGCAGGCAAATCGCACCATTCCTTTCCGTAGGGTCACCCGACCGGCGCGCAGCCCGGCAACCCCGTCGTGACAATAATGTCACATTTCCCGCAGCTGACCTTAGCGCACGCGCCCCGACGCCAGGTCGTCAACCGCCCGCCGCACCTGCGTCTGGCGATCCGCACGCGCGGGGTGGCTGCCCAGAATATGGTTTCCGGGGTCGGGGATTCGGTCAAAGAACCGGGCGCCGTTGACCGGGTCGAACCCGGCGCGGCGGGCAATGATGGCGCCCAGATAATCTGCCTCCAGCTCCCACCCTTTGCTGTAATAGCGGCTGGCGACGCGGGCGCCGATATTCTGCGCCCCTTCGATCACCACCACATTGCCGCCGCCCGCCGCCGCAAGCCCGCCCAGAACCACCGCACCCACCGTGGCCCGGCGGGCCTTTTGCCCCAGATGGTTCAGGATGTGATGCGAGGCCTCGTGCCCGACGACAAAGGCCAGTTCGTCAGGGTTCCGGGCCTCTCCGATCAGGGCGAGGGTAAAGCCGATCAGCGGCCGCCCCTGCGCATCGACGGTCTGAAAGGCATTCAGCGGCTCGCCGGGGCGGTCATCGACGACAAAGGCGAAATCGCAATTGATCGGCGTTGTGCGGCGGGCCAGACACTCGCGCTCGATCGCGGGTTCCATGCGGCGGATGACCTGAACGAACATCCGCGCGGCCCCTGCCGGGTTTTGCGGCATCCCCGGCGTGGCGGAAATCGGCACCCCTTCGGGCTGGGGCATCGGCAGGCCGCCGGTTTGGGGCTGCGGCACCCCACAGCCGGCCAGCGCCAGCATTGCCGCCACAGTGATTCCCCGCACCATCCGCATCGCACACCCCCGATCCGCTTGCCGCAGATTTACCCTGTTGCCGCCCCCGGCGCCACCATTCAAAGGGGCGTGCCCCGGTCGCGCGCCTTATTGTGACAGGCGAAAACACTTGTCGCGCGCGCCCGCGCCCCGGATCAGCACCAGACGCGTCTTGGCCACCCCCAGCGCCCTGGCCAGCAGCTTTTGCACGGCGGCATTGGCCTTGCCCCCCTCGGGGACGGTGGTGACATAGACGCGGATGCCGCCGGCCTCATCCAGCTGCACGGCATTGCGCGCGGCTTTGGGGGTCACGCGGACGGTGATCTCGGCGCCGGGTTGCGCCAGATGGGACAGATCGGTCATGGTGGCCGCAGTTTCGGTGCGACAAGGGGGGCGGTCAATGACCCGGACGGCATTTTTTCACGACGAACGCTGCATGTGGCATGGCGGCGGCGATTATGTGCTGACGGTGCCGGTGGGCGGGCTGGTGCAGCCCGGCGGCGGCCTGCCCGAAAGCCCCGAAACCAAGCGCCGGCTGGTCAACCTGATGCAGGTCACCGGCCTGATGGCGGAACTGGCGGTCAGCAGCGCCCCGCCCGCCACGCGCGACGACCTGCTGCGCGTCCATCCTGCCAGCTATCTGGACCGGTTCATCGCGCTGTCGGATGCCAAGGGCGGCGAGCTGGGGCTGCGCACGCCATTCCTGCCGGGCGGGTTCGATGTTGCCGCGCTGTCAGCGGGGCTGGCCATTGCCGCGGTCGACCGGGTGGCGCGGGGGCAGGCGCGCAACGCCTATGCCCTGTCGCGGCCACCGGGGCATCACTGCCTGCCCGATTTTCCCAACGGTTTCTGCCTGCTGGCCAATATCGCCATCGCCATTCGCGCCGCACAGGCGGCGGGCCTGCTGCGGCGGGTGGCGGTGGTGGACTGGGATGTCCATCACGGCAATGGCACCGAGGCCATCTTTCTGGACGACCCGGAGGTGCTGACCATCAGCATTCATCAGGACCGCAACTATCCGCTGGATACCGGCGGGGCTGATGTGCGGGGCGCGGCGGGGCGCAATATCAACATCCCCCTGCCGCCCGGTTGTGGGCATGACAGCTATCTGCACGCGATGCGGCAGATCGTGCAGCCCGCGCTGACCGCCCACCGCCCCGAGATGATCATTATCGCCTGCGGCTATGACGCCTCGGCGGTGGACCCGCTGGGGCGGATGGTGCTGGGGGCGGACAGTTTCGCGCAGATGACGGGCTTGATGATGGACAGCGCCGACGCCATCTGTGACGGGCGGCTGGTCGCCGTGCACGAGGGCGGCTATTCCGAGCTGCACGTCCCGTTTTGCGGCCACGCGGTGATCGGGCGGATGGCGGGGTCGTCCCTTGCCGCCCCCGACCCGATGGCCGCCGCCATCGCCGCCCGCCAGCCCGCGCCAGACTGGGTGACCCTGACCAACCGCCGGATCGACGATCTGGCCCAAGTGCTGAAGATTGACTGATGACCGACACCTCGCCTGTGCTGGATTTCCTGTCCACCCGCCGCTCGACCCCGCCCAGAATGCTGGCCGCGCCCGGCCCTGACGCGCCCGGAATCGCGCGGCTGCTGGAACTGGCCGCCCGCGTCCCCGACCATGGCAAGCTGGAACCATGGCGCTTTATCGTGCTGGGGCCACAGACCCGCCGCGCGCTGGCGCAGCCGCTGGCCGAACATGCGCGGGCGGTGACCGGCGATGGGACCAAGGCCGCCAAGGCGGTGGACGCGCTGAATTCGCCGGTGATCGTGGCGGTGGTTTCGGCCCCGGTGGCCAGCGACAAGGTGCCTGAATGGGAACAGCGGCTGTCGGCGGGGGCGCTGTGCCTTGGGCTGGTCAACGCTGCGCTGGCCTCGGGCTGGGGGGCGGCGTGGCTGTCGGGACCGATGACGGCGGGCGATTTCGCGCAGCGCCATCTGGGGCTGGCCACGGGCGAAAGCCTTGTCGGGCTGGTCCATATCGGCACCGCGCAGGCCACCCCGCCCGACCGCCCGCGCCCTGACATCGCCGCCAAGACCACCGTGCTGCCGTGATCCGCGCGCTGGCCCTTGCCGCGGGTGATATGCTGCGACCGCGCATCTTTGGCGTGGTTCTGCTGGGGGTGGCGCTGACGCTGGCGCTGTTCGTGGCGCTGCAATACCTGCTGTTTCAGGTCATTGGCTGGTGGGCGCCCGCGCATATTCACCTGCCGCTGATCGGTCAGGTGGCGGTGGCGCGCATTCTGTCATGGGGTTCGCTGGCGCTGTTCCCGGTGGTCAGCTTTTTCCTGATGGCCCCGGTCGCCGCCGGGTTTTCCGGCCTGTTCACCGATCAGGTCGCGCGTCAGGTGGAAAGCGTGCATTACCCGACCCGCATGGGCCACGATTTGTCCTTTTGGGCCGGGCTGGCCGAAAGCGGGGCGGTGATTGCGCTGGTGCTGGTGATCTCGGTCGTGGTGCTGATCGCCTCGGCCTTTATCGGGCCGCTGGCACCGCTGCTGGGGCTGGTGGCGAATGGCTGGCTGCTGGGGCGCGAATTCTTTCAGATGGCCGCGGCCCGCCACCTGCCGCACCCGCAGGCCACGGCGCTGCGCCAGCGGGTGAACGCGCAGGTGACGCTGACCGGCATCGCCATTGCCGCGCTGCTGACGGTGCCGGTTGTGAGCATCGCCGTGCCGGTGCTGGCCACGGCGGCGTTTACTCACTTATTACATCGGTTCCTCGGATCGTCCGGCCCCAGTCATCCATATCGGCGCGGGTGATATAGCCGCCCAGAATGACCCAGGCGATCCCGCCCCACAGCACCGCCGCGATCAGCGTCGACCAAAGCATCTTGCGCCCCAGCGCCGGGGCGTGGGGGGCGCTGGCGGGGGTGCCGGGCACGACCTCGCCCGATTCGGCCTGGCTGCGCTCGCCAATCGGCAACAGCACGAACAGCACCAGAAACCAAAGCGAGGCATACAGCACCAGACCGCCGGTCAGGTTCATCAGACCTGCTCCAGCTCGATCAGGGTGCCGTTGAAATCCTTGGGATGCAGGAACAGAACCGGCTTGCCATGGGCGCCGATCCTGGGGTCGCCGGTGCCCAGAACGCGCGCGCCCTCGGCCTTCAGCTTGTCGCGGGCGGCGATGATGTCCTCGACCTCAAAGCACATATGGTGAATCCCGCCCGAGGGGTTCTTGTCCAGAAACCCCCTGATCGGGCTGGCATCGCCCAACGGATACAGCAATTCGATCTTGGTGTTGGGCAATTCGATGAACACCACGGTGACGCCGTGGTCGGGTTCGTCTTGCGGCGCGCCGACCACCGCGCCCAAGGTGTTGCGATACTGATCTGACGCCGCCTGAAGGTCAGGAACGGCAATGGCAACGTGGTTCAGTCGTCCGATCATCAAAGAATCCTCCCTCTGTTAACGGCTTATTAGGACATCTGTCGTTAACTGCAAAGGTCAGGTGATTCTCGAAGGGAAACGGACCGATGGACAGCAATATAACGACGATGGGTGATCTGCCCATGTGGGGGGCCGCCCTGCCCGGCCGGCCCCTGACCGGGCTGACCGTATTGATGGTCGAGGATTCGCGATACGCGTCCGAGGCTATGCGCCTGCTGTGCCTGCGATCAGGGGCGCGGATCCGGCGCGCTGACAGTTTGCGCAGTGCCGCAAGGCATCTTCAGACCTATCGACCGGCGGTGGTGATCGTCGATATGGGGCTGCCCGATGGCGATGGCGGCGACCTGATCGCCCAGATCGCACAGGCCCGGCCACGGGTGCCGGTGCTGTTGGGGATCTCGGGCGATCCCGCGCGCGAGGATGAGGCGATGCAGGCCGGCGCCGACGGCTTTCTGCACAAGCCGGTGGAAAGCCTTGCGATCTTTCAGCAGGCGGTGCTGGCGGCCTTGCCGCCTGAATCGGGCAAGATGGGCCTGCGGCTGTTGCCCGACGACATGATCGCGCCCGACCGCTCGGCGCTGCATGACGATCTGGCGCATGTGGCCAGCGTGCTGGACCATTTGCAGGATACATCGGCCATCGACTATATCGCCCGGTTTCTGGCCGGGATCGCGCGGTCCAGCCATGACCGCACGCTGGAAGAGGCCGCGACAGCACTGGCCCGCGATCACGCGGCGGGGCGGGCCTTGTCGACCGATCTGGCACGGATCAGCGGGCTGGTGCATGAACGCCTTGGCGCGGTCGGTGGCAGCGCCTGAAAAGGGCGGCTGCCGCCCCTTCACCGGGGTCAGCCGATCAGGCCCTGCACGGGTTGGTGGCGATCTGGCATCAGCGGTCCGCGCCATGCGGTCGCGCCCTGCGTGCGGCGTCAGCCCCGCAATGGCGTGCCGGGCGATGCCGGATACGAAAGCGCCCGCCACAGCGGGCGGGCGCGAAACGCTGCTTCGCTTCCGGGGCGGCAAAGCACCCGGCACGGCGCGATCAGTCCTTGGGCAGAACCCGCAGGCGCAATTCGCGCAGCTGTTCGTTGGTCGGCTCGGACGGGGCACCCATCATCAGGTCCTCGGCGCGCTGGTTCATCGGGAACATGATGACCTCGCGGATGTTTTGCTCGTCCGCCAGCAGCATCACGATGCGGTCGATACCTGCGGCACAGCCACCGTGGGGCGGCGCGCCATAGCGGAACGCCTTGACCATGCCGCCAAAGCGTTTCTCGACCTCGTCACGCCCATAACCGGCCAGCTCGAACGCCTTGAACATGATGTCGGGCTGATGGTTGCGGATCGCCCCCGAGATCAGTTCGTAACCGTTGCAGGCCAGATCATACTGATACCCCAGCACCGACAAAGGATCGCCATTCAGCGCCTCAAGCCCGCCCTGCGGCATACTGAACGGGTTATGGGAAAAGTCGATCTTACCCTCGTCATCGGCCTCGTACATCGGGAAATCGACGATCCAGGCAAATTTGAACTGGTTTTCGTCGATCAGGCCCAGTTCGCGCCCGATCTCGGTGCGGGCACGACCGGCAACGGCCTCGAAGCTGGCGGGCTTGCCACCCAGAAAGAACGCGGCGTCACCTTCGGCCAAACCCAGTTGCTGCCGGATGGCTTCGGTCCGTTCCGGGCCGATATTCTTGGCGATGGGACCGGCGGCCTCGGTCTGGCCATCCTCGCCTTTGCGCCAGAAGATATAGCCCATGCCCGGCAGGCCCTCGCGCTGCGCGAATGCATTCATGCGGTCGGCAAATTTGCGCGACCCGCCGCCGGGGGCGGGAATCGCGCGCACCTCGGTCCCGTCCTGTTCCAGCAGTTTGGCAAAGATCGCAAAGCCCGAGCCGCGGAAATGCTCGCTGACGACCTGCATCTGGATCGGGTTGCGCAGATCGGGCTTGTCGGTGCCGTATTTCAGCAGCGATTCCGCATAGGGAATGCGCGGCCAGTCGGCATCGACACGGCGGCCATTACCGAATTCCTCGAACAGGCCCTGAATGACCGGCTGGATCGCGGCAAAGATGTCCTCTTGCTCGACAAAGGACATTTCCATGTCGAGCTGATAGAAATCGGTGGGCGAACGGTCGGCACGCGGATCTTCGTCGCGGAAACAGGGCGCGATCTGGAAATATTTGTCAAAGCCCGCAACCATGATCAGCTGTTTGAACTGTTGCGGGGCCTGCGGCAGGGCATAGAACTTGCCCGGATGCAAGCGCGAGGGCACCAGAAAATCGCGCGCGCCCTCGGGGCTGCTGGCGGTGATGATCGGGGTCTGGAATTCGGTAAAACCGCAATCCCACATGCGGTTGCGCAGGCTGCGCACCACGTTGGACCGCAGCATGATGTTGTTATGCAGCGATTCGCGGCGCAGGTCGATAAAGCGATAGGTCAGGCGCGTTTCCTCGGGGTAATCCTGATCGCCAAAGACCGGCAGCGGCAGTTCATCCGAAGGGCCAAGGATTTCAAGAGCCGTGGCGTAAACCTCGATCTCGCCGGTGGGCAGCCTGGGGTTGACCAGCGCCGCGTCGCGCAGCTTGACGCGGCCGTCGATGCGGATGACGGTTTCGGCGCGCAGCTTTTCCATCGCGGCAAAGGCCGGGCTGTCGCTGTCGGCCAGCACCTGCGTCATGCCGTAATGGTCGCGCAAATCGACGAACAGCACACCGCCATGATCGCGCACCCGATGGACCCAGCCCGACAGGCGAACGGTTTCCCCGGCATTCGCGGCGGTCAGGTCGCCACATTTATGGCTGCGATAGGCGTGCATGATTGGTCCTTTCTCGGTTCGGCCCTGCATGAACCGCGCGGGGGGCGCAAAGTCAAGCGATCAGAAGGGCCGCACCACGTTACCGGAATAGAAATACAGCCCCATCCCGGCGGTGAACAGCATATTTCCCGCCAGCGCGTGCAAAACCAGTGCCGAAGGAAAGCCGCGCGACACATAGGCGCGCGCAAAGATGAACCCGCCGGCAAAGGTCATCGCCGCGACCAGCAGGTTCCAATACATCAGATGCGCCAGCGAAAATACCGCCGCATTCACCCACAGCGCGGCGCGCGGACCGCCCATCAGCGTGGCATAGCGGTGAAAGAACAGGGCGCGAAAGATCAGCTCTTGCGGCAGGGCGGACAACAGCGGGTAAAGCAGCCAGATCAGCAGCAACAGCCGTGGGTGATCGCGCCACAGCCCCAGCGCCGCCTGCGGGGCGGTCAGTTGCACACCCCCCCAGCTGACCAGCCCGACCGCCACGGCAAAACCCGCGGCCCGCCGCCAGTCGACCCGCGCCCAGCCGCGCCCCAGCCCGCGCCAGTCGAACTGGCCGGTGCGCCAGATCAGGAACAGCCCGACCAGCGTAAAGGCAAACAGCGCCCCGAACATCTGCCGGGGCGGCAGGAACAGCGCAATGGCCAGGGGCGCCGCGATGAACAGCGCCCCGAATTCCGCCCATAACAGGGCGCGCGGGGTCACCTTTGCAGACGCCGTGCCAGCCATCGCCGCCACCCCCCGACATCGCCGGCAAAGGTGTTCAGATCGACCTGCCCCTGAATGCCCGGCACGGTGCCGGTGCCGGTATATTGCCAGAAGGTCCAGGCCTTGCCCGGATAGACATTGCGCGGGTGATCCGCGACCGAGCGCAGCCAGAATTCCTCGTTCCACAGGCGCAGGTTGTTGTCGCGATAGAAATCGACGGTGGTATAGACGATCGGCCGCTGGCCGTAATGGCGTTGCAGGATGTCCATGAAGATGCGCGCCTCGCGGCGGATCTCGTCCGGGCCGGGGCGGCGCGGGCAGGTGCGCGAATGGGTCCATTCGATGTCCAGCACCGGCGGCAGCGCCCCGCGTTCGCGCGGCACGTTACGGATGAACCACATCGCCTGTTCCGCGCCCGAACGGCAGAAGTAATAGTAATGATACGCCCCGCGCGGAATGCGCGCCTGCCCGGCCTCGCGCCAATAGCGGGGAAATTCGGGGTCGGAATGGTCTGCGCCCTCGGTCGCCTTCAGGAAGGCAAAGCTGACCCCCGATGTGCGCACCCGCCCCCAGTCGATGGCGCCCTGCCAGCGCGAGATGTCGATGCCATGCACCGGGTTGTTATAGGGGTGCCCGCCCTGCCAGGCATGGGGTTTGGTATCGCCCAGCTGCGGCACCGCCCCGGCGACGTAACCCGCCCCGCCCCCGACATGGTGCGCGCCACGCCCGCCACCGCACGCGGCCAGCGCCGCCAGCGCCACGACCGAAAGAATCCTGACCAGTTTCGACATCATGTCCCCATTCCCGTTTCGCGACTTATCGCAGCGGATCGCGAAAAAGTCATGGGGCGAAAGCGATCACGAAATCGTCAGGTCAAGACCCGCGCAGGCGCGGACCCACCCCGCATGGGCTGGCGAAACGGGGGGCTGCACCGCCCCCTCCCGCGCGGCCACAGCGCAGCACCGGCCCATGCCCCGGGTCAGTTGCGATCCGGCACCAGCTTGTCGGGGTTCAGGATGTTGTTGGGGTCCAGCGCCGCCTTGATCGCGCCCATGACCTGCCAGCCCTCGCCATGTTCGGCAGGCATGAACACGCGCTTGCCAATGCCCACGCCATGTTCGCCGGTCACGGTGCCGCCCACCGCCAGCGCGCGTTCGGCCATGCGCGCCGCCAGTTCCTTGGCCTTGGCGATTTCGGCCTGATTGCCCGGCTCCACCAGCAGCAGCGAATGGAAATTCCCGTCACCGACATGGCCCACAATGGGACCGATCATCCCGGCCTCGGCAATATCGGCGCTGGCCGCCGCCACCGCCCCCGCCAGCGCCGAGATCGGCACGCAGACATCCGTCACCACCCCGGTCGAGCCGGGCCGCAGCGACAGCCCCGCCGGATACCCCGCATGGCGCATTTTCCACAGCCGCGTGCGATCCTCGGCCGAGGTCGCCCAGGCAAAACCGTGACTGCCGAATTCGGCGGCGATCTCGCCAAAGCGTTCGGCGTCCGATTTCACCGAATCGGCTGAACCGTGAAATTCGATCATCAGATGCGGCAATTCGGGCATGTCCATGCCCGCATATTGGTTAAAGGCCCGCGCCGTCACCGCATCGACGAATTCGATCCGCGCCATCGGAATGCCCGACTGGATGGTCAGCGTCACGCAATCGACGGCCTGTTCCAGCGTGTCAAAGGCGCAAACGGCGGCGGCGACCTCCTCGGGCTGGCCATGCAGTTGCAGGGTCAGTTCGGTGATGATGCCCAGCGTGCCCTCGGACCCGACCATCAGCGCGGTCAGGTCATAACCGGCGCTGGATTTCGCCGCCCGCGTGCCGGTGCGGATGACGCGGCCATCGGCCAGCACCACCTCAAGCGCCAGAACATTGTCGCGCATGGTGCCATAGCGCACCGCCGTGGTGCCGCTGGCCCGTGTCGCGGCCATCCCGCCCAGCGTGGCATTCGCGCCCGGATCGACCGGAAAAAACAGGCCGGTGGTGCGCAGTTCGGTGTTCAGCTCTTCCCGCGTCAGGCCGGGCTGGATGGTGGCCTGCATATCCTCGGGGCGGACCTCGATCAGGCGGTTCATCCGGGTCATGTCCAGCACCAGCCCGCCGCGCGTCGCCAGCGCGTGCCCCTCGAGCGAGGTGCCCGCCCCCCAGCCCGTCACCGGCACCAGATGCGCGTTACAGATCCGCAGGATCTGCGACACCTCGTCGGTGGTCTGGGGCCAGGCCACCGCATCGGGCGGAGGGGCGCTGTGAAAGCTTTCGGATTGCGCGTGCTGGGTCAGGTCAGCGGGCTTGACCGACAGGCGGTCCCCCAACAGCGCAGACAAGGCGGACAGGGCATCGGCGGCGATCGGCATGGTGTGGTCCTTGTGCTGTGGCCCGCACAGCCTAATGCCGCGGGGTGGCATCGGGCAAGGGACCGCCGACAGATGGACGCCGGACGAAATCTGTGATGCTTTGGGCGGCATGAGACACATCACCCGCCCGATCAGCGCCTTCTGGAGGCAATTGCACACGCATACCGCGCGGGTGATGCGGGTGATGCGCAGCCACGGTCCCGACAATGTGCAATTCTGGATCATCGCACTGCTGATCGGGGTGGCCGCCGGTTTCGCCGCGCTGGGGTTCAGGCTGGGGATCGCGGCGCTGCAACGGGCGGTTTACGGCGCCGATGACCTGCGGCTGGCCTCGGTCGCGGGGCAATTGCCGTGGTGGTGGGTGCTGCTGGTGCCGGTGGCCGGGGGGCTGGCGGTGGGGCTGATCCTGCATCGCTTCACCCCCGACGGGCGCTGCCGCACCGTGGCCGATGTAATCGAGGGCGCCGCGCTGGAGGGTGGCCGGGTCGAGGGTCGCGCCGGGCTGGCCTCGGCGCTGGCCTCGCTGATCACGCTGGGAACCGGCGGATCGTCCGGGCGCGAAGGGCCGGTGGTGCATCTGGCCGCGACCATCTCGACCTGGGTGGCGGCGCGGATCAAGGCCGGGCCAATGACAGGGCGCGAATTGTTGGGCTGCGCGGTGGCCGGTGCGGTCGCGGCCAGCTTTAACGCCCCCATCGCCGGGGCGTTGTTCGCCCACGAGGTCGTGCTGCGCCATTTCGCCGTTCATGCCTTTGCGCCCATCGCCATTTCGGCGGTGGCGGGCACGGTCATCAACCGGCTGAAATTTGGCGGGGTGACCGAATTCATCCTGCCCAGCGGACCCGCACTGGGATTTTATGTGGAACTTCCGGCCTTTATGCTGCTGGGGCTGGTCTGCGGGCTGGTGGCATGGGCGCTGATGTGGTCAATCCTGCGCGCCGAATCGCTGGCCGGCAAGGCCATGGCCCGCACCGGCTGGCCGCGCTGGCTGCGCCCGGCCCTTGCCGGGGCATTGCTGGGTCTGATCGCGATCCCGTTTCCGCATATTATCGGCGTCGGCTATGAAACCACCTCGGCGGCGCTGACCGGCAAGCTGGCCCTGAGTGAGGTCATCGTCTTTGCCATCATCAAGGCGGTCGCGGTGGCCATCACCCTTGGCGGCCGCATGGGCGGGGGGGTGTTTTCGCCCTCGCTGGTGATGGGGGCGCTGACCGGGCTGGCCTTTGGCATTATCGCCACCGGGCTGGTGCCGGAATTGTCTGGCACGCCCTCGATCTATGCGCTGGCGGGCATGGGGGCGGTGGGCGCGGCGGTGCTGGGGGCGCCGATCTCGACCGCGCTTATCGTGTTCGAAATGACCGGCGACTGGCAAACCGGCATCGCGGTGATGACGGCGGTGTCGCTGTCCTCGGCGCTGGCCTCGCGCATGGTGCAGCGGTCTTTCTTTCTGACCCAGCTGGAAAATCGCGGCATCCGCATCGCGGAAGGGCCACAGGTCTGGCTGCCGCAAAAAATGCGCATCACCAGCCTGATGCGTCCAATGGACGCCCCCAACGCCCCGGCGGCGGACCTTGCCCGCGCGCTGGCCGATTTCGGGAAATACCTGACCGAGGGGGCGACGCTGGAAACCGCGCTGGCCGAATTCGACCGGCTTGGCGCAGCCTTCCTGCCGGTGATCCAGCCCGCCAGACCCGCCACCCCCGACCCCGCCTTCATCGGCCCGCAGGCCCCTGCCAAACCCGACATTCCGGGCGTGGTCTATCATATTGACGCCCTGCGCGCGCTGAACCAGGCACTGGCCGACACCGCCGCCGAGGAACACGGCTAGGCCGTTACCGGGGCGCTGCCCCGGACCCCGGGGTATTGTCCCAACGAAGAAGGTCCCCTCGCCCCTGTTCCAAATACCTTCGGGGGGCGGCGCAGCCGGTGGGGGGCAGACAGCCCCCCGTCCGAATGTGCGGCAGGTTCAGGCGCGGGCGATGGGGCGCGTGGCCTGTTGCAGCCAGTCCAGATCCGCGCCATCCAGATGCGGCGCCAGCCGGAACAGGGTTTCGGCGTGATAGCCATCCAGCCAGTCCAGTTCAGGCCCTGACATCAGCGTGGTGTCGATCAGGCGGGTGTCGATGGGCACGAAGGTCAGGGTCTCGAAATCCAGCATATCGCGCCCCGGCTCGGCCTGTGCCTGTTGCACCACGATCAGGTTTTCAATGCGGATGCCAAAACCGCCCTCGCGGTAATAACCCGGCTCGTTCGACAGGATCATGCCGGGGACCAGCGGCACCTCGGATATGCGGCTGATGCGGATCGGGCCTTCATGGACGCACAGCGCCGCCCCGACGCCGTGGCCGGTGCCGTGGTCAAAATCCTGCCCCGCCATCCACAGCGGCGCCCGCGCCAGCGCGTCAAGGTCGCGCCCCGCCAGACCGCGCGGAAAGCGCGCCCGGCTGATGGCGATCATGCCTTGCAGCACGCGGGTATAGGGCGCGCGCACCGCCGCATCGACCGGGCCGATGGCCATGGTGCGGGTGATATCGGTGGTCCCTGCCGGATACTGGCCGCCGCTGTCGACCAGCAGCAATTCGCCCGGTGCCGCGATGCGGTTGGTTTCGGTGCTGACCCGGTAATGACACATGGCCCCGTTCGGCCCGGCCCCGGCGATGGTGGTAAAGCTGATATCCAGCGCGCCCTGCCCCAGTCGCAGGCCCTCGAGCCGGGTGACAGCGTCGATTTCCGACACCGTGCCGGGTTGCTGGCGGTCCAGCCATGCCAGAAACCGCACCATTGCCACGCCATCGTGCAAATGCGCATCGCGCATTCCCGCGATCTCGGCCGGGTTCTTGATCGCCTTGGGCAGGATCACCGGGTCGGGCCTGGCGGCGATGGCGGTTCCCGCGGCCTCAAGCAGGGCAAACACCTGTTCGGGCGCGGTTGCCGGGTCAACCCGGACCGGGCCGGTCAGCGCCGCCAGCGCCGGGCCAAAGCCGCTGGGGGGCAGCAGCGTGACCGCATCGGCCAGATGGGCGCGCACCGCTGCGTCCAGCTTGTCGGGGTCGATGAACAGGCTGACATGGCTGTCGGCCTCGATAATGGCGCAGGCCTGCACCACCGGGTTATGCGGCAGGTCGGTGCCGCGAATATTCAGCAGCCATGCGATGGAATCGGGCAGGGTCAGCACCGCCGCGCCATGGCCATCGGCGGTCAGCCCTGCGGCGATCATCGCGCATTTGCTGGCCGCGCTGGCCCCGGCCAGATGGTCAGGGTGAATGCGCACCCGCCCCTTGGGCGCGGCCGGCTGGTCGTCCCAGATGGCGTCGATGGGGTTGGCCAGTTCCGGCACCAGCGTCAGCCCCGCCGGTTCCAGCCGCGCGGCAAGGCCCGAGATCTCGTGCCGGGTATGCAGCCACGGGTCAAAGCCGATCCTGCCGCCCTCGGGCAGGGCCTGCATCAGCCAGTCGGCCAGCTGGGTTTCGGGCCATGCCACGGGGGTAAAGATGGCGGGGTCGGTTTCCGCCTTGACCTGCACACGATAGCGGCCATCGACGAAAACCCCGGCGCGGTCATGGGTGATGGCGGCAAAGCCGGCGCTGCCGGTAAAGCCGGTCAGCCAGGCCAGCCGGGCATCGCGGTCAGCGACATATTCGCCCTGATGCAGGTCGGCGCGGGGCACCAGAAAGGCGTCCAGACCACGCTGGGTCAGGTTCTGGCGCAGGCGGGCCACGCGCGGGGCGGATTGGCCGGGATGGGTGACGCGGTCGAAGGTCTGAAGGGGCATGTCAGTTCTTTGCTTGCAGGGAAATGGCGGTCGAGGGCACGGAAAGCGGCCCGGCATCGGCAAACCAGCCCTGCCCCGACCGCCCCACCTTTTCGCCGGTGGCGAACAGGCTGCGCATATAGGTCGCGTCAAAGGGTTTGTCGGGGGTGATGGGAAAGGTCGGCGGCACCGCCGTCACGCGAAAGTCGAACCCGTCGCGGCGGGCCAGCGATTGCAGCGCCGCCACATCGCCCGAGGCCTGCGACTTGATCAGCGTGGACAGGCTGCGCGAGGCAATGGCCAGCACCCCCGCCCGTGTCGCCACATATTCCGGCGACATTTTCGAGTTCCGCACCACCCACATCCGGCGCGGCCCCCTGGGCCAGGGCATGACAGCGCGCGGCGGATAGGCAAACACCCCCCGCGTCACGCCGCCATCGACATGCAGTTCCTGATAGGCCTTGCCATCGACGGTGACATTGACCGGCACCGGCGGGAACGCGCCGGGGATCGAGGCCGAGGCCAGCAGGATACGCCGGATCAGCGCCACCTTGTCCGGCTGGTCCGAGGCGGCGATGCGGCCGATATCCCAGATCACCTGACGCTGCGCATCCAGATCGGTGGTGCCGATCAGCAACAGCCGCCCACGGCGGCGCTGTTGGGCGATATCATCCACCATTTGCGGGGTGACGACCTGCGCGATCTGGCGTTGCAGCGGCCCGGAATCGGCCACGCCCATCGCCCCGAACAGCGCCTTGAAGGGGCGCAGCAGGAAAATGTCGGCGCTGCTGGTCTGGGTATAGAAGGATTCCAGCATCGGGTCATAGCGCGGCCCCAGAAAGGCCAGCGGCGCGATCAGCGCCCCGGTCGACACCCCGGTCACCATCTGAAATTCCGGCCTGTCACCGCGCGCGGTCCAGCCCTTCAGCAGCCCGGCGCCATAGGCCCCGCCATCGCCGCCGCCCGACAACAGCAACACGTCGATCTTGCGCGCGGTCTGCACCTGCCTGATGACGGCGGTGTCCAGCGCGTCGGGGTCGACCGGCGTGGCGGTGGCGATATCGCCCGCCATCAGCGCCCCCAGACGCTCGGCATCGCTGCGCCCGCGCAACTGGCGGGCCTTGCGGTCATCGGAGGCGGGGCCAAGATCGGCATCGCCGTAAAAGCGGATATGGTGATAACCGGTGATCTGCGCGGTTTCATAGCGATCGGCAGGCGGCGCCGAATTCAGCCGGGCATAGCTGCCGCACCCGGCCACCGCCGCCACCAAAGCCGCCGCCAGCACCTGTCGCATCTGACCCATCACATATCCTTTCCCGGCGTCTTAGCCCATGCGCCGCAGGGCATTCATCCCCAGCACCCGCGCGCGTTTGCGCGGGTCGGCATCGAACAGCGCCGCCAGTTGTTCGGTGATCGCCCCGGCCAGTTGTTCGGCATCGGTAATCGTCACCGCGCGCTGGTAATAGCGGGTGACGTCATGGCCGATCCCGATGGCCAGCAATTCGACCTGCCTGCGCTTTTCGATCATCGCGATCACGTCGCGCAGATGCCGTTCCAGATAGCTGGCGGGGTTGACCGACAGCGTCGAATCATCCACCGGCGCCCCGTCCGAGATGACCATCAGGATCTTGCGCGCCTCGGACCGGCGCACCATGCGGCGATGCGCCCATTCCAGCGCCTCGCCGTCGATATTTTCCTTCAGCAGGCCCTCTTTCATCATCAGGCCCAGATTGGGGCGCACCCGCCGCCACGGCGCATCCGCGCCCTTGTAGATGATGTGGCGCAGGTCGTTCAGGCGACCGGGCGTGGCGGGGCGGTTCTGGGCCAGCCATGCCTCGCGGCTTTGGCCGCCCTTCCAAGCGCGGGTGGTAAAGCCCAAAATCTCGACCTTGACGTGACAGCGTTCCAGCGTGCGCGCCAGCACATCGGCACAGATCGCGGCAATGCTGATAGGGCGGCCCCGCATCGACCCCGAATTGTCCAGAAGCAGCGTCACCACCGTGTCACGGAATTCGGTGTCCTTTTCGACCTTGAACGACAGCGGCGTGGTCGGGTTGGCCACCACCCGCGCCAGACGGCCCGCGTCCAGAACCCCTTCTTCCTGATCGAATTCCCAGCTGCGGTTCTGCTGCGCCTGCAAGCGGCGCTGCAACTTGTTGGCCAGCCGCGACACCGCCCCCCGCAGCGGGTCAAGCTGTTTGTCCAGATAGGCCCGCAGCCGTTCCAGTTCGGCCGCATCGGCCAGATCCTCGGCGCGGATTTCCTCGTCGAAGCGGGTGGTAAAGACGCGGTAATCGGGGCTGGCCTCGCTGATCGGCGGGGGCAGTTCCTCGGGCATTTCGGAATCGGGGCTTTCGGCCTCTTCGGCCATGTCTTCAGAGGACTGATCGTCAAGGCTGACCTGCGCCTGACGTTCCTCTTGCGTCTGGTCCTGCGCGCGTTCGGGCGTGGCCTCGGCATCGTCGGAATCGTCCTGATCGCGCGACTGGTTGTCGCCCGCCTCTTCGTCCTGCTGGCTGTCCTCGTCGGCATCGTCCTGCGGGGTGTCGTCGGGGTCGTCGCCCAACTGGTCGCCATAGCCCAGATCGCTGATCACCTGCCGCGACAGCCGCGCGAAGGCCGACTGATCGGCCAGCGCATCCTTCAGCGACGCCAGCGAACCGCCTGCCATTGCCTCAAGCCGGGGACGCCACAAATCGACCACATGCTGCGCACCGGGCGGCAGGTCGCGCCCCGTCGCCATCTGGCGCAGCAACCACCCTGCCGCGACCGACATCGGGGCCTCGCCCGCGTCGCGGATCTGGGCATAGCCCTTGCGGTCGGCCTCGGCGCCGATTTTCGCGTCGATATTGGACAGCGCGCCGGGCATGTGGCGCGCGCCCAAGGCCTCGACCCGCGCTGTTTCCATCGCCTCATACAGATCGCGCGCCACCTCGCCGCCGGGCGCATAACGGGCGTGGGTGGCCTCGTCATGGTGGCGGCGGCGCAGCGCAAAGGCGTCGGCGGTGCCGCGCGCCAGACGCACCTCGTCGGCGGACATGCGGCGGCTGATCTGTGGCAGGCGCATGGTGTCGCCCGCCAGACCGGACGGATCGGCGGTATAGGTGACGTTCAGATCCCGGTCATCGGCCAGCGCCCGCGTGGCCTCGGACAGGGCCTTTTTGAAGGGATCGGCGGGGTTATCGGTTTTATTCATCGCTGTGACCTCGCTGGAACCTTGCGCGCCCAGGGTCGCCCGCACAAAGCCTGATTTGGGGACGCAAGCAGGCGGGCCTGCGTCCCTGTCCCATCACCCCGCCTTCGCGACCGCGCTTTCGGGCAGTTCCTCGTCGAACAGGCGCTGATAGAATTCGGCAACGGTCTGGCGTTCCAGTTCGTCGCATTTGTTCAGGAAGGTCAGGCGGAAGGCGTAGCCGATATTGCGGAAAATCTCGGCGTTTTGCGCCCATGCAATGACGGTGCGCGGCGACATCACCGTCGACAGATCGCCCTGCATGAAGGCCGTGCGCGTCAGGTCGGCCAGCGTCACCATTTTCGAGATCTGATCCCGCCCCTTTTCGGTGTTGTAATGCGGGGCCTTGGACAGCACGATGTTCACCTCGGCGTCGTGGGACAGGTAATTCAGGGTCGACACCAGCGACCAGCGGTCCATCTGGCCCTGGTTGATCTGTTGCGTGCCGTGATACAGCCCCGTCGTGTCGCCAAGGCCCACGGTGTTGGCGGTGGCGAACATGCGGAAATATTTGTTCGGGGTGATGACCTCGTTCTGGTCCAGCAGGGTCAGCTTGCCGTCGGCCTCCAGCACGCGCTGGATCACGAACATCACATCGGCGCGGCCCGCGTCATATTCGTCGAACACGATCGCGGTCGGGTTGCGCAGCGCCCAGGGCAGGATGCCTTCGTGAAATTCGGTGACCTGCTTGCCATCGACCAGCTTGATCGCGTCCTTGCCGATCAGGTCGATGCGGCTGACATGGCTGTCAAGGTTGACCCGCACACAGGGCCAGTTCAGGCGGCTGGCGACCTGTTCGATATGGGTCGATTTGCCGGTGCCGTGATAGCCCTGAATCATCACCCGGCGGTTATAGGCAAAGCCCGCCAGAATCGCCAAAGTCGTATCCGGGTCGAATTTATAGGTCGGGTCGCATTCGGGAACGCGGTCGCTGCGATCGGCAAAGGCTTTGACCTTCATGTCGCTGTCAAGGCCAAAGACCTCGCGCAGGTCGACCTCTTCGGTCGGTTTCGCGTTCATTTCCAGATCGGCCATGCCCTGTCCCCTTCTGCGTGTAACGCGAAAGGTTTGAAGCATTCGCGGGGCTTTCGCAAGACCTTGGGGCGCGGCAGGCCCGCGCTGGCAGGCGGGCGCAGGGCGGTGGCGCGACGGCATCGCGGGGGTTGACGCAGCGCCGCGCAGCCGCCATCCCCAAAACAGCCTGTCGGGAAAGGATAACGGATGAGCGGATTGATCGCCCTGCTGGACGATGTGGCCGGCATTGCCAAGGTCGCGGCGGCCTCGGTCGACGATGTGGCGGGGATGGCCATGAAATCATCGGCCAAGGCGGCGGGCGCGGTGATCGACGATGCCGCGGTGACGCCGAAATATGTTCACGGCTTTGACCCCGACCGCGAATTGCCGATCATCTGGAAGATCGCCAAAGGGTCGATTTTCAACAAGCTGGTGATCCTGCTGCCGGTGGCGCTGTTGCTGTCGGCCTTTGCCCCTTGGGCGATTTCGCCGCTGCTGATGCTTGGCGGGGCCTATCTGTGCTTTGAAGGGGCGGAAAAGGTCTGGCATGTGTTCTTTCCCCACCAGCCCCATGCCGATGGCCACCTCAGCGCCGAAGGCGACCCCGCCCGGCTGGAGGAAAGCAAGGTCAAAGGCGCGATCAAGACCGATTTCATCCTGTCCGCCGAGATCATGACCATCATCCTGAAAGAGGCCACCGGCCTGATCGACGCGATGAACCTGTCCGGCGCCGCCCGTCTGGCGACCGAGGCCGCGACGCTGGCCGTTGCCGGTCTGGTGATCACCGCCGCCGTTTATGGCGCCGTGGCGCTGATCGTGAAGATGGACGATATCGGCGTTTCCATGGCCAGCCGTGGCGGGGCACTGGCGGGGTTTGGGCGCGGGCTGGTCAAGGCCATGCCGGTGGTGATGAAGACCCTGACCATCGTCGGCACCGCCGCCATGCTGTGGGTCGGCGGCAATATCGTCATTCACGGCCTGCACGAACTGGGCCAGCATCAGCCCTATGACTGGATTCACCACATGGCTGTCGCCGCCGCCGATGCCGCCGGTCGCGCCACCGGTTTCGTGCAATGGGCCGTCACGGCGTTTTTCGACGGCCTGTTCGGGCTGGCGCTGGGGCTGGCGCTGATCCCGCTGGCGACATGGGTGATTGACCCCGCCATCCGCGCCATTCGCGGGGAAACCGCCCCGCATTGACGCCCTGCACCATCTGGCCCCTGCCCGCGCCGGGGCCTTTCCACAGACAAATCAGCGCATTGCCGGCGGAACGCGACGCTTGACCGGAAATGTGATAGCTGCCACAAAACAGTCATAAAACCTTTACGAACCTGTCGCACAGGACGGTTAGGTGCGGCAGGGTCATTCCCAACAGGAAAGAGGAACACCCCATGTCGCGTATCGTTTCTGCCTCGGCCATTGCGCTGATCGCCTCGCTTTCGGCGGCGCAGGCCAAAACCGACATCCAGTGGTGGCACGCCATGGGCGGCGAACTGGGCGCCAAGCTGGAAGAGATCGTCAGGAATTTCAACGACAGCCAGGACGAATACACCATCGTGCCGTCCTATAAGGGCACCTATCCCGAAACCATGACCGCCGCGATTGCCGCCTTCCGCGCCAAGCAACAGCCCGCCATCGTGCAGGTGTTCGAGGTCGGCACCGGCACCATGATGGCCGCCAAGGGCGCCGTCCGTCCGGTTTACCAGCTGATGCAGGACGAGGGCGAGGATTTCGACCCCAAGGCGTTCCTGCCCGCCGTGGTCGGCTATTACACCGATACCGATGGCAATATGCTGTCGATGCCGTTCAACAGCTCGACCCCGATTTTGTATTATAACAAGACCGTGTTCGAAAAAGCCGGCCTTGACCCGAACACCCCGCCGAAAACCTGGGCCGATATGGAAGCCTATTCCAAAAAGATCATGGAATCGGGCGCGGCGAAATGCGGCTTCACCACCGGCTGGGTGTCGTGGATTCAGACCGAAAACTTCAGCGCCTGGCACAACCAGCCGATCGGCACCGAACAGAACGGCTTTGGCGGTCTGGATGCGCGCCTGTCGGTCAATGGCCCGGTTCAGGTCAAGCATTGGGCCAATCTGAAGAAATGGGCCGATGAAGGCATCTTCAAATATGGCGGCCCGGTCGGCGGCGACAATGCCCCGCCCGCCTTCTATGGCCAGGACTGCGCGATGATCATGAACAGCTCGGCCTCGCGCGCGGGGGTGATCGCCAATGCCAAGGACTTCGAGGTCGGCTATGGCATGTTGCCCTATTACGACGATGTCGAGGGCGCGCCGCAAAACAGCATCATCGGTGGCGCCACCCTGTGGGTGCTGGAGGGCCGCCCGGCCGAGGAATACAAGGGTGTGGCCAAGTTCTTTACCTATCTGTCCAGCCCCGAGGTTCAGGCCGACTGGCACGAATTCAGCGGCTATCTGCCGATCACGCAGGCGGCCTATGACCTTGCCAAATCGCAGGGCTATTACGACCAGAACCCCGGCGCGGAAACCGGCCTTCAGCAGATCACCCTGAACGCCCCGACCGAAAACAGCAAAGGTCTGCGCTTTGGCAATTACGTCCAGATCCGCAATATCATCGACGAAGAATTCGAAGCCCTGCTGGCCGACAAGAAAGACGCCCAGGGCGCGCTGGATGCGGTCGTGGCGCGCGGCAACAAGCTGATCGAAGAATTCCAGTCCCAGAACCCGTAACCCGACACCGGGGCGCGCGGGATGATCCGCGCGCCCCTTTGCTTTTCCGGTGATTGCCCATGAAACGCGCCATTTTTGGCAACAAGCTGCTGCCGTGGCTGCTGTTGACGCCCCAGCTTGCCATTACCGCCATCTTCTTTCTGTGGCCGGCGGCACAGGCCATCTGGCAAAGTTTCCTGCGCGAGGATGCCTTTGGCCTGAACACCAGCTTTGTCGGGCTGGCCAATTATCAGGGCCTGCTGCACAGCCCGGAATACCTGAACGCGATCAAGGTCACGGTTATATTCGCGCTGGCCACGACCGCGCTGACCATGGGCTTTGCCCTGCTGATGGCGGTGGCCGTGGATAGGATGGTGAAATCGGCGCATGGCTATACCACGCTGCTGGTCTGGCCCTATGCGGTGGCCCCTGCGGTGGCGGGCATCCTGTGGTGGTTCATTTTCAACCCGACCATCGGCGTTCTGCCCTATGTGCTGGAAATGGTGGGCTATCGCTGGGACCACATATCAAAGCCGCGCGATGCCATGACGCTGGTCGTCATCGCCAGCGCCTGGAGCCGGATTTCCTATTCCTTCCTGTTCTTCGTGGCCGGGCTGCAATCCATCCCCGCCTCGCTGCGCGAAGCGGCGGCCATTGACGGGGCCGGGCCGGTAAAACGCTTTTTCACCATTACCCTGCCGCTGATTTCCCCGACCACGTTTTTCCTGATGGTGGTCAATTTCGTCTATGCGATGTTCGAAACCTTCGCCGTGATCGACGCCACCACCATGGGCGGCCCGGCGCAGTCGACCAATATCATGGTCTATAAAGTCTATTTCGACGGCTTCGTCAGCCAGAACCTTGGCTCGTCCGCGGCGCAATCGGTGGTGCTGATGCTGATCGTGATTGCCCTGACCATCGTCCAGTTCCGCTGGATCGAAAAGAAGGTGGCCTATTGATGATCGAGAACCGCCCCATTCTGAACCTGCTGGCGCATCTGGTGCTGATCCTTGGCGTGGCCATGGTCGCGCTGCCAGTGTGGATCGCCTTTGTCGCCTCGACCCACGGGCCGTATGATTTCCTGTCCGGCGTCGTGCCAATGTGGCCCGGCGACCGGCTGGTCGAGAATTATTCCTATATGCTTGGCAGCGGGGTTTCGACCTCGGGGACGCCGCCGGTCGGGGCGATGATGCTGAATTCCGCCATCATGGCGCTGTCGATCTCGATCGGGAAAATCGCCATCTCGATCCTGTCGGCCTTTGCCATCGTCTATTTCCGGTTTCCGTTTCGGATGCTGGCCTTCTGGGTCATCTTCTCGACCCTGATGCTGCCGGTCGAGGTGCGCATCGTGCCGACCTTCAAGGTGGTGGCCGATCTGGGGCTGCTCAACAGCTATGCCGGGCTGTCGATCCCGCTGATCGCCAGCGCCACCGCGACCTTCCTGTTCCGTCAGGTGTTCCTGACCATGCCGGACGAACTGACCGAGGCCGCCCGCATCGACGGTGCCGGACCGATGAAATTCTTTCGCGACATCCTGCTGCCGCTGTCGCGCACCAATATCGCGGCGCTGTTCGTGATCATGTTCATCTATGGCTGGAACCAGTATCTGTGGCCGCTGCTGATCACCACCGATTCCAGCATGTATACCATCGTCGCGGCCATCAAACGGATGGTGACCACCGCCGATACCGAACCCCAATGGCACCTGATCATGGCCACGGCCATTCTGGCCATGCTGCCGCCGCTGCTGGTGGTGATTTTCATGCAACGGCTCTTCGTCAAGGGCCTCGTCGAGACGGAGAAGTAAATGGCCGCGATCACGCTGGACAATCTGGGCAAGACCTATGCGGGCGGCAATCGGGCCATTGGCGGGGTCAATCTGGATATACGCGATGGCGAATTCATCGTTCTGGTCGGGCCGTCGGGATGCGGCAAATCGACCCTGCTGCGGATGATCGCCGGGCTGGAAAGCATTACCGATGGCACGCTGACCATTGGCGGGCGGGTGGTCAACCAGGTCGAACCGGCGGACCGCGACATCGCGATGGTGTTCCAGAATTACGCGCTGTATCCGCATATGAGCGTGCGCCAGAACCTGGCCTATGGCCTGAAAAACCGCCGCACACCGCGCGCCGAAATCGACCGCCGCGTGGCCGAGGCCGCCGAGATCCTGCAGATCGGGGATTATCTGGATCGCAAGCCCAAGGCCCTGTCGGGCGGTCAGCGCCAGCGCGTCGCCATGGGCCGGGCCATCGTGCGCGAACCGGCGGCCTTCCTGTTCGATGAACCGCTGTCCAATCTGGATGCCAAGCTGCGCGTCACCATGCGGCTGGAAATCAAGGCGCTGCAAAAACGGCTGGGGACGACCTCGGTCTATGTCACCCATGACCAGCTGGAGGCCATGACGCTGGCTGACCGGCTGGTGGTGCTGTCCGCCGGCAAGGTCGAGCAGATCGGCACCCCGCTGGAGGTGTATCGCCGCCCGGCCTCGGCCTTTGTGGCGGGGTTTATCGGCAGCCCGGCCATGAACCTGATCGCGGCCCGCGCGGTGCCGATGCTGCCCGGCACCGCCCATGCCGGCACCGTTGGCATCCGCCCCGAAGACCTGATCGTGACCCCGGACGGCCCGCTGGACATGGTCGTCGACGCGGTCGAGGAACTGGGGGCGCAGCGCCTGATCCACGGTCATATCAGCGGCGAGCGTCTGACCCTGACGCAATCGGCGCATGAACCGCTGGCCGATCGTTTGCGGCTGTCGGTGGCGCCAGATGACATCCACCTGTTCGACGCAGCGACCGGAAACCGCATCAATTAAGCGCCGCCAGATGGTCCCTGCGCGCTTGTTCTGCACCAACCGGTCTGTCCGGTCGGGGGTGCAGGGGCCAGCCCCCTCGGGCCTGCGGCCCTCACCCCCGAGGTATTTGGGACAGAAGCGAGGCGGGCAGGACCAAGGCTGTGCGGTTTACAGCATCCCCGGCACGACCAGATCCGGTGGCCGGTGGCCATCCGCGAAGGTCTTGATATTGATCAGGACTTTTTCGCCCATCTCGGCCCGGCCTTCGATTGTGGCGCTGCCCATATGCGGCAACAGCACGACATTGGGCAATTCGCGCAGGCGCGGGTTGATCTCGTGCCCGTGTTCGAACACATCCAGCCCGGCGCCTGCGATTTCATTGGCCCGCAGCATCCGGGTCAGGGCGTTTTCGTCGATCACCTCACCGCGAGAGGTATTCACCACGACCGCGCTTGGTTTAAGCAGTTTCAGGCGGCGGGCGTTCAGCAGGTGGAAGGTGCTGGGGGTGTGGGGCGCGTTGATGCTGATAATGTCCATCCGCGCGATCATCTGGTCGAGGCTTTCCCAATAGGTCGCCTGTAATTCGTCCTCGATCTCGGGGCGCAGGCGTTTGCGGTTGTGGTAATGGACCTGCATCCCGAAGGCATTGGCGCGGCGGGCGACGGCCTGTCCGATGCGGCCCATGCCCAAAATGCCCAGACGGCGACCGCCAAGCCGACCGCCCAGATGCGCGGTGGGCGACCAGCCCTGCCAGCGCCCGGCCTGCATTTCGGCCAGCCCCTCGGGGATGCGGCGGGTGACGGCAAGGATCAGCGCCATGGTCATGTCAGCCGTGTCTTCGGTCACGACATCGGGGGTGTTGCTGACCAGAATGCCGCGCTGGCGGGCGCTGGCGACGTCGATATGGTCGATCCCGGCGCCGTAATTGGCGATCAGCTTTAGCCGCTCGCCCGCCTGCGCCAGCATATTGGCGTCGATCTGATCCGTCACGGTCGGGACCAGAACGTCGCAATCGCGCATCATCGCCACCAGTTCGTCACGCCCCAACCGGCGGTCGTCGTCACGCAGCTGGACGTCGAACAGCTCTTTCATCCGGGTCTCGACCGTTTCGGGCAGGCGGCGGGTGACACAGACGCGCAAACGCGGGCGCGGGGATTGTGCGGCAGGCATGGGATGACCTCTCTTCCAAATCCGGGCTGTTTTTGGCAAACTGCCTGCAAGCCGGGGCAGGCACAAGACCCCGATCAGAGCAGGACAGAAAATGACCACCACACACCGCCTTCGCGGCGCGCTTGCGGCCTGTTTGCTGGCATGGTCCGCCATCGCGGCCAGCGCCGAAACCCTGACCGTGACCGAGGACCAGATGGATGCTGCCCGCGCCATTCTGGCCCGGCAACAGCCCACCATGACCCGGCAAGAGGGCAAGCCCGACCCCAGCCGGGGGCCGATCACCAACCTGCCCTTGCCGCGCTATGTCAGCCTGAAAGGCAGCGAGGGCAATGCGCGGCGCGGGCCAAGCCTGTCGCATCGCATCGACTGGGTGTTCCGCCATGCAGGGATGCCTTTGCAGGTGATCGCGGAATATGGCCACTGGCGGCGGGTCATTGACCAGGATGGTCAGGGCGGCTGGGTGCATTATTCGCTGTTGTCGGGTGTGCGCACCGTGGTGGTGACACAGGATATGGCCGATCTGCTGGCGCGTCCGCAGGATGGGGCAGCCGTCACCGCCCGCGCCGAATCCGGTTCGGTGCTGCGGTTGGGCGAATGCCGTCCTGAATGGTGCCGCGTGTCCGGCGGCGGTGAAAGCGGCTGGGTGGCCAAGCGTGCCGTCTGGGGCGTCAACGCGGATGAATTGCGCGACTGACGTTGCGGCACAAAACCCGACGCCCCGGTCATTTCGGCCTTAGCGACAGCGATGCAGTTCGCGCGCGCCGCCAAAACCACGCAGCCTGACGCCCTGAGGCGTGCGCCGCAGTGACGCATGTTCGACAAAAGCGCCGTCGCCATCGGCACAGGCCAGCCGCATATGCCCGTCGACACCGCCCTGCATCCGGCAATGGGCGGTATAGAAATTCAGCCGATCCCCCGACACCTGAAGCCGGGTGGTGCTGGAACTGCTGATGGCGCACAGGCGCGGATCGGCATCATAGACGCCATCGAACGTGCCCGCCGCAACGGCAAGCGGAAAAAGCGTCAGCGCGATAGCAGCCAAAGAAGAAAAGAAACGCGACATATCGGGAACCTTTCGTGATGCGTTCCCGAAAAGCCTAGCAACCGAATCCCAAGATTCGGTTAACGGCCGCCCGAAAAAAAACGGACGGCCGCGATGTTTACACCTGTGTCGCAGGAAAAATCACTTGGCGCAGCTGAAATAGGTATAGGTATTCGCGCCCTCGGTCATACGCAGCGAATCACCGCGCAGTTGCAGCTTGACCTGACGGTTGAAATCCTTGCCCTCACCGGTGCAGGACAGCGTCGCGTTGGTATAGTTGCTGCCCTTTTCAGAGGCCGCGACCGTGCAGCTGGATTCGGCAAAGGTCATCTTGTTGCCCTCGACCATCAGTTTGGTCATGCTGTTCATGTCGTCACAGCCCTTGCGGGTCAGGTCATAACGGCCCGCCAGCGTGTCACCTGACTTGACCGGGCCGGCAGCGGCCTCGACCTTGGCAGGCACTTTCTGGGACACATCATTTTCGATCACGATGGTGGCATTGTCGGTCTTTTCGACGGCAGTGACCGGGTTACAGGCCGCCAGCGCAAAGGCGGCGCCAAGAATCAGCAACGGGGTGCGGGTCATCTCTGATCTCCTTGTTGGGTGTGGCGGGCGGTTTCAACCCGCGTCCAGTCAACAAAGCGTCAACACCCGGCTTTCGTTCCCGAAAATCTGTGCCCCCTTTCCAGCCGCCCTGCCAGCCGGTCAGGTCGCCGTTCCGCAAACGGCACAATCGGCACGGCGCGACAGGCGCATCACCCGCGCATCGGCATAAAGCCCGTCATAGATCATCATCCGGCCACGCAGATCCTGCCCCGCGCCGGTCAACAGCTTGACGGCCTCAAGCGCCATCATCGCGCCAATCACACCGGGCAGCGCGCCAATCACCCCGGCCTCGGCACAGCTGGGGGTGCTGCCGGGGGCGGGGGCCTGCGGGAACAGGCAGGACAGGCAGGGCGCACCGCGCGCGGGGTCATAGACCGTGATCTGCCCTTCCCATTGCGCAATCGCCCCGGCCAGCAGCGGCACCCCCGCCGCCACGCAGGCAGCGTTGATCGCCTGACGCCCGGCAAAACTGTCGGTGCCGTCGATGACAAGATCGAAGCCGCGCAGAAAATCGGCGTCCTGCGCGGTAATGCGGCGGGGCAGCGGCGTGACCTGAATCTGCGGGTTCAGGGCGCGCAGACGATCAGCCCCGGCCTGTGCCTTGGGCTGGCCCTCTTGCCCGGTGGCGAACAGGATCTGGCGTTGCAGGTTCGACAGGCTGACCGTGTCGTCATCGGCCAGCGTCAGGCGCCCCACCCCCGCCGCCGCCAGATACAACGACACGGGCGAGCCAAGCCCCCCGGCCCCGACCACCAGCACCCGCGCCCGGCGCAGCGCGCGCTGGCCGGGACCACCCAGTTCACGCAGCATGATGTGGCGGGCATAGCGGTCCAGCTCGGCATCAGACAGCGGCGCCTCGGGGTCGAAAGCGGCGGGCGCGGGCGCGGCAAGCGGGGCCGCGTCGGCAACCGGCTGTGGCACCGCGCGGGCGCGGGCCAGCCTCACCAGCCAGCGATAGGCCAGCGCCAGTGCCAGTACCCCGCCGCCCACCAGCCAGCCCTGAACCGAACCACCCAGCCAACGACCCAGACCGCTGGCCGGGGCGAGCCCCACCAGCGCCAGAACCGCGCCCCACAGCGCCAGCATCGCCAGCCCACGCAAGCGCGGGGCGACCCCCAGCGCGGCACCGCCGAACCAGACCAGCGCCAGCGCGGCCAGAACCACGACCACCGCCATCACGCCCGCCCGGTCGAACCGAAGCCGCCCGCGCCCCGCGCCGTTTCCGGCAGGCTGTCGGCCAGCGTGAACCGCGCCTGCACGACCGGGGCGACAACCATCTGCGCGATCCGTTCGCCATGCGCGATGGTGACCGGCACATCGCCATGATTGATCAGGATCACCCCCACCGGCCCGCGATAGTCGCAGTCGATGGTCCCCGGCGCATTCACCAGCGTCACCCCGTCGCGCAGCGCCAGCCCGCTGCGAGGGCGGATCTGGACCTCGAAATCCGGGCTGATCGCCATGCGCAGGCCGGTCGGCACCAGCGCGCGCTGACCCGGCGCCAGCACCAGCGGACCATTGGGCAATTGCGCGCGAATATCGGCCCCGGCGGCGCCATCGGTGGCATATTCGGGCAGCGGCACCGAGGGGTCGGCCCAGTCCTCGCGCTGAAGGGTGATGGCAACAAAGCTCATGCGGACCTCGTGGGGTTGGGGCTGGGGGTTGGGTCTGTCGGACCTGTTTGAAAACCGAAACGGGCCGCGCAGCGGCGGCCCGTCATCGCGCAACCACAGGGTCGCGCATACCGTGTCGCACAACCGGTCGGGTCAGCGCGGGGCGATCATCATCACCATCTGCCGGCCTTCCAGCTTGGGCATACTTTCGACCTTGCCAGCCTCGCCCACATCGTCCTTGACGCGATTCAGCAGTTCCAGCCCCAGATCCTGGTGCGCCATTTCGCGACCCCGGAAGCGCAGCGTCACCTTGACCTTGTCGCCCGCGTCCAGAAACTTCATCACGTTGCGCATCTTCACATCGTAATCATGGGTGTCGGTTCCCGGACGGAACTTGACCTCTTTGATGTCGATGGTTTTCTGCTTTTTCCGGGCCTCGGCCTCGCGCTTTTGCTGTTCGTATTTGAACTTGCCAAGGTCCATGATCTTGCAGACCGGCGGCGTGGCGTTTGGCGAAATCTCGACCAGGTCCAGTCCCGCCTCGATCGCCATTTCAAGGCCCCTTGCGGGGGTCACGACACCGACATTTTCGCCATCGGCGCCAATCAGGCGGATTTCTGCAACACGGATACGTTCATTGACGCGCGGGCCGGTGTCACGGGTGGGCGGCGCGTTGTGGGGTCTGCGAGCTATGGCTGCGTTCCTTTTATAACCAGTTCATCAATGGCAGGCAAAATACGCGCCAATTCGTCGATTTTCAACCGGATTTGCAGGCCCGAACGGCGTGCAACGGGTTTTCGGGGCGCGGGGGCTGTGCCATAACCCGGTCCTGAAAACGGCAAAAGGGGGTGATCGCGCAATGAACCGTTTGGCGACAGCTCTGGTGGTGCTGGCTGTGCTGGCGGGCGGCATCTGGTGGGTGACGGGCGGCGATCTGGCCGCGCTGCGCGGGGTCACCCGTGACCGCGTCGAATCGTCCGGGGGGCCGACGGACGCGCCCCTGACCCCGCAACCCGATGCGCCTGCGACGGCGCCACAGCCCGACCCCGCTGACACCGCCACCGCTGACAGGGGCGCCCCGGCGCCTGACCCGGCAATCGCCGCCGATCGCGCCGCCGAGGCCGCCAGCGATGACGCCGCGCGGGCCGAGGCCGCCGCCGACGCCGCCATCCGCGCCGCCGATGCTGCCGTGGCCGCCGCCGAAGAGGCCGCCCAAGCCCCCCTGCCCCCGGTCGCCCTGCCCGAGGCAGGCCCGGACGCGGCGCTGCCACCCGCTACCACCGCCCCGCCAGCCCCGCCGCATGACAGCCCGCCCCTGCCCGCCGAAACCACCGTGCCAGCGCCGGACGCGGCGGGCGAGCACAGCCCGGCCCGCGACGACCCCGCGCTGACCCCGGATGGTTTCAACCCCGACCGCGTCAAGGCGCTGATCGCGCAATCCACGCTGTCCGATGCGCAAAAGGCGACCCTGACCTCGCTGACCGACAGCGCCGCGGGCAACCCCGCGCTTCGCCGCGCCGCGCTGGAGCAGATCAGGGCCAGCCTGCCATGAGCTTTCCACATCTTTACGACTGGCTGCACAGCCGCCCCGATACGCTGAAGCGCGGGCCGCTGGCCGTCATCCTGTTCGAGGACGAGGCCGAGACCACCTCGACCCTGACCCACCATATCGAAACCGGCTTTCGGCATATTCTGGCGCTGTCGCCGCAACCGCTGGCGCTGACCGAAACGCAGGCCCGCCACGTCACCAACCTGCATTATGACGCCCGCCAGCCCAGCGCCCATGTCGGCGCCATCAACGCCATCAACGATGCCGCGCCGGTCGGGACGTGGCTGTATTACGGCTTCAATGCCGAATATCTGTTCTTCCCCTTCTCGGAGACGCGTCGCATCGGGGAAATGCTGGCCTTCCACACCGAGGAACGCCGCGCCGCGATGCTGAGCTATGTCATCGACCTTTACACCGCCGATCTGGACCGGCATCCCGACGCCGTCAGCCTTGCCGACGCCATGTTCGACCGCAGCGGCTATTACGCGCTGGCGCGGACCGACCGCAACGGCCAGATCATGGAACGGCAGCTGGACTTTTTCGGCGGGCTGCGCTGGCGGTTCGAGGAATACCTGCCCGCCGACCGACGCCGCATCGACCGCATCGCCCTGTTCCGCACCGCCAAGGGCCTGCGCATCACCCCCGACCATCGCTTTAACATCGAGGAATACAATACTTATTCCTGCCCCTGGCATCACAACCTGACTGCGGCGGTTGCGTCGTTCCGGGTGGCCAAGGCGCTGGCGCGCAACCCCGGTTCGCGCGACGACATCCGGGGCTTTCGCTGGCGCAATTCGCACCCGTTCCGCTGGAACGCGCATCAGCTGATGGAACTGGGCCTGATGGAGCCGGGTCAGTGGTTCTGAGCCGCCGCGCGGCGGCCCGCGCAGGCCGCCCGGACCCGTGCAAACCCTTGCGCGGCGGCCAAGCCGGGTGCTAGACGCAGGGTCAACATTCACGAAATCCGGCGCAACCCGCCCGACAGCGACAGACAGGCCAAGCCAATGACAGCCATGACCAAGACCTATTTCGACAAAGACGACCTTATCGCCTGCGCGAATGGCGAGCTGTTCGGCCATGGCAATGCGCAACTGCCGCTGCCGCCGATGCTGATGATGGACCGGATCACCGATGTCTCGGCCGATGGCGGCAGCCATGGCAAGGGCCATATCAATGCCGAATTCGACATCAATCCCGACCTGTGGTTCTTTCACTGCCATTTTCCCGGCAACCCGGTGATGCCCGGCTGTCTGGGGCTGGACGGGTTGTGGCAGCTGACCGGCTTTAACCTTGGCTGGCGCGGCTGGCACGGTCAGGGTTTCGCGCTGGGTGTGGGAGAGGTCAAGCTGACCGGCATGGTCCGCCCCGACGCCAGACTGGTGCGCTATTTCGTCGACTTTACCCGTGTCATCGACCGCAAGCTGAAAATGGGCGTGGCTGATGGCCGCGTGGAATGCGATGGTGAAGTCATCTATTACGTCAAGGACATGAAGGTCGGGCTGGCGCAAGCCAGCGGGCTTTGACCGCGAAAGGGGGCCAGAATGCGCCGCGTCGTCATCACCGGGCTGGGGATCGTCTCGCCCATCGGCAATAACGCCACCGAGGTCACCGCCAGCCTGCGCGCAGGCAAATCGGGCATCGTCTTTGCCCCCGAATATGCCGAACGCGGGTTTCGCAGCCAGATCCACGGGATGCCGCAGATCGTGCTTGAGGATCACATCGACAAGCGCGACCTGCGATTCATGGGGCCGGGCGCGGCCTATAACTTTATCGCCATGCAGCAGGCGATCACCGATTCCGGGCTTGCGGACAGCGATGTCTCGAACCCGCGCACCGGCCTGATCGTCGGCTCGGGCGGGCCGTCGACCTCGAATTTTTTCAATGCGCACCAGATCGTTATCGAAAAGGGCAGCCCCAAACGCATGGGGCCGTTCATGGTGACGCGCTGTATGTCGTCGACCAACAGCGCCTGCCTTGCGACGCCGTTCCGCATCAAGGGTGTGAACTATTCCATCACCAGCGCCTGTTCGACCAGCGCCCATTGCATCGGCAACGGGGTCGAGCAAATCCAGATGGGCAAGCAGGATGTCGTCTTTGCCGGCGGCGGCGAGGAACTGGACTGGACCCTGTCCTGCCTGTTCGACGCGATGGGGGCGATGTCGTCGAAATATAACGACGCGCCGGAAACGGCCAGCCGCCCGTTCGATGCGACCCGCGACGGTTTTGTCATCGCCGGCGGCGGCGGTGTCGTCGTTCTGGAAGAGCTGGGGCACGCGCTGGCCCGCGGGGCCAAAATCTATGCCGAGGTGACGGGCTATGGCGCGACCAGCGACGGTCACGACATGGTTGCCCCCTCGGGCGAGGGGGGCGAACGCTCGATGAAGCTGGCGCTGGACACGCTGCCCGAGGGCCGCAAGATCACCTATGTCAACGCGCATGGCACCTCGACCCCGGCGGGCGACGTGACCGAGGTCCGGGCCCTGCGCCGGGTCTTTGGCGAGGGCAATGTGCCGCTGACCGCCTCGACCAAGTCGCTGACGGGGCACAGTCTGGGCGCGACCGGCGTGCATGAGGCGATTTATTCCCTTCTGATGATGGAAAACGGCTTTATCGCGGCATCGGCCAATGTCACCGAACTGGACCCCGAGATCCGGCCCGAGGAAATTGCCACCACCCGCGTGGATAACGTCGATTTCGATTCGATCCTTTCCAACAGTTTCGGTTTCGGGGGCACGAATGCAACCCTCGTCATGTCGAAATACCGCGATTGATTTAAGATAGGGTAAACGAATGGGCGATTTGCTGGCGGGTAAGCGCGGTCTGGTGATGGGGGTCGCGAATGACCGCAGCATTGCATGGGGCATTGCAAAAGCCTGCGCCGATCAGGGCGCGGAACTGGCCTTTACTTATCAGGGCGAGGCCTTTGGCAAGCGGGTCGAGCCGCTGGCGCAAAGCGTCGGTTCCGACTTGCTGCTGGATGTCGATGTCACCGACGATGCCAGCCTTGACGCGGCGTTTGCGGCGCTGGCCGATCGCTGGGGCAAGCTGGATTTTCTGGTTCACGCCATCGCCTATTCCGACAAAGCGGAACTGACCGGCCGCTTTGTCGATACCAGCCGCGCCAATTTCAAGCACAGCCTTGAAATCAGTTGCTATTCCCTGATCGAGGTCGCCCGCCGTGCGCATCCGCTGATGACCGATGGCGGGTCGATCGTTACCCTGACCTATGCCGGGTCGAACCGCGTCACACCGTTTTACAACGTCATGGGCGTGGCCAAAGCGGCGCTGGAATCGACCACGCGGTATCTGGCCAATGACCTTGGGCCGGACGGCATTCGGGTCAATGCCATCAGCCCCGGCCCGATGAAAACGCTGGCTGGCGCGGCCATTGGCGGCGCGCGCAAGACCTTCCGCCATACCGAGGCCAACGCCCCCCTGCGCCACAATGCCACGCTGGAAAGCATCGGCGGCACGGCTGTGTGGCTGTGCAGCGACTGGGGGGCCTGCACCACCGGCGAGGTGGTGATGGTCGATTCCGGCTATCACGTTCTGGGGATGCCCCAAAGCGAGAATCTGTAAGCGGGGGCCAGCCCCCGCACCCCCGGGATATTTGCACCAAAGTGAGGGAGGGCGCGATGTCCGTTCAGCATTTCACCGCCGCGGATGGCGCGCAGATTGCCTTTGACGATTTCACCGTCGGTCATGGCGGGCCGGTCATTTTGTGCCTGTCAGGGCTGACCCGCGACATGCATGATTTCGACTATCTGATCCGGCATCTGCATGATGTGCGGGTGATCCGCATGGATTACCGCGGGCGCGGCAAGTCGGACTGGACCGGCGCCGCGACCTATACCGTCCCGCAAGAGGCGGGGGATACGCTGGCGCTGCTGGACCATCTGGGGGTGGACCGCGCCGCCATTATCGGCAGTTCGCGTGGCGGGCTGATCGCGATGTATCTGGCTGCTGTGGCCAAGGACCGGCTGACCGGCATCTGCCTGAACGATGTCGGGCCGCAATTGCGGGTCGAGGGGCTGCGCAACATCATGGCCTATGTCGGTGTGCCGCCCACGGCCGAAACGCTGGCCGATGTCGCTGATCGCCTGCCGCTGAACCTGACCGGGTTTGCCAATGTGCCGCAAAGCCGGTGGGCGGACGAGGCCGTGCGTCATTACCGGCAGGGCGCGGGCCGGGTCGAGCTGACCTATGACCCCGCCCTGCGCGACAGTTTTCTGGACGCGATGAAGGACCCCGGCGCCACGGCATGGCCGCTGTTTGATGCCTGCGCGGGCCTGCCCATGGCGCTGATCCATGGTGCGGGGTCTGACCTGTTGGGCGATGATGCGGTGGCGGAGATGCGCACGCGGCGGCCCGATATGATCTATGCGCTGGTGCCGGATCGCGGGCATATCCCGTTTCTGGACGAGGCCGAAAGCCTTGCCGCCATTCGCGACTGGATCGCGCGATTGCCGCAATAAGGCCGGGCGGGGGAAACCCCACCCTTGCCGTTTCAGCCCCAGATATCCTGAAATTCGCGCCATTCGCGCGCGCTCATCCCGCAGTTTTCCCTGGTCAGGACCTCGCCGGCCAGACGGCGTTTCAGCGCCGCAACGCCCTGTGCCGACAGGCTGACCGCGTCCATGCGATAATCGCGGAACGCCGCCCAGGCAAAGGGCACCCAGTCCTGAACCACGCGGCACATCACATCGGCATAAGCGCGGATTTCATATTGCGCATGGGCATCGGCACGCAGGCGCAGGAAATGGAACAGGTTGTGCAGATCGACCTTCCAATACCACTGGGTATAGACATTGGCCGGCAGGTTCATCCGCGCCAGTTCCCGCGCCAGCCCCTGCTTGCCGGAACCCTCGTCCGGGGTCAGCATATCCTCGTAATGGTCATAGGCACGCATGGCGTCATCGCGCAGGATGTCCAGCACCCGCGCGGCCTCGTCGCCTTGCAGAACCTCGCCGCGGCCCTGATTGTTGACGCTGGACTGCGCGGCCAGATGCTGGGGGTCGGGGATATAGAATTCGCGGTCAAGGATCGAATAACGCGCTGAATATTCGTTCACATTCGCGGTGCGGTGGCGGATCCACTGGCGGGCGACAAAGACCGGCAGCTTGACGTGGAACTTGACCTCGCACATCTCGAACGGGGTCGAATGCCAGTGCCGCATCAGATAGCGGATCAGCCCTTCATCATTGCTGACCGCCTTGGTGCCACGGCCATAGCTGACCCGCGCGGCCTGACAAATGGCGGCATCATCGCCCATATAGTCGATCACCCGTACCAGACCGTGATCCAGCACCGGATGCGCCAGATACAGGTGCTTTTCCATCCCCTCCGACGTGGCGCGCAGGGTCGGGCGCGGATGGGCGCGCAATTCGTCGATTTCGGCCTGCTGCTCGGGCGTCAGGGGCATGGTGATTCCTTTCGGCAAATTCAGACCCCGTTTTGCCCTCAAAGCCCCCCGCCATGCAACCGGCGCAGACCGCCATGGGCCGGGGTTTGCCAAGGGTGCTGCGATCTGACAATCTTGGCCCGCAACCGCGCCGGAGGGAAAAGATGAACATCCGCTATCTGCACACCATGGTCCGGGTGAAAGATCTGGACAGCACCATGCGCTTTTTCGGCCTTCTGGGATTGGTCGAAACCCGCCGGATCGAGAACGAGAAAGGCCGCTTTACACTGGTGTTCATGGCCCCCAGCGACCAGCCGGAATGCCCGGTCGAGCTGACCTTCAACTGGGATGGCGACGAGGGGCTGCCATCGGACAGCCGCCATTTCGGACATCTGGCCTATGAGGTCGCGGATATTTACGCCATGTGCCAGCACCTGATGGATCACGGCGTGACCATCAACCGCCCCCCGCGTGACGGACGCATGGCCTTTGTGCGCAGCCCCGACAATATCAGCGTCGAGCTGTTGCAGGCCGGCGACCCCCTGCCCCCGGCCGAACCCTGGGTCAGCATGGACAATACCGGCCACTGGTAAGCCCCCCCTTTGCGAACCGTGCCACCGGCCCCTGCCGGGTGGTGCGGAACGCCGTCAAGCGGTCAATAGATATAGCGGATCTGTTCCATCCAGAACCGTTCCAGCCGCCGCGTCTGCTGGTTGACCAGATCAAGGGGCGGATCATCCATGACCCCCGATGCCCCCAGCCCGTCGGCATGGCGCATGAACATTGCCAGCACCTGATCGCGCACCTCTTCGCCCGATGCGGTCAGCCGCACGCGCACGGCGCGGCGGTCGCCGGGGTCGCGTTCGTGGTGGACATAGCCCATCGCCACCAGCTTTTTCAGGTTATAGCTGACATTGCTGCCCTGATACATGCCGCGTGATCGCAATTCGCCTGCCGATACCTCGGCCTCGCCAAGGTGATACAGGATCAGCGCCTGAACCGGGGTCAGGTCGGTTTTGCCAAGCCGTTCGAATTCATCCTTGATCAGGTCATGCAGCAGCTTGTTCATCCGGCCAAGCAGATGAATCGCCTCAAGATAATCGTGCAGCCTTTGGGGCGCCGCTTCAGACCGGGATACAGGGGCCAGCATGGTCATGGTCAGTCCGTCTTGTTTCGCCTGACACCATCATGGCGCAAAATTACCAAGACCCGGTTAACGCGGCCCGCTTTTTTCGAAAAAATTTTATCGGTTCGCCGGGGCCAGCCGCGCGGCGGCGAAATCGGCGATCGGGTCCAGCATCGGCGCCAGCGCGGCGGGACCACGGTCATCGCGCCCCGACACCCGCGCGGTCAGCCACAGATACAGGTCCTGATCATTTTCCGACAGGATGGTTTCATAAATATCCAGATCCGCGTCCGACAGATCAGCCAGCGGGCCATCGGACCACGGCCCAAGGATCAGGTCCATTTCCTTCATCCCCCGCCGCCAGCTGCGCATCCGCAGGCGTTTCAACCGGGTTTCGCGATCTTCGGTCATGTCCTTGTCCCCGCTTGCCATTCCCAGAACTGCGCGCAAACATAGGTGCTTACCGCCCCAAAGAACAGGCCCGCCATGAGCTTCCTTTCCGACGCGCTGAACCGCATCAACCCCTCGCCCACGGTGGCGATCACCGGGCGCGCGCGCGAACTGGCGGCACAGGGGCGCGACATTATCACGCTGTCGGCGGGCGAGCCTGATTTCGACACGCCCGACCATATCTGTCAGGCGGCCAAGACGGCGATTGACGCGGGCCATACCCGTTACACCGCCGTTGACGGCATTCCACAGCTGAAAGCCGCCATTGCCGCCAAATTCGCGCGCGACAACGGGCTGGATTACGACCCCGCGCAGGTCACCATCGGCACCGGCGGCAAGCAGGTGCTGTTCAACGCGCTGCTGGCCACCGTCAATCCGGGGGACGAGGTGATCATTCCCGCGCCTTACTGGGTCAGCTATCCCGATATCGTGCGGCTGGCCGGGGGCACGCCGGTCATCGTTGCGGCCACGCTGGATCAGGGCTTTCGCATCACCCCCGACCAGTTGCGCGCCGCGATAACGCCGCGCACGAAATGGGTAATCCTGAATTCGCCGTCGAACCCATCCGGTGCCGGCTATGACGAGGCCAGCCTGCGGGCGCTGACCGATGTGCTGATGGATCATCCCCATGTCTGGGTGCTGGCCGATGATATCTACGAACATATCACTTTTGACGGGTTCCGCTTTGTCACCCCCGCCCAGGTCGAGCCGCGCCTGAAGGACCGCACCCTGACCATGAACGGGGTCAGCAAGGCTTATGCGATGACCGGCTGGCGCATCGGTTATGCCGCCGGGCCGGAGATGCTGATCCGGGCGATGGCCAAGCTGCAATCGCAATCGACCTCGAACCCGTGCAGCATCAGCCAATATGCCGCGCTGGCCGCGCTAGAGGGGCCGCAGGACTATATCACCGCCAGCCGCGCCGCGTTTCAGCGCCGCCGCGATCTGGTGGTGGCGGGGCTGAACGACTGTGCGGGGCTAAGCTGTCCGACACCACAAGGGGCGTTTTATGTCTATCCCTCGATCGCGGGGCTGATCGGCAAGAGCGCACCGGATGGCCGCACAATTACCGATGACGCGGCTTTCGCGACCGCGCTGCTGGACCAGACCGGGGTTGCGGTGGTGTTTGGCGCGGCCTTTGGCCTGTCGCCGCATTTCCGCGTCAGCTATGCCGCCGCGGACGAGGTTCTGGTTCAGGCCATCGCCCGCATCCGCGATTTCTGCGCCGCCTGCCGCTGACGGAACCCGGCCACGCGGCAGGCGTTGGGACAGCGTCACAAGCAAGAGGTTTGCCATGCTGTCCCATAACGCCCTTGTCGTCGTCGCTGACGGCCACCACGCCTTGTTGTTCCGCAACGCCGCGAAACAAGGTCTTGAGTTGCGGCAGGATGGCAAGCTGACGCCGCAGAACCTGCAAGACCAGTCGTCCGGCAACCGCCCCGAGGAAACATCGCCCCGGGACGAGGACGAACTGACCTTTGCCAAACAGATCTCGGCACATCTGAACCAGCTGGTCCTGCAACATAAGGCCGATCAGGTGGTGGTCATTGCCGACCCGTCCACGCTGGGGCAGATGCGCAAGGATTACCACAAGATGCTGGAACAGGCGCTGGTTAAGGAAATCGCCAAGACGCTGACCAATGCCAGCATTGTCGATATCGAGGCCGCGATTCAGGGCTGATCACCAGCCGCAATATCAGGATGCAAGGGGGCCGGACCGGCCCCCTTTTTTGTGATCACAACGCGGTCCAGCCGCCATCGACCGAAATCGTCGTGCCGGTGATCTGGCTGGCGGCCTTGCTGCACAGGAACACTGCGGTGCCGCCGATCTCTTCGACCGTGGCGAATTCTTTCGAGGGCTGGCGGGCCAGCAGCACATTGCGCACTACATCCTCGCGCGACATGTTGTATTCTTTCATCGTGTCGGGGATCTGCGCCTCGACCAGAGGGGTCAGGACATAGCCGGGGCAAATCGCGTTACAGGTGATCGGCTGTTCGGCGGTTTCCAGCGCGGTGACCTTGGTCAGCCCGACCACCCCGTGCTTGGCCGCGACATAGGCCGATTTGAACGGGCTGGCGGTCAGCCCATGCGCCGATGCCACGTTGATCACCCGGCCCCAGCCCGCCTTGCGCATCAGCGGCAGCGCGGCGGCGGTGGTGTGAAAGGCCGATGACAGGTTGATCGCGATGATGGCATTCCACTTGTCCACCGCAAATTCGTCAATCGGCGCGACATGCTGGATACCGGCATTGTTCACCAGAATATCGCAGGCCCCTGCCTGTTCGACCAGCGCCCGACAGTCGTCAGCCTTCGACATATCGGCGGCGATATAGCGCACATCGACCCCAAGTTCCGCCGCCAGTTCGCGCGCCAGATCGTGGTCCTGATCGCGGTCGGTAAAAGAATTCAGCACCAGATCGGCCCCGGCGCGGCCCAGTTCGCGTGCCACCCCCAGCCCGATTCCCGAATTCGAGCCGGTCACCACCGCTGTTTTGCCCTGAAGAAACTTGTCGAACATGCCGCCCTCCTGCGGATTATCTGTGCCGCGCCCGCCGCCGGACCGGCCTTGCAGGCGCAGCATAGGCGGGGCTTGCGACAAAAAAAAGCGCCCGCACAAGGCGGGCGCAAGTCATGAGGCAGGTTTCATACAGGCAAGAAACCTATCGAGCAGTGCAGCTTTTATACGCTTTTCGGAACGGCCCGCAAAGGCAAAAGTTTGCACAGGTCCAGCCGCACCGCTAAGGTTGCGAAAACAGCGGCGGCAAAGGTCGCGAAACAAAAGGGCCGGGCAGTATGCGAATCTTCAGATTCATTAACGATTCCGCGATTGGACGACGATTTTTCGTGAGATTCGCCGCCGCCGCGACTGTTGCAGCAATGCCGCTGACAACCCTTGCCGAACCCATGCAAGGCCTTGCGATGGTTGGGGAACCTGCCCTGCAACCGGGCTTTACCCACCTGCCCTATGTCAACCCGAACGCCCCAAAGGGCGGACAGATTCGATTCGGTGAACCCGGCAGTTTCGATTCGATGAACGCCTGGATCATCAAGGGCAACCCGGTGTTTTTCGGCATTCTGGACGGTCAGGTGACGGAATCGCTGATGTATCGCAGCATTGACGAACCCTTCACCCTGTATGGGCTGCTGGCCGAAAGCATCGAAACCGATGACGACCGCACCTGGGTGGAATTCACCCTGCGCCCCGAGGCGCGGTTTTCCGATGGCAGCCCCGTCACCATTGAGGACGTGATGTGGTCCTATCAGACGCTGGGGACGCAGGGGCATCCGCGTTACCGTTCCGCATGGGACAAGGTCGCCAAAATGGAACAGACCGGTCCCAACAAGCTGCGCCTGACCTTTTCCGAACCCGACCGCGAACTGGCGCTGCTGATGGGGATGCGCCCGATCCTGCAAAAGGCGCAATGGCAGGGAAAGGATTTCAGTGCATCGGGCCTGATGGCGCCGATCGGGTCAGGGCCTTATGTCATCGACAAGGTCGATCCGGGCCGGGCCATTACGCTGCGCCGCAACCCCGACTATTGGGGGCGCGATCTGGCCATCAATCAGGGCCGCAACAATGTCGACACCATCCGGTATGACTATTTCGGGGATAATTCCGCGATGTTTCAGGCCTTCAAGGCCGGTGACCTGAATGTCTGGCGCGAACTGAACAGCGTGAAATGGCAGACCGAATTCGACTTTCCCGCCGCGCAGCAGGGCAAGGTGGTGAAATCGGATATTCCGCATCAGCGCCCCTCGGGGATCATGGGGCTGGTGATGAACACCCGCAACCCGATCTTTGCCGACTGGCGGGTGCGTCAGGCCATGATCGAGGCGTTCAATTTCCAGTTCATCAGCAAGACCCTGACCGGCGGCAATGACCCGCGTATCACCAGCTATTTCGCCAACTCGGATCTGGCGATGCGCCCCGGCCCGGCCGAGGGGACGGTGCGCGACCTGCTGGAACCCTTTGCGGGTGACCTGCTGCCCGGCACGATGGAGGGCTATACCTTCCCCCAGGGCAGCGACACCGCGCTGGACCGCAAGGCCATGCGCCGGGCGCTGAAACTGTTGGCCGAGGCCGGCTGGACAGTGCAGGACGGCATGTTGAAGAACAAGGACGGCCAGCCCTTCACCTTCGAGATTCTGCTGAACCAGTCCGGCAGCGCCATGCGCACCGCGTCCGAGACCCAGCAGATCGTGAACATCTATGTCGAAAGCCTGCGCAATCTGGGTGTCCAGCCGCGCGTCACCCTGCTGGATTCGGCGCAATATGTTGAACGCAAAAACAATTACCAGTTCGACATGACATGGTATGAACGCGGTTTGTCGCTGTCGCCGGGCAATGAACAGCGCCTGTATTGGGGCCATCAGGGCGTCACCCAGCCCGGCACGCTGAACTGGATGGGCATGAACAGCCCCGCCGCCGAGGCGATGATCGACAAGATGGTCAACGCCCGCAGCCCTGAGAATTTCAACGCCGCCACCCGCGCGCTGGACCGGGTGCTGACGGCGGGGCGCTATGTCATCCCGGTCTCGTTCTCGCCGGTGTCGCATCTGGCCCATGCGGCCAGCCTGAAATACCCCGACACCGTGCCGGTTTATGGTGACTGGCCGGGCTTTCTGCCCGAGGTCTGGTGGTCGGACGCGAAGTGAAAAAAGAGGAGGCAAAGATGAACCTGAAGGCCGCAATCGCCGTTATCCTGTGCGCTGCGACACTGGCGGGCTGTAACACGGTGGCCGGTATGGGGCGCGACATTACCGGGGCGGCGGAATCATTCGGCGCCGGATCTGGCTACTGAAAGGGCAGCGCGCATGAAATGGCATCACGTTCAGGAAAACTGGCCCGCCTTCTATGAGGCGATTCAGGACAAATGGGAGGACGCAGACGAGGACCGCCTTGACGAGATCGACGGCGATTCCAAAGCCTTTGTCGCCTATATTGCTGAACTGACCGACCAGGACCCGCGCGAGGCCAGCGAGGAAATCACCGAATGGCTGGCGGGCGAGATCCCGTCAGACGTGGTCATGGACCCGATCCATGACAATCAGTCCATCCGCAATTCGTCGAAATACATCCCCGAGGGCGAGGATGAATATGACGATGATTCGCGTTTTGGCGATGATGACGAATACCCCGACGACGGCGACTGACCACGCGCGCCCGGCACCCCCCGACAGGCCGGTGCCTGACTGAAAGCCCCCGCGCGGGGGCTTTTTGCCTTTTTGCGGGACGTTGCGGGGACCCGTCATGACATGGATGGTCATGGCGGGTTGTGGCCGGACAGGTCACGGCCCCTGCCGCTGACAGACCTTGCCGAACTGTGCCCAAAGGCCCCCGCCAAGGCCGGATCAGCGCGCAGCGCCGCCTGACCGCGGGCGCCCCAAACCCGCGCGGCACTTACCCCAGCGCATAGCCCGTGCCACGCACGGTGCGCACCGGGTTGTCGCCGCCATTGACCATCAGCGCCTTGCGCAGGCGCCCGACATGAACGTCGATGGTGCGGGTATCGACATAGATGTCGCGCCCCCAGACCCGGTCCAGCAGTTGTTCCCGCGTCCAGACCCGCCCCGGCTTTTCCATCAGCGTGGACAGCAGGCGAAATTCGGTCGGTCCAAGGTGCAGCGGCTGGCCGGCGCGGAACACGCGATGTTCGGCGGCGTCCAGAATGATGTCGTCAAAGGACAGCCGTTCCCCCATGGTGGAAGGCCGGGTGCGGCGCAACTGGGTGCGCAGGCGGGCCATCAGTTCGACCACGGAATAGGGTTTGACGACGTAATCGTCCGCGCCGGTTTCCAGCCCGCGCACGCGGTCGGTTTCATCGCCGCGCGCCGACAGCATGATCACCGGAATGCCGCGGGTCTGGGGGTCGGCCTTGATGCGGCGGCAGACCTCGATCCCGCTGACATTGGGCAGCATCCAGTCCAGCACCACCAGATCGGGGCTTTCCTCTTGCACCAGCAGCAGGGCCTCGTCGCCGTTTTCGGCCATGACCACGCCAAAGCCCTCGGCCTCGAGGTTGTATTTCAGAACCTCGCGCTGCGCGCCCTCGTCCTCGACCACCAGCACACAGGGTTGCTGCTGCGGCATGGCTCAGCCCTCCCCGGCCTCGGGGACATGGGCGCGGCTGACGCTGTCATTCTTGGGCCGCGCCTCGTCGGGCATTTCGCCGGTCACCAGATAGATCACCTGTTCCGCAATGCCGGTCGCGTGGTCGCCCATGCGTTCGATGTTCTTGGCGATGAAATGCAGATGCATACAGGCGGTGATGTTGCGCGGATCTTCCATCATATAGGTCAGGAATTCGCGGAACAGCGCGTTATACATCTGGTCCACCTCCAGATCGCGCGCGCGCACATCGGCGGCCAGTTCGGCATCGCGGTGGATATAGCTGTCCAGCGCGTCCTTCAGCATCTTTTCCACCGCCGCCGCCATGCGCCGCAGCGCCATGCCCGACCCGTCGATCTGGGGCAGATGGGTCAGCACATGACTGCGCTTGGCGATGTTCTTGGCGTAATCGCCCACCCGTTCCAGCGAGGCGCCGATCTTGATCACCGTCAGCACCAGCCGCAGGTCCGTCGCGGTGGGCGAGCGCAGCGCGATCAGGCGCGCAGCCTCTTCGTTGATCTGCTGTTCCAGCGCGTCGATGGTCTTGTCGCGGCGGCGGACATCCTCGGCCAGTTCCTCGTCGCGCCGTTCCAGCGCCACCGAGGCGTCGACGATGGCGCCCTCGACGATGCCGCCCATCTTGACGACCAGCGCCTGAACGGTCTCAAGGTCGCGGTCAAAGGCCGAGGCAATATGTTTGTCGCGGTTCATCACCCTGATACCCCCCTTGGTCAGCCGATCCGGCCGGAAATATAGCTTTCCGTGCGCGGGTCCTGCGGATTGGTGAAAATCTGGTCGGTTTCGCCATATTCCACCAGGTTGCCAAGGTGGAAAAAGGCGGTTTTCTGGCTGACGCGCGCGGCCTGTTGCATCGAATGGGTGACGATGACGACGCTGAACGTCTCGCGCAGTTCGTCGATCAGTTCCTCGACCTGCGCGGTGGCGATGGGGTCCAGCGCCGAACAGGGTTCGTCCATCAACAACACCTCGGGCTGGGTGGCCACGGCGCGGGCGATGCACAGACGCTGTTGCTGACCGCCCGACAGGCCGGTGCCGGTTTCGGCAAGCCGGTCCTTGACCTCGTCCCACAGGGCGGCGCCGCGCAGGGCCTTTTCGACCACCTCGTCGGTTTCGGCCTTGTTGCGCACCAGTCCGTGAATACGCGGCCCATAGGCCACATTGTCATAGATCGACTTGGGAAACGGGTTGGGTTTCTGAAACACCATCCCCACCTTGGCGCGCAACTGCACCGGGTCGACGCGGCGGTCATAGATGTCTTCGCCGTCCAGCCGGATCTGGCCTTCGACACGGGCCACGTCGATGGTGTCGTTCATCCGGTTCAGACAGCGCAGAAAGGTCGATTTGCCACAGCCCGACGGACCGATAAAGGCGGTCACGGCCTTGTCCTGAATATCGACATTCACATCCTTGATGGCGTGTTTGTCGCCGTAATAGACCTGCACGTCGCGCGCCGAGATCTTGATTTCGTCCTGATCCACGCTTCTCTCCAAGATACGCATGTCGTTCATTATTCTGTCCTCCGGTGGCGATTACCAGCGGCGCTCGAAGCGGCGGCGCAGGAAGATGGCCAGCAGGTTCATGCACAAAAGCAAGACCAGCAGCACGATAATGGCCCCGGATGCGCGTTCGACAAAGGCCGGATCGGCGCGCTGGGTCCAGTTATAGATCTGGACCGGCAGGGCGCTGGCCGGGTCGAACAGGCCCTCGGGCGGGGCGGCGGGGAATTCGCGCACAAAGGCCACCATCCCGATCAGCAGCAGCGGCGCGGTTTCCCCCAGCGCCTGCGCCAGCCCGATAATGGTGCCGGTCAGGATGCCGGGCATCGCCAGCGGCAGGACGTGGTGAAACACCGACTGCATCCTGGACGCCCCCACCCCAAGCGCCGCATCGCGGATACTGGGGGGTACGGCCTTCAGCGCCGCGCGGGTCGAGATGATGATCGTCGGCAGGGTCATCAGCGTCAGCACCAGCCCCCCCACGATTGGCGCCGATTGCGGCAGGCCGGCAAAGTTGATGAAAGCGGCCAGCCCCAGAATACCGAACACGATGGACGGCACCGCCGCCAGGTTCGAGATATTGACCTCGATAATATCGGTCCATTTGTTCTTGGGGGCAAATTCCTCAAGATAGATGCTGGCCGCCACACCGATGGGCAGGGCCAGACACAGCACCACCGCCATCATGTACACTGACCCCAGAATGGCGATGCCGATGCCCGCGGCCTCGGGGCGGCTGTCCGAGGCATCGGGATTGGTGATGAAATCCCGGTTAAAGCGGGTTTCCAGCAGGCCCTTGTCCTTCAGCGCATCCGCCAGCGCCAGCTGAAACGGCGAGGTATTGCTGTCCAGTTTCGCGCTGCCCATCGTGACCCGGCCCTTGTAATAGCCGTCAACGCGGCCATTGGTCAGCACGGTGGCCTCGATCGTCTGGCCCACCAGTTCGGGGTTGGCCAGCACACGGTTGCGCAACTGGGCCGAGGCCTCTTTCGAGATCATGTCCTTGACGTCCTTTTTGGACAGTTCAGGGATCTGGATGTCATGGGCCGCGATGGCGGCGTTCAGCGATTTGTCCAGCAGCGCGCCATAGGTCAGCGTCAGGACTTTCTTCATTTCCTGCGGGTCGCGGTTGCCCTTGGGGTCCAGCTTTTGCGCCTCGAGCGTGACCGGCAGGGTCAGATAGGTCTGGCGAAACGCGCCGGAACCGTCGCGGATAATGGTGAACAACAGCACCAGCAACATCAGGATGGCAAGCGCGATGGCCCCGATGCCATAGGCTTTGAAACGGGCCTCGGCGGCATTGCGGCGCCGGGTGCGCGCATCGGGCACCATCAGCGATTTGTGCTTGCCATCAGGGGCCAGCGCGTTGGCGGGAAAAGACGCGTCGGTCATTCGTACTGCTCCCGGTATTTGCGCACGATATACAGCGCAAGGATATTCAGACACAGGGTAATGACGAACAGCGTCAGCCCCAGCGCAAAGGCCACCAGCGTTTCAGGCGCGGCGAAATCGGTGTCGCCGGTCAGCTGCGCCACGATGCGGGTGGTAATGGTGGTCATGGCCTGAAACGGGTTCAGCCCCATCTGCGCGGCGGCCCCGGCCCCCAGAACCACGATCATGGTTTCCCCGATGGCGCGGCTGGCCGCCAGCAGCACCGCCCCGACAATACCGGGCAGCGCGGCGGGCAGCACGACATTGCGCACCGTTTCGGAATGGGTGGACCCCAGCCCAAGCGAGCCATCGCGCAGGCTTTGCGGCACGGCGTTGATAATGTCATCGGACAGCGACGACACGAAGGGGATCAGCATGATCCCCATCACCAGCCCCGCCGTCATTACCGACGACCCGCTGTCCCCCAGCCCCATCGGACGCGCGAAATAATCGCGCAGCATCGGGCCGACGGTGATCAGCGCGAACAGACCGTAAACGATGGTCGGAATGCCGGCCAGAACCTCGATCGCGGGTTTGGCGAAACCACGCACCCGGCGGCTGGCATATTCGGACATGTAAATCGCGGCGAACAACCCGATCGGCACCGCCACCAGCAGCGCGATCAGGCTGATATACATCGTCCCCCACAACAGCGGCAAAAGCCCCAGTTGCGAATTGCCGCGAAAGTTCGGGGACCACGTCGTGCCAAAGAAAAAGTCCTGCCACGGATATTGGTTAAAGAAATGCCCGGTCTCGAACAGCATCGACAACACGATGCCGGCGGTGGTGGCAATGGCGATGGTCGAACACAGGATCAACACGCCTTTGACGGTGGTTTCCACCACATTGCGGGCGCGGAATTCCGGCCGCCCGCGCATCAGCGCAAAGGCCATGCCGCCAATCGCCAGCAGCCCCGCCAGCACGGCCAGCCCACGGCTGCCCCAGGCGGTCAGGCGGCGGTATTCGCGCGCGGCGTTCATCACCGGTTCGCTGACGGCGCCGGTCAGGGCGACCCCGGCCCGCGCCAGACTGTCACGCACCTGCCCGTCGCCGGGAATGATGGTGTCGGCCTGTTCCTCGGTCAGGATGCCGCGCCGGATGGCAATGTTCAGACCATCGGCCACGCGGGTCACATCATGCATGACCAGACCGCGGGTCGAGCCTTCGGAAATCGCTTCGTCGGGAATATATTTGCTGACCGCGCCGTTGACGATCACCGGCTGCGCCAGCACCCAGATCACCATTACCAGCAGCGCGGGCAAGGCGGTAAACAACGCCACGTTCCAGCCGTAATAGACCGGACGGCTGTGCAGAAGGCGCGTGTCCCCCTGAACCTGCATCACCGCGCGGCGGCGGCCAATCACAAAGCCGATCGCGGCCAGCACCAGAACGGCCAGAACGATCCAATAGATGGGCATGGGGACCTGCCAGATCTTGAAACACAGGAAAGGCGGGGCGACCCAATGCCGCCCCGCCCCACAATCCGCGTGATCAGTTCATCACGGCTTCGCTGGAGACGGCTTCCTGGGTCGCGGCCAGTTCCGGGTCCGACACCAGGCCATAGGCCGCCAGCGGGCCGTCCGGGCCGGCCATTTCGTCGCTGACGAAGAATTCGGCATATTCCTTCAGGCCGGGGATGACGCCGATATGCTGTTTCTTGACATAGAAGAACAGCGGACGCGACACCGGGTATTCGCCCGACGAGATGGTCTCGGTCGAGGGCACGATGTCATTGATCGTCGCCACTTTCAGCTTGTCAGTATTGTTTTCATAGAAGGACAGACCGAACACGCCGATGCCGTTCTTGGCCGAACCGATGCGGGCCAGCGTCTCGGTATAGTCGCCGTCGATATCGACCGATTTGCCATCGGTGCGGATCTTCATGCACTGTTCTTCGGCCTTGTCTTCGTCGCCCATTTCCTTGGCAAAGACTTCCATCGCGCCGCTGTCTTCACAGCCTTTCAGGATGACTTTTTCCTCGAACACTTCACGGGTGCCGTGCTTGGTGCCGGGGATGAAGGCCAGAATGTCCTGATCGGGCAGATCCGCGTTCACGTCTTTCCAGTTGGCAACCGCGTTATCGACGATCTTGCCATCCTTGACGGTCTTTTCGGCCAGCGCGTTGAACCAGTCGGCGGGGGTGAATTTGAAATCATTGCCGTTGATGTCGCTGGCAAAGACGATCCCGTCATAGCCGATCTTGACCTCGATGATGTCGGTCACACCGGCGGCCTTGCAGGCCTCGATTTCCTTGTCCTTGATCTTGCGGCTGGCATTGGCGACGTCGATGGTGTTTTCGCCCACGCCTTCGCAGAATTTCTTCAGCCCGGCCGACGAGCCGCCACCTTCGACCACCGGGGTCGGAAAGTCGGTATTCTCGCCGAAGGCTTCGGCAACGATGGTGGCATAGGGCAGCACGGTCGACGAACCGGCGACCTGAAGCTGGTCACGGGCCGAGGCAACACCAGCCGAGGCCGCGATCACGGCAAGGGCGGAAACGGTAAACTGGACGGATTTCATCGGTATCTCCTGTCTGTTCAGCGGGAGGTTTCAAGCTGATGTGCGGGGGTCTAACGCCTGACTGCAACGCTTATGTGACGTGAATGTAACGTCTTTATGACAATCGCCCAAACAATCGCCCGGCCCCGCGCAAACCCGCCACCATGCGGGGCGAACGCCGAACAACCATCTGTTAAAAAATGATTTTTAAGACTGCCACATCCCGGCACCAGCCGCCCATCCGCCCCCCGGACATCCCCCAAATGCGGCCCTGATGCAGGCGGCCCCCGCAGCGGATGCCACAATCTGTGACAGATCCGGCAGGTGATTCCCCCACCCCGCCCGACGCAGATGACAACCGCACAAACCATCGCACGACGCCGACAGGGCCGTCATGTCAGGGAATCACGATTTTCAGGAAAACCAGTGGTAGCGGAGGAGGGACTTGAACCCCCGACACGCGGATTATGATTCCGCTGCTCTAACCAACTGAGCTACTCCGCCACTGGGTGCGGGGGATTTACGCGGCGCAGACCGGGGCGTCAAGCGGGTTTTGCCCCACCCGCCACTTTTTTCTGCCGCCGCCAGCGGGCAAAACAAAACCGCCGGAAAACCGGCGGTTCAGGGGGCGCGTGGCCCATGACGATTCTTCGTTGCGCAAATACCCCGGCGCGGCGTTTACCCCCGCGCCCGCACCACCTGCAAAAGCGGCATCAGATCGGCCATATCCGGGCCATGCGCCTGCCCCGTCACCGCCTTGCGCAGCGGCATGAACAGGCCCTTTCCCTTGCGCCCCGTGGCGGCCTTCACGGCGGCGGTCCATTCGCCCCAGCTTGCCTCGCTGTAAGGCGGCGGCGGCAGCAGGGTCATGGCCTGCGCGACGAAATCGGCATCCTCGGGCGCGATGTCGGGCGCGGCGCCCTGACTGAAAATCTGCCACCACGCGGCCAGATCATCCAGCCGGGTGATGTTCTGGCTGGCCACGCGCCAGAACCGCTGCGCCAGATCATCCGGCACCCCCAGCGCGGCAATGCGGTCGCGCACGGCGTCAAAGGGCAGCGCCTGATTGCGTTCGCGGGTCAGCGGCCACAGCGCCTCGGCGTCGAATTTGGTGGGCGAGGCCCCGAATTGCGCCAGATCGAACCCTTCGGCCAGATCGTCCAGCGACAGCTTCAGCTCGACCGGCTGGCTGGACCCCAGACGCGCCATCATCGACAACAGCGCCTCGGCCGCGACACCCGATTCGCGCAGGTCGCGGATCGACAGCGCCCCCAGCCGCTTGGACAGTTCCTGCCCCTGCGCGCCGGTCAAAAGGCTGTGATGGGCAAAGCGCGGCGGCTGGCCGCCAATCGCGCGGATGATCTGAATCTGGGTCGCGGTATTGGTCACATGGTCGGCACCGCGCACGATATCGGTCACGCCCATATCGGTGTCATCCACCGACGAGGCAAAGGTATACAGCACCTGCCCATCGGCCCGGATCAGCACCGGGTCGGACACGCTGGCGGCATCAATGGAAATATCGCCCAGAATGCCATCGGCCCATTCGATCCGCTCGTGGTCCAGCCGGAACCGCCAATAGCCCTCGCGCCCCTCGGCCCGCAGCCGGTCCTTGTCGGCATCTGTCAGCGCCAGCCCGGCGCGGTCGTAGACCGGCGGCTTGCCCATGTTCAGCTGCTTTTTGCGCTTCAGGTCCAGCTCGGTCGGGGTTTCAAACACCTCATACAGCTTGCCCGCGGCGCGCAGATCGTCCGCGACAGCGGCATAGCGGTCCAGCCGCAGCGACTGGCGTTCCTCGCGGTCCCAATGCAGACCCAGCCATTCCAGATCGCGCTTGATGCCGTCGACATATTCCTGCCTGGACCGTTCGCGGTCGGTATCGTCAAGCCGCAGGATGAACGTGCCGCCCGCCTTGCGGGCAATCAGATAGTTCATCAGCGCGGTGCGCAGGTTGCCAACGTGAATATGGCCGGTGGGCGAAGGGGCGAAGCGGGTGGTGGTCATCGGAAAACTCTCCTGTTCGCGATCCGCTCTTTCACAACGGCCCCTTTTTGTCCATATCGGCAAGGCAGACAGAGGATTCAGGATGACCGACCCCGCGACAGCCTGCGCCCCCTCGGGCGACCAGATCGAGACCCTCGCCCGTGCCGTGCTGGCCGATTTCCCCGCAGCCTTTGCACAACCCGCGGCGCAGGTCATCCTGCGGGTGTCGGATTTCGCCCCCGAGGATATGCTGGACGAGCTGGAAATCGACGACCCGTTCGAGCTGACAGGCCTGTATGACGGCATCCCGATGACCGAAAAATCGGCGTCCGAGCCGCAGGCCTTCCCCGATACGGTGTTCCTGTTCCGCCGCCCGATCCTGGATGAATGGGCGGCACGCGGCAATGTCACGCTGGCGGAACTGGTGCGCAACGTGGTGGTGCATGAATTTGCCCATCATTTCGGCTGGTCCGACGACGATATCGCCCGCATCGACCAGTGGTGGGACTGACGCCCATGGAACCCCAAAGCGCACTGCAGACCCCGATCCTGACCGTCACCCTGAACCCGGCGCTGGACCTGTCCACCGGCGCGGCGCAGGTGGTGCCCGATATCAAGCTGCGCTGTGACCCGGTGGTGACCGACCCCGGCGGCGGCGGCATCAATGTCAGCCGCGCCATTGCGGTGATGGGCGGTCACAGTCAGGCCATGGTGGCGCTTGGCGGCGCCACCGGCCAGCGCATCGCCGAGATGCTGCCCCAGCCCGGAATCGACGTCATCGCCCTGCCCTCGCCGGGGGAAACACGACAATCGCTGGCGGTGATGGACCATAACAGCGGGCTGCAATACCGCTTTGTCATGCCCGGCCCGGAATGGGACGCGGCACAGGTGCAACAGGCATTGGACGGCATCCGCGCCGCCGCCTGTCGCGATGGCTGGGTGGTGCTGTCAGGCTCGAACCCGCCGGGCGTGCCCGCCGATTTCGCCCGCCGCCTGTCGCAACGCCTGCGCCATTGCGGCGCCAACCTGCTGGTCGACACATCAGGTCCGGCCCTGCATCAGGTCGCCAAGGCGGACGATGCCGCCCTTGCCGTCCTGCGCATGGACGAGGCCGAGGCAACCGAACTGGCCGCCCGCCCCCTGCCCGACCGCAAGGCCAGCGCCGATTTCGCCAGCGATCTGGTGGCGAGCGGCGTCGCACAGGCGGTGATCGTGGCGCGCGGCAGTGATGGCAATATCGTCGCCACCCCACAAGGCCGCTGGCACGCCGAGGCTGCGAAGGTCGATATCATCAGCAAGGTCGGCGCGGGCGACAGCTTTGTCGCGGGCTTTGTGCTGGCGCGGGCGCGCGGCATGGACCCGGCGCGTGCCATGGGCCTGGGGGCGGCGGCGGCATCGGCCACCTGCATGACCCCCGCGACCGAATTGTGTCACGCCGAAGATGTCGCGAAACTGGATGCCGCGCGGGTTATCACCGCAATCTGATTGCCGCGATGCCGCCGGGGGGCTTTGCGCCCCCCGCACCCCCCGCAGGATATTTGGGCCAGGATGAAAGGGCGCGCAGGCCACTCGCTTTTGTCACAAATACCTTCGGGGGTCAGGGGGCAGACAGCCCCCTGTCTTACCTGAATGCTGCCTTACCTGAATGCAAAAGGGCCGCCAGTGGCGGCCCGAAAGCGGCGATGGCGGGGGTTGGCTCAGGCGGCCTCGGCCTCGTCAGCCTCGGCGGCCATGCGGCGTTCGCTTTCCTCGCGCGACAGGGCGACCGAGGTGCGCACGCCTTTCGACACGAATTCCATCAGGCCCTTGACCACCCGTTCGTTCGGGTCGATGCCGGCGCAGGACAGCACCTCGCGCCCGTCGCGGGACCGCGCCCAACGCGCGATCTGTTCGGCGCCATTGCCATATTTCTTGTCATCGGCAATCGCGTCGTCCAGCGCCGCCAGCACCACGGCAGCGAACAGCTTGCGGGCGCGCTGGCCCTGTTCATAGTTAAAGGCGGAACCATCCACAAAATCACGCATCGTCGTCTTTCCTGCTTGAACCGCAGCTATCCCGGAACGGGGCAACCGGCCCTGTCCTTGTCCTGTCAGAAGGAAGTGCCACTGATAGGCCACAACCGTCCGATTCGTTATTCCCCGCAATGCATAACTGCCATGCGCACAGGGCAATGCAGCCAAACCCTTGGTATTACCGCCGCTGCCTGCATCCGGGTCAGACAGCCCGTCATCTTGACAACGCCGAAACCTGCTTTTGGTTGCCTTGCGGGTATTTTTGGGGATATAGGACGCCACAAGCCCGGTTCAAGCAGTCGCCGGGAATGATTTCCACAATCCTTTCAAGGTTATCCCATGCCCAAGATCAACGGCAACGAAATCCGTCCGGGTAATGTGCTGGAACATGACGGGGGCCTGTGGGCTGCCGTCAAGGTCAACCACGTCAAGCCCGGCAAAGGCGGCGCCTTCGCGCAGGTCGAACTGAAAAACCTGCGCGACGGTCGCAAACTGAACGAGCGTTTCCGCAGCGAGGACAAGGTCGAACGCGTCCGTCTGGACCAGAAAGACCAGCAATTCCTGTATGAAACCGATGGTCGTCTGGTGTTCATGGACAGCGACACCTATGAGCAGACCGAACTGGACGCCGAATTGCTGGGTGATCGCCGCCCCTTCCTGCAAGACGGGATGATGGCCACGATCGAATATTACGGCGACGAGGCCCTTTCCGTGCAACTGCCCCAGAAAGTCACCTGCAAGGTCACCGAGACCGAGCCGGTGGTCAAAGGTCAGACCGCCGCCAACAGCTATAAACCCGCGATTCTGGACAATGGCGTGCGCATCATGGTGCCGCCCTTCATCGGTCAGGACGAAGACATTATCGTCAACACCGAACTGTTCGAATATTCCGAACGCGCCTGAACACCGCATCCCGGAACCGTCAAAGCCGCCCCAAGGGGCGGCTTTTTCATGCAAACAGGTCCGGCTGGTCGGTGTCGTGGTCATCCGGCGCGACCAGACCTGACAGGGTGATCCCCAACAGCCGCACCCCGCGCGGGTCGGGCAGCACGCCGGTCAGTAACGACACGCCCATGGCCAGCATCTCGTCCCGGCTGGCGACGGGGCGGTGCAGCGAATGCGCGCGGGTCAGTTGCCGGAAATCGCTGAACCGCACCTTGACCGTCACCGTCCGGCCTTGCGCGCGATGCCGGGTCACGGCGGCCCAGACCTTGTCGGCCAGCGCCGCCAGTGCGGCCTCGGCCGGGGCCAGCCCGTGCAGATCCTGGGCATAGGTCGTCTCGGCCCCGATGGATTTGCGCACCCGGTCGGGGCTGACGCGGCGGTGATCGACCCCGCGCGAGATGTTCCAGTAATGCCGCCCCGCCTTGCCAAAGCGGCGCATCAGCACCGGCAGGCTTTGCGCACGCAGATCGGCGCCGGTTTCGATGCCCATCGCCGCCATTTTCGCCGCCGTGGCCGGGCCGATGCCGTGGAATTTGCGGATCGGCAGGGTCAGCACGAAATCGGGGCCGCGTTCGGGCGGGATGACGAACTGGCCATCCGGCTTGTTCTGGTCCGAGGCGATCTTGGCCAGAAACTTGTTATAACTGATGCCGGCGCTGGCGGTCAGCCCGGTCTCGGTGCGGATGCGGTCGCGGATCAGCCGCGCCAGCGCGGTGGCGGTCTGGCCCGGCGCCAGATGATCGGTCACGTCCAGATAGGCCTCGTCCAGCGACAGCGGCTCGATCAGCGGGGTGTAATCGGCAAAGATTGCCCGGATCCGGGTGCTGACCGCGCGGTAAACGTCAAAGCGCGATTTCACAAAGATCAGGTCCGGGCACAGCCGCGCCGCCCGGGTCGAGGGCATGGCCGAACGCACCCCGTAAACGCGCGCCTCATAGCTGGCCGCCGCCACCACGCCCCGCAGCCCCGACCCGCCAACCGCCACCGGCCTGCCGCGCAGCTCGGGGTTGTCGCGCTGTTCGACGCTGGCGAAAAACGCGTCCATGTCGATGTGAATGATGCGCCGGACGCGGGTGTCGCCATCTGGGGCGGGCGCATCCGGCGGCACCGGTGTCATGCCGAGGGGTCGTCCGGGTCCGGGGCCAGCCGGGCATCCCCCGCGATCATGCCGTCGCTGATGCGGTCAAAGCGCAGATGCGCCAGCGCCCGCCCGCCGGATTGGGTGAACAGGGTGCCTGCCTCGCGCCCGTCGGGGGTCAGAACCGGGGTGCCGATGGCGGCGGCACCGTCGATCAGCACGCGGCGCAGGCCTTTGCGCAGCTCGGTCTTGTTGTGCATCCGGGCGGTGACCTCTTGCCCGACATAACAGCCCTTGCGGAAATCGACGCCGTGCAGGCGTTCGAACCCGTATTCCAGAATGAAGGCGTCATTGGGCCGCAATTCCACCCCGGCCTGCGGCACCACATGTGCCACGCGCAGCGCGTCCCTGTCGACCGCCTGATCCGCGCCGCTGCCATAGGCCCGCCAGCCCAGGGCCGGATGCCGGGGGTCGGTGATCGCGCCGTCGGGTGCATCGGTCAGGCCGCGCGTCACCGCCAGATCCAGCGGCGTCAGCGTAACCTGCGCGCGCAGCTTGTACATCGACAGCCGCCGCATCAGGTCGCCCGCCTGCGCGGCATCGGCGTCGATCAGCAGCCCGTCCTGCCAGGGCAGCACAAAGAAATCGGCCAGATATTTGCCTTGCGGCGTCAGCATCGCCGCCCAGACCGGCGCGCGGCGGATATCGTTACTGACCAGACCTTGCAGGAAATCGCCCGCATCAGGCCCGGTGACATGGATCAGCCCGCGTTCAGACATCGTCGCCCCCGAATTGCAGCCGGACAAGGCGAGCATAGGCGCCGTTCCTTGCCATCAATTCGTCATGTGTGCCCTGTTCGACCGCCTGTCCAGCCTCGATCACGACAATCTTGTCGGCATTGCGGATGGTCGACAGCCGATGCGCAATGACCAGCGTGGTGCGGTCGCGCGACAGCTGGTCCAGCGCCTGCTGCACCATGCGTTCCGATGCGGTATCCAGCGCGCTGGTCGCCTCGTCCAGCAGCAGGATCGGGGCATCGCGCAGCACCGCGCGGGCAATCGCCACCCGCTGACGCTGGCCCCCGGACAGGGCCGAACCGCGCGGCCCCGCCGGTGTGTCCAGCCCGGCCGGCAGGCCGTCGGTGAAATCGGCCACATGCGCGGCCTGCACCGCGCGGCGCAGATCGGCGGGGTCGGTGGGGTGCCCGGCCTCGATATTGTCGCGCAGGCTTTCATCAAACAGCGATGGTTCCTGCGCCACGGTGGAAAACTGTGCCCGCAGCACCGCAAGGTCGAAATCGCGCACCGGCACGCCGCCAAGGGTGATCTGGCCGCGTTCCGGGTCGACCAGACGGGTCAGCAAGTTAAACACCGTGGTTTTGCCCGCCCCGGACGGCCCGACCAGCGCCGTGGTCTGGCCCGCCTGCGCGGTCAGCGTCAGCCCGCGCAGCACCGGGGTGTCGTCATAGGACAGCCAGATGTCATCCAGCACAATCGTCGTGGTGTCGGGCGCATCGCGGCGCGGGCCGGAAAACACCGTGGGCCGGGTGTCAAAGATGGCATAGATCCGTTCCAGGCTGGCGGCGGCGACCTGAAACGTCCCCGCCAGCCCGCCAAGCCGCCGCAGCGGCTGAAACGCCAGCGCGATGGCCGAAAAGAACGCCATGAAATCGCCCACTGTGCGTTCGCCGCGCGTGACCTCGGCCCCGCCAAGCGCCAGCACACCGACAAAGCCGATGCCGGTCACGATGTCGATCAGCGCCGGAATGACGGCGCGGATCGCGGCCATCTTGACCTCGCCCTCACGGATGCGGTCGACGATCTGGCCAAAGCGTTCGGTCTGATAGGTTTCCATCTGGTTCAGCCGCACCGCCTGCATCCCGTGCAGCACCTCGTCCAGACGGGTGGCGCGGTCGCTGGCACGCACCCGGATCTGGCCCATCTTGCGGCGGATATAGCGCTGCACCAGCACCGTCGGCAAAATCAGCAGCGGCGCCCCGATCATCGCCGTCACCGTCCACAGCGGGTCGATGCTGATCGCCACCGCAAACAGCGTCAGCAGCGAAATGATGTCGCGGCCCATACCGGAAATGAAGGTGGCCCAGACATCCTGAACCCCCATCGTGTCGCCCTGAATCCGTTCCAGCATCGCGCCGGGGGGGTTGTGCTGGAAAAACCGGCTGTCCAGCGTCAGGATATGCGCCAGCAGGTCGGTCTGCATCCGCGTCGACACGGCCAGCGACACCCCGGTCATCAGGCTGCGGTTGATGATCAGCGTGGTGGCGCGGGTCAGAAACAGTGCAAAGATAATGCCCCCGACCCACCAGACCGCATCGGTGTCGCCGCCGACAAAGACCCGGTCGAACAGCGGCTTCAGCATCCAGGACAACAGCCCCAGGGTCGAGCCCTCGACCACCATGAAAAAGAACGCCGCCGCCATGCGCGGCCAGTGCGGCCGCAGGTAATCGCGCCACATGCGCCGAAACAGGCTGTGCGTGGCATAGTCGGTCTGGCGCGTCATGTCCCGCATCGTTTCCCGCATTCTGGCCCCTTGCGTCACGCGCATCGGGCGGCTGGCTTTGGCAATGCCGATTGATAGGCCGCATGGCCGCGCGGGGCAAGCGCTGTGCGGGCGCTTGACGGCTTGGGCGCCAAGGGCTTAGGCCGGAAAAACGCAGCGAAAGGACGCAACATGAGCTTTGCCTTCGGCCACCCGGCGCTGGCCATCCCCGGCCCCTCGGCCACGCCAGACCGGGTGTTGCGCGCCATGCACCGCGCCGCCACCGATATTTACGCCGGCGAACTGGTGCAGGTGAATGCGCGCGTGGTCGCGGCGCTGAAACGGCTGGCGGGCACGACCGGCGATGTTGCGCCCTATATCGGCAACGGCCATGCCGGGTGGGAGGCCGCGACAACCAACCTGCTGAACCGGGGCGACCGCGCGCTGGTGCTGGTCAACGGCATGTTCGGGGCCGGATGGGCCGCCCATGCCCGCGCCCTTGGCATCGAGGTCGAGGAACTGACCAGCCCCCACGGCCAGCCCGCCGACCCCGCCGCGCTGGCCAGCCGTCTGGCCGATGACCGCGATCACCGCATCCGCGCGGTGCTGTGCACGCAGGTCGACACCGCGACCTCGGTGCGTAACGACCTGCCCGCGCTGCGCGCCGCGATGGGCGACCACCCCGCCGCCTTTGCCGTTGACGCCATTGCCTCGCTGGGATGCGAACCGCTGCGAATGGATGACTGGGGCATCGACCTGCTGGTCTCGGCCAGCCAGAAGGGGCTGATGGCGCCGCCGGGGCTGGCCTTTGTCTGGATCGGGCCGCGCCTGAAGGGCGGCACCGATCTGGTGACACCCTATTGGGACTGGCGCCCGCGCGTCGCGGCACAGGCGCTGTGGCAATATTGGGGCGGCACCCCGCCGGTTCAGCATATCTATGGCATGGATCAGGCCCTGCGGATGCTGCTGGACGACGAAGGGCTGGACGCCGCCCATGCCCGCCATCACGGGCTGGCGCAGGCGGTCTGGGCCGCGTTCGATTGCTGGTCGGCGGGGCATCCGGGCCTTGCGCTGACCGTGGCCGATCCGGCGGCGCGGGCATGGTCGGTCACCGCCGCCAGCATCCCCGGCGCCACCGGCCTGCGCGACTGGGCCACCCGGCACATGGGCACCACGCTGGGGCTGGGGCTGGGGGCGCCCGACCCCGACAATGCGCTGCGCATCGGCCATATGGGACATCTGTCGGCGCAATCGCTGCTGGGGACGCTGGCGGTGGTGGAAACCGCAATGACCGCGCTGAACATCCCCCACGGCCCCGGCGCGCTGACTGCCGCGACCGCCCGTCTGGCCGGGCTGGCGGGGGCGTGAACCGCGCGCGGCCAGCTCAGCCTGGGCGCAGCAACCGCATCAGGGCCGAGGCCCCCCAGCCCGCGATCACCGCAATCGCCAGTGACAGCAGGCCATAGACCAGCGGCTGATCGAAGGCCAACCGATACAGCCAGCGTTCCAGCCCCACCTTGCGCACGTCAATGGCCGCGCGATAGGTGTCGATAACCTCGCCGCCGCGGACCAGAAAAATGCGGGTCTTATAGGACCCCTCGACCAGATTGGCGGGCAGGCGCACATCGGCGCGAAACAGCGTGTCGTCCACCAGCGCCACGCTGCCCTCGTCCAGCCGGTACAGGCCCTGACGGATGCGATCCCTGATCAGCGCCTCGGTAAAGGCGGGCACGTCCTGCGCGGTCGGTGCCCCGGCAAAGGCCCGCATCGCCAGCGGCACAGAAATGCGATACCGCGTATCCGCCGCCGGCGACAGGATCTGGCGCAGCGGGCCGGTGGTGGTGACGCTGTAAAACCCCGGCGCCGCCCCGACCGAGACCGCGCTGGCATTCACCCAGATCCCGAAACGGCGTTCCTTGCGGCGGATGGTCAGCGCCTCGGACGGGCCTTCAACGGTGACGATGACCTGCAAGGGCGTCGCCGGGGCGGGCATGTCACGCTTGACCGCGCCGTAAATAAGGATGTCCGACCCGTCAAAGCTGGCGGTGATCGCCACCGCGTCCCGCGACAGACCAGCGACGATCTTTTCATGGCGGACAGGGGTTTGGGCATTGGGGGAAATCCGCTGATTCACGCCGGGATATTGGGGATAGCCATCATCGACATCAAAGCCCGACGCTGCCCCCGCCAGCACCAGCAGCGCCGCCGCCACAAGACCGCGCCCGATCATACCAGCCCCCGCGTGACCGAATACAGATGCTCGGGCATGGAAAACAGATCCCAGGCCAGCCTGCCGCAGACCAGCAGCACCAGCAGCGCCAGCAGAATGCGCAGCTGTTCGGCCCGCAGCCGCGCCCCCAGCGTGGTGCCGATCTGCGCGCCCGTCACCCCGCCCACGATCAGCAGCACCGCCAGCATGATGTCGACGGTGTTGGAACTGACCGCGTGCATCAGCGTGGTAAAGGCGCTGACGAAAGTGATCTGAAACAGCGACGTGCCGATCACCACCTTGGTCGGCATCCCCAGCAGGTAAATCATCGCCGGGACCATGATAAAGCCGCCGCCGACCCCCATGATCGCCGCCAGCACCCCCACGGCCAGCCCAACCACCAGCGGCGGAATAGCACTGATATACAAGCCCGAGGCCCGGAATTTCATCTTCAGCGGCAGACGGTGCACCCAGCCATGCTGGTTACGGCGGCGCGGCGCGACCGGGGCGCTGCGGCGGCTGCGATACAGGCTGCGCAGGCTTTCCTGCAACATCATCGCCCCGATCAGCCCCAGAAACAGCACATAGCAGATCTGAACCACCAGATCGACCTGCCCCATGCGTTGCAGCGCGGCAAAGACCCGGACCCCGACAAACGACCCCGCGATCCCCCCGGCCAACAACACCCAGCCCATGCGGAAATCGACGGTCTTGCGCTTCATATGCGCCAGCACCCCCGACACGGACGAGGCCACAACCTGATTGGCCCCGGTCGCCACCGCGATGGGGGGCGGGATGCCGATAAAAAACAACAGCGGCGTGATCAGAAAGCCCCCGCCGACGCCGAACAGGCCGCTCATCAGCCCGACGATCCCGCCAAGACCCACCAGGGTAAAGGCATTGACCGAAACCTCGGCTATGGGAAGAAAGATCTGCATGACGCGCCCGGCTGCTGCTGGTTCCGATCTTGCCGCGACACGGGCGGCAGGTCAAACACATCCGGCGTCGCGCCAACGGGTTGCCGCACCGCCCCGGCCCCGCTAATCAGAGGCGAGACCAGCAAAAAAAATGAGGGCCACGGCGGATGCGTATCCTGATTACCAATGACGATGGCATCAACGCCCCCGGACTGGCCGCCCTGCATGACATCGCGACCGAAATCGCCGGTCCGCAGGGCGAGGTCTGGACCGTCGCCCCGGCATTCGAACAATCGGGCGTCGCGCATTGCATCAGCTATACCCAGCCGACCATGATCGCCCGCCTGTCCGATCGCGTCTATGCCGCCGAGGGCAGCCCCGCGGATTGCGTTCTGGCGGCACTTGGCGACGTGATGGCCGACTGCCCGCCCGATCTGGTGCTGTCGGGGGTCAACCGGGGCAATAATGCCGGCGAAAATGCCATGTATTCCGGCACGGTCGGCGGCGCGATGGAGGCCGCCCTGCAAGGCCTGCCCGCCATCGCGCTGTCGCAATATCTGGGGGCGGGCACGCAGGGGCTGGACGACATGTTTCAGGCCGCACGGGCGCATGGCCCGCGGGTGATCCGCGCGCTGCTGGATCACGGCGACTGGGACAGCGATCAGGACTTCCGGCTGTTTTATAACATCAATTTCCCCCCCTCCGGCGCCGATGGCGTGCGTGGCACCCGCATTGCCGCACAGGGCCGCCGGCGCGGCGCCCGCTTTGGCGTGCAGGCGGTGACCTCGCCCACGGGGCGGCGGTTCTTGTGGGTCACCGGGGCCGACCAGACCATGGCCGCCACCCCCGGCAGCGATGTCGAGGCCCTGCTGGACGGCCATATCGCCATCACCCCGATGCGGGCCGATCTGACCTGCCACGTCACCCTGCCCGGTCTGCAAGAGGCTTTGAACGAGGGATGAGCACCGACATTCCGCCCGCCCCGGCCAGCGGCCCTGACGGCCTGCGCGACCCGTCCGAAACCCGGATGCGGTTCCTGTTCGCCCTGCGTTCGCGCGGGGTGACCGACCCCCGTGTGCTGGAGGCGATGGAACGGGTCGACCGCTCGCTGTTCATTCGCGGCCATTTCGAGGATCGCGCCTGGGACGACACCCCCCTGCCCATCCCCTGCGGCCAGACCATCAGCCAGCCCTCGGTCGTGGGGCTGATGACGCAGGCGCTGGCCGCCGGTCCGCGCGACACGGTGCTGGAGGTCGGGACCGGCTCGGGCTATCAGGCGGCGATCCTGTCGCAACTGTGCCGCCGCGTCTATACCGTCGACCGCCACCGCCGTCTGGTGGCCGAGGCACAGGCGATCTTTGACGCCATGGGCATCAGCAATATCACCGCGCGCGTGGCCGATGGCTCGTTCGGGTTGCCCGAACAGGCCCCGTTTGATCGCATCATGGTGACGGCAGCGGCCGAAGACCCGCCCGGCCCGCTCTTGGCGCAACTCAAGATCGGGGGTATCATGGTGGTGCCGGTCGGACAGTCGGATGCGGTGCAAACGCTGATCCGGGTGACGCGGTCGGAAAGCGGGTTCGACTATGACGAATTGCGTCAGGTCCGGTTCGTGCCGCTGGTCGAGGGACTGGGTCAGGGCTGACCGCACTGCCGCGCGCAGCGGCCCGGCAGGGGGTAACCCACCACCGGGTCGTGGCGTCGGCGCCGCGCCGGAATGGCGGGGCAGAAAAACCGGGGGTGTCAGCGCTGGCGGTCCCGCAAAAATGAGGAAACGAGCATGGACAGGATTTTCCCCAAAACAGCCCTCGGCGTGGCGGTGCTGGGGCTGGTGGCGTCCTGCGCACAGACCGGTTTTGACGTCGATCTGCGGCGCTGGGGACCAAGCGGGTTCGACACGGCGGGCGCTGCCGCAGGCGCGGTGGCGCGGCCAACCCCCGATGCGCGCGGGGTGATCAGCTATCCCAATTATCAGGTCGTGGTGGCACGGCAGGGCGAAACCGTGGCCAGCATTGCCAGCCGGCTGGGTCTGAACGCCAGCCAGTTGGCCCGCCACAATGCCATCGCGGAAAACACGCCCCTGACCCAGGGGGCAATCGTGGCGCTGAACCAGCGCGTTCCCGGCGGCACACCGGCGCGGCCCGCCACCGCGACCAGTGGCGGTGTTTCGGACCCGTTCGCCGGGCAGGGCATCTTGCGGCCCGGCGCCCGCACGACCGATGCCGGCAGCGCGACCAGCACCCAGACCAAAACCGCCGCCCCCGGCCCCGAGCCGCGCCGCCACAGCGTTCAGGCTGGTGAAACCGGCTGGTCGGTGGCGCGCAAATATGGCGTGTCGATTCAGGATCTGGCGCAATGGAACGGCCTGCCCACGGATATGAGCCTGCGCGTCGGGCAGACATTGCTGATCCCGGTTCAGGGACAGAAGGCCCCCTCGGCGCAGACCACCGTGACCGCGCCGGGCAGTGGCAGCCCCACCCCGCGTCCGCCATCCGCCGCAGAACCGCTGCCGAAGGAGAAAACCCAGCCCGCAGCGCAGCCGGTCCAGAAACCCGATGCCCCCGATCTGGGGGCCACGCGCACCGCCGCCTCGGGGGGGCGCTTTGCCATGCCGGTCGCCGGGGCGATCATCCGCCCCTATACGAAAGGCCGGAATGAAGGGATCGACATTTCCGCCCCTTCGGGAACCCCGGTCAAGGCGGCAGGCAGCGGCACCGTCGCCGCCATTACCCGCGATGTCGATCAGGTGCCGATTGTGGTGATCCGTCACAGCGGCGGGTTGATGACCGTCTATGCCGGACTGGATAATCTGAAGGTCAAGAAGGGCGACAGCGTCTCGGCCGGTCAGGCCATCGGTGCCTCGCGCAGCAATGGTGTGGTTCATTTCGAGGTCCGGCAAGGGTTCGAAAGCGTCGACCCGGAAAAATACCTCTGATCGCTTGAGGGCGGGCCGCAAGACAAAGCTGCGCCGCCGCGCTGATCGCGCGGCGGCAGCAGAGGTTCAGGACGCGACGGGCAGGCGATCCTGACGGATCTGCCGGGCACGCAGCATCTGGACGCGGACAGCGCGATCGACCTCGTGGGCGATCACCTCGCCAAGATCGCCGCGCAATTCATCCTGAATAATCTCGCGGATCAGGTCGCGCAGCATCGAGCCCGTATGCGGAAGGCGCTTGGGGTTGGCAGGCGCCGCAGCCTTCGCGACGGGTTCAGCCCCGGTCATCGGTGCCGGCGCAGCGTCGGGGGCGGCATCGTCCTGCACCGGCGGAGTAAGCGACGCCACGGCGGCTGCCGGGGCGGGTTCGGCAACCGGCGCGTCGTCTGCGGCCGGGCCTGCCGTATCTAGATGGGCAGGCACAGCCGAAACCACCGTTTCTTCCACCGCTGCCCTGGGCATGGGCGACAAATCCAACGGGGTACTGAAACCATCGCTGGCCAAGGCGTCATCCGTGCTGGCGTCAGTCGTCGGCGCAGCCGTTTCCCTGACCGGCGCAATTTCGGCCCAAGGGTTGGCCATCGGCGTCGGCAGACGGCGCACGGTCGAGGTCATGAAGCTGGTCCCCGCTGCTGTGGTCTGGCCACCCGCAGCCGTGTCAGCCATGGCGGCACCCTGCGGATGATCCAGCTTCAGCGGCGTTTGCGCCGGGGCTTCGTCCGATGCCTGACGCCCCCAGTCGGGACGCGAGGCTGGGCTGTGGGCGCTGGCAAAGCGGGGCGCGATGCGCGGAACGGCCCCAAAGCGCGAATCACGGTTGGCCGGTTCGTCCGCATCCCGATCTGCAACATCGTCGCCTTGCGCCGCATCACCCTTAGAAGCGGTCGCCGCTTGCGGCGCGACAGGCGCCGTCGCGGTGGCCAGCCGGGGCGTGCCCGGACGCGACATGGTGGAATGGAACGGCAGGGCATCGCGCGCAGCGGCGGGTTTGTCCTGCCCCTCATCCTCGGCAATCAGGCGGCGGATGGCGGCCAGAACATCACCGATATTTTCAGAAATCTCGCTTGCGGAAGCGGGGCGCGGGTCAATCATGGCGCCCCCCTTTGCCAGTCGAATCAGTTTTTGCCGATTGCCCGCAGAACACGGTCAAGGCTTTCGCCCTGGCGGCTGGTGTATGGCGCATTGCGCACCGCGTTGTAGTAAGCCGATGGATCATATTGAGGAACCCCCAGTTTCAGGTTTTCTACCGTCAACAAACCCATAGCGGCCAAAAGTTGATAATTTGCTAATTGCAGGTTGGTTTGTGCAGAAATTTTATCTGCACGCGCCGAAAGCAGTTCCTGTTCGGCATCCAGAACGTCCAGCGTGGTGCGCGCGCCCAGAGTGGCCTCTTCGCGGACACCGTCATAGGCCTGTTGCGCGGCGGAAATCTGCTGGTTGATCGCCTTGATCTGCGCGCGGGCCACGTCGATATTGGCCCATGCGGTGCCCACGGCCTGCGCCACCTGCTTGCCCGCGTGCAGCAACGCGGCACGGGCCGAATCACGTTGCGCCATGGCCTTGCGGTGAACTGCGGGCAGGCGACCGCCGGAATACAGCGTTTGCGACATCTCGATCCCGATCTGCGCGGTGCCGGTGGTCTTGTAGGCGCCGCCAAGTTCGCGCACGGGCGCGCGGGTGCCGCCGATGCCCGCCGTCGCGCCGATGGTGGGGTTGCGTTCCGCCGCTGCCGCCGCGACCGCCAGTTCCGAGGCCGTCACCTGCCGCTGAAGCTGGCGAATCACCGGATGGGTGCGCTGCGCGATGCGCTGCGCCTCGGCCAGCGACGGGGGGGCCTTGGGGGCCTTGGGCGCACCGGACAGCTTGCCGGGTTTGTGCCCCACTGCGGCTTTGTAAGCCTCGTTCGCGACCTCCAGCCGGCCCTGCGCGGCGACCAGTGCGGCGCGGGTCGCGGCCAGACGGGCATCGGCCTGCGACACGTCGGTCACGGTGATTTCCCCAACCTCGAACCGATCGCGCGAGGCGCGCTGTTCCTGGCCGATCACCCGGACCGAATTCTGTTGCAGATCAACCTGTTCAGCCGCCGAAATCACGTCCAGATAGGCCTTGACCGCACCCAGCAGAACGTCCTGTTCGATGCCGATCAGTTCCTCGCGCGTGGCCAGAACGGTTTCCTTGGCAATGTCGATGGCCAGCTGGCTGCGGCCAAAGTCATACAGCGTCATCTGCGCCTGAAATTGCAACGAGGTCGAGCGCTGGTCGATCCCGCCCTCGATATTGGTATAGCTGTGGCTGGCCGCCCATTTCACCACCGGGCGCAGCGCGGCAATGGCGCTGGCCACGTCTTCGTCAGCGGCCCGCAGCACGGCGCGGTTCTGATCCAGAAGCGAGGAATTGCGATAGGCCGAAACCAGCGCGTCCCCCAGACTTTCGGCCAGCGCCGCCACCGGTGTGATCGCCAGAGTCGCGGCTGCAATCGCGCCGGTCAGGCGCGTGCGCAGGGAAATCGAGCGGAACATGGCCCGTCCTTTCGTTACAAAGCAAAGGCCTTTTCGGCCTCGAACCCCGGCAGCACCGGGGCATGGGCGTTGAAGGCAAAGCGCCAGTTGATGCGCCCGTCAATCCGGTAACCGATTCGGGCGACACCCAGATTACCCTCGCGGAAGATCGCGGCGATGCGGCCGCCTTCCTTCAGCTGATCGGCCAGCGCATCGGGCAGTTGCTCGACCGCGCCATTGACCATGATCGCGTCATAAGGGGCCTGCCGGGCATAGCCCGCGGCCAGATCGCCCTGCACCACGGCGGCGTTCATGACCTCGGCGGCGGTCAGCGCGGTCTGGGCCGCCCCGGCCAGTGCTGCATCACCCTCGACCCCGACGACGGCCTGCGCCATGCGCGCCAGAACGGCGGTCGAATACCCCAGCCCGCAGGCCACATCCAGCACCAGATCAGTCGGCTGGATGTCCAGCGCGTCGATCATCTTGGCAAAGCTGCGCGGTTCCAGCAGCACACGCCCCTGCCCCAGCGCGATGTTTTCGCCGCTATAGGCAATTTCGCGGCTGGCGGGCGGCACGAAATCTTCGCGCGCGACGTTCAGCATGGATTCGATGACGGGGAAACGCGTCACATCATTGGGTCGGACCTGGGTATCGACCATGGTGACACGGCGGGCATTGAAATCGGCCATGGAATTAAGGCTCCGGTCAGGCGGTACAGGGGTTCTTTGGCACGATTTGCGGCGCGGGGCAACCGGCAGCGCGCCATGACGCCGCGCCCCACGAACCGGGTGGCGCGACCGGGGCCATCCCCCCTTGCGCGTGTCGCCGGGTTGCTTTATCCCTGCCACACCTCATGACCGGCGGTGGGTTGGCGGAGAGGTTACGCACCGGATTGCAAATCCGTGAAGACCGGTTCGATTCCGGTACCCACCTCCACTTCCGCTTCCTGCGATTATGGTCCCTTTCGGCTGTTGGCCGGTGCATGTCTGCCCGGTGCATATCAGGAACGCGCCCATGCTGTATCGTCTTGCGACCCGTCTGGCACAGCCGCTTGCGGCGCTGGCGCTGCGGGCGGGGCTGGCACAACCGGCGCTGGCGCAGCGGCTGGCGCAGGTTCAGCAACCGGCGCTGGACAGGCCGGTCTGGCTGCACGCTGCCTCGGTGGGCGAACTGGCCTCGGCCACGCGCATCATCGCGGCGCTGCGCCAGCATCACCCGCTGCTGATCACCACCAACAGCACCACCGGCACAGCGCTGGCGCGCGATCTGGCGGCACATCCCGCGCCTTTCGCGATGGCGGTGCAACTGGCGCCGCTGGATTTCCCGCAGGCGCTGGAGACGTTTCTGGCCCATCACCGCCCCCGGCTGTATATCGCCGTGGAATCCGAGATCTGGCCAAACCGGTCCGCCGCGCTGGCGGCGCGGGGGGTGGCGCAGGCGATGATCGGGGGGCGGCTGTCGGCGCGCTCGGCGCGGCGCTGGGGGCGGATGCGCGGGCTGGTCGGGCCGGTGCTGGCGCGGCTGGCGGCGTTTTCCGCGCAGGATGCCGACAGCGAGGCGCGGCTACTGGCGCTTGGCGCCCCGGCCAGCGCCCGGCTGCCGCAGGTCCAGCTGAAGCTGCTGGACCCGGCGCGCACCCCCCTGCCCGCTGACAGCCCGGCACGGGACATGACGGTGCTGGCGGCCTCGACCCATGACGGCGAGGACGCGGCGATCCTTGATGCCTTTCTGTCCGTCCATGCCCGCCACCCGCAGGCGCGGCTGATTCTGGCCCCGCGCCACCCGCGCCGGGGCGATGCCATTGCCGCGCTGATCGCCGCACGCGGGCAATCGGTGCGCCGCCGGTCCAGCGGCGACAGTGGCGCGGGCGCAACCGTGCTGCTGGCCGATACATTGGGTGAAATGGCCGACTGGTATCGCGCCGCTGGCATCTGCATCGTCGCCGGCAGCTTTGGCCGCAGCGGAGGGCACACGCCGTGGGAACCCGCCGCGCATTGCTGTGCCATCCTGCACGGGCCGGACGTGGCCAATCACGCCGATGGCTATGCCCTGCTGGATGCGGCGGGGGGCGCGCGGGCGGTCAACACCGGCACGCTGGCCCCGGCGCTGGACACGCTGCTGGCGGATGCGGCGCAGGCCCGCGCCATGGGCCACGCCGCGCGGGCGGTGCTGGACGACCACGCCGGTGATGCGAGGCCGCTGCTGACGCAGCTGCTGGCGCTTGCGGGCTGACCGCCCCTTGCAGCGCCGCCGCGCAGCACCGATATTCAGCGGGTTCTGCCCGAATGTGACATGCCATGATCCGCTATGACCTGATTTGCGAAAACGGCCACCGCTTTGACGGCTGGTTCCGCTCGTCCGAGGGGTTCGCGCAAAGCTGCGCGGCCGGGCATGTCACCTGCCCGCATTGCGGATCTGATCGGGTGGAAAAGGCGCTGATGGCCCCGGCCGTGCCCTTGGGCGCGGGGACACCGCCGCCAGAAAAACCGCCACTGGAAAAGCTGCGCGACTATGTCGAAAGCCATTCCGACTATGTCGGGGCGCGCTTTACCGACGAGGCCCGCGCCATCCACGAGGGCCGCAGCCCCGAACGCGCCATCCACGGCGAGGCCCGGCCCGAGGACGCCCGCAAACTGGCCGAGGATGGCATCCCCATCGCCCCGCTGCCCTTCATTCCGCGGGCAAAGCGGAACTGACCGCCGCCCGCCGCCGCGGCAGCCGGGCAAAGACGATGACATTGCCAAGGCTGACCAGCGCCAGCCCCAGCCCGGCCTGCCAGTGCCAGACATAGCCCTCGAACGCCCAGGACAGCGCCAGCGCCACGGCGGGGAACATCACCGTGCAATAGGCCGCCCGCGCCGGCCCGATCCGCGCCACCAGCCCCAGATAGGCGCCAAACCCGCCGATGGACCCCACCAGCGCCAGATAGGCCATCGCCCCCAGCCAGCGCCCATCCGGCGGCGGGGCAAAGGGCGCCCCCGACACGGCCACCGCCAGCGCCAGCAACAGTGCGCCGAATGTCATGCCCCAGCCATTCGACACCATGACCGGCAGCCCGGCACAGGAATTGCGCCGCGACACCATGTTGCCCAGCGAAAAGCAATATGTGCCCGCCGCCGCAAAGGCGATGCCGCGCAGCGTGTCACCGGCAAGACCGCTGGCGGTGACATCGCGCCAGAACATCGCCACCAGCCCCGACACCCCCACCAGCGCCGCCAGCACCATGCGCGCGGTGATGCGTTCGCCAAAGAACAGGCGCGCATTCACCGCGTTAAACAGCGTGGCCAGCGAAAAGATGACCGAAACCAGCCCGCCCGCGATATGGCTTTCGGCGGTATAGATCAGCACGAAATTCAGCCCAAAGATGCACAGCCCCTGCAAGACCAGCCAGCCGATATCGCGCCGTGCCGGCCAGTGCAGGCGCCGGGTCAGTGCCAGCCAGCCCATCAGCACCACCGCCGCCACCGCAAAGCGCCAGAACACCGAGGTTACCACCGGCACCGGCCCGATCTGCATCGAAATCGCCAGCCAGGTCGTGCCCCAGATCAGCACCGTGGACAAAAACAGAAAACCGGTCATCGCAACATCCTTCCGGGCCAGATCCTTCCGGGCCAGCCGCCCCCTGCGGCCCCCCTGTCACAGCCGCCCCTTGCGGCCATCGCCGCCTGTCTGACAGCTTTGGACCGCGACGGATTGCACGATCTTGCGCAAAACCGCCCGCACACCGGCGTGGCGGGGCTTCCGGGGCGGGCAGTCGCGGCTTAATCAGGGGCTATGACAGACCGCCGGATGCATATTTTCGACACGCTCAGCGCCGCGCCCCATGCGCGGCTGGACCACAGGCTGGACCTTGGGGGCGGCACGATGCTGGCGCAATGGACCAACAGCAATGCCGATGTGCATTACGAAAACCCCTCGACCCACACCCTCAGCCTGTATCTGCAAGGCGGGCACACGGTGCGGCGGCTGGGGCCGCAGGCCCGGCAGGGGCGGCCCGGCACCATCTGCCTGATGCCGCAAGGGGGGCCTTCGGACTGGACCATCGGCACCGAACGCGATTTCAGCTTTGTGCATCTGTATCTGCCGCATGACAGCCTGCTGGCGCATCTGTGCGACGAACTGGACCGCGCCCCGGCGGGGCTGGAACTGCCCGAACTGACCTTCGAGGACGATCTGGGCCTGTCGCGGCTGATGGCGGGGCTGACCGGGGCCGGTCTGGCGGGCGATTTGCTGCGCAGTCAGGAAATCGCCGCCGAGATCCGCAGCACCATCCTGACCGACCCGCGCCTTGGCGCCGCCCGCGCGCCCCGGCTGCGCGGGGGTCTGGGACCGGGACGTGCCCGCCGCATCCGCGACTTTATCGAGGCACATCTGGACGACAGCCTGACGCTGGATGTGCTGGCGCAGCAGGCGGGGCTTAGCCCGTGGCATTTCCAGCGCATGTTCCGCGTCAGCTTTGGCCTGCCGCCGCATGGCTGGGTGGAACGTCGCCGCATCGCACGGGCCGAAACGCTGCTGCGCGCCGGCACCCCGGTGGCACAGGTCGCCAGCGCCTGCGGCTTTTGCCATCAAAGCCACCTGACCCGCGCCTTTGCCCGCGCCCGTGGCATCACGCCCGCCCGCTTTGCCCGGCTGTGCCGCGACGCGGGCACCGCCAGCCCCGCCCGCCGCTGATCCCGCGCCGATCCGTCACCGGCCCGCGACCGGGCGGCGACCGGGGCCGCGCCGACGGATTATTGCGCATTCCCGCGATTTTGCTTGTGCTTTCTGCCCCGCAGCCCTAGAAGCGCGCGGTATTTGACAGCTAGCCGGGGGGTTGGAATGCCGCTTCTGGTGATGAAGTTCGGGGGCACCTCTGTCGCCGATCTTGACCGCATCAAGAACGCCGCCGAAAAGGTCCGGCGCGAGGTCGAGCGTGGCTATGACGTGATCGTCATCGTCAGCGCCATGGCCGGGCGCACGAACGAACTGGTGGGCTGGGTCGAACAGACCTCGGGCCTGTTTGACGCGCGCGAATATGACGCCGTCGTCAGCTCGGGCGAGAATGTGACCGCCGGCCTGATGGCGCTGACGCTTCAGGAAATGGGCGTCCCGGCGCGCAGCTGGCAGGGCTGGCAGGTGCCGATCAACACCACCGCACAGCATTCCGCCGCGCGTTTCGTGTCGATCCCGCGCGACAATCTGGACACCAAATTCGCCGAAGGCTTCAAGGTGGCCGTGGTCGCGGGGTTCCAGGGCGTCGGTCCCGATCACCGCATCACCACGCTGGGGCGCGGCGGGTCCGACACCACCGCCGTGGCCTTTGCCGCGGCGTTCGACGCCGAACGCTGCGACATTTATACCGATGTGGACGGCATCTATACCACCGATCCGCGCATCACCTCGCGCGCGCGCAAGCTGGACCGCATCGCCTTCGAGGAGATGCTGGAACTGGCCTCGCTGGGGGCGAAGGTGCTGCAAACCCGCTCGGTCGAGCTGGCGATGCGGTTTAATGTCCGCCTGCGGGTGCTGTCCTCGTTCGAGGATACCGACGAAACCAGCGGCACGCTGGTCTGCGATGAGGATGAGATCATGGAATCCAAGGTTGTTTCTGGCGTCGCCTATTCCCGCGACGAGGCCAAGATCACGCTGGTCACGGTCGAGGACCGCCCCGGCATTTCCGCCGCCATCTTCGAGCCGCTGGCCGAGGCAGGCGTGAACGTGGACATGATCGTCCAGAATATCAGCGAAAAAGATTATGAGGATCACCCCGGTTCGGTGACCGACATGACCTTTTCCTGCCCGATCAACCAGGTCGAGCGCGCCAAGAAAGCCATGGAAGAGGCCCGCGCCGCCGGGCATATCGCCTATGACGATCTGGTCGTCGACACCGAGGTCGCCAAGGTCAGCGTCGTCGGCATCGGGATGCGCAGCCATGCCGGTGTCGCGGCGCGCATGTTCAAGGCACTTGCTGATGAAAACGTCAACATCAAGGTGATTTCCACCAGCGAAATCAAGATTTCGGTGCTGATCGACCGCAAGTATATGGAACTTGCCGTGCAGGCGCTGCATGATGCTTTCGAGCTGGACAAGGCCTGATCGCCCGACCGGTGACGGGCGCAAGGCCCGTCGCCGCCGGTGCGCCCGACGGGGGTAAGGCCGCACCCGGCACCACATGGCAGCCTGCTGCCGATCGACCTTGAGGGGGGACATGCCCGAGCGTTCGGACAAGGAATCGCGCAAGCTGCTGGGGCGGCTGCGGGACACTTTGGCGGCCCCCGGCGGCGGGCAGGACCGGCTTGACCAGATCACCCATCACATTGCCGATTCGATGGGCACGCAGGTGTGCTCGATCTATCTGTTCCGCGACGCCGACACGCTGGAACTGTGCGCCACCGAAGGGCTGCGCCCCGAGGCCGTGCACAAGACCCGCCTGCGCCTTGGCGAAGGTCTGGTCGGCCGCGTTGCCCGCAGCGGGCGCTATATCAACACCGCTGATGCGCCCTCGGAACCCGGTTTCCGCTTCATGCCCGAAACCGGCGAAGAGGTCTTCCCCTCGTTCCTGGGGGTGCCGATCCAGCGCGTCGGGGAAAAGCTGGGGGTGCTGGTCGTCCAGTCCGCCGAGGCCCGCCAGTTCACCGAGGACGAGATCTATGGCCTTGAGGTCGTGGCCATGGTACTGGCCGAAATGGCCGAGCTGGGGGCCTTTCTGGGCAGCGACGACGACCGGATGCCGCTGGCGCATCGCTTTGCCCAGCTGATCCGCGGCACCAGCGCACAGGAAGGCGCCGCCGAAGGCCGGGTTTGGCTGCACGAGCCGCGCGTGGTCATCGCCAACCCCGTGGGCGACGACCCGCATCGCGAAAAGGAACGGCTGCTGCACGGCGTGCACACGCTGCGCAAGACCGTCGACACCATGCTGGCCGATGCCGAAATGGGGGTCGACAGCGAACATGGCGCGGTTCTGGAAACCTATCGCATGTTCGCTCATTCCCGCAGCTGGCTGCGCCGCATGGAAGAGGCCATCGACCTTGGCCTGTCCGCCGAAGCGGCGGTGGAAAAGGAACAATCCGCCGCCCGCGCCCGGCTGGAAAGCGCCGCCGACCCCTATCTGCGCGACCGGCTGCATGACCTTGACGACCTGTCGAACCGGCTGTTGCGCATCCTGACCGGGCAGGGCCGCGATACCGGCGCCGAGATGCCCGCAAACCCGGTGCTGGTGGCGCGCAATATCGGCCCCGCCGAATTGCTGGAATATGGTCGCAAGCTGAAAGGTGTGGTGCTTGAGGAAGGCAGCGTCGGCAGCCATGCCGCCATCGTCGCGCGGGCGCTGGCCATTCCGCTGGTCATCCATGCCAGCCGGATCACCACCGAGGCCCTGAACGGCGACACCATCATGGTCGATGGCGATCTGGGCATGGTGCATCTGCGCCCCGAGGAATCGGTCGCCAATGCCTTTCGCGACAAGATGGCCATGCAGGCCGAGGCCCAAAGCCGCTATGCCGGGCTGCGCGACCTGCCGGCGACCTCGCCCTGCGGGACCCGGATCAGCCTGTATATGAATGCCGGGCTGCTGGCCGACCTGCCCAGTCTGCAAGGATCGGGCGCCGAGGGCGTGGGGCTGTTCCGCACCGAACTGCAATTCCTGACCCGCACCCGTGTGCCGCGCCGGTCGGAACTGGCAGCGCTGTATTCGCGGGTCATGGACAACGCACAGGGCCGCCCGGTGATGTTCCGCACGCTGGATATCGGGTCCGACAAGGTGCTGCCCTATATGAAACCCCAGGAAGAGCCGAACCCGGCCATGGGCTGGCGGGCCATCCGCGTGGGGCTGGACAAACGCGGGGTGCTGCGGATGCAGCTTCAGGCGCTGATCCGCGCGGCCATGGGGCGGCCGCTGCATGTGATGTTCCCCTTCGTGGCGGAAATGGGCGAATACGAGGCAGCCCACAAGATGCTGATGCAGGAAATCGCGCGCGAACAACAGCTTGGGCGCCCGATTCCGGCTGACATCCGCGTCGGTGCCATGCTGGAAACACCGTCACTGGTCTTTGCGCCGGACCGGTTCTTCGAGATGTGCGACTTTATCTCGGTCGGGGGGAACGACCTGAAACAGTTCTTCTTCGCCGCCGACCGAGAGAACGAGCGCGTGCGCCGCCGCTATGACACGCTGGATCTGTCCTTCATCAACCTGCTTGAAATGATCGTGGCGCGCTGCAATGCCGCCCGCGTGCCGGTGTCATTTTGTGGCGAAGATGCAGGCCGCGCGATCGAGGCGCTGACCTTCGCCGCCATCGGCTTTCGTCGGCTGTCGATGCGCCCGGCCTCGATCGGGCCGATCAAACACCTGATCCGCGAGACCAGCCTGACCGGCCTGCGCGCCGCCATTGACGAGGCCAGGGCGCGCGGCGTGACCAATCTGCGCGCCACCGTCACCAATTTCATCGCCCGCCAGTAAGGAAAAGGGGCGCTCGCGCCCCTCTGGCCCCTTTGGGGGGCCATTCACCCCGAAGGTATTTGGGACAGAAGCGAGGGGGGCAATGCACCCCCTTTCATCTTGGCCCAAATATCCCGGGGAATCGCCGCGCAGCGGCGATGGGGCAGCGCCCCTGACCGCGGATCAGCCCCGCGCCAGCGCCAGTTGCCGCACCCCGCGCGCGATAACGCTTTCTTCATCCGTGGGGATGACCATGACCCTGACGCGGGCACCCGACCTGCCGATATCGCGGTCATTGGCGTCATTCGCCGCCGGGTCCAGCTCGATCCCCAGCCATTCCATATCCTCACAGACCAGCGCCCGGATATGGGCGGAATTTTCCCCGATCCCGCCACAGAACACGATCCCGTCCAGCCCGCCAAGACAGGCGGCAGTGGCCCCCAGCTCTCGCCGGATGCGGAAGGTGAAATATTCGATGGCCTGCCGCGCCTCGACCGTGCCGGCCAGTTCCAGCGCGCGCATATCGTTGGACAGGCCCGACAGCCCCTTCAACCCCGATTCGCGATACAGCAGATCCGCGATCTGGTCGGCATTCATCTTTTCGTGCTGCATCAGATACAGCACCACGCCGGGGTCCAGCTGGCCACAGCGGGTGCCCATCGGCAGCCCGTCCAGCGCCGAAAACCCCATCGAAGACACCATCGACTGCCCGTGCCGCAGACCGCACATCGAGGCCCCGTTGCCCAGATGCGCCACCGCGACCCGGCCCGCCGCCAGCGACGGATACATGCGCGCCAGCTCGCCCGAGATATAGTCATAGCTGAGGCCATGAAACCCATAACGCCGGATGCCCTGGTCATAGAATTTGCGCGGCAGGCCAAACGTGTCATTCACCCATGGATGCGAGCGGTGGAACGCGGTGTCAAAGCACGCCACCTGCGGCACCGCCGGAAAGGCCGCCCGTGCGGCGCGGATACCGGCAAGGTTATGGGGCTGGTGCAGCGGCGCCAAAGGTTCCAGTTTTTCCAGCTCGACAATAACGTTATCGTCCAGCAGGGCCGGACGGTTGAACAGCGTTCCGCCATGCACCACCCGATGCCCGACAGCCACCACGCGGGTGTCGGGAAACACCTCGGTCAGCACTTTCAGGACGGTTTTCAGCGCGGTCTCGTGATCGGCCAGTGCCGCCTGCGGGTGCTGGCCGATGGGGATATCCCGGCGCTTGCTGTCCTTCAGCGTCAGCCGGCCATTCGCGCCGATCTGGTCGACCAGCCCGGTGGCCAGCATCCCGGCACCGCGCGCCGGAAACAGCCCCAGTTTCAGCGAAGACGACCCCGCATTCAGGGTCAGGATCGCGTCCTGCATCATTTTCCGCCCCCGCGCATCCGGTCATGGTGCAGCGCCGCCACCGCGCAAGAGGCCAGACGCGACATCTGCCCGTCCGAGCGCGAGTTCAGGATCACCGGCACACTGGCCCCCAGCACCAGACCGGCGGCCTCGGCATGGCTGATATAGGTCAGTTGCTTGGCCAGCATATTGCCGGCATCAAGGTTGGGCACGATCAGAATATCGGCCTGACCGGCGACCTCGGACTTGATGCCCTTGGTGCGCGCGGCGGCCAGATCGACAGCGTTGTCCATCGCCAGCGGCCCGTCGACCAGCCCGCCCCGGATCTGGCCACGGTCGGCCATTTTCGACAGCAGCGCCGCGTCAAGCGAGCTTTGGATATCGGGGTTTACCGTCTCGACCGCCGACAGGATACCGGCGCGCGGGGTTTCGACCCCCAGCGACCGCACAAGGTCGATGGCGTTCTGGACGATATCGACCTTGGTTTTCAGATCCGGCGCGATATTGATCGCCGCGTCCGAGATGGTCAGCAGATGCGGCAGGCCGGGAATGTCCAGCACGAAAACATGGGTAAAGCGACGCCCGACGCGCAGCCCCTTTTCCTTGTCCAGCATCGGTCGCAACAGGTCGTCGGTGTGCAGATGCCCCTTCATCAGCGCCTGCGCCCGGCCCTCGCGCACCAGCGCCACGCCAAGCGCGGCGGCCTTGCGGTCGTCGGCTTCGTCGATCAGCTCGAACCCGCTGATATCGGCCCCCAGATCCTGCGCCGCAGCGCGGATCAGGTCGGATTTGCCGATCAGGATCGGCTCGATAATGCTTTCTTTCGCCGCCTGCACCGCCCCCCCAAGCGAGTTTACCTCGTCAGGGCAGACAACGGCGGTCCGCAGCGCCGGCAGCGGTCTGGCCTTTTCCAGCAGCGCCTCGAAATGGCGGTGGCTTTGCAGGATCAGGCCGGGGAACTGGCTGTCATCGCTGCGCACCTTGTGCCGGGGGGCGATGACCTGCGCGGTGCCGCGCACCACCATTTCCCCATCATCCTGACGCAGCACCTGCGTTTCCAGCGCGATGGTGCCGTCATCATGCTTTTCCGTCACCTCGACCCGCGTCACCAGCGTTTCCCCGGCATGGGCGCGCGCCCCCCAGTTCAGCGTCTGGCGCAGATACAGCGTCCCCGGCCCCGGCAGTTGTGTCCCCAGCACCCCCGAGATCAGCGAGGCCAGCAACATGCTGGGGGCCACGCCATCGGCCACACCATCGCCGTCGCCATCCTCGCCCGGCAGATGCATCGAATTGTAATTCCCCGAGGCCGCCACGAAGGTAAAGATGTCGTCCACGCTTAACAGCCGGATTTGTTCGGCGCTTTCGCCGATCTCGATTTCATCGAAGGTGCGGTTTTCCAGAATCATTCACATTTCTCCAGTCCGGCATGGGCGCGACGGCCCCTGCTGCGGGTATCATGGCGCTGTAACATTTATGCGGCGGCGCAGCGACAGCGATAGCGTATCGGGCGGGATGTGGCAAAACCGCGCCGTGACGTCGCGTCAGGCGGCGATGCGCACCAAGTGGTTGTCCCAGGACAAATCATGCCGCGCCCGCAGCCACAGCCCGTCCGGGTCGGCGGCCCAGATCGCGCCACCGCCATCGGTCAGGGTAAAGGGCGCATCCGCCGCCGGTGCCGCGCCGCACAGATCGGCCCGGCGCAGGCTGGTGCGATACGCGCCGTCCTGATCAAAGATCGCCGCCACACCGCCGCGCGGCGAGGTCAGCACGATCAGACCGTCATGCGCCGCCACCGACCCGGCATAGCCCTGCATCGCGCGAGCCTCGGGTTCGGGGGTGGGACAGGTGGTCAGCGCGGCGCCGTCGCGGGCCAGACCCAACAGCGGCACGGCCTCGGCCAGATCACCCTGCCATTGCATCGCGAAAGCCACGCCATCGCCGGTCAGCGCCAGATGGCGGATGGAATTCTGCGCCAGATCCACCGGCAGGGCGCGGCTGGACCGCAACTGGCCCTGCGGGTCCAGAATGGTCAGATTGGGCTGCATCGTATCAAGGTTCAGCGGTGTGCGGTCCTGCGGGTCGGTCTGGATGCCGCCATTCGCGACCACGATGCCGCCATCGGGCAACAGCCGCAGCTCGTGCGGGCCGATGCCGTGGCTGTCCCATTCCCCCGCACGGGCATAGCCCGCCGTCACATCCCACAGCCCGACGCGCCCGGCAGACCCCTGCGCCACCACTTCCGAGGTGTAAAGCCAGCGCCCATCGGCAGAAAATGCGCCGTGGCCGTTGAACTGGCGGCCTTCGGGCGGGGTCAGGCGGCGCAGGGCCGTGCCGCTGCGACAGTCCAGCACCACGCCGAATGTGCCGGGGCGGCGGGCAAAGGCCACGGCCTGCGCCCGGTGCGGGTGGGCGCAGGCGGCATGTCCGCGTCCGGGCAGCGGCACCGAAAAGGTCAGCTGCCCCGCCGCGTCAATGCCGAACAGCGCGTACGTGCCATCCGGTTGCCGGGCCGCGGCCAGCCATTGCGGCGCCCCCACGGCGGCCCATCCGCGATGCGGCATCAGCATGGCCGCCGCCAGCCCCTTCAGCAATGTGCGCCGGTCAGCCATCAGTCGCCATCCTTGGCGTTGAACCCCACACTTAACCCCAGCGCCCCGCCGATTTCGGCCTGCACCGCCTCGCGCGTGGCTTTGATCGCCTGTTGCAAAACCTCGATATGCAGGCGCTTTTGCGGATCGGCGGCGCCCGCGAAAACAGGGTCGTCCAGTGCCTCGGCCAGGGCCAGAGCGCGGTCAAACCCGGCGCGGCTGCGCGGCGCATCCGGGTGCAGGGCCAGCGTCAGGTCGCGCATCCCCCGCAGCGATTCGACGACATTGCGCTGACTGCGCCCCGCCGCCAGCGCCTCGGCGCGTTCGGGGCGGGGCTTGTCGAAGCTGCCCATCGGGCGGCCAAGCCGGGTGTCAGCGGTGTATTCCAGCCCGGTCACGATCTGGGTGAACAGGGCCTGCCGCGATTCGGTTGCGTTCAGAAAGCTGGTATTGCCCGCCCCGCCCGGTTCCAGCAGCAGCGGCGCGAACCCGTCCCATTCGGCGCGAATGGCGGCGGCATTGCGGGCCAGATCCGTCGCCGTGGCGCGGCGCAGGCGGCACAGCACCTCATCGTCCCCGTCCAGTCGCGGCGCAAAGATCAGCCGTTCCAGCCCGGTCAGCCCGCGCATTGCCACCGACAGCCGGGCAAAGGCGTCGGGGTCGTCGATCGTCGCGGGCGCGGATGCGATCAGCGCCTGCTGCGCCCGCCGCCCCGAGGATTTGGGGTCGGGCCAAAAGCTGATCGCCAGCGCCCGGCCCCCGGTTTCCACCGGACCCAGCCGCAGAAAGTCGATGCGCGCCCAATCGTCCCAGACCGCCTGATAGGGCTGTTCCAGCGCCTGCGGCTGGCAATCGTCCTGCGCCGCCTGCGCCAGGGCCGCGCTGCTGGCGGCCAGCCGGTCATAGGCGGGCAGGATCACGTCCTGAACCGCCTGCGGCAGGTCGGCACGGGCGGGCGCGGCCAGCGACACAGCCAGCGCCGCACAGACCGCGATCAGAGGGATTCGAGCCATGCAATCAACGCCTTTCGATCATCTTCCGACAGCGACACCACCGCATCGCGGGCGGCCTGCGCCTCGCCGCCATGCCACAGCACGGCCTCCAGCAGGGTGCGGGCACGGCCATCATGCAGATAGCTTTCAACCCCGGTCACCTGCTTGTTCAGCGCAATCCCCCACAGCGGTGCGGTGCGCCATTCCCGGCCATCGGCGCGCGATTCCGGGCGCTGATCGGCCAGCCCCTCGCCCATGTCATGCAACAGCATGTCGGTATAGGGCCAGATCAGCTGAAAGCTTTGTTCCGGCTGGCCTTTCAGGCGGTGGGTCACGAATTTGGGGTTGTGACAGCTGGTGCAACCGATGGCATAGGCGATTTCCTTGCCGCGCAGCACCTGCGGGTCATCCAGATTGCGCCGCGCCGGAACCGCCAGATTGCGCGAATAAAACGTCACAAGGTCAAGGCTTTGGCTGTCAACCTCCAGCCCGTCACGGATTCCGGGTTCCTGCCCGGCCGGGGCGGTGCGACAGTCTGTCTGCGCCGTGGTGCATTCGCCGGACGGGTCGGGAAACAGCGGGTTTGACAGCCCCATATCCCCGGCAAACGCGCCTGCTGACTGGTGCTTGATGGTCGGCGCCCCGGCTTTCAGACCGAAACGCCCCAGCATCGGGCGGTCATATTCATGCGACCAGACAATATTGGGACGCCCGGAAATACCGTCGCCATCGCTGTCCTGTGGGTCAGCCAAAGCCAGAATATCGGCCACCGGCACGGCCTCCAGCAGGCCAAGCCCGATCATCTGCGGCGCCACCCGTGGTGAGATCATCAGATCGGCATGAACCGGGCCGTAATTGGGCGCGTCGACGGAATAGGACGGCTGGCGCAGCACCACCACCGTGCCATCGTCCAGCGTGACCGGCAGGTCGGACCATGTGATGCCCATCCGTGCCTCGGCCAGATAACCCTCAAGCGCCAGATCCTGCAACTGGCCGCCATAGACCGGGTCCGGCTGGGTGGGAATATAACCCGGAATAGCGGGCTGATCCGGCCCGCCCGGCACCGACAGCCGCAGAAAGGCCGAGACGCGGCTGTCATCCGGCCCCTTGGGCAGATGGCCGCGCCCGTCCTTGATGTGACAGTTCTGACAGGCCCGCGCATTATACAGCGGTCCCAGCCCGTCGCTGCCACGGGTCGAGGACGGCGCCCCCACCCACAGCTTGCGGAAAATGCCATTGCCCAGCTTGAAATTCATCTCGTCCTCGAACGGCATATTGTCCGAGAACTGGGAAAACGCGTCCGCCGTCGGGATATAGCGCGTGGTCGCGGCGCCGGCGGGGTTCTGTTCGAACGCCTCGGGGGCGGTGAAATCACTCGTCGGGGCGGTGACACGGGCAATGCGCGCGGCCTCGGCACTGGTGCGGGGAACGATGTTCAGATGCGGCTCGGTGCGCCAGTCGGCGCGGGTGGCGGGTTCCGGCGTGGCCGGGGCGGCGCGCACCGCATCGGCGGCATCATCGGCCAGCGCCAGCGACGCCGACAGCACGGCACCAAGCGACAGCAGGGCACGGGTCAGAAAGCGGGAAGTCATGGGGCATGTCCGTGAAACGGCAACGGCGGGCCAGTGCCCGCCGCGCGTGGTGATCATTCGGCCTCGTTTGCCGGTTTGGCGTTCAGCAGGCCGTAATTCTGCTCGCCCAGGCGGTCATGCAGGCTGATCTGGGTTTCGAGGAAGTCGATATGGCCTTCCTCATCCGCGATCAGATCCTCGAACAACGCCTTCGAGACATAATCCCCGACCTTTTCACAGTGGTCGCGGGCCTCGATATACAGGGTGCGGGCATCGTGTTCGCCGGCCAGATCGGCCTCCATCGTTTCGCGGATGGTCTGGCCGATGCGCAGCGGGTCCAGCTTTTGCAGGTTCGGGTGGCCCTCAAGGAAAATGATGCGCTGAATCAGGCGGTCAGCGTGGTTCATTTCCTCGATGGATTCGGCGCGGGACTTGTCGGCAATGCGGCCATAGCCCCAGTCCTCTTGCAGGCGGTAATGCAGCCAGTACTGGCTGACCGCGGTCAGTTCCGAACGAAGTGCTGCGTTAAGGTATTCAACAACCTTTGCGTCGCCTTTCATGATACGTCCTTTCAATTAGCCATGGGCGGCCCTGCGCATTCCGGTCAGAATGGCCGGCACTGCGGGCTGCCCGGTCTCGACAGCATAGCCATCGGATGCCCGCATGGTCGAGACAAACAATTTCATACAACCGCCACAATCAGCCCGCTTGCCCAGCGCGTGATAGATCTTGCCGGGCGTCACGATGGTGTCGGGGTCCGCGGACCGCATCCAGCGGACCGCAGCGCGAATGTCGTGATCGCTGATCTGCATACAGTGACAGACCATCATGGCGATTATCCCTTTTTACTGGAACACGGCATTGGGGTTGTCGAGGCTGTCCGAACCTTCAAACGCAATGCTGTTCAGCCCCAGCGCGGCGACCGCGCGTTCGATGGATTTGGTCTGTTTCACCAGCCCGTCCACGCCCGCCATGATGGCGGCCTCGCCCTCGGCATTGCCGGGCGCCAGCATCATGTCATAGGCCATGCCGCCCTCGGCCTTGTCGCGCAGCGCGGTCAGGGCCTGCATGGTGGCCGACAGATCGTCCTTCAGCGCGGCATCGACCGCCGGATCGCTGGCCGCCACCAGTTCAGACAGCGAAGGACCGGTCAGTTCGGTGCCGTCGGTGCGGACATAGCGCCCCAGATAGACGTTCTGAATGCCCAGACCGTCATAATAATGGCTGAAATGCGTCTGGTCCGAGAAACAGTCATGCTCTTCCTCGGGGTCGTTCAGCATCAGGCCCAGCTTCATCCGCTCGCCCGCCTGCTCGCCATAGGACAGGCTGCCCATGCCGGTCAGCATGGCGTTCAGCCCGGCCTTGGGGTCGTCGGTGACACCCTTGCGCGCGGCGCCATCGGCGGACCAGTTGGCGACCATTTCCTCAAGATCCGCGATCAGCAGATCGGTCGCGGCAACCAGATAATCGGCGCGGCGGTCGCAATTGCCACCGGTGCAATCCCCGCCCTGCACGAAATCGGTATAGGGGCGGTCGCCCGCACCGGGACCGGTGCCGTTCAGGTCCTGCCCCCACAGCAGAAATTCGATCGCATGATAGCCGGATGCGACATTCGCCTCGATCCCGCCAGCCTCGTGCAGGTGGCGGATCAGATCGGGGGTGATCGCGGACGCGTCGACCGTATCGGCGCCCACGGTCAGCGATGGGTTGGCGATAATGTTCAGCTGCGCCAGTTCGTTATCTTCGGCGCTGGGGGTGTCTTCCGCGACATAGTCGATCAGCCCCTCGTCAAGGGGCCAAGCATTCACGCGGCCTTCCCAGTCATCGACGATGGCATTGCCGAACCGGAACGCCTCGGTCTGCTGATAGGGCACGCGCGCAGCGGTCCAGGCCTTGCGCGCGGCGGTCAGCGTTTCCGCCGAAGGCGCAGCCACAAAGGCGTCCACGGCCTGTTTCAGCCCCTGCGCAGCGCCAAGGCTGTCGCCATAAGCGGCGGCGGCAATATCGGCGTAATGGGTAACAACGGCATCGGGCGTGGCGTCAGCCGCCAGCGCGCCGGCAGCGGTGCCACACAGCAGGATCGCCGCAAGCGGGAAACGGGTCGTTTTCATAGGGCCCCCACAATTCCTTGATTCAACACCGGCAACCTGACGTTTTTGATCAGTTTTGTCAAATTATTTTTGTCGGATATAGAGGCACCCATCGCGCAACCAGACAGCCGCGCCCCCGGACAGCAAGCATAACGACGGAAAAAATGGCGCCTTGCCGAGCGTATTCAACCATGCCCACAGCCGGGGTGTCGCAGCGGCCTGCACAGACCCGTGCAACGCGGCATGACAGACAGGCCGCAAAGCGCACCAAATGCTTTGACGTCAAGCTGATGTCGCAAAGCGCCGCGTCTGAAAATGTCTGGAAAAGAAATGGCGGACCCGGAGCGATTCGAACGCCCGACCCCCAGATTCGTAGTCTGGTGCTCTATCCAGCTGAGCTACGGGTCCGCTGTAGGGCGGCTAACTAACCCCGGTGGTGGGGGTTGGCAAGAGGAAAAGATCAGATTTGCGAATTTTCTTCCAGCACCGCCGCCAGCGACGGGTTGATGACCAGATCGCGGGGCAGATGGATCATGAATTCCGTGCCTTCGGCATCGCTGCGCACCAGATCCAGACGACCGCCATGCCCGGCGATCAGTTCGGACGCGATGGCAAGGCCCAGACCGGTGCCGCCCTTGCGACCGCCGGCGGCAAAGGGGCGGAACAGATCCTCGCGCGCCTTCTGCGGCAGGCCCGGCCCGGTATCGCCAAGCCGTATCCACCATTCCGAATCGCCTTCCCCGGCGCCGATCTCGATGGTGCCGGGCTGGCCGGTGCCCTCGATCGCCTGCCGGGCGTTGCGGGTCAGGTTGGACAGCACGCGATACAGCTGTTCGCGGTCGGCGCGCACGGTCAGGGTGCGGGGGATGTCCAGAATGAACTCGATCCCGCCACTGCCGCCAAGGGTTTCGGCCTCGGCCACCTCCTGGACCAGAGGGGCCAGCCCAAAGCGCGACAGCGTGGGGGCCGGTTCCTCGGCCTTGCCGAAGGCCAGCGTGGTTTCGCACAGATTGACCGCGCGGCTGATCGAGTTCAGCAGCTTGGGCGCGGCGCGGCGCACGGCGGGGTCAGCGCTGTCCTCAAGCCGGTCGGCAAAGATCTGCGATGTGGTCAGGATGTTGCGCAGATCGTGGCTGATCTTGGCCACTGCCTGCCCCAGCTGCGCCAGCCGGTCCTTTTGCTTCAGCGCCAGCGTCAGCGTGGTCTGCATTGCCGCCAGCGCCGATTCGGCCTCGCGCAGTTCGGCCACGCGGGCGGTGGGGGCAATGATGGCGCGCGCATCCTGCGGCGCATGGGCATAGGCGGCCATGTGGTCGACAACGCGGCGAATCGGGCACACGATCAGGCGCTGCGCAGCGAAATTCAGCAGCAGCGCGGTCAGGATGGAAAACGCCGCCGACAGGGTCAGCAGCCGCAGCCCGAATTCGACCATCGCCTGCCGCAGCGGGGCGGTGGCGGTGGTGATCTCGATCAGCTGCCCGGCGCCGTTGACCGGCTGGCCAATGACCCGCACGATCTGGTTGCCCGGCTGCCACAATTGCAGCAGCGCGTCATGCATCGCCTGAATCATGGTCATTTCACGCAGGTCATAGGTCGCGGAAATCGGCTGCGGCAGCGGCGAGGCCAGCACCAGTTGCCGCACGTCATTGCGCCGCAGCACCACGTTGAACACGCCGGCATTCTGCAACAGCTCGGATTCGACATCGCCTGACAGCGAATCATCCGTCGTCAACCGTGCAAGGCTGGCGATCTGCGCGCGCTCAAGCCGCGATTCAAGCTCGTCCAGCCGGAAGTTGGCCAGCGACGGGACCAGAATGAACAATTCGGCCAGCAGCACGAAAATAATCGTGACCGCGGCGAATCGCCCTGACAAAGTATTCAGCTTCATAATCCTCCGGGACGTGCGTATGGTTACGCAAGTCCTAACCTCAGACGCCCCGCTTTGAAACAAATGCGCGGTCGGGGCGGTTCCATGCAGCAAAGTTTTGCCATGACGGTTGACTTGGGCACAAGCCTCGCCTATCCACCGGGCTTCGAATAACCGGCGCGTTGCGCAGGGCCTTGTCCTGTTGCCTGTGCGCCACCGCAAACCGGAGTGGATCAATGAAGCGCACTTTCCAGCCGTCGAACCTTGTTCGCGCGCGCCGTCACGGCTTTCGCGCCCGCATGGCAACCAAAGGCGGTCGCCGCGTGCTGAACGCCCGCCGCGCCAAGGGCCGCAAGCGTCTGTCGGCCTGACAATGCTGGCGGGGTCACCCCCGCCGACTGACCGGATGATGCCGCCGCGCCTGCACCGTGCCGCTGAACCGAAAGGCCAGCCGTCCGGGTCGGGCGCGGCGGCTTTTCCTGCGTCGGCCCCGCCTGTATCGGCCCCCGCATCGCCCCCGGCGATCACCGTGCTGCGCCAGCGCGCCGATTTTCTGCGCGCCGCACGCGCGCGTCGTCAGGGGATGCCGGGCTTTCTGTTGCAGGCCCGCCGCCGCGACCCGTCCGAAACCGGCGATGCGTCGATTCGCATTGGCTATACCTGCTCGAAAAAGCTGGGAAACGCGGTTGCGCGCAACCGCGCCAAGCGCCGCCTGCGCGAGGTCGCGCGCCAGATCCTGCCACAGGCCGCACATCCGGGCTGGGACTATGTTCTGGTTGGCCGCCCCGACAGCACCATCAACCGCGATTTCGCCGCCCTGCTGGACGATCTGCGACAGGCGCTTGGCCGCATCCATGCCCCGCGCGGACCCGCCCCGGATGGCGGCAAGGGGGATGCATGACACCGCTGGCCTATGTTTTTTCGCTGCCCGTGCGCGCCTATCGCCTGCTGCTGTCGCCCTGGATCGGCCATGGCTGCCGCTTTCAGCCGACCTGTTCGGCCTATGCGCTGGAGGCGCTGGAAAAGCACGGCGCCCTGCGTGGCGGCTGGCTGGCGGCGCGGCGCATCATCCGCTGCAACCCGTGGGGCGGGCATGGCTATGACCCGGTGCCGCCGGGTCGCTGTGACCACGGTCCTGACCGTTGCGGTGGGCATCATGACTGACCGGCCACGGCGGGTCTGGCTGGGGCTGGCCGTTATTATCATCGCCGCTTTGGGGCTGATCGCCCTGACCGGCTGGACCATCGCAAAACTGGTATCCGCATGAGTGACGCCCAAGACGATCTGGCCCATGACATCGCGGCCGAGATCCACCCGCTGTTTCACGGCGCCCCCACCTCGACCGAGTTTCGCAAGCTGCGCAAACGTCTGGTCCGGGAGGTGCGCGCCGCCATCGACACCTATGCCATGGCCCGCCCCGGCGACCGCTGGCTGGTCTGCCTGTCGGGCGGCAAGGACAGCTATACCCTGCTGGCGATTCTGCATGAACTGAAATGGCGCGGGCTGCTGCCGGTCGATTTGCTGGCCTGCAACCTCGATCAGGGTCAGCCGGGCTTTCCCTCGACCGTGCTGCCGGCGTTTCTGACCGAACGCGGCGTCACCCATCGCGTTGAATATCAGGACACATATTCCATCGTCACCGACAAGATCGCGCCGGGCGGAACCATGTGTTCGCTGTGTTCGCGGCTGCGGCGCGGAAACCTGTATCGCATTGCCCGCGAAGAGGGCTGCACCGCCGTCGTGCTGGGGCATCACCGCGACGATATTCTGGAAACCTTCTTCATGAACCTGTTTCACGGCGGGCGGCTGGCAACCATGCCGCCCAAGCTGCTGAACGAGGAAGGCGATCTGTTTGTCCTGCGCCCGCTGGCCTTCGTAGCCGAGGCCGACTGTGACCGATTCGCCCGCGCCATGCATTACCCGATCATCCCCTGCGACCTGTGCGGCAGTCAGGAAGGCCTGCAACGGATGCAGGTCAAGGCGCTGCTGGACGACTGGGAAAAGCGCACGCCGGGGCGGCGTCAGGTGATGTTCCGGGCGCTGATGAACACCCGGCCTTCGCATCTGGCCGATCCGAAACTGTTCGATTTTGCGGCGCTGATGCCGCAGGCCGGCACGGATCGTTCGAATTTTAATGAAAATCCGGTCCCGAATTTGGGGGAACTTTAACGGAACAAAAACCTTTTGGGGGTATGGGTGGGATGTCCTGACAACTCAGCCCGTGGTTTTTGTAATGATTGCTTTGTTTTCCCGCCTGCTTCGCCTCGGTTCCGACCGCCTTTCCCGCCGGTCGCAGCCGGGGCGCGGCCACCCGGTGCCGGGGGTCTGCGCACACCAGCCCGGACCGTCAGGACAGTCCATCATTCCCCGGCGCAACGACATGACTTCGCTGATCGCCTCGGGACGGCTGCTGGCCTATTTCCAGCCCCAGATCTGTTGTGACACCGGCACCGTCACCGGGTTCGAGGCATTGGCACGCATTGACGACCCGGCACAGGGCATCGTCGCGCCGGGCCAGTTCCTGCCCGCCCTCAGCGCCGCCGATCACATCCAGCTGACGCAGGCCATGCTGACGCAGGCGCTGTCGGCGCTGCGCAGCTGGGAAAAGGCCGGGTGGCGGGTGCCGACCGTGTCGATCAATGTCTCGCCGCACGACCTCAGACAGCCGGCTTTCGTCGATTTCATCCTGTGGGAACTTGACCGGCTCGAGGTGGGGGCCAGCCGTCTGGTGATCGAGGTGCCCGAACACCTGAACCCGCTGAACGCGGATGAAACCTGCATCGACAACCTGCGTCGGCTGGCGCGGGCAGGCTGTCGCATTGACCTTGACGATTTCGGCACCGGATGCACCACGCTGGACAGCATTCGCCAGTTCAGTGCCCAGCGCCTCAAGATCGACCGCAGCTTTATCACCGGCTGTGCCGACGACCCTGAACGTCAGCGGATGATTCTGGCCATTCTGGCGCTGGCCGATCATCTGGACCTGCATGTGGTGGCCGAAGGGGTCGAGACGCGGGACGAGCATTATTTTCTGGCCCAGATCGGCTGTCACGAGGTGCAGGGCTATGCCATCGCGGCCCCGCTGACGCTGGCCCAGACCATGACCTTCCTGCAATGTCATGACAACCGTCAGGGCGAACTGCCCCGCCTGCGCAACATCGCCAGCTAGGGGCGCAGACCCGCAATGACGGCAGCAAGGGGTCTGAACGCCCTCAAAATGCCGTAAAACACCCCGAAAGGCCTCACAGCACTTGACCTTTCGGTGCCCCTTCTGTTGAACCGGCCCAGCATTTCCCCCACGCGAGACGGTGACGCAATGGACGATAACAACCGCAATCTGATCCTGGCGACGGTGCTGTCGTTTCTGGTGATCGTGGTCTGGTATACTGTTTTCGCCCCTGAACAGCCCAACCAGCCCGAACCGGCAACGCAAACCGCCCAGATCGCGCCGGACAGCCCGCAGGCCCCCTCGGCCCAGACCGGGACAACGGCGCCTGCGGCAACCACCGCCGGTTCCGACGACAAGGTCGCCGCCGCCGGACGGGTTCAGATCGACACCCCCTCGCTGAAAGGCTCGATCTCGCTGGCGGGCGGTCGTGTGGACGATCTGCTGCTGGCCGATTACCGCGAAGCACTGGACCCGAAATCGCCTTTCGTCCGGCTGTTGTCGCCCACGGGCGGTCAGCCGGACGACGCGGCGCAAGGCCCGCTGACCAAACCCTATTACGCGGTGTATGGCTGGTCCCCCGCGGCGGGCACCGACCCGTCGCTGGTCCCCGGTCCGGGCACCCTGTGGTCGGTCGAATCCGGCGACACGCTGGCACCGGGCAAGCCGGTGACGCTGGTCTGGGACAATGGCGCCGGGCAGGTCTTCCGCCGCAGCTTCCAGATCGACGACAAGTTCCTGTTCACCGTCAGCCAATCGCTCACCAATAACGGCACTGCCGCGTTCAGCGCGGCGCCCTATGGCATCATCGCCCGCCACGGTACGCCTGATACCCAGAATTTCTTTGTCCTGCACGAGGGCGCCATCGCCATGTCCGACGGCAAGCTGGATGAGGAAAAATACAAAAGCATTGCCGATTTCGATCAGGCCGGCGCCGAAGGCCGCGCCAAGATCGCGGATGTGGCGGAAAACGGCTGGATCGGTTTTACCGACAAATACTGGATGACCACGCTGGCGCCCGCGCCGGGTCAGCCCTTCCGCTCGGTCATCAAATACGCGCCGGGCGCCGATATCTATCAGACCGAGGCCCGGCTGCCGGTTCAGACCGTCACCCCCGGCAACAGCGCCTCCTCGACCACTTATCTGTTCGCGGGCGCCAAGGTTGTCGAGACCTTGCGCGGCTATCAGGAAACGCCCGGCATCGCCCGCTTTGTGGATGCGGTCGACTGGGGCTGGTTCTATTTCCTGACCAAGCCAATCTTCAGCGTGCTGCACTGGCTGCATGGCTTTATCGGCAATATGGGCTGGTCGATCATCGCCCTGACCTTCGTGCTGAAGGCGCTGGTGTTCCCGCTGGCCCGCAAATCCTATATCTCGATGGCCAGGATGCGCGAATTGCAGCCCCAGATGGAGGCGCTGAAAGAACGCACCGGCGATGACAAGATGAAATACCAGCAAGAGGTCATGGCCCTTTACAAGCGGGAAAAGGTCAACCCCGCCGCAGGCTGCCTGCCGATGCTGTTGCAGATCCCGATCTTCTTTTCGCTCTACAAGGTGATTTTCGTCACGATCGAGCTGCGCCACGCGCCCTGGCTTGGCTGGATCCGCGACCTTTCGGCCCCCGACCCCACCAGCCTGCTGAACCTGTTTGGTCTGCTGCCCTGGGATGCGCCGGCGCAGGGCACCCTGCTGCACACCTTCTCGCTGCCGGTGCTGGCGATCATTCTGGGCATCAGCATGTGGGTGCAGCAAAAGCTGAACCCCGCCCCCACCGACCCCGCGCAAAAGATGATCTTTGCGTGGATGCCGTGGGTGTTCATGTTCATGCTGGGGGGCTTTGCCGCCGGGCTGGTGCTGTACTGGATCACCAACAACATCATCACCATCATCCAGCAATACACCATCATGTCGATGCATGGTCACCCGCCGCAGCTGTTCGGCAATATCAAAGACAGCCTGAAAGTGCGGCGAAAATGACCGCCCGTCTGGCGCGGATCGACCGGTTTCCGGTCAAATCCATCGGCGGCGAGACGCTGGACCGCGTCGCGCTGTCGGTGGCGCAGCCGCTGCCGGGCGACCGCGAATGGGCCGTGCTGCACGCGGCGGCCCTGTCGCATCTGCAAGACGGGGCGCTGACGAAATGGCTGCCCAAGGCGGCGTTTCTGCGCGGTGCGGCGGCCCCTGACCTTCAGGCCATTCGCGGCGGCTGGCAGAACGGGCGGCTGCGCCTGACCCACCCCCGTGCTGAACCGCTGGTCTTTGACCCCGCGACCGGGGGCGCGCAGCTGCTGGACTGGCTGGCGCCGTTCTGGCCCGCTGACAAGCCCGCCCCGGCGCAATTGCTGCGTGGGCCGCAGGCGCTGACCGATGTGCCCCAGCCCTATATCTCGGTCCTGTCGCTGGACAGCCTTGCTGCGCTGTCACAGGCGGGGGGGCGCGATTTCGGCACCGATCGCTGGCGCGGCAATCTGTGGGTGCGTGGCTGGCAGCCATGGGCCGAACGCGGGATGATGGGGCAGACCCTGCGCATCGGCCCTGCCCGGCTGCGCGTGGTCGAACCGATCAACCGCTGCGCCGCCACCCATGTCGACAGCCGCACCGGCCAGCCCGATACCGATATGCTGGCCCTGCTGGCGCAGGTGAATGGCGACCGCGCCTTCGGCATCTATGCCGAGGTTATCCAACCGGGCGAGATCGCCCTTGAAGACGAGGTCGCGTCGTGAAAGTCGCCTTTCCCCAAGCCCCCGAACCCGAAGCCGACCGCGCCGAGGAGGCCCGCCTGCTGTTCGCCGGGCCGGTCGATTTCGTCAAGGGCGTGGTCGCCATGGACGGCCTGCCCCCGGCCGACCGCCCCGAGGTCTGTTTCGCCGGACGCTCGAATGTCGGGAAATCCAGCCTGATCAACGCGCTGACCGGGCGAAAAGGACTGGCGCGGGCATCGAATACGCCGGGCCGGACGCAGGAAATCAACTATTTCGCCTTGGATGACCGCGCTTATCTGGTCGACCTGCCGGGCTATGGCTTTGCCAAGGCGCCGGTGGCGGTGGTGGCCAAATGGCAGGCGCTGCTGAAGGCCTATCTGGCCGGGCGCCCAACCCTGCGCCGCGCGTTTTGCCTGATTGATTCGCGCCACGGCGTCAAACCCGTCGATCACGAGATCATGACCCTGCTGGACCGGTCCGCCGTGCCGTTTCAGGTGGTGATGACCAAGGCCGACAAGATTGGCCCGCAGGCCATGGCGCAAACGCTGGCGCAGGTCGAGGCCGAGCTTCAGAAACACCCCGCCGCCTATCCCGAGCTGGTCGTGACCTCGTCCGACAAATCGCAGGGCATCGCCACGCTGCGCGCCATTATCGCCGGGCTGACCACGGACTGACCGTTCGGGCCTGCTGCCGTTCGGATCTGCTGGCCCTCAGACATGCTGGCCGGCATTGACCTCGATCTCGGTGCCGGTGACATAGCTGGCGCCATCCGAACACAGAAACCAGATCACTTCGGCCACCTCGGACGGCTGGCCCAGACGCCGCAATGGCAGGGTCCGCACGATCTTTTCGGTGCCCGGCGACAGGATCGAGGTTTCGACCTCACCGGGGGCAATGGCATTGACGCGCACCCCCAGCGGCCCGAAGTCATGCGCCATTTCCCGCGTCAGCGCGGCCAGCGCCGCTTTCGAGGTCGCATAGGCCGCACCCGCGAACGGATGCACCCGGCTGCCCGCGATCGAGGTCACATTCACCACCGCCCCCTTCGCCGCCGCCAGTTCGTCGCGAAAGCCGCGCGCCAGCACGATGGGGGCAAAGAAGTTGACGTGAAACACCTGCCCCCAGATCATCAGATCGGTGTCGATACTGTTCAGCCTTTCGCCATTCGGCCCTTTGGGCGACACACCGGCATTGTTGACCAGCGCGTCCAGCCGCCCGTCCAGACGTTCGCGAATGGCCTCGATCACGTTGATGGTGTCGGCGGGGTCGGACAGGTCGATGCGGATGTGATCCTCGGGGGTGGACCACGGACAGTCATCGGCCAGCGCATTCCGCGCGCAGGTGATGACGCGCCAGCCCTCGCGGGCGAAACGCTGTGCGGTGACATGGCCGATGCCACGGCTGGCCCCGGTCAGCAGCAAGGTCTTGCGGTGGCTCATCTGGCACCCCCTTTTCAGCCGGGGCCGCACCCCGGATCGCCGCCGCAGGCTAGGGCCGCGGGCGGGCGGCTGCAATATGCGGCGAAGGCGCTTGGCAGGGACCAGCACGCCCGTTAACCTGTCGCCAGTCAGAAAAGGCCGCCGAAATGAGAAAACAGAACATGACGCTTGACTGGACCGCCACCGCCCGCACCCTGTCCGAAGCCCTGCCCTATATGCAGCGCTATGCCGATGCCGTGGTGGTGGTCAAATTCGGTGGCAATGCAATGGGCGACGATGCCGATATGGCCGAATTCGCCCGCGATATCGTGCTGATGAAACAGGTCGGCATCCACCCGGTGGTGGTCCATGGCGGCGGCCCGATGATCAACGAACTGCTTGGCAAGCTGGGGATCGACAGCCATTTCGTGCGCGGCAAGCGGGTGACCACCAAGGAAACCGTGCAGGTTGTGGAAATGGTGCTGTCGGGGCTGGTCAACAAGCGCATCGTTCAGGCCATCAACGACGCCGGTGGCCGCGCCGTCGGCATCAGCGGTAAGGATGACGACATGATGGTCTGCGAGGCGGACGACCCTGAACTGGGCTTTGTCGGCCGCCCGGTCGAGATGAACGTCCAGATCATCCGCGACCTTTACAGCGCCGGGATGATCCCGGTCATCGCGCCTGTTGCCACCGGCATGGCCGATAACGAAACCTTCAACGTCAATGGCGACACCGCCGCCGGGGCCATCGCCGGGGCGTTGCGGGCCGACCGGCTGTTGCTGCTGACCGATGTGTCGGGGGTCAAGGATGATACGGGTCAGGTAGTGACCCAGCTCAGCCCCCAGCAGGTGCGGCAAATGACCGCCGATGGCGTGATCGCCGGCGGCATGATCCCCAAGACCGAGACCGCGCTGAAGGCGCTTGAGGACGGCGTGCGCGCGGTGGTTATCCTTGACGGGCGCGTCAAACACGCCGTTTTGCTGGAATTGTTCACCGAACACGGGGCCGGCAGCCTGATCCGGTCAAGCCAGCCACGGGTCCGTCCGCATGGGCTGCGACAGGGCGAACAATCGCTGTGACCCCGCGCAGGCGCTTGCCGCAGCGTGACAAGCGTGTCACGCTTGCATGATCCGAACCATGTTCCGAGGTCCATAATGACGTCTTTGGGGTATCGCCGCCTGATCCTGACCCGCCACGCCAAATCGGCCTGGGACGACCCGCTGATGCCGGACCACGACCGGCCGCTGAACGCGCGGGGCCGGCGCGCGGCGCGTGAATTGGGCGACTGGCTGGCCAGCCGTGGCTATGACCCCGAAGAGGTCCTGTGCTCGACCGCCGCCCGCACCCGCGAAACCTGGGACCGCGCCGCGCTGGCGGCGTTCGAAACCCTGCCGGAATTGCGGGTTGAACAGGCGCTGTATCACGCCGCGCCCGACATGATGCTGCGGGTGCTGAAAACCGCGCAGGCGCAGACGGTGATGATGATCGGCCATAATCCGGGCATCGCGGAACTGGCGGCGATGCTGCCTGCGCGGGTGCCGGTGGACCCTGCTTTTCGCCGCTATCCCACCGCGGCGACGCTGGTTGTCGACTTTCAGATCGACGACTGGTCACAGCTGACACCGCGCAGCGGCAGCGTGCTGGATTTCACCCGCTTCGACGGGCGACGTTAACGACAAGAGGGAAATATGGGTTATCTGAAATCAACCCCGACGCGTGATGGCTTTTTCGGGGATTATGGCGGTGCGCAACTGGCCCCCGCGCTTAAACCGCATTTCAAAGCCATTGCCGAAGCCTATGACCGCATCTCGCATTCGGCTGATTTCATTGCGGAACTGCGCCATATCCGCAAACATTTTCAGGGCCGCCCGACGCCTGTCAGCTACCTCAAGAACCTGTCTGCCGAACTTGGCGGTGCCCAGATCTATGCCAAGCGCGAGGATCTGAACCACACCGGCGCGCATAAGCTGAACCACTGCATGGGCGAGGCGCTGCTGGCCAAATTCATGGGCAAAACCAAGCTGATGGCCGAAACCGGTGCTGGCCAGCACGGCGTTGCGCTGGCCACGGCAGCGGCCTATTTCGGCATGGAATGCGAAATCCACATGGGCGAAATCGACATCGCCAAAGAGGCCCCGAACGTCACCCGGATGAAGCTGCTTGGCGCCAATGTCGTGCCGGTGGGCTTTGGCGGACGATCCCTGAAAGAGGCCGTGGACAGCTGTTTCGCCAGTTATATCGACCAGGCCGATACGGCATTGTTCGCCATCGGCTCGGTCGTGGGGCCACACCCTTTCCCGCGCATCGTGCGCGATTTTCAGCATGTCGTCGGCATCGAGGCCCGCGAACAGTTTCTGGACATGACCGGCAACCTGCCCGACATGGTCGCGGCCTGCGTGGGCGGCGGGTCCAACGCGATGGGCATGTTCGCCGGCTTTATCGAGGATTCCGACGTCGCACTTTACGGGGTCGAACCGGCGGGCACCTCATCCAGCCTTGGCGATCATGCCGCCACCATCACCTATGGCGAAGATGGCGACATCCACGGCTTTCGCACCATGGTTCTGAAAGATGACAAGGGCGAACCGGCGCCGGTGCATACGGTCGCCTCGGGGCTGGACTATCCGGGCGTGGGGCCGGAACATGCGCATCTGTATCGCACCGGCCGCGCCAGCTATACCAGCGCCAATGACAAAGAGGCCCTCGACGCCTTTTATCGCCTGTCGCGCCGCGAAGGCATCATCCCCGCCCTCGAAAGCGCCCATGCCGTCGCCTTCGCCATCCGCGAGGCCCCCAAAAACCCCGGCAAGTCGATCCTGATCAACCTGTCGGGACGCGGCGATAAAGACATCGACTATGTCACCGAAACCTATGGCTTCGGGGCATGAAAAAGGGGCCTTCGCGGCCCCTTCTTCGTTGTCAAAATACCCCGCCGGGGGTGCGGGGGCGGCGCACGCCCCCGCCTGCGGCGTCAATGCCCCAGAATCTGGCTCAGGAACAGCTTGGTCCGGTCGGATTGCGGGTTGTTAAAGAAATCATGCGGGTTGTTCTGTTCCACGATCTGCCCCTGATCCATGAAAATCACCCGGTTCGCCACCGCCTGCGCAAAACCCATCTCATGCGTGACGCACAGCATGGTCATGCCGTCCTCGGCCAGTTCGATCATGGTGTCCAGAACCTCCTTGATCATCTCGGGGTCCAGGGCGCTGGTCGGCTCGTCGAACAGCATGATCTTGGGCTGCATACACAGGCTGCGGGCGATGGCGACGCGCTGTTGCTGGCCGCCTGACAACTGGCCGGGGTATTTGCCCGCCTGTTCGGGGATGCGCACCTTTTCCAGATAATGCATCGCCAGTTCCTCGGCCTGTTTGCGCGGCATCTTGCGCACCCAGATCGGGGACAGCGTGCAGTTTTCCAGCACCGTCAGATGCGGGAACAGGTTGAAATGCTGAAACACCATACCGACCTCGGACCGCACCTTGTCGATATTCTTGATGTCCGAGGTCAGCTCGATCCCGTCCACCACGATGCTGCCGGTCTGGTGTTCCTCCAGCCGGTTGATACAGCGGATCAGCGTCGATTTTCCCGACCCGGACGGCCCGGCAATGACGATGCGTTCCCCCTTGCAGACCGTCAGGTCGATGTCGCGCAGGACGTGAAACGCGCCATACCATTTGTTCATGCCGGCGATCCGGATCGCCACTTCGTCGCTGACGCACATGCGGCTGGTGTCGATATCGCGGTCGAAATGCGGTTCGCTCATCCCCGCCCCCTTAATGATGATCGCGCTTCAGCCGGCGCTCCAGGAACATGGAATAGCGCGACATGCCAAAGCACAGGATGAAGAAAACGACGCCGACAAAGATGTAAGGCTCCCAATAGATGCCTTTCCATTCGATGCTGGCGCGCACGGTGTCGGACATGGCTTTCAGCGGGTCATACAGGCCCACGAAGGTCACCAGCGTGGTGTCCTTGAACATGCCGATAAAGGTGGACACGATCCCCGGAATGCTGATCTTCAGCGCCTGCGGCAGGATGATCAGCCGCTGCGCCTTCCAGTAATCCAGCCCCAGCGCATCGGCGGCCTCGTACTGGCCCTTGGGCAGGGCGGCCAGCCCGCCGCGGATCACCTCGGCCATATAGGCGGCGGCGAACAGCGTCACCATGATCACCACCCGCAGGATGATGTCGAAACTGGTCCCCGGCGGAAGGAAATAGTTCAGCAGCAGCGAGGCCACGAACAACAGCGCGATCAGCGGCACCCCACGGATGAATTCGATGAACATCACCGCGAACATCTTGACCAGCGGCATGTCCGACCGCCGCGCCAGCGCCAGAATGATCCCCAGCGGCAGCGACATGGCGATGCCCGCCACGCCGATGGTGATCGACAGCAGGAAGCCGCCAAACTGGTCCGAGGTCACCCGCGCCAGACCCAGCGGCATCAGGTTGCCAAGGTCGCGCGCAATCGGTGCCACCGCATACAGCCACCACAGCACCGTGGCCAGAACCGCGACCACCACCGCCAGAATGAAGGCGCGGTTGGCCAGCAGCCGCAACAGGCCATAGCCGATGCCAAAACCCAGCACCGTCAGCAGCGGCCCCCAGATGCTGCCCCCCCATAACAGCCAATAGGCCACCGCCGGATACAGCGCCGTCAGCACCAGCATCCGCCCCACCCCGGTTTCCGACAGTGCCACCGCCAGCACCAGCACCGCCGCCAGCAGGGCCAGCGCCGGCACCGGCGCCCCGAACCCCCATGACAGCGCCAGCCCCAGCCCACCGCTGATCGCCAGAATGATGCGGCGATTGGCGGCGCGTTCGGAAAACAGCACCGGGGTCAGGGCCACGAATAACAGCGCAAAGGCCAGCACGGGCCGCCAATACAGCGCCGGCGGATAGAAGCCGAAGGTGAACTGGTTCCAGCGCTCGCGCAGCATGGCCCAGCAGGCGCCGGTCGTGCCCTCGCCAAAGCTGGCGGCAATGATGCTGCGGCATTCGCGCAGGCTGTCGGCGTGCCAGACCGAATGCGACAGCCACGGCCACGCGGTGCGCAGCAGCGACCAGACGATCAGCACCCCCAGCACCGTCAACACGGTGTTCAGCGGGCCGGAAAACAGGTTCTCGCGCAGCCATCTGACCGCCCCGGCCTGCCGCGCGGGGGGCGGGGCGGGCGGCAGCATGGTTTCGCGCAGGAAGGGGACGGTTTGGGCGTGGATCTCGCTCATCTCACCGCTCCTTCAGTTTGACGCTGTTGTTATAGATATTCATCGCCCCCGAGATCAGCAGCGACAGCACCAGATAGATCGCCATCATCAGCACCATGGCCTCCAGCTCTCGCCCGGTCTGGTTCAGCGTGGTGCCCCCCAGCGTGCCTTTCAGGTCCATGTAACCCACCGCAATCGCCAGAGAGCTGTTCTTGGTCAGGTTCAGATATTGCGAAATCAGCGGCGGCACGATCACCCGCAGTGCCTGCGGCAGGATCACCAGATTCATCGTCCGGCGCGGCCCCAGCCCCAGCGCAAAGGCGGCCTCGGACTGGCCCTTGCTGACCGACAAAATGCCCGCGCGCACGATTTCCGCGATAAAGGCGCCGGTATACAGCGTCAGCGCCGCCCACAGAACAACCAGCCCGTTCGACACATTGATGCCGCCGGTAAAGTTAAAGCCTTTCAGCGCCGGGCGTTCGAAATGCAGACCGAAATACCAGATCAACCCCAGCAGCGGCAGGGCAAACACCGCCAGCACCATCCACCAGATGACCGGGCGTTCGCCGCTACGGTCCTGCACCCCCTGCGCCCAGCGATGCAGCCCCCGACGGATCAGCACCGCCGCCAGCAGCGCCCCCGCAAAGGCCAGCGTGGCCAGATTGACGCTGATCTGCCAGCCAAGGTTCAGGCTGCCGGGGTCGTTATGCATCGCCAGCGTCGGAATCGCGGTATAGCGGTTGGTCAGCGCCACGCTGTCAAACATCAGCATCTGCGCCGAAGGGCTGTCGCCGCGAAAGGCCAATGGCGCGGGCATCACCTCGGTAAAGATGGCAAAGATCACCAAAATCCACAAAAGCAGCGGGATATTGCGGAAAATCTCGACATAGATGGTCATCAGCCGGGCGATCAGCCAGTTATTCGACAGCCGCAGCACCCCGACCGCGATGCCCAGAAAGGTCGCCGCGATACAGCCCAGCACTGACACCAGAATTGTGTTCAGCACCCCGACCACGGCGGCGCGCAGATGCGTGTCATCGTGGCTATAGGGGATCAGCACCTGCGGAATGTCATATCCGGCGCGGCTGAACAGGAAATCGAAACTGAAATCCTTGCCCATCACCGCCAGATTGCGAAGGGTATTGTCGATCAGCCACCACCCTGCCGCCATGACCAGCACGAACACCACGACCTGAATCGTAATGGCGCGGTAACGCTGGTCATAAATCAGCATGGACGGCCGGAACGGCGGGGTCGCCGGGCCTGAAACCTGTTCCATCTGTCTTCCCTGTGGTCCGTCGGGTTCACCGCTGCGGGTGCCGTCCGGTGTGATTTTTCAGGCAATGCGCGACCGGTGGCCGCACATTGCCGTCATGTGATCCGCGCGATCAGCGGAAGGGCATCGCATACATCAGGCCACCCTGCGTCCATTGCGCATTCAGGCCACGGGCCAGCCCGATCGGGGTCTGTTCACCGATGGTGGCGGCGAAAATTTCACCGTAATTGCCGCTGGCGGCGATGGCGCGCTTGGCCCATTCCTTGTCCAGACCGATCATCTTGCCCAGATCGTCGGTGCTGCCCAGCATCCGCTGGACCTCGGGGTTTTGCGACGATTTCGCCAGTTCCTCGATATTGGCCGATGTGACGCCATATTCCTCGGCGGCGATCAGCGCATACAGCGTCCAGCGCACGATATCGCCCCAGTTATTGTCGCCATGACGCACCAGCGGGCCAAGCGGCTCTTTCGAGATGATCTCGGGCAGGATGATGTGGTTTTCCGGGTCGGCAAAGGCCGCGCGGGTTGCCGCCAGACCGGATGCATCGGTGGTATAGGCATCACAGGCCCCGGCCAGATATTGCTGCTCGCCCTCGGCATTGCTGTCGATATTGACGGGCTGATAGCTCATGTTGTTGGCCTTGAAGTAATCGGCCAGGTTCAGCTCGGTCGTGGTGCCGGTCTGGATACAGATGGTGGCGCCGTCCAGTTCCTTGGCGCTGGACACACCCAGATCCTTGCGCACCATAAAGCCCTGACCGTCAAAATAATTGACCCCGATAAAATCGAATTTCAGATCGGTATCGCGCGAAAACGTCCAGGTCGAGTTGCGCGCCAGCACGTCCACCTCGCCCGAGGCCAGCGCGGTAAAGCGGGTCTGACCGGTGGTGGGGACATATTTGACCTTGGCCGCATCGCCCAGAACCGCGGCGGCCAGCGCCTTGCAGACAGCCACGTCAAAGCCGGACCAGTTGCCATTCGCATCCGGCGCGGCAAAGCCCACCAGACCTTGGTTCACACCGCAGACCAGTTCGCCGCGCTGTTTGACCTGTGCCAGCGTCTCGCCTTCATTGGCCAGTGCGGCGCCAGCGGGCAGCGCGGTCGCAACCACGGCACCCAGAATCATCTTTGCTTTCATCATAAAGTCCTTCCTGAAGGAACGCGGATCATTGTCCGCTTTACGTCGGGCATTCGCCCTTGTTGTGGTTGTCGCAAGCAACATTCTGCCCAAGATCGCGCCCATGTTCAAGAAACTTGGGCGCCCCCTTTCCGGCCCTTCGCCCTGACCCCGTGTAGCACCGCTGCGGGACGGTCCCTGCCCGCGCCTTCAGGCCGGGCGCGACAGGGTCCAGAACCGGGCGGCATCGCGCAGCGCCACCAGCCGCGCGGCGGCGGCGGCGCTGGCCTCGGCATCCTCGCCCCACTGGCTGGCCTGAAACGCCTCGTCGATGCGCGACAATTCATGGGCGCTGTCGGCATCCAGCCGACCGTGGATCACCGCCAGCCCAAGAACCAGCGATCCGGGCAGCGTCACCAGATCATGCAGCGCGGTCAGGCCGAACACGTCCAGCGCGTGCACATGCGCGCGCAGCCGCGCCAGCGCCGCCGGGTCCTGGGCGACGGGCATCATGCCCGTTGTGACCGCCAGATCCGCCCCCAGCGCATCACGCGCCCAGTCCAGCAGCGGCTGCCAGCCAGCGGCCTGCTGATCCACCAGCACCGCCGGCGCCCCGGCGCGATAGCATAACAGATCGGTGCCGCCATATTCCGCCAGCATATCGGCCACGGCGGCAAATTGCGGGGCGACCTTTTCAATGGCGGAATTGGCGGCGCGGGTCAGCGGCATGGTGTTGGGGTCAATCACCCCGTCCTGCGCGTCCCATTCCCGCGCCACCGCCTGCGCCAGCGCCTGTGTCGGCAAATGCAGCGGCTGCTTGCCCGGCGTGCGCAGCGGGCGGTCGTCCAGCGCGACCTCAAAGCCCGCATCCGACGGCCGCACCGTGGCCGATTTCCAGAACCGCCTTGCCTTCCATTCAGCCATCGGCCCAGCCTTTCAATGCCTGTGTCAGCGCCGCGAAATCGGGCGCGACCATCACCGCCCCGGCCTGTTCCAGCGCCGCCCGCGGGTGATAGCCCCAGCCCGCGCCAAAGGCCGCGATCCCTGCCGCGCGGCCCATTTCAATGTCGAACACCGTGTCGCCAATCATCGCCGTGTCCTGCGCCGCAACGCCGGTGTCGCGCAGCGCCTGAAACAGCATCTGGGGCGATGGTTTGGACGGGTTTTCATCGCCCGCCTGCGTGGTGATGAACCGCCCCTGCCAGCCCTGCTGTTCGATCAGCGCATCCAGACCGCGCCGCGATTTGCCGGTGGCGATACCCAACAGCCAGTCGTCACGCACCAGCGCGTCCAGACAGGCAGCTGCGCCCGGATATAATGGCATCTCCTCGGTCTTGCGGCGGGCGAAAAACCCCTGGCGATAGCCCTCGGTCACGCGGTCATGGGTCGTCCCGTCGGCATCGGGCAGCAGCCGCGCCACCGCGACCGGCAGCGACAGCCCGACAATCGACAGCACCTGATCGCGCGGCAGCGGCGCCAGCCCGGCAGCGGCAAACCCATCGGCCATCGAGGCGACGATCACCGACTGGCTGTCGACCAGCGTGCCGTCGACGTCAAAGATGAAAAGCTTCATGCCTGATCCTCGAACGGGTCGGCAGGCACGTCCTTTTCCGACCAGCCCAGCGTCGCCCATGTGCGCGCCATGTGGTCGGGCAAGGGCGCGGTCAGGGTGATGCGTTCGCCGGTGATCGGGTGGTCAAACGACAGGTGGCGGGCGTGCAGATGCAGCTTGCGGCTGATTTCACCGCCCAGTTGCGCCCCCCAGCCATCCCCAAGGTTTTCCTGACCCGATCCGCCATATTTGCCATCGCCCACAATCGGATGGCCCAGTTCGGCCATATGCGCGCGCAGCTGATGCGTGCGCCCGGTCACCGGCACCAGTGCGCACCAACTGGCCCGCGTCGCCAGATTGTCCAGCACCGCGTAATCGGTGGTGGCGCGCTTGGCGCCCTCGGTCTCGTTGACCTTGCCGGGGTGGATGCACAGCATCTTTTCGCCATGCGCGCCGGGCGCCTTGACCAGCCCGTAACGGATGGTGCCCATGCGCGGCTGCGGCACGCCCGCCACCGCCGCCCAATAGATCTTGCGCGTGGTGCGGTTGCGAAACGCCTCGGACAGGCGCCGCGCCACCCGGTCGGTGCGCGCCAGCAGCAACAGCCCCGAGGTATCCTTGTCCAGCCGGTGCACCAGTTTGGGCTTTTCCTTATAGCCGAACATCAATGCCGCCGACAGGCCATCCACATGCCGGTTCCCCTGCCCCGAACCGCCCTGCGACGGCAGGCCCGGCGGCTTGTTCAGCGCGATGATATGCTGATCCTTCCACAGCACCGCCGCCTGAATCATCCGCTCATCCGCCGGGCTGATCCCGGCCCCGTCATCACGCGCGCGCGCAGGCTGAGGCGCGGCATCGGGCAGTGGCGGAACGCGCACCTCCTGCCCGGCCTCGACGCGGGTATTGGCCTTGACGCGGCTGCCATCAACGCGCAACTGACCCGTCCGGCACAGCTTTTCGATCATGCCCTGACCCAGCTGCGGAAACCGTTTCTTCAGCCAGCGGTCCAGCCGCTGATCGCCTTCATCCGCGCCGATGCGCATGGTCTGGACGCCGCTCATGCGATGATCCCCCGTCCCAGTGAAAGCCCGGCCACCACCGCCGCCAGCGACAGCATGACCGAGACGCAAACATAAACCATGGCCGCGCCATGATCGCCGCGCTGCCATAACGACAGCGCGTCCAGCGAGAAAGTCGAAAATGTCGTGAACCCGCCCAGAATGCCGGTCATCAGCAGCGGCGCCAGCGCATTGCCGCCCCGCGCCGCCAGAACCGCCACCAACAGCCCCATGACAAAAGACCCCAGCACATTCACCACCACCGTGGCCAGCGGAAAGCCGGTCAGCCCGATCAGGCGATAGACGGCAAAGCGCGCGGTCGCGCCGATGGCCCCGCCAAGCGCCACCTGAAGGTAGGCATAAGGTTGCATCACCCCTCCTGTCCGCGGCGTTTTTTGCGCAGGCCGGCGAACCAGTCGACGCGCTTTTTCAGCTCGCGCTCGAATCCGCGTTCGACGGGCGTGTACAGCACCGGACGTTTCATCCCCTCGGGAAAGTAATCCTGCCCTGAAAACCCGTCATCGGCATCGTGGTCATAGGCATAGCCGCTGCCGTAACCCTGTTCCTTCATCAGCTTTGTCGGCGCGTTCAGGATATGTGCGGGCGGCATCTTGCTGCCGCTGCGCCGGGCCTCGGCGCGGGCCGCCTTATAGGCCGTATAGGCCGCGTTCGATTTCGGCGCCAGGGCAAGATAGATCACCGCCTGCGCCAGCGCCAGCTCGCCCTCGGGGCTGCCAAGGCGCTCATACATCGCCCAGGCATCCAGACAATGACGCTGCGCCGCCGGGTCGGCCAGACCGATATCCTCGACCGCCATGCGGGTGATGCGGCGCGCCAGATAGCGCGGGTCCTCGCCGCCCTCAAGCATCCGCGCCAGCCAATACAGCGCCGCGTCCGGGTCCGACCCGCGCACCGATTTATGCAGCGCGGAAATCAGGTTGTAATGTTCATCCCCGGATTTGTCGTATTTCGCCGCCCGCCGCATCAGCCGCTGGCACAGCTGGTCCGGGGTCAGCCTGCCCGCCACCGTCCACGCCATCACCTGTTCCATCAGGTTCAGCGCCGCGCGGCCATCACCATCGGCCATTTCCAGCAATTGCTCGCGCGCTGCGCCATCCAGCGGCAGGGCACGGCCCAGTTCATGTTCGGCGCGCTGCGCCAGCAATTCCAGATCGGCCAGCGACAGAGGGTCCAGCACGATGACCTGCGCGCGCGACAAAACGGCGGCGTTCAGTTCGAAACTGGGGTTTTCGGTGGTGGCCCCGACCAGCAGGATGGTGCCATCCTCCATATGCGGCAGAAAGCTGTCCTGCTGCGCCTTGTTGAAGCGGTGGATCTCGTCCACGAATAACAGCGTGCCGCCGCCCCGCTGATGGCGCAGGCGGGCGGCCTCGAACACTTTGCGCAGTTCCGGCACGCCCGAGAAGATGGCGCTGATCTGCACGAAAGCCAGATCGGTTTCATCGGCCAGCAGCCGCGCAATCGTGGTTTTCCCGACGCCGGGCGGCCCCCACAGAATCAGCGAGGACAGGCTGCCCGCCGCCAGCATCGCGCCAAGCGGCCCATCCGGTCCCAGCACCTTTTGCTGGCCGATCACCTGCGACAGGGCGCGCGGACGGATGCGGTCGGCCAGCGGGCGCGGCGCAGGGCGGCCCGACCGGGGGGCGGGATCAGCGGTGTCAAACAGGTCAGCCATCGTGGGCGGATGTTACGCCGCCCACGATACAGGTGAAAGCCCCTTCGGCCCGGTCCCGGTCAGTGCATCTTGGGCGCCAGATTGATCGAGACGCACTGGAAATCGCCATCCCCGATCCACATCTTGCGGCCAATCGCCTCGGCCTCCAGCCCGCAGCGGCCATACCAGCGCGGCCAGTTCGCCGCCGTCAGCGCGATCAGACGGGTCGCCCCGACCTCGCGGGCGGAACCGGTCATCGCCTCGACCATCTTGAAATGCACCTTGCGGCGCTGGCTTTGGGTGATGTTGTGATTGACGAAAACGCGGGTGCATTCCCAGATATGCGGGTCAACCGGCGCATCCGCGTATAACAGGTCTTGCGGAATCGTGCCCCCCAGCACCCCGCGCTGCGCATCGCGAATCATATAGGAATAGATGCCGCATTGCGCGGTGGTCGGCGTCAGGCGAAAGCCCGCCAGCACCTGCCCCAGATCATGAATCGCGATCCAGCGGCTTTGCGGCGTGTCATACTGGTCGAATTCCATGCCCTCGGCTTCCGGCAGGTCCCAGTTCTTCTGAACGATGAAACTTTGCCGTCTGGCGCGAAAAAGATTGGCAAACAACTCGCCATAGTTGTGCAAATTGGCAAAAGAAAGCGTTGTCATCTCCATTGGACGTCTCCTGGGTTCGAGGGTTGGCCCCCAGGCAGCGCGGTTTTCCCCAGAACGACGCCTTACAGCAAACGATAATCCTTGGCCCGTTGCAGTGCCTCGGCGGTGGTCCGCGCCATCAGCCGCTCTCGGGCGCTGATCAGGCGGGCCTTGAAGGCACTTTCCGTGATACCAAGTTTGGCAGCCGCTGCTGCATGACGATCGCCCTCCGCGATGCACCGAAGGGCCTCTTGCTGAGCCTTTGTCAGGCTCTCCGGCGGCTGCGTCATGTCATGCAGGCGCCGAATCGTTGTCGAGATCTGCGCGATCTCGTCATCCAGAAATTCACGTTTGTCATGGGCAAAAGACGCAATCGTGCGTGACGAAATCTCGCCAGCAGAGACGGTCAGCCCATAGGTCAGACCATGATCGGCCGCATCGCGCAGAATCCCGAACGGGTCAGGCACGGGCAGCGCACTCCACCGGCAGGCACCTTCGGTCGAAAACCCCCAGGCGATGGTCGGGTCGCGCAGCGCATAACCGTTTGTCGAATAATGATCGGCCCAGGACTGAGGATAGGTCTGGAACTGCATCAACGGCGCGGCGAAACGGATATGAAGCGCCACGAAATAGCCCGCCGGCGCCAAACGGCGCAGCTTTTGCAACTCGGCGTTGATCTCAGTTCTGGTCGACATATCTTTTTAGACAGGTTGATTCTGCTTCGGTCAACATCTGCTAACACATAACAGATAAAAAAAGCGTATATATTGTGCGCCAGCGCAAGAAAAATCGCACAAGTTGTCCGGCACTGGATTCGCGGTTCATTTTTACCGCAAATATGAAAAAACCCCGCCAAAAGGCGGGGTTTTAACGCAATCACCCTTTCGGGCGACGCTTATTCCTGATCGTCGGCGGCCAGTTCGGCCTCGACACGGGCGCGGTCGGCGGCGCCTTTCGCGGCGGTGTCACGCTCGACGAATTCGATGATCGCCATCGGCGCCATGTCGCCATAGCGGAAACCGGCTTTGATGATGCGGACATAGCCGCCCTGACGGTCCTGATAGCGCGGGCCGAGGATCTCGAACAGTTTGGCCACATAGGCGTCCTGCTTGAGCTGCGCAGCAGCCTGACGGCGCGCGTGCAGATCGCCGCGTTTGGCCAGCGTGATCAGCTTTTCGATGATCGGGCGCAGTTCTTTGGCCTTGGGCAGGGTGGTCTTGATCTGCTCGTGCTCGATCAGCGAGCCGGCCATGTTGGCGAACAGCGCCTTGCGGTGTTCGTGGGTGCGGTTGAGGCGGCGATAGCCACGGGCGTGACGCATGATAATCTCCTATGACGTCTTTTTGCTTTGTCCGGCCACCCATGCGTTGCGGGCGGCTCTCCTTGGGGCGGATGCCCGGTTGCGCGGGGGCGCAAGGCCCCCGGCGCGAAAAATCAGAACTGGTCGTCGAAACGCTTGGCCAGATCTTCGATGTTTTCCGGCGGCCAGTCGACCACGTCCATACCCAGATGCAGGCCCATACCCGACAGCACTTCCTTGATTTCGTTCAGGGATTTGCGGCCAAAGTTCGGGGTGCGCAGCATCTCGGCTTCGGTTTTCTGGATCAGGTCGCCGATATAGACGATGTTGTCGTTCTTCAGGCAGTTGGCCGAACGCACCGACAGCTCCAGCTCGTCGACCTTTTTCAGCAGGCGCGGGTCGAATTCCAGACCCTCGTCGCTGTCCTGACGGCTGGCGGCTTCCGGTTCGTCGAAATTGACGAAAACGGACAGCTGGTCCTGCAAAATACGCGCGGCATAGGCCACCGCATCCTCGGGCGTGACCGACCCGTCGGTTTCGATCTTCATCGTCAGCTTGTCATAGTCCAGAACCTGACCTTCACGGGTCGGCTGAACGTCATAGCTGACGCGCTTGACCGGCGAGAAGATGGCGTCGATCGGGATCAGGCCGATGGGCGCATCCTCGGGGCGGTTCTTGTCGGCGGCGACATAGCCCTTGCCGGTGGCAACGGTCAGTTCCATATTGACCTCGGCCCCGTCATCCAGATGGCAGATGACGTGATCGCGGTTCAGAATGGTGATTCCGGCGGTTTCCTGAATGTCACCGGCCTTGACCTCGCCGGGGCCTTTGGCGGTCAGGGTCAGGCGCTTGCTGCCCTCGACATCCATTTTCAGGGTCACGCCCTTCAGGTTCAGGACGATGTCGGTCACGTCCTCGCGCACACCCGCGACCGAGGAAAACTCGTGCAGGACATTGTCGATCTGGACGCTGGTGATCGCCCCGCCCTGCAGCGAGGACATCAGCACACGGCGCAGCGCGTTGCCAAGGGTCAGACCAAAGCCGCGTTCCAGCGGTTCGGCAACGACGGTGGCGGTGCGGGTGGGGTCGGCGCCGGGCTTGACATCCAGCTGCGTGGGCCGGATCAGTTCGGACCAATTCTTTTCGAACATGCGTTGCCTCCATTCCTGTTTCCGGCCATGTCCAAGGCACCGGAAACGCCCGAGGTTAAATGCGAAAAGCACCAGACCGCCGACGGGGGCGGTCTGGCGGTAATGTTATCGTCCTTACACCCGGCGGCGTTTCGGCGGACGGCAGCCGTTATGCGCAATCGGGGTCACGTCGCGGATCGCGGTGATGTTGAACCCGACAGCGGCCAGCGCGCGCAGCGCCGATTCACGACCCGAACCCGGACCCTGAACCTCGACCTCAAGCGTTTTCACGCCGTGTTCCTGCGCCTTGCGGCCCGCGTCTTCGGCGGCCATCTGGGCGGCGTAAGGCGTCGATTTGCGCGACCCCTTGAAGCCCATGGTGCCAGCCGACGACCACGAAATCGCGTTCCCCTGAACGTCCGAGATCAGGATCTTGGTGTTGTTGAACGAGCTGTTCACATGCGCCACGCCAGCGGCGATGTTCTTACGTTCTTTACGCTTGGTGCGAACCTTATCACGTGCCATGTCCGTTCCCCCTTACTTCTTCTTGCCGGCGATGGGTTTCGCCGGACCTTTGCGGGTGCGGGCATTGGTGTGGGTGCGCTGACCACGAACCGGCAAGCCTCGGCGGTGACGCAGACCACGATACGACCCCAGATCCATCAGACGCTTGATGTTCATCTGGGTTTCGCGGCGCAGGTCGCCTTCGACGGTCAGGTTGGCGTCGATATATTCGCGGATCTGCAGAACTTCGGCATCCGACAGTTCGTTGACGCGGCGCGTGCGGTCGATACCGACAGCGTCACAGATCTGTTCGGCGAAATGGTCACCGATACCATGGATATAGGTCAAGGCGATGGGGACACGTTTCCCCGTCGGAATGTTGACGCCAGCAATACGAGCCACGCGCATAATCCTTTTCGTTGCGGTTCCGTGATACCAGAACCTTTTTTCACAACCGAAGGCCCGAAAGCACCGCCTTCGGGCCGTTCGACAAAACCTGCGCAAAAGTGATTCTTGCGCGGGATACCGTGACCTATACGATCACGCCCACCCCGTCAAGCGGCACAGGGCCGCAAAGCGGCGTGACACATCACGCCGCCTGCCCGGTGCCCCGCGACCTCAGATCGCGTCCATGATCGCGGCCATTTCGGCGGCGACGTCCCCGATCTCGGCCAGACCGTCCACGGTCCTGAGCTTGCCCTTGGCATAGTAATAGCCAATCAGCGGCGAGGTCTTTTTGTAATATTCCAGCAGGCGCGTGCGCAGGCTGTCCTCGTTATCGTCGGCGCGGCGGCGCAGGTCGGTCGAGCCGCAGGCATCGCAGACGCCGGGGAGTTTGGTGGGCTTGGTCTCGTCGTGATAGACCTCGCCGCAATTGCCACAGGTAAAGCGGCCGGTGATGCGCTTGACCAGCGCGGTGTCATCGACCTGCATTTCGATCACGGCGTCAACCTGGCTGCCCATTTCGGACATCAGGTCTTCCAGCGCATCCGCCTGGGCCAGGGTGCGGGGAAACCCGTCAAAGATAAAGCCTGCGGCACTGACGGTTTCCAGCTTTTCACGGATCAGACCGATGACGATCTCGTCCGTGACAAGCTGGCCCTTGTCCATGACCTCGGCCACGACCTTGCCCATTTCGGTGCCCGAGCTGCGGGCCTCGCGCAGCATGTCCCCCGTGGACAGCTGCACCAGACCGCGTTCCTCGACCAGCCGGCGGGCCTGTGTGCCCTTGCCGGCGCCCGGCGGGCCAAGCAGGATGATGTTGACGCTCATGTTTCCCTCTCCCTCGTCAAATCAGCGGCGCGCGGGCGCCTTTCGCGGCTTGCGCTCGCCGGGCTTGCGGCGCCCGCGAAGCTGCGATTTCTCGATCAGACCTTCATATTGGTGCGCCAGCAAGTGGCTTTGCACCTGATTGATCGTGTCCATCGTCACCGACACCACGATCAGCACCGACGTGCCGCCGAAATAGAAGGGGATCGCCCATTGATGGCGGATCACCTCGGGCAGCATACAGACCGCCGCCAGATAGGCCGACCCGATCACCAGCACCCGGTTGACGACATAATCCAGATATTCCTCGGTCCGCTTGCCCGGACGGATACCGGGAATGAAGCCGCCCTGATTCTTCAGGTTTTCGGCCACATCATCGGATTTGAACGCCACGTTCTGGGTATAGAAATAGCTGAAGAACACGATCATCGCCGCGAAGAACAGCAGATACAGCGGCTGGCCCGGCCCGAAATAGGCCAGAATCGTCGACATCACCGGCCCGGTCTGGTTGCCCGAAAAGGTGCTGATCGTCACCGGCAGCAGCAAAAGCGAGCTGGCAAAGATCGCCGGAATCACGCCCGCCGGGTTCACCTTGATCGGCAAATGGCTGGACTGACCGTCATAAATCTTCATCCCGACCTGACGCCGGGGATATTGGATATGGATCTTGCGCAGCGCGCGTTCCATGAACACCACAAACGCCATGACCGCGACCACCAGCGCCACGATCCCCAGCACGACCGGGGTCGAAATGGCGCCGCTGCGGCCCTGCGCGAACAGTTGCGCGATATGGGCCGGGATCTCGGCCACGATGCCGACAAAGATGATCAGCGAAATACCGTTGCCAATGCCGCGCGCGGTGATCTGTTCACCCAGCCACATCAGGAACATGGTCCCGCCAACCAGCGTGATCACGACGCTGGCCTGAAAGAACACGCCGGGGTCATGGGCCAGCCCGCCAGCCTCAAGCGATTTGGCCAGACCATAGGCCTGAAACAGCGCCAGCGCCACGGTCGCATAGCGGGTGTACTGGTTGATCTTCTTGCGGCCTTGCTCGCCCTCTTTTTTCATCTGCTCCAGCGCGGGCACCATGCTGGCCAGCAGCTGAACGATGATCGAGGCCGAGATATAGGGCATGATCCCCAGCGCGAACACACCCATCCGCCCCAGCGCGCCGCCGGTGAACATCGACAGGATGCCGCCGATCCCGGCCTGCGCCTGTTCCATAAAGTTGCGCAGCGCGGCGCCGTCGATCCCCGGAACCGGGATATATGTCCCAAGACGATAGATGATCAGCAGACCGATGGTGAACCAGATACGCTGGCGAAGTTCGGTGGCCTTACCCAATGTCCCCCAGGACAGGTTCGCGGCCATCTGTTCTGCGGCTGACGCCATAGGATGCCTCTTTCATGGCTGCGCCGCCGGATCGTTTCCCGATCCCGCGGCGCAAAGGAAAACTTGGACCTTATGTAGCGGGGCGACCGCCCCGCGACAATGGTTATTCCGCCGCTTCGGCCTTGACCGGGGCGGTGACGGTGACTTTGCCACCGGCTTTTTCCACCGCTTCAACGGCAGCTTTGGATGCGCCGGTCACGGTTATGTTCAGCCCGGCTTTCAGTTCACCCTTGGCCAGCAGGCGGATACCGTCCAGCTTGCGGCGCACCGCGCCCGAGGCAACCAGCGCGTCCTCGGTCACGTCGGCCTTGGCGTCCAGCTTGCCCGCGTCGATGAAGGACTGGATCTGACCCAGATTGACCACCGCGAATTTCAGCGCGTTCGGCTTGGTAAAGCCGCGCTTGGGCAGGCGGCGATACAGCGGCATCTGGCCGCCTTCGTAACCGTTCAGCGCGACACCCGAACGCGAGGTCTGACCCTTGATACCACGGCCAGCGGTTTTACCCTTGCCCGAACCGGGACCACGCGCCACGCGCTTTTTCTTGCGGTTGGCACCTTCGTTGTCGCGAATTTCATGCAGTTTCATAACGCTTCTCCTTCAGGCCGGAAGCGCCCCGTGAAGCGAAAGGGGCGAACGCGGCATTTCTTGTTGCTTGAGTCGGCCTTGACCGACCGGCGGTTCATAGCCGCCACAGCGGCGTGGGTCAAGCCGGTCCGCCCCCTGCCCCACGGCCCCCGGCCACGGCAACGTGAGCATCCGTCATTGGACAATCGCAGCGCCAGCCCCGATGCCTGCCCGCCTGACATTTACGGAGATAAAGATGAATCCTTCCCTGACCGCTGGCCTTGCCGGCCTGACCCTGCTGCTGGCCCAGACCGCGCAGTCCGAGACGATCTCGACCCATATCCTTGACCTGGCGCGCGGGGTTGGCGGCGCCGATGTGCCGGTCACGCTGGCGCTGAAGGGTGGCGACGGTGAATGGCATCAGCTGGCCGCGGCCCGCACCGACGAAAACGGTCGCGTCAAAGAATTCGCGGGTGTCGATGCCGAGGCGGGTATCTATCGCCTCAGCTTTGATATGACGGGGTATGGCGATGCCGGGACCAGCCCGTTCTTTCCCCAGATCGACGTGACCTTCCAGATCCGCGACCCCGATCAGCACCACCACGTCCCGGTCGTGGTCAGCCCCTTCGGTTACAGCACCTATCGCGGCAACTGATCGCCGCGAACGAAAAACGCCGCCGGACCCCGGCGGCGCCCCCATGCGCCAGCGCGCCATGGGAAAAGAAAAGGCCGGGTCGCGCCCGGCCTGTTCAATCAGTTCTTTTCTTCGATGATCGTCACCAGATGCGGGATCTTGGCGACCATGCCGCGGATGGCGGGCGTGTCTTCCAGCTCGCGCGTGCGGTTCATCTTGTTCAGGCCCAGACCTTTCAGCGTCTCGCGCTGGATGGCCGGGCGGCGGATCGGGGACCCGATCTGCTTGACGACGATGGTTTTAGCCATGGTTCACCCCTTACGCGTCAGCGGCCGCTTCGGCCGGCTTGTCATTGGTGCCAAGGATGTCAGCGACCTTCTTGCCACGACGCTGCGCGATCGAACGCGGGCTGGCTTCGCCTTTCAGGCCGTCCAGCGTGGCGCGGATCATGTTATAGGGGTTTTGCGACCCCAGCGATTTCGCCACGACGTCCTGCACACCCAGCATTTCGAACACGGCGCGCATCGGACCACCGGCGATGATCCCGGTCCCCGGAACGGCGGTCCGCATCACGACCTTACCAGCGCCGTGACGGCCCTCGATGTCGTGGTGCAGGGTGCGACCGTCACGAAGCGGCACGCGGATCATGTTGCGCTTGGCCTGCTCGGTCGCCTTGCGGATGGCCTCGGGGACTTCTTTCGCCTTCCCCTTGCCAAAGCCCACACGGCCGCGCTGGTCGCCAACCACCACAAGGGCGGCAAAGCCGAAACGCTTACCGCCTTTGACGGTTTTCGACACACGGTTGATCGCGACAAGGCGATCGGCAAATTCCGGGGTTTCTTCGCGCTCTTCGCGGCGACCCCGGCGGTTTTCACGTTCTGCCATAAGGCATCCTTTCCTGATGGCGCAGCCGCGCCGGATATGTCCAATCCAGGTGGGTCACAGACCCCCGGATCATCGGGGTGGCGCGCCGTTATGGGCGCCACCCGCAAGCATCAGAACTTGAGGCCACCTTCGCGGGCGGCATCAGCCAGAGCTTTGATTTTGCCGTGGAACAGGAAGCCACCGCGGTCGAAGATCACTTCTTCCACACCGGCTTTTTTGGCCCGTTCGGCAATCGCCGCGCCAACCTTGGCAGCGGCTTCGACGTTGTTTTTGCCCACGATGCCCAGATCTTTTTCCAACGACGATGCCGAGGCCAGCGTGACCCCTTTCACGTCGTCGATCAGCTGAACGCTGATATTCTTGGACGAACGGTGGACGGACAGGCGCGGACGACCATTGGCCATCGCACGCAGTTTGTTCCGAACGCGCAGGCGGCGCTTCTGGAACAGGACTTGCTTTTTCAGTGCCATTTTCGCGCCCCTTACTTCTTCTTGCCTTCCTTGCGGAAGACGTATTCACCCTTATAGCGGATGCCCTTGCCTTTATACGGCTCGGGGCGGCGCCATTCGCGGATGTTCGCGGCCACCTGACCAACCAGCTGCTGGTCGATGCCCTCGACAACGATTTCGGTCTGCTTGGGGGCCGTAATCGTCACACCTTCCGGGGTTTCGAAGTTCACGTCGTGGCTGTAACCCAGCGACAGCTTCAGGGTGTTGCCCTGCATCTGTGCCCGGTAACCGACGCCCTGGATTTCCAGTTCCTTCTTGAAGCCTTCGGACACGCCGATGGTCAGGTTCTCGACCATCGAACGCACCATGCCCCATTGCTGCCGCGCACGCTTGGACGAACCACGCGGGGTCACGGTCACGGAACCATCTTCCAGTTTCAGTTCGACATCATCGGTCGCGGTAAAGCTGCGGGCGCCTTTCGGGCCTTTCACTTCAATCGTCTGACCTTTGATTTCCGCCGTCACGCCTTTGGGCAGCGCGACCGGTTTTTTACCAATCCGAGACATCTCTGCCCTCCTTAGAATACGGTGCAGAGAACTTCGCCGCCAACGTTGGCGTTGCGAGCCGCTGCATCAGACATGACACCTTTCGGGGTCGACACGATGGAAACACCAAGGCCGTTGCGGACCTGCGGGATTTCCTTGGAACCGGCATAAACGCGGCGGCCCGGCTTGGACACGCGCGCCAGTTCACGAATGACCGGGGTGCCTTCAAAATATTTCAGGCTGATTTCCAGTTCATTGTGACCGGCAGCCGAGGTCACAGCCTCGTAGCCACGGATATAACCTTCGCTTTGCAGCACATCCAGAACCCAGGCGCGCAGCTTGCTGGCCGGGGTGCGGACGGTCGATTTGCCACGCATCTGCGCGTTGCGGATGCGGGTCAGCATATCGCCGAGAGGATCGTTCATCGACATATTTCGCCCCTTACCAGCTCGATTTCACCATGCCGGGGATCTTGCCGTTCGAGCCAAGCTCGCGCAGCATGATCCGCGACAGTTTCAGTTTGCGGTAATACGCGCGCGGACGACCGGTCAGTTGGCACCGGTTGTTCAAGCGCGTCGCGGAAGAGTTGCGCGGCAGTTCAGCCAGCTTCAGCGAAGCCTTGAAGCGCTCTTCCATCGGGCGGTCCTGATCTTCGATGATCGCTTTCAGATCGGCGCGCTTGGCGGCGTATTTCGCAACCAGACGTTCGCGCTTTTTCTGGCGTTCAACCATGGATTTCTTGGCCATACTTCTCTCTCCTCCCGCGATCAGCTGTTGAACGGCATGTTGAAATGCTTCAACAGCGCCTTCGCTTCCGCGTCGGTGTTCGCGGTGGTGGTGATGATGATGTCCATCCCCAGAACCTCATCGACCTTGTCGAAGTTGATTTCCGGGAAAACGATGTGCTCTTTCAGACCCATGGCATAATTGCCACGGCCATCAAAGGCCGTGCCTTTCACGCCGCGAAAGTCGCGGACGCGGGGCAGCGCGATGTTGATCAGGCGGTCCAGGAATTCATACATGCGGTCGCCACGCAGGGTGACTTTCGCCCCCAGCGGCATTTCCTCGCGGACGCGGAAACCGGCGATCGACTTTTTGGCCTTGGTGATGACAGCCTTCTGACCGGCGATCAGCGACAGCTCTTCAGCGCCCTGTTTCACCTTCTTGGTGTCCTTCACGGCCTCGCCGATCCCCATGTTCAGGACGATCTTGTCCAGACGCGGGATCTGCATGTCGTTCTTGTAACCGAACTCTTCTTTCAGAGCGGCGCGGATCTTGGCCTGATATTCGGCTTTCAGGCGCGGGGTGTATTTCGCAGCGTCCAGCATCAGATCACGTCTCCGGTGGTCTTGGCGAAGCGCACCTTCTGATCGCCTTCCATGCGGAAACCGACGCGGGTGGCTTTGCCGTTCTTGTCCAGCAGCGCCAGGTTCGACAGGTCGATCGGCATCGCCGTCGGCACACGGCCGCCCTGCGCGTTCTGGGACTGACGACGGTGGCGGATCGCGATGTTCACGCCGTCCACGATGGCCTTGTTGTCCTTGGGCATGACGGCGGTGATTTCGCCTTGTTTGCCCTTGTCCTTGCCGGCCAGCACGACGACCTTATCGCCTTTTTTCAGCTTGGCAGCCATCACAGCACCTCCGGCGCAAGCGAGATGATCTTCATGAAGTTTTTCGCGCGCAGCTCGCGGACGACCGGGCCGAAGATACGGGTCCCGACCGGTTCACCCTGGTTGTTCAGGATGACAGCGGCGTTGCGGTCAAAGCGGATGGACGTGCCATCTTCGCGTTTCACTTCTTTGGCGGTGCGCACGACGACGGCCTTGCGGACGTCACCTTTCTTCACGCGACCGCGCGGGATGGCTTCCTTGACGGAAACGACGATGATGTCGCCCACCGACGCATAGCGACGGTGCGAACCACCCAGAACCTTGATGCACTGCACCCGGCGCGCGCCAGAGTTGTCAGCGACATCCAGATTGGTCTGCATCTGGATCATTTGGTTTCTCCCGACCTTTGGGGACCGTTGCAGCCGGCCCCAGGGTTTCGATCAGTCTGGAACGACCGGATCAGGCTTTGTCAGCCTGCTCCAGCACGGTCCAGCGTTTCGTTTTCGAAATCGGCGCACATTCGACGATGCGAACGGTGTCACCAACCTTGAAAGCGTTGTTCGCGTCATGTGCCCGGTATTTCTTGGACATACGCACGGTTTTGTGCAGCAGCGGGTGCTTAAAGCGGCGCTCGACCAGAACGGTGACGGTCTGCTCGTTCTTGTCGCTGACCACTTTGCCTTGCAGGATGCGTTTGGGCATAGGCCAGACTCCTTAATTCGACGCCGCGGCATCCGCCGCTTTTTGGTTCAGAACGGTTTTGACACGGGCCACGTCACGACGAACGGCACGCATACGCGCGGTATTCTCGATCTGACCGGTGGCCTGCTGGAAGCGCAGGTTGAACGCTTCCTTTTTCAGCGCAACCAGCTGATCGCGCAGCTGGTCAGGCGTCTTGTCTTTCAGTTCCTGCGCTTTCATCGCAGTTGTCCTTTCCAACATCACCGGAGAGCCCCCGCATCAGCAAGGCCACCCTGATTCCCGGTGGAGTTTCGTGATGAAGGCTTGCCCATACCCCCGATGGGCCGCCAAGGCAAGGCTTTTCCCAAGAAAACCGGGGAAAACCGCCCTGCGCCATGAAAAAGGCCCCGCCAGTTACCCGGCGGGGCCAATCTGATGATGCGCGTCAGCGCGGCATCTTACCAGTCGGTGCGTTCGACGATGCGGGTCTGGACCGGCAGCTTCATCGCGCCAAGGCGCAGGGCCTCTTTGGCGATGGTGTCGGACACACCGTCGATTTCGAACATCACGCGGCCGGGGTGGACGCGGGCGGCCCAGTAATCGACCGAGCCTTTACCTTTACCCATCCGAACCTCGGTCGGTTTCGACGAAACCGGGACATCCGGGAAGATGCGGATCCAGACGCGACCCTGACGCTTCATGTGGCGGGTAATCGCACGACGCGCAGCTTCGATCTGGCGGGCGGTGACACGCTCGGGCTCGACGGCTTTCAGGCCGAAGTGGCCAAAGTTCAGCTCAAAGCCGCCCTTGGCCTGACCGTGAATGCGGCCCTTGTGCTGTTTGCGGAACTTGGTCCGTTTCGGTTGCAGCATTTCTACTTCTCCTTACCGGGCGTCGCGGTCGCGGCGCGGACCGCGCGGGGCCGGGCCGTCCTGGGCCTCGGTGGCGCGACGGTCATGGGCCTGCGGATCATGTTCCATGATCTCGCCCTTGAAGATCCAGACCTTGATCCCGATGATCCCGTAAGGGGTCGAGGCCTCGGCCAGTGCATAGTCGATATCGGCGCGCAGCGTGTGCAGCGGCACCCGGCCTTCGCGGTACCATTCGGTGCGCGCGATTTCAGCGCCACCCAGACGGCCGGCAACGTTCACGCGGATACCCAGGGCACCCATGCGCATGGCGTTCTGAACCGAACGCTTCATGGCGCGACGGAAGGACACGCGGCGTTCCAGCTGCTGCGCGATCGATTCAGCGACCAGCGCAGCATCGACTTCGGGCTTGCGGACTTCGACGATGTTCAGGTGCAACTCGCTGTCGGTCAGTTTCGACAGCTTGTTGCGCAGAACCTCGATGTCGGCGCCTTTTTTCCCGATGATCACACCCGGACGTGCGGCGTGAATGGTCACGCGGCATTTCTTGTGCGGGCGCTCAATGATGACGCGGCTGATGCCGGCCTGCTTCGCTTCTTTCTTGACGAAATCGCGAATGCGCAGGTCTTCCAGCAGCAGATTGCCATAATCCTTGTCGTCGGCATACCAGCGCGAATCCCAGGTGCGGTTGACCTGCAGGCGCATCCCGATGGGGTTAACCTTCTGTCCCATTACGCGCGCTCCTCAGTGGCTTCGACCTGGCGGACCTTGATGGTGATTTCCGAGAACGGCTTCATGATCTTGCCGAACCGGCCACGCGCCCGCGGACGACCGCGCTTCATGACCAGGTTCTTGCCGACCCATGCCTCGGCGACGATCAGCTGATCGACGTCCAGACCATGGTTGTTTTCGGCATTGGCGATCGCCGATTGCAGAACTTTCTTCACGTCGCCAGCGATGCGGCGCTTGCTGAAGGTCAGGTCCGAGAGGGCCTTTTCCACCTTCTTGCCACGGATCAGACCGGCGACAAGATTCAGCTTCTGGGGCGAGGTGCGCAGCATTTTCGCTTTGGCCATCGCCTCGTTATCCGCCACGCGGCGCGGATTCTTTTCCTTACCCATGACGATTACTTCCTTTTCGCTTTCTTGTCGGCGGCGTGACCGTAATAGGTCCGGGTCGGCGAGTATTCACCGAATTTCTGGCCGATCATTTCCTCGGTCACGTTGACCGGGATGTGCTTTTGACCGTTATAGACGCCAAAGGTCAGGCCGACGAATTGCGGCAGAATGGTCGAACGACGCGACCAGATCTTGATGACGTCGCTTTTACCCGATTCGCGCGCTTTTTCGGCCTTTTTCAGGACGTAGGCGTCAACGAAAGGGCCTTTCCAAACAGAACGTGCCATGGGTTAACGCCCCTTCTTCGCATTGCGCGACCGCAGGATATACTTGTCGGTCGATTTGTTCTTGCGGGTCTTTTTACCCTTGGTGTCCTTACCCCAGGGCGTGACCGGCGTGCGGCCACCCGAGGTGCGGCCCTCACCACCACCATGGGGGTGGTCGATCGGGTTCATCGCGACACCGCGAACCGACGGGCGGATACCCTTGTGACGGTTGCGACCGGCTTTCCCGAGGTTCTGGTTCGAATGGTCGGCATTCGACACGGCACCGATGGTGGCCATGCATTCCTGACGGACCATGCGCAGCTCGCCCGAGGACAGGCGGATCTGGGCATAACCACCGTCACGACCCACAAATTGGGCATAGGTGCCGGCGGAACGGGCGATCTGGCCACCTTTGCCGGGCTTCAGCTCGACATTGTGGACGATCGTGCCGATGGGCATCCCGCTGAAGGGCATCGCGTTGCCCGGCTTGACGTCAACCTTGGCGCCGGCGACGATCTTGTCACCCACGGCCAGACGCTGCGGCGCGATGATATAAGCCTGCTCGCCATCGTGATACTGGATCAGCGCGATGAAGGCGGTGCGGTTCGGGTCATATTCGATACGCAGAACATTGCCGACAACGTCGAACTTGTTGCGTTTGAAATCGACGATCCGATACAGACGCTTCGCCCCGCCGCCCTTGCGGCGCATCGTGATCCGTCCGGTGTTGTTCCGGCCGCCATTCTTGGTCAGACCCTCAGTCAGGGCCTTGACCGGACGACCTTTCCAAAGCTCCGAACGGTCGATCAGAACCAGCCCGCGCTGGCCAGGCGTCGTCGGTTTATACGACTTGAGTGCCATCTTTCTGTCTTCCGTAGCTTTGGACCTTTGAACACAAGGTTCGCAGGGTCCGTTAGATATAAAAATCCAGCGGCCCCGAAGCCGGGGCCGCCGATTCGCGCCTGTTTATCAAAGGCCGGTCGAAACGTCGATAGTCTGACCGGCTTCCAGCGTCACGTAAGCCTTTTTCACATCGCTGCGACGGCCTGCGATCCCGCGGAAACGCTTGGTTTTGCCTTTGGTCAGAACGGTGTTCACCGCCTTGACCTTGACGTTGAACAGGCCTTCGACCGCTTCTTTGATCTGCGGCTTGTTCGCGTCGATGGCGACTTCGAAGACGACCGCACCGTGTTCGCTGGCCATGGTGGCCTTTTCGGTGATGATCGGCTTGCGGATCACGTCATAGAGTTCGGGTTTCACGCTCATTTCAGTCGAGCCTCCAGTGCTTCGACACCGGCGCGGGTGATCACCAGCGTGTCACGGCGCAGGATGTCATAGACGTTGGCACCCATCGAAGGCAGGACGTCCACACCCTCGACATTGCGGGCGGCGCGGGCGAAGCCTTCGTTGACCTCGGCACCGTCGATGACCAGAACGCGCTTCCAGCCGTTTTCTTTCACGGCCTTGGCGACGACGGCGGCCTTGGCATCCGTCAGGTTCAGATCGTCCACGATCACCAGCTCGCCAGCGGTGGCTTTGGCCGACAGGGCGTGCTTCAGACCAAGGGCGCGCACCTTTTTGGGCAGGTCAAACGCGTGCGAGCGCGGGACCGGACCCTTATAGATACCACCTTTGCGGAAGATCGGCGCCTTGCGGGACCCGTGGCGGGCGCCGCCGGTGCCTTTCTGGCGATAGATCTTCTTGGTCGAATAGGACACGTCCGACTTACCCAGCGTCGAATGCGTACCGGCCTGCGCCTTGGCGCGCTGCCAGCGCACGACACGCTGCAGGATGTCGCCGCGCGGCTCCAGCCCGAAGATGTCATCGGCCAGGTCGATGGAACCGGCCTTGCCGGAGTCGAGCTTGATCACATCAAGTTTCATCACTTCTCTCCTTCCGGCGCGGCGGCTTCGGCTTCGGCGGCGGCTTGCGCGGCGGCTTCGGCTTCAGCAGCGGCCTGACGGGCGGCTTCTTCCTCGGCAGCGGCCTGGGCAGCGGCTTCGTCAGCCAGACGCTTGGCTTCTTCGGCGGCCGATTTCAGCGCGGCGGGAAAGATCACGTTTTCGGGCAGCGGTTTCTTGACCGCGTCCTTGATGGTGACCCAGCCGCCTTTGGAACCGGGAACCGACCCCTTGACCATGATCAGGCCACGGTCGGCATCGGTGCGCACGACTTGCAGGTTCTGGGTGGTCACACGGACGGCACCCATGTGGCCGGCCATCTTCTTGCCCTTGAACACCTTGCCGGGGTCCTGACACTGACCGGTCGAACCGTGCGAACGGTGGCTGATCGACACACCGTGCGAGGCGCGCAGACCGCCAAAGTTGTGGCGCTTCATCGCACCGGCAAAACCTTTACCGATCGAGGTGCCGGCGATGTCCACGAACTGACCTTCGAAGTAATGGTCAGCGGTGATTTCCTCGCCCACATTGATCAGGTTTTCTTCGGCAACGCGGAATTCGACAATCTTGCGCTTGGGCGCAACATTGGCCTTGGCAAAGTGACCACGCATCGCGGCGGTGGTGCGCTTGGCCTTGGCTTCACCCGCACCCAGCTGAACCGCGACATAGCCGTCACGGTCATTGGTGCGCTGTGCGACCACTTGCAGGTTGTCCAGTTGCAGGACGGTCACCGGGATCTGGCGGCCGTCTTCCATGAACAGACGGGTCATGCCCAGTTTCTTGGCGATAATACCAGTACGCAGCATGGCTTACCCCCTTACACTTTGATCTCGACATCCACGCCGGCGGCGAGGTCGAGCTTCATCAGGGCGTCAACGGTCTGCGGGGTGGGATCGACGATGTCGAGCAAACGCTTGTGGGTGCGGATTTCCCACTGATCGCGCGATTTCTTGTCGATATGCGGACCGCGCAGAACGGTAAACTTTTCGATCTTGTTCGGCAGCGGGATCGGGCCGCGCACGGTTGCGCCGGTGCGCTTTGCCGTGTTGACGATTTCCTGCGTGCTGGCGTCCAGCACACGGTAATCGAAAGCCTTCAACCGGATACGGATGTTTTGACTTTGCATGTCTATCCCTCAAATCAGGGATGTCAGTTGAGAGGCAGACAACGCACCATACGATGCCTGCATCGAACCTTAAAATAAGTGCAGGCCGCCCCGATACCGGACGGCCGTGCGAAAAGCAACCGATTCTGTGACGGATCGGTGGCGATGGGCGCGGGATAGAGGAGGCGGGGTGGGGTGTCAAGGGGGCGGGGACAGATGGCGAGACACAGGGATTACGAGCGTTCAGTTGACCTGAGGTGATCCAGCGCCAACGAAGCAAGCTTTGACAGATCAAACAAATCTGACTGGCTATTCAGATAGATACTCTCTCCGTCAGCCTCGACAAGTGCAACTACTTTCCCATTCCTCATATTGAATACAATAATCCTAAGGCCGTCTACTTCTGTCTCGACCTCCACCATAGGAAACCCCTGACGCTCGATACGCGATGACGCCATGTTATCCAAAGATGAAATAAGTTTCTCAGCGTTGTCTTGCGCCACCGTGACTGTTCCGGTCCGGTCAAATTCACCCGAGCCAGTAACTTCAAACCTCACACCGCGGAATACCATCTGTTTCGTGGGGATAACTGCTTCAAATGCGGACACCGCAATAGTTCCCGCCCCGTCGATCGAACCAATTGGGCAGAAAGCCTTATGAATGGTCTCAGCAGGCTCACGGGACTGGGTGTCGACCTCAATGAAAGTTGTCGCCAAGCGCATCGCCATTTCCGAACCTCCCAATCACAAGTTTCTAATACAAGGGTGAAAGCAATTTCGGCAAATGAGCAACACAAAAGAAAAGACCGCGCCTTGCGCCGGCTTCTCGTTGCGTATGACCGGACAGTCCAAGAGCGCACAATGTTCACTGGCAGTGGCGTCCAAGATTAAAAAAAGCCCGCCCCTTTCGGGACGGGCTGTCATCGCAATATCCGCTGCCTTGCGGCGTTGGATCACTCGATGATCTT
>NZ_JBISBS010000015.1:0-1062 GCF_044335505.1 Paracoccus jiaweipingae | reverse complement strand
AAAAAGCCCGCCCCTTTCGGGACGGGCTGTCATCGCAATATCCGCTGCCTTGCGGCGTTGGATCACTCGATGATCTTGCGGTGATCCTGACGGATCACTCGATGATTTTCGACGCGCGTTGGCTGCGCGTCAGATCATCTTGCAAGCGGTCGCTTACTCGATGATTTTCGACACCACCCCGGCGCCGACGGTGCGGCCGCCTTCGCGGATGGCGAAGCGCAGTTTCTCTTCCATCGCGATCGGGGCGATCAGCTCGACCTCGAACTTCAGGTTGTCGCCCGGCATCACCATCTCGGTGCCTTCCGGCAGCTTGACGGTCCCGGTCACGTCCGTGGTCCGGAAATAGAACTGCGGGCGATAGTTCGCGAAGAACGGCGTGTGACGGCCGCCTTCTTCCTTGGTCAGGATATAGGCCTCGGCTTCGAACTTGGTGTGCGGCTTGACCGAACCCGGCTTGCACAGAACCTGACCACGCTCAACGCCGTCACGGTCCACACCGCGCAGCAGCGCGCCGATATTGTCGCCCGCTTCACCGCGATCCAGCAGCTTGCGGAACATTTCAACGCCGGTGCAGGTGGTTTTCTTGGTGTCGCGGATGCCCACGATTTCCAGTTCGTCACCCACGTTCACCGCGCCGCGTTCCACACGACCGGTCACAACCGTGCCGCGACCCGAGATCGAGAACACGTCTTCGATCGGCATCAGGAAGGGCTGGTCAACCGCGCGTTCCGGGGTCGGGATGTACTCGTCAACAGCCGCGATCAGCGCGCGGATGCTGTTTTCCCCGATTTCCGGGTCGCGACCTTCCAGAGCGGCCAGCGCCGAGCCTTTGACGATCGGAATATCGTCGCCCGGATAGTCGTAGGAGGACAGCAGCTCACGCACTTCCATCTCGACCAGTTCCAGCAGCTCTTCGTCGTCAACCTGATCGACCTTGTTCAGGTAAACGACCATGAAGGGGATGCCGACCTGGCGACCCAGCAGGATGTGTTCGCGGGTCTGCGGCATGGGGCCGTCAGCGGCGTTCACCACCAGGATCGCGCCGTCCATCTGCGCCGCGCC
>NZ_JBISBS010000014.1:0-2763 GCF_044335505.1 Paracoccus jiaweipingae | reverse complement strand
AGGCTTTTAAGATGAAGTTACTTTTGACGGGTGGTTGCGGTTTTATTGGGTCTGCGGTTGTTCGTCTTGCGGTTTCGCGGGGCTACAGTGTTGTGAATGTTGATGCGCTGACCTATGCGGCGAATCCGGCGAATGTGGCGTCGGTCTGCGACAGCGGGCTTTACGCGTTTGAACAGGTCGACATCCGCGACCGTGCGGCGCTGGACGGGGTTTTTGCGCGCCACCGGCCTGACGCGGTGATGCATCTTGCCGCCGAAAGCCATGTCGACCGCAGCATCGACGGCCCCGGCACCTTTATCGAGACCAATGTCAACGGCACCTTCAACATGCTTGAGGCCGCGCGCGCCTTCTGGGTGGGGCAGGGGCGGCCAAAGGGGTTTCGCTTTCACCACATTTCCACCGACGAGGTGTTCGGCAGCCTTGGCGCGACCGGCCAGTTCACCGAGACCACGCCCTATGACCCGCGCAGCCCGTATTCTGCCTCCAAGGCGGCCAGCGACCATCTGGTGCGCGCCTGGCACGAGACCTATGGCCTGCCGGTCGTTTTGACCAATTGTTCCAACAATTACGGGCCGTTCCACTTCCCGGAAAAGCTGGTGCCGGTGGTTATCCTGAACGCGCTGCATGGCCGGCCTATCCCGGTTTACGGCGATGGCGGCAATGTGCGCGACTGGCTGTATGTCGAGGACCACGCCGACGCGCTGTTGCTGTGTCTGACGCAGGGGCAGGTCGGGCGCAGCTATAATATCGGCGGCGAGAACGAGGCCACCAATCTGGACCTTGTGCGGATGATCTGCGCCGAGATGGACCGCCTGCGCCCCGAGGCCGCGCCGCATGACCGGCTGATCAGCTTTGTCGCCGACCGGCCCGGCCATGACCGCCGCTATGCCATTGATCCGACGCGGATTCGCACGGAACTGGGCTGGCGGCCCTCGGTCACGGTCGGGGAAGGGCTGCGGCGCACGGTGGAATGGTATCTGACGCATCAGGACTGGTGGCAGCCGCTGCTGACCCGTCAGGGCGTGGGTCAGCGTCTGGGGGTAGCCGGCTGATGCTGGTCTTTGGGCAGACCGGTCAGGTGGCGCGCGAACTGGCGCGGATCGCGCCGCAGGCCGATTATCTGGGCCGCGATCAGGCCGATCTGGCGGGCGATGCCGGGGCGATCCACGACCTGATCGTGGCGCGCGCGCCCGATGCGGTGATCAACGCCGCCGCCTATACCGCCGTGGACAAGGCGGAAACCGACGCCGCCACCGCCACCGCGGTGAACCGCGATGCCGTCGCGGCAATGGCCGCGGCCTGTGCGCGTCTGGGGGTACCCTTTGTGACCCTGTCGACCGATTACGTCTTTGACGGCAGCGGCGATCAGCCCCGCGCCGAGGCCGCCGCGACCGGCCCGCTGGGGGTGTATGGCGCGACCAAGCTGGCCGGGGAACAGGCCGCGCTGGACAGCGGGGCGCAATGCGCGGTGCTGCGCACGTCATGGGTGTTTTCGGCCCATGGCAGCAATTTCGTCAAGACGATGCTGCGGCTGGGGGCACAGCGCGACCGGCTGGACATCGTCGACGACCAGATCGGCGGCCCGACCCCGGCGGCGGCGCTGGCGGATGCGGCGCTGCGGATGGCGCGGCAGATGCGCGACGACCCGGCGCCGCGCGGCATTTATCACCTGTCGGGTGCCCCGGATGTCAGCTGGGCCGGCTTTGCGCGCCAGATCTTTGCGCGGGCCGGGCTGTCCTGTCAGGTGGCCGGGATTGCGACCACCGATTATCCGACGCCCGCGCGGCGGCCGCTGAATTCGCGGTTAAGCTGCGCGCGCATTCACGCAGATTTTGGCATTGAACGGCCGGACTGGGACGCCGGGCTGGCGCGGGTTCTGGCGGAACTGGGGGTATCATGAACCAGCGCAAGGGTATCATTCTGGCCGGCGGGTCGGGGACGCGGCTGTATCCGATCACCATGGGCGTGTCCAAGCAGCTGCTGCCGATTTATGACAAGCCGATGATCTATTACCCGATCTCGACGCTGATGCTGTCGGGCATCCGCGAGATCGCGATCATCACCACCCCCGGGGATCAGGCCCAGTTCCAGCACCTGCTGGGGGATGGGTCGCAATGGGGGCTGCGCTTTGAATGGATCGTCCAGCCCTCGCCGGACGGGCTGGCGCAGGCCTATCTGCTGGCCGAAGATTTTCTGGCCGGGGCGCCCTCGGCGATGGTGCTGGGGGACAATATCTTCTTTGGTCACGGTCTGGCGCAATTGCTGGCGGCGGCGGATGCGCGCGTGACCGGCGGTTCGGTGTTCGGGTATCGGGTGTCGGACCCGGAACGCTATGGCGTGGTCGATTTCGACGCCGATGGCCGGGTGCGGGCGGTGGTGGAAAAGCCCCGCGTCGCGCCCTCGGCCTTTGCAGTGACGGGGCTGTATTTCCTGGACGGCAGCGCCCCCGAACGCGCCCGCAGCGTGCGCCCCTCGGCCCGTGGCGAGCTGGAGATCACCACCCTGCTGGAAAGCTATCTTCATGACGGGCTGCTGAATGTGGAACTGATGGGGCGCGGCTATGCCTGGCTGGACACCGGCACCCATGCCAGCCTGCTGGACGCAGGCAATTTCGTGCGCACGCTGGAAAACCGCCAGGGCCTGCAAACCGGATGCCCCGAGGAAATCGCCTTCACCAGAAACTGGATCACCCGCGAAGACCTCATCAAACGCGCAGACCTTTGCGGAAAAAACCAATACGGAAAATATCTGAAAAATCTGGCG
>NZ_JBISBS010000013.1:0-5257 GCF_044335505.1 Paracoccus jiaweipingae | reverse complement strand
CCAACCTCGACCGCATCAACAGCAAGACCTTCACCGTGCCGGAACTGCGGGCGCTGCTCGGGGTCGCAGAGGGCAAATTGAGCCGGTTTGCCAACCTGAAAGCATGGGCATTGGTGCCTGCGATTGAGGAAATTAACCAGCTATCGCGCCTGACCCTGACCGCCACGCCTCGCAAGATCGGGCGAACGGTGGCCAGCGTCACAATTGCTTGGGAATTGAAGGACGATCCGAGCGCCGCGAAGCGCGAACTATCCCGCCCCCAGGTAGGCCGGAAGGCCCGCCGTGAAGGCACGGCGGAAGCCCCTGTGCGGGCCTTCCCCGCAACGGGCGGGATAACCTTCGATGACCACTGGAAGGCTCTCAAGCGGGCTGCGGGCTGCAACATGGACAACACCATGATTGCCGAGAAATTCCGGGCGTGGTGTGCCTCGAAGGGAATGGCGCTCGATGCCCGCAACATTGAGCAAGCCTTTTCCAACTTCTGCGGAAAGGTAGGCCGGGTATGATCCGCGCAACCCTGATACGGTCTCGGTGAGACGATGCGAGACCCCATGAGATACACCCTCGGGACAGCTGCAAAAGCCACAGGCAAGTCCAAGACAACAATTCAGCGGGCAATTGCGAAAGGCAATATTTCCGCCGAAAAGTTGAGAAATGGCGGCTACTCCATCGACCCAGCCGAACTCCACCGCGTGTTTCCTCGGCTTTCCGGTGATACCGTCTCGCGCAACCCCGAATTGGACACTACAAGACCCCCAGATGAGACCCCGGAACTCAGGGCAAAAATTGAAGCTCTGGAAGCCATGCTGACCCGTGAGCGCGAGGCACTGGATGAGGTGCGGGCAGACCGGGACGCATGGAAGCAGCAGGCCACCGCTCTGCTGGCTGCGCCACCAAAGCGCAGGAGCTGGTGGCCATGGAAGTAACGATTGGAAGGCAGAACGAATGAATTTTGTGAAGCATATCTTTGGAACGGTTCACACGCGCTATCTCATCCGGGCATATGTGATCAGCGCAGCATTATTGGCCTATGCGCTTTGGTATTTCTCAAGCCAAGCAGGGCTGGTGGGCTACCAGAAAGCCGTCATGTTCGGATACGCGATCCTGTCAGCCGTTCTCTTCCCCTTCTCGAAGCTGGTCTGGGATGAACTCAAGGGCCTCATCACCAATGACACAACCGTAACGATCACGCCTCTCAATGAGGTTGGTTTGATGGTTTCCCTGATGAGGTTCGTAGGGAAGATCGTCGTCAACGTCTTGCTATGGTTCTTTGGGATTGCCATCGCTCCACTCGGGATCTTGTATCTTTGGCTGCGGAACAGAAACATCACATGACCGACGAAACCCCACCGCCGCGCCTACGCCCCCGGATCAAATCTGCCCCACGAATCCGGCAGGTCTATTGGTGCGATCTTCCCGAGGACGCCCAGCTTCCAGAGTTCTGGAAGCGCCGCCCGGTCCTGATCATGTCGAAGACGGTGAAGCTGCACGGGAGCGTCACGGTTCTGCCCTTCACCACGAAGTCGCAGCCTGACAACCCCATGGCCTTTCCGATGGCCTCTCCCATCGACGGGCAACGGACATGGGTGATCTGCGATTACCTGACTACGGTGGCGGTGAGCCGCCTGCACATGCCGGGCAGGGTGGTCCCTCGCATCAGTCAGGAAGACTTTAACCAAATCGTAGGCTTTGCCCTGCAAAATTTGCCGCGCCCGGATCATTGAATTTGTCCGCCAGTGCGGATATATTCGAGACAGATACGGCGCGGGCTTGCCCCGTGTCCGCTGCCCGTCTCGGCGGGAACTAGGTGCGAAGGGGTGGCTATGCTGCCCCTTTCGTCATTTTGGAGTGCCAGCATGACCGACGACGAAACCCGCGCCCGCGCATGGTGGGCCACGCTGTCCCCGTCGGATCGGGCCGAACGCCAGGACGAACTGCGCCGCCAGCTCGACGGCTTCGGCATCGAGCATCCGACCGATGAGCGCGGTTGGATCATGGCGGCATGGGAAAGCGAGAATGCATGAGCGGCGATGCGGGCGATAACACTATGCCGCCGAAACCCGCTGACACAGCCCCAGATCAGCAAGCGCACACGCTGGACGACATGCCCGCCGAATTGAAGGCGGGGATGATCGCAGCGCTAGAGCGCGAACGGGACAAGAGGCGCATGACCGTGCTGGCGATGTATGCCCAGCATGGATCGTGCAGCTATGGCGAGATCAGCGCGGCGCGTCTCCGGTCGATCCTGCACGGCGACACCCCGACCGATGCGGAGCGCGTCCGCTTCGAGCAGGCCATGCTGGAGATGCCCGCGGATTCCGTCCCGGACCTCGCGGCGGAGATCGGCATGACAGCCGCCGAGATCGAGGAGCGCACCATAGCACTATCCGGCCACGCGCCGGGGGTCCGCTGGTAGCAACCCTGCTATTCTCCGCATCTGATGCGGAGAATAGGCCGCGTAATCTCCGCAGCCCCGCCTGAGAACCCCACAATCGCTCGGCTCCCTTTGCTCTATGGGGGAGCCGTCCGCCTCGCTCATGTGGATTTTTCAGGCTCCCCGCAAAGCCCCGACGACATCGCCCGCCACAAGGCAGGGGAGGAGGGGCTTTGCAGCCGCCATTGGCGGCTTGGCAAGGCGCGGCCCGAAGGGTTGCAAGCCGCGCAGATCGCTGGCCGAAGGTTGCAAGATCGGAGCAGCCCCGCAGGGCCCGCCTTTTCTGATCGCCCGCAGGGTGGTCAAAAAAGGGTAAGCGGGTTACCCTTCTTATAGAGAGGGGTAACAAAGCAGGAAACACCATGGGCAAATCGGGGTCTGCGAGAGTGAAGGCGGGGGACGCTGCATACGGTGGCGCGATGGTCGATCATGAGCTTCGCCGGGACTTCAACGGCAGTCGCCGGGCGGTGCGCGATGTGCCGCCCCTGATCTGGTCGCCCTACGCCTCCGGCGAGCCTCCAGAACCACTGGACAGGCACGGCGACGAGGAGGAGGAACGGCTCCGGCAGATTGAGCTTGAGCGCATCAAAGCTCTGATCGAGGTGGCCGACGAGAAGCGGAACTTCACCCTGATGGATGCCTACGAGGCCCACGTCGAAGGGGCGCGGCGCAGTGCCGGCTCTCACAAGCTGTTCCAGCATGCCTTCCTGCAATTCCCGACCGATATCGAGATCACCCCCGAGAGCGAGAGGGAAATGCTCGCCCAGGGCGTGGCCTTCATCAACCGGACCTATGGCGGCAACGCCGTGTTCCATGCCCGCCTTGACCGCGACGAGAAGGGCAGACACGGCGTCGATGTGTTCTTCGCTCCCCGCTACGCCAAGACCACCGCCAAAGGCACGGAAGACTGGATCAGCCTGTCGAAGTTCAGCAAGGAACTGGCGCGGGAACGCTTCGGCCAGCGTCCGAAGACAGTGAAGAACCGGAAGACGGGCGAGTTCGAGCCAGTCAAGGACAAGGCCGGGAAACCCCTGATGGTCTGGAACGACAGTGGATACTTTCAGGGCCGCGCCTTGCAGGACGCCTTCTTCGAGCACCTGCGCGGCATGGGGCTGGAATGGGCCGTGCGGGGAGAGCGCAAGAAGACCCGCGACGACGATTGGAAGACCCCGGAGCAGATCGGGGCCGAGAAAGACCTCCAGAGAGCGCGAGAGGAGGCCGCAGAGGCTAAGGCTTTCATCGCAGATTCGGAACGCATCGCGGACACCCATTGGGATCGAGCCAGCGCCGCCATGGACGCCCTGAGCGCAGCAGAGGCCCAGAAACAGGCCGTAGAGCGCGAAGTCGCCCAGATCCGCGACAAGGCCCTGAGAGAAGCCCAAGAGGCCTCTGAGCGCGCCTCAGAGGCGATCCGGGAGGAGATCGAGGCCCAGCTTGCACCCAAAAAGCTTGTCCTGAAGCCCCCGACAGTGAAGCGGGAGGGTGATCCAGCCCCGCAGAAGCCCCCAGAGCGGCCCTACAGGGCCTTGGTGGCCAAATTGCTGACCGAGGCCCGCGAACGCATCCAGACGGCCCTACAGGCCTCCCCAGAGGCTCAGGACGTGCGGGCGGCTATCTCACAGCTGGAACGGGTCAAAGAGCGCGAAACACGGGCCATGGTCGAACGCCGCCGCGAACTGGAGCGCACGGCACGTCAGGTCGAGGAGAACAAGCAGCAGGGCAACAAGCTGCTCAGCGGGGAAGCCCGACTGGCTCAATGGCATTCCTTCGTTGAGGTCATGAAGGACAAAGTGCGGACCGTGTTCGGTGAGGCTGGCTACCAGCGCCTAGCAGACGCCGTGAACGAGGAATGGAAGAACCACCCCGACAACCTGACCAAACCACCCCACCAACCAGAGCCACCTAAACCGTCCGGGCCTTCCGGTGGGTTTTCGCCCTGATCGATTCTCAGCAGTTTCACGGACCTCACCACAATCAGCGCCGGAGGCGCATGGTTTGAGGTGTTCGAAACAGTCCGATAGGCACCAAAACACCCCTAAATTTTCAAAAAGGGGAGCTTGCTCCCTTCTTGTTCAATAAGTTCTTAAGTTCAGGGGAAAATATAACATCAAAATCAAAGGCTTGCACTTCTATCGGTTAGGTTTGGGGCCGGAAAGGTTAGGTTTGGGGCCGGAAAGGTTAGGTTTGGGGCGGAAATTGCTAGTTGACTAGTTAGGTTTCCTGAATGAATAACTAACCATGGGAAAGACAATCGAAGTGGCCGCAGATCGCGCCTATGACCAGAGCAAAACCGTGTTGCCCGCCGAGATGGCGCGGGGCACCTACATGCAGAACGTGCCGGGGCTGGCTGCTCTCAAGCTGATGCATCTGATGATCGGCACGGCGGGCGGACGCATGGCCGATGATGTGCGTCACGAAATACGTCTTTCGGACATTCGCGCGATCGACGGTATGAAGCACCACGACCGGGCCAGCCTGACGCCCCTGTTCGCGGAACTGGCCGCAGCGGTGCTAATCTCGGACGACAAGGAAAAGCAGGCTGTCACCATCGGCGGCTTGGTCGATGAGGCTCACATCGACTACCGCCACGAGGTCAGCGGCGACCTGCTGGTGACATGGACCTTCCGCAGCATGTTCAAGCGCATGGCGGCGGAATCCAATCATTGGGCCATTCTCGACCGTCAGACCGTGTTCCATCTCTCCAGCAAATACGCGGTGATGCTGTTCCAGCACGTCGCCAGCCTCTCCAACCTCGACCGCATCAACAGCAAGACCTTCACCGTGCCGGAACTGCGGGCGCTGCTCGGGGTCGCAGAGGGCAAA
>NZ_JBISBS010000012.1:0-2500 GCF_044335505.1 Paracoccus jiaweipingae | reverse complement strand
ATGCGCGACATAGTCAGATGGATCAGACCCGAAACCGAGTGATCTAGGCATGAGCAGGATGAAGGTTGGGTAACACCAACTGGAGGTCCGAACCCACACCCGTTGAAAAGGGTCGGGATGACTTGTGCCTAGGGGTGAAAGGCCAATCAAACTCGGAGATAGCTGGTTCTCCGCGAAATCTATTTAGGTAGAGCGTCAGACGAATCCTCCCGGGGGTAGAGCACTGCATGGATGATGGGGGCCCACAGCCTTACTGAGTCTAAGCAAACTCCGAATACCGGGAAGGACTATCTGGCAGACACACGGCGGGTGCTAACGTCCGTCGTGGAGAGGGAAACAACCCTGACCAACAGCTAAGGCCCCCAATTCGTGGCTAAGTGGGAAAGCATGTGAGACTTCCAAAACAACCAGGAGGTTGGCTTAGAAGCAGCCATCCTTTAAAGATAGCGTAACAGCTCACTGGTCTAATCAAGAGGTCTTGCGGCGAAGATGTAACGGGGCTCAAGCCACGAGCCGAAGCTTTGGGTGCACGTAAGTGCGCGGTAGCGGAGCGTTCTGTGATATAGAACGCTGCCTCTTTAGCATCGTCAGATGTTACGGAGGCAATGTTCTGACTGTGAAGCCGGGCCGTAAGGCAGCCGGTGGAGTGATCAGAAGTGAGAATGTTGACATGAGTAGCGACAAACAGGGTGAGAGACCCTGTCGCCGAAAGTCCAAGGGTTCCTGCTTAAAGCTAATCTGAGCAGGGTAAGCCGACCCCTAAGGCGAGGCCGAAAGGCGTAGTCGATGGGAACCAGGTTAATATTCCTGGGCCAGGAGATGGTGACGGATCGCAAAGGTTGTCAGTCCTTATCGGATTGAACTGGCAGCTCAGCGGTTCCTGGAAATAGCCCTCCATAAGATCGTACCCGAAACCGACACAGGTGGACTGGTAGAGAATACCAAGGCGCTTGAGAGAACCACATTTAAGGAACTCGGCAAAATACCTCCGTAAGTTCGCGAGAAGGAGGCCCCGTTGGCAGGCAACTGTCGGCGGGGGGCACAAACCAGGGGGTGGCGACTGTTTACTAAAAACACAGGGCTCTGCGAAGTCGCAAGACGACGTATAGGGTCTGACGCCTGCCCGGTGCCGGAAGGTTAAAAGGAGAGGTGCAAGCCTTGAATTGAAGCCCCGGTAAACGGCGGCCGTAACTATAACGGTCCTAAGGTAGCGAAATTCCTTGTCGGGTAAGTTCCGACCTGCACGAATGGCGTAACGACTTCCCCGCTGTCTCAAATGTGGACTCAGCGAAATTGAATTGTCTGTGAAGATGCAGACTTCCCGCGGTTAGACGGAAAGACCCCATGCACCTTTACTATAGCTTCGCACTGGCATCAGGATTGCGATGTGCAGGATAGGCGGTAGGCTTTGAAACAGGAACGCCAGTTCCCGTGGAGCCATCCTTGAGATACCGCCCTTCGCACTCTTGATGTCTAACCGCGGCCCGTTATCCGGGTCCGGGACCCTGCGTGGTGGGTAGTTTGACTGGGGCGGTCGCCTCCCAAAGAGTAACGGAGGCGCGCGAAGGTTGGCTCAGAGCGGTCGGAAATCGCTCGTTGAGTGCAATGGCAGAAGCCAGCCTGACTGCAAGACTGACAAGTCGAGCAGAGACGAAAGTCGGCCATAGTGATCCGGTGGTCCCGAGTGGAAGGGCCATCGCTCAACGGATAAAAGGTACGCTGGGGATAACAGGCTGATGATGCCCAAGAGTCCATATCGACGGCATCGTTTGGCACCTCGATGTCGGCTCATCTCATCCTGGGGCTGGAGCAGGTCCCAAGGGTATGGCTGTTCGCCATTTAAAGAGGTACGTGAGCTGGGTTTAGAACGTCGTGAGACAGTTCGGTCCCTATCTGCCGTGGGTGTAGGATACTTGAGAGGAGTTGCCCCTAGTACGAGAGGACCGGGGTGAACGTTCCACTGGTGGACCAGTTATCGTGCCAACGGTAGTGCTGGGTAGCTATGAACGGACAGGATAACCGCTGAAGGCATCTAAGCGGGAAGCCCCCCTCAAAACAAGGTATCCCTTGAGAGCCGTGGAAGACCACCACGTCGATAGGCCGGAGATGTAAGTGCAGCAATGCATTCAGTTGACCGGTACTAATGGCTCGATAGGCTTGATTTGATCCGGAAGAAGACAGACTTCCAAAAGCATCACTTGGACAACAAACAACGCTGACGTTTCTTTCCCGGTCTGGTGGACATAGCACAAGCGAAACACCCGATCCCATCCCGAACTCGGCCGTTAAGCGCTGTCGCGCCAATGGTACTGCGTCAAAAGACGTGGGAGAGTAGGTCACCGCCAGACCTGGTAAGAAACGAAATTCTCTCTCTGATACGATCAAAACAAAGGCGCCATATCCAAAAAGGCGCCAATTGGCGCGGGGTAGAGCAGCCCGGTAGCTCGTCAGGCTCATAACCTGAAGGTCGCAGGTTCAAATCCTGCCCCCGCAACCAAAA
>NZ_JBISBS010000011.1:0-31244 GCF_044335505.1 Paracoccus jiaweipingae | reverse complement strand
AAGATCATCGAGTGATCCAACGCCGCAAGGCAGCGGATATTGCGATGACAGCCCGTCCCGAAAGGGGCGGGCTTTTTCGTGGCAAAGGGGCTGGTCCGCGTAACGCCCTGTTTTGGCGTGGTGCAGGCTTTCCCCGGTGTTGTTTTTCGGTCATTCTGGCGCAAACAACCGACAGGTCCGCCATGATCCGCCTTGCCCGTCCGGATGACATCGCGTTTATCAAGTCACTGATCGACGCCCCGCAGAACCTTGATAAGCTGGGAGGTTATGACATGGCCACGCTGCGCGCGGCGCTTGACGACGGGGGCAGCACGGTGCTGATCTGGCAACCCGCGAACCAGCCCGAGGGTTTTGCATGGCTGCGCGACACAGCGCAGGGCACCAAGCTTGAGGAACTGACCATGGCGCGTCCGGGTGGCGGCAGGGGCGCGGCCTTTCTGGCGGCGATCCGGGGCTGGCTGGCCGGGCGGGGGGTGACGCGGTTCTGGCTGAATGTCGCGGCAGATAATGACGGTGCCATCCGGTTTTACCAACGCGCGGGCTTTCGGCGCGGTAAGGTGACGGCTGCCGTCTGGCAGCGGCGGCGCGGGCCGGTTGCGGATGCGCTGTGCATGGATATCGACCTGCCCGGCGCCCCGGCACCGCAAGGCGGGCTGGCGTGGTGAGCGCGGGTTTCCCCCTGACAGAACTGATGCGCGACCGGCCGTGGCGAGGGGTGGGGGCGCGGCTTCTGGCGCCTGCTTCGCATGTGCCGACGATGCTGCATCCGCATGAACAACAGCTGTATTACTGGCTGACCCGGCATCAGGTCGGGGGTGCGGGGGCGGTGGTCGATCTGGGGGCTTTTGCCGGCGGTTCGACCGCGCGGCTGGCGCAGGGGCTGGCCGATGCCGGCAGCCCGGCCTTGCTGCACGCCTATGACCGGTTCACCGCGGATGAGGGGGTCAAGAAGCATTACCTCTATCCCGCCGGTGTGGCGCCGTTCGAAGGCAATGACATCGCGCCGCTGGCGCAAAAGCTGTTATCGCCATGGGCTGACCGCATCCGCCTGCACCGGGGCGAGATCCAGACCATCGGCTGGAACCCGGATGACGGGCCGATCGCGGTGCTGATCCTTGACGCCTGCAAACGCCCGGACTGGACCGACAGCATGGCGGCCAGCTTTTACCCGCATCTGGTGGCGGGGCAATCGGTGATCAACCATCAGGATTTCCTGCAATGGAACCAGTTCTGGCTGCCGCCGCATATGCTGTTAATGGCGGATTTCTTTGCGCCGCTGGCCTTTGTGCGCGGCACGTCGCTGCTGTTTCGCTGCACCCGCACCCCCAGCGCGGCCGAGATCGCGGAACGCCGCGTCGCCGCACTGGATGACGCACAACTGACCGAGGCGTTGCGCGACGCCAAACGCCGCTTTCGCGGCTGGGGCATGGGTGCGATGCTGACCCGGATGATCGAGGCCATCCGCCTGAACCCCGGCGAGCGGCGGCACTGGCAGATGCAGGCCCCGCCGCGCAGATAGCGCTGGTCAGACCGGCGCGGGGCTGGCACGCTTTGCAGGCGAATCGCAGGGGGTGGGACCATGATTGATCATATCGGGCTGGCGGTTGCGGATCTGGACCGCGCGGCAGGGTTTTACCGCGCGGCACTGGCGCCGCTTGGGCTTGGGGTGCAGATGCAGGTCAGCGACGAAATGACCGGCGGTCACGGTGCGCATCTGGGCTTTGGCCGCGATGGCAAGCCCGGTTTCTGGATCGGCACCCACCGCGCGCCGGTGACCGGGGTGCATGTGGCCTTTGCCGCGCCGGACCGGGCCAGCGTGGATGCGTTTTACCACGCGGCCCTTGCGGCGGGCGGGCGTGACAATGGCGCGCCGGGGCTGCGCCCGCACTACCACCCGCATTATTACGGCGCCTTCGTTCTGGACCCGGACGGCAATAACATCGAGGCCGTCTGTCACCGTCCCCCGGCCTGACGCGCCTCAGCCGCGCTGGGTCGCGCCGCCATCGACCAGCAGGTCGGCCATGGTGATATGCCCGGCCTGATCGGACAAAAGGAACATCGCGGCATGGGCGATGTCGTCTGGGCTGGCGATCTTGCCAAGCGGAATGCCCGGTTTGAAGGTCTGCGGGAACCCGGAAATCACCTGCGCCGCGCCGCTGTCATCGGCCCACATACCGGTCTGCATCGGGGTCAGGGTCGACCCCGGCGCGACCACGTTGCAGCGGATGCCAAGCGGTGCCAGTTCCAGCCCCAGACAGCGCATGAACATCGTCGTCGCGGCCTTGGATGCGGCATAGGCGGCCATGCCGTGGCGCGGCACGAAGGCCGCGTTCGAGGTCACCGTGACCACCGCCCCCCGCCCGCGCGCCGCCATCCGCCGCGTCACCGCGCGGCAGCAATGAAACACCCCGTCGGTATTGACGGCAAAGACCTGATGCCAGTCGGCATCGGCGGTCTGGGCCACGGTGCCGGTGGTCAATACCCCGGCGACATTGGCCAGAATCTCGATCGGGCCGCGCAGGGCCTCGGTGCGGGCGACCAGTGCGGCGACGGCCTCGGGGTCGCGCACATCCAGCGCCACACCGCCTTGCGGCGCGGACAGATCGGCGGCGATCACCTGCGCCCCGGCGGCCTGTAACATGGCGGCCAGTGCGGCGCCGATGCCGCTGCCGGCGCCGGTGACAAGGGCGATGCGGTCCTGAAATCCGGTCAGGGTCATGGGGTTTCCTCGGCTGCTGTCATGGCATCGCGCAGGATCGGGGCGATCAGCGCCACCGCCTGCGGCCCGGTCATCCGGGCATGGATCAGCGGCAGGTCGTGACAGACCAGCCGCGCGGCATGGGGCGCCCACAGACCGGCGCGGTGGCCGTGGCTGTCGGCGGCGGCGCGCAGATGGGTCAGGCAGCCGCTGAAATGGCGGTGGCGGTGCTGACGCACCAGCGCGTTGGTGCCGCGCACGGCGCGGATCACCCCGTCCAGCACCGCTGGCGGCAATTGCGCCCATACCCCGCCATCGGCCCGCAGGAAGGCGACGATGCGGTCGCGGCTGTCCAGTTCGGGATGGGCGTCGGGGTCGTGACCGGCAATCGCCAGCAGGGCGCGCAGGGCGGTAATGGGGTCGGGGTCGGGCTGGTCGTGCCACAGCTCGGCCGGATAGGCATCAAGCAGCGCCACCATGCCCGCGCGCGACCCCAGTTCGACCGCCACCGCCTGCGCGATGATGCCGCCCACCGACCAGCCCGCCAGATGCACCGGCCCCTCGGGGGCGATGCGGCGGATGTGACCGGCGTAAAGCGCCGCCAGTCCGGTCAGGTCGGTCGGCAGGGTGTCCGGGTCGTCGCCGGTCAGATGCGGCGCCTGAAGGCCGAACACCGCCCGCCCCTTCATCGCCCGCGCCAGCCCGCGATAGCCCCATGCCAGCCCGCCCGCCGGGTGGATCAGGAACAGCGGCGCCCCGTCCCCCCGTGCCAGCGTCAGCACCGGTCCAAGCCCGTCATCCGGCTGGTCGGCCTGCAATGCCTGCGCCAGCGTGGCGACAGTTGGATGGGCAAAGACCAGCCCCAGCCCGACCGCACGGCCAAGCGCCTGTTCCAGCGCCAGCACCAAGGTCACCGCCGCCAGCGAATCGCCGCCCGTGGCAAAGAAATCCGCCGACCGGCCCGGTGGCTGTGGCAGGTTCAGCGCCTGTGCCATCGCGGTGGCGATGGTGGTTTCCAGCCCCGCGCGGGCCGGGCTGTCGGCGGGGGCGGTGAAATCCGGCGCGGGCAGGGCGCTGCGGTCCAGCTTGCCATTCGCGGTTACCGGCAGCGCCGGCAGCGCGATGATCGCGGCGGGCAGCATGTAATCGGGCAGCCGCGCCGCCAGCGCGTCACGCAGCGCCGTGCGGTCGCAATCGGCGGGGGTGACATAGGCCACCAGACGGCCATCGCGCAGCAGCACCTCGGCCTGATGCACCAGCCCGCTGGCCCGCGCGGCCGAGGCGACCTCGGACAGCTCGATGCGCAGGCCGCGCAGTTTGACCTGATCGTCGTCGCGGCCCAGAAAGTCGATGGCGCCATCCGCTCGCCGCCGCGCCAGATCGCCGCTGTGATACAGCCGCGCGCCGGGGATGGCCGGGTCGGGGACAAAGCTGGCCGCCGTCAGGTCGTCACGCCCCAGATAGCCGCGCGCCAGTTGCGCCCCGCCCAGAAACAGCCGCCCCGCCACCCCCGGCGGGGCCGGGCGCATCCGGTCATCAAGCACCAGCAGCCGGGTGTTCCAGACCGGCCAGCCGATGGGCACCGGGTCGCTGTCATCGTCGCGCCCGGCGGGCCAGTGGCTGACATCCACGGCGGCCTCGGTCGGGCCGTAAAGGTTGTGCAATTCGGCCTTGATGCGGTCGTGAAAGCGGTCGCGCAGCGCGGCGGGCAGGGCCTCGCCGGAACAAAACACCGCCCGCAGCGACACCCCGGCCGAGGCCGGCGCAGCCAGAAACGCCGCCAGCATCGAGGGCACGAAATGGCACAGGCTGACGCCGTGATCGCGGATCAGCCCGGCCAGCGCCGCCGGGTCGCGATGCGCACCGGGCGGGGCAATGGCCAGCGTCGCCCCGGTGATCAGCGGCAGGAAGAATTCCCAGACGCTGACATCAAAACTCGCCGGGGTTTTTTGCAAGATCACATCATCCGGCCCGACCGCATAGTGCGCCGCCATCCACAGCAGCCGGTTCACGATGGCCTGATGCGGGATCATCACCCCCTTGGGCGCCCCGGTCGAGCCAGAGGTAAAGATGACATAAGCCAGATCGTCAGGCTGTGGGGTGCAGGGCCGCGGGGTGCCGGTTTGTGGGCTGGCGGGGGGCTGACCGGTGCCGGTGCAGGGGGCGGGTTCGGGCCAGTGTTCTGGCGCAAGCTGCGGCAGGGGCGGCATCAGCGGCGACGTCAGGGGCAGATCCCCCAGCAGGGCCACGGGCCGGGCCTGCGCCAGAATCTCGGCCAGCCGCGCGGGCGGGTGGCTGGCATCCAGCGGCAGCCATGCCGCCCCGGCACGCAGCACCGCGACCAGCGCCACCACCAGCTCGGCCGAGCGCGGCAGCGCCACCGCCACCAGCCGGTCCGGCCCCGCCCCCAGCGCCCGCAACCGTGCCGCCAGCGCGGCGCTGCGCCGGTCCAGTTCGGCATAGCTGATATCGCTTTGCCCCCATGCCAGCGCGCGGCGGTGGGCATGGCGGGCAAAAGCGGCCTCAAGCAGGGCTGTCAGCGTGGTCTGCGGGACCGGGTGCGGGTTGGTGTCGGCCATCAGGGCAGCGGCCTCGGGCGGGGGGCAGGTCGGCACCGCCGCCAGCGCGGGCGCGCCGCAGGCCGCCGCAACAAAGGCCAGCAGCCGGTCCAGATGCGCCTGGGTTTCGGGCCGGGAATACAGCGCCGGGTTGGCGTCGATATCGACCCGCATGGCGCGCGGATCGCCGCGAAAGGTCAGGCTGATGTCATCGACCGGACCGGTGCCAAGGATATGCAGCGCCACATCGCAATCCGCAATCCGGGGGGCGCTGTCAAAGGGCTGGATGTTGATCAGCGGCCCATACAGCCGCCGGGTGCCGCCAAGCAGCCCCAGATCGCGGCGCATCTGTTGCGACCGCAGGCGGCCATGGCGGCGGGCCTGCGCCAGTTGCGCGGCCCCGGTGCGCAGCGTGTCCTCAAGCGGGGTGTCGGCATGAGCATCGGCAGCGGGGTCAGCGGCAAAGCGGAAGGGCAGCACATTCATCACCATCGCCGGCACCCGCGCCGTGGGCTGGCCAAAACGGTCCATGAACGGGATGCCCGCAACGGTCTGGCCGCCGGTAAAGCGCGCGGCATAGCCGGCGCAGATCACCGTCAGCGCATCGGCCCAACTGACCCCCGCCGCCGCCGACCGCGCCGCAAGCGCCGCCAGCAGGTCCGCAGGCACGGTCCCGGATGCGCGGTGAAAGCCGTGGCTGGCGGGGGCATTGCGTCCGCACAGGCCGGTAACGGCGGGCAGGTCGGCCAGCTGTGCGCGCCACCAGTCGCGGTCGGCGTCGCGGGCCGGATCGGTGCGCCAGTCACGGTCGGCATCCAGCGCGCGTGACAGCGGTGCCAGCGGGCTGCCGGTGCCGGCATACAGCGCCGCCACCCGGTTGGTCAGCAGCAGCATCCCGAAGCCGTCGATCAGCAGGTGGTGGACGCGCTGATACCACAGGAAATGCCGTGGCCCGACGCGAAACAGGGTAAAGGCGGCCAGCGGTTCGCGCGCCAGGTCGCGGGGCTGCGCCTGATCGGCCTGCATCCGTGCCAGCGCCTGCGCCACCGGGTCGGGGCGGGCGGTCAGATCGACCAGATCGGGGCGGGGCGCGTCCCCCAGCCATTGCCGCGCGGTCGCGCCGTCCTGACGAAAGCGCAGGCGCAGGGCATCGGCCTCGGCAATGGCGGCGGTGACGGCGGCCTGAAACCGCGCCACGTCCAGCGGCCCGCGGATGTCCAGATACTGGCCGGTATTCAGCGCCGGGCTGTCCGGGTCCAGACGGGCGGCAAAGAACAGCCCCTCTTGCGCCTCGGTCAGGGGGAACGTCCGGGGCTGGTTCACGCGCTGTGCCCGATCCGCGCCCACCAGCCGGCCAGCGTGGTGCTGTCGGCCAGTTCGGCAAATTCGATGGCGATGCCCTCGGCCTCCCACTGCATCAGCAGGGCCATGACGCGCATCGAATCCAGCCCCAGATCGGACAGGTTGTCGTCATCACCGATGCTGGCGGGGTCTTCGTTCAGGATTGCGGCAATATCGGCGCGCAGCTTGTCGATGCCGGGGCGGGTCATGCGCGCCCCCCGATCACGGCCAGCGCATCGGCGGCGGTCAGCGCCACCCCGCAACGGCCCGCGACCCAGTGCATCGCCATGTCATGTTCGGCGCGGGTGAAATCGGCCTGTGCATCGGCAATGGCAAAGGGCTGGATGTCGCGCTGAAATGCCTCGGCCGCGGTCATCAGGCAGCCGATATGGGCGTAAATGCCGGTGATCATCAGCTGATCGCGCCCGCGCACCCGCAGCATGTGGTCCAGATTGGACATCTGAAACGCGCTGTAGCGGTGCTTGACCAGCACCTGATCGCCCGGCTGCGGGGCCAGCGCGGGGATGATCTGCTGATCCTCGGGGATGTGTCGCATCCCCGGCCCCCACAGATCGGCCTGAAGCCCCCGGTCGCGGCGGTCCTGATCGCCGTTTTGCGCGGTATAAAACACCGGCACCCCGGCAACGCGGCAGGCCTGCGCCAGCGCGGCGATATGGGCGATGACGGGCGCCAGCGGCGCCGCATCAGGCGCGAAGGCGCGGGTGAAATAGCCCTGCATGTCATGGATCAACAGCGCCGCGCGGTCGCGGTCCAGCCGCCACGGGCCACGCGCGGCGGCAAGTTCCGCGGCGGTGGGCGGGTCATAGGGTGGGATCTTGGGCAGTCCGGCCATGGTCATTCCTTTTGCATCAGTGAATCGCGCAGCGCGGCGCGCAGGGCCTTGCGGCTGGTCTTGCCGACGGCGGTGGTCTGGAACCCTTCGGTAAAGCTGAACTGGTCGGGGATCTTGAACCCGGCGATGCCCCGATCGCGCAGAAAAGCGCGCAAGTCCGCCGGGCGCGGCGCCGGGCCGCGCGGCACGATCACCGCGCAGGCGCGTTCGCCCAGAAACGCATCGGGCAGGGCGACCACGGCGGCATCGAACACGTCGGGATGGGCGATCAGGTGATCCTCGACCTCCTCGGCCGAGACCTTCTCGCCTGCGCGGTTGATGTGGTCGGTGGCGCGGCCCTGCACCTGCACATAGCCCCCCGGCAACAGCCGCACCATGTCGCCGGTGCGGTAAAAGCCATCCTCGGTAAAGGACCGCGCATTCGCTGCCGGGTCGTTGTGATAGGCGTTGATCGTATAGGGGCCACGGGTCAGCAGATGCCCGGTCTGGCCGTCCGGCACCGGGCGGTCATGGTCATCGACGACGCGCAATTCGTCATCGGGGCTGATCGGGCGGCCCTGCGTGGTCAGCACGATCTGTTCGGGGTCGTCGGGGCGGGTGTAATTGACCAGCCCCTCGGCCATGCCAAAGACCTGTTGCAGCCGCCCGCCAAAGGCCGGCAACAGCCGCGCCGCCGCCTGCGCTGTCAGCTTGGCGCCGCCGACCTGCAACAGGCGCAGGCTGGACAGGTCGGCATGGCCGCGCGCCGCCGCATCGGCCCAGACCAGCGCCAGCGGCGGCACCAGCCCGGTGATGGTCACGCGGTGCCGGGCGATCAGCGCAAAGCAGGTCGCGGGGTTGGGGTCGGGGGCCATCACCACATGCCCCCCGGCCCAGATCGCCCCCAGCCAGCCCGGACTGCTCATCGGGAAATTATGCGCGGCGGGCAAGGCGGTCAGGTAAACGGCGCTGTCGTCCAGACCGCAGATGCGGGCGCTGGCGCGGACCGAATACAGGTAATCGTCATGGCTGCGCGGGATCAGCTTGGACAAGCCCGTGCTGCCCCCCGAGATTTGCAGAAACGCCACCTGACCGGCATCGGCGGGGTAGGCGGGCGGTGCCGCATCGGACAGGTCGCGCAGGTCGTGAAAGGCCGGACCCCCGGCCTGATCCGGCCCCGGATCGCCAGGCACGAAGACCTGCGCAATGCCGCAATCGCGCGCCAGTTCGCGGTAATCAAAGCCACCATGCTGGCCGGGAATGACCAGCGCGCTGGCCTGTGCCTTGTCGCGGAAATGTGTGATCTCGGCCCGGCGATGGGCGGGCAGGGCAAAGACCGGGATCAGCCCGGCATGGAACAGCCCGAACACCACCGTGACCATATCGGCCAGATTGGGCAGTTGAACGATCACCCGCTGGCCCGGTTCCAGCCCCGCCGCGCGAAACCGCGCCGCCATCCGCCCGGCCCGGTCGGCCAGCGCGCCATAGCTGAAGCTGCCATCGGGACCGGTGACAGCGATGCGGTCGGGGTGGGCCTGTGCGCGCGCGGCCAGCATCTGGGAAAACGTCTCGCCACGCCAGTAACCGGCGGCGCGATAACGCTCGGCGCGGTCTTTGGGCCAGATCTGTTGCGGGGTCATGGCTGAACCTCGTCCAGCCCCAGGGCCGCCAGCATGGTGCGGAACTTGGCGCGGGTCTCGGCCTCTTCCCCGTCGGGGGTCGAGCCGTCGACCACACCGGCCCCGGCGTAAAGGCGGGCCTCGTCACCGGCGATTTCGGCACAGCGCAGCGTGACATACCATTCGCCATCGCCCTGCGCGTCCATCCAGCCGACCGCACCGGCGTAAAAGCCGCGGTCATACCCCTCGAGCGTGGGGATGACGGCATCGGCGGCGTCGCGCGGCAGGCCGCAAACGGCGGGCGTCGGGTGCAGGGCCGCCAGCAGGGCCGCGACCGGCATGTCCGGGTCGCGCAGGCGGCCGGTGATGCGGGTGCCAAGGTGCCACATCGTCGCCGTGGCCCGCAGCGCCACCCCATGTGGCGCCGCCAGCTGGTCGCAGAACGGCGCCAGCGTATCCAGCACCGCCTGTGCGGTGTGGTGATGTTCGCGCAGGTCTTTTTCCGACTGTAACAGCGCCTGTCCGGCGGCCCGGTCGCTGTCAGGGTCCGCGCCGCGCCGCGCCGACCCGGCCAGCGGGTGCGAGGTCACCAGATCGCCATGCCGCGCCACCAGCAGCTCGGGCGAGGCGCCGACCATCATCCGGTCCTGTCCGCCGGACGCAGGCAGGCGGGTCAGAAAGCGAAACACTGACGGGTCCAGCGCCAGCCGGGCCAGCACCGTGTCGGGGCACAGCGTGTCGCCGGTGCGCAGGCGCAGGCTGCGTGACAGCACCAGCTTGTCCATATGCCCGGCGGCGATGTGTTTCAGCCCCAGCGCCACCGCCTCGCGGAAGGCGGCGGGGCTGGGTTCGGGGTGCAGCATGGTCTGCGCGCGCAGGGCAGGCCGGGCCAGCGCCGCGACCTGCGGCGGGGCAAGGCGGTGATGCTTGCGCGGGGCGAACAGGTGGTCATCGGCGCGGCGGTCATAAGGCACCGCCCCGACCAGCAGGCCATTGCCGGACTGGCCGTCGAAAAAGCTGGCCGTGCGCTGTGGCAGGCTGGCCAGCGGGCCGGGTGGCAGCAGGCGGTCGGTTCCGGTGGCACGCATTCCGCCACCCGGACCGGCCAGCAGAAAGCTGGCGGGGGTGACGGTGCTGTCTGTGGGGCGGGGCGGGCGGAAGCCTTGGGTCATGGGTCTGGTCCTGAAAAAGCGGCGCGGGGCGTCGCGGCTAAGGGGTCGCAGACCGGATTGGCTTGGCATGACGCGTCTGGCGGGTCCGGGTGCCCAAAAGGGCAGGTGCGGGGCTTTACATTGACCAATTAAATCTGTCAAGTATTGGGGCCGGCCATATCTGGCCGATGCGCCGGGCGCGATGGGAAGGGCATGACGTGTTACACAGCAAACAGGCGGGTGGCGCCCCTTGGGTTGGTCATCGGGCGGCGGCGGGTGCAGGAAAGGCCGGGTCTGTGGCATCGGGTCGCGGTGGCGGCTGGTCCGTGTCGGGGGTGGGTTGTGGCGCCCCGGACGGCCCGCCCGGTCCGGCGCGGGCCGGGCTTGCGGACCCGCTGCGGCGCGGCCTGCTGGCGGGTGGGTTGCTGGCGGCGGCGGGCTGGCTGTTGCCGGGCTTGCCGGTCAGGGCGGCACCGGTGATGGCGCCGACCCGGCTGGCGCTGTTGGAACAGAACCTGTCCAGCCACAGCCTGTCCGACCGCCTTGTCACCTTGCCCGGATCGGGGCGCCGGTTCCGGCTGTTTACCGCCGTGCCGCGTCACCCCGCCCCGGCCAAAGGCTGGCCGGTGCTGTATTGTCTGGACGGCAATGCGGTGTTCGACCGGCTGACGGCGGCCGATCTGGCGGCGGTGCCGGGGCTGGTGGTGCTGGGGGTCGGCTATGACACCGATCTGCCGTTCGAGACCCGGGCGCGGGCGCTGGATTACACGCCGCCGCTGTCGCCCGATGGGCCGGTGCCCGACCCGATGCGTCCGGGGCGGATGGCCGGTGCGGCGGATCGCTTCCTGCCGCTGCTGACCGGACCCCTGCGCGCGCAGGCCGAGGCCGGGCTGGCCATCGACCCCGACCGCCGCAGCCTGTGGGGCCACAGCTATGGCGGGCTGTTCGTGCTGTTTGCGTGGCTGACCGCGTCGCAGAGCTTTGCCCGCTATGTCGCGGCCAGCCCGTCACTGTGGTGGGGCGACGGGGTGATGACCCGGCTGGAGGAAGCGCATCCGCCGCCGCGCGACCGGCCCCTGCTGCTGAGCTTTGGCGACAGCGAACGCCGCAGCGACGACCCCCGCCCGCCGGATGGCGCCCCGCGCCCGACGCTGGCCTTTGGGCAGCGGATGCAGGCACAGGGGGCGCCGGTCAGCCTGCACCAGATTGCGGATGCCGGCCATGGCGCGGCGCTGACGCGGTCGATCCCGCTGGCGCTGGACTGGGCCACGCGACGGGGCGAAGCTGAATCTTGACTAATTTTATACACTATCTATGATCCGCCCGCCGCCGTTAGCCGTTTCCAGCCAGGGCAATGCTTTCGAAGGATAACGGATGCGTCTTGGAACCTCTTTGCAATCGGCCCTGCTGGCCTCGACCCTGATAATCGCCGGTGTGACCGGGGCGCTGGCTGACAGCGTCTTCGCGCAGGCAGGGCGCGATTTTTCGGGCGATCTGCGCGGCAACCGCAACGATGTCGTTCTGCCCGGCGGCAAAGGGTGGGTCACTGGCCGGCGCATGACCGAGGGTCAGCAACTGACCTTCCGCCGCGGCGATCAGGTGCTGAATGACGAACCGCTGGTCGTGGGCGCGGATGGCAAATTCGAATTTGCCTTCGACCTGCCGCAGGACGCCGCCATCGGTCAGCAGCCCATCGTGGTCACGGCGGCCAATCCCGACGGGGCCGGGATCATGATGCTGAAAGTGTCGCCGCAGGTGCCGCTGTCGGGGCAGGACGGTTTCGACATAAGCTCGGCCGAGCTGGCCAAGGGGCTGTATCAGGTGGCGCGCAACAAGGATGGCAAGCTGTTCGTGGCCGCCGCTGACGGGCGCGGCGACAAGGCCGTCAGCAAGCTGTTCCGGCTGGACGGCACCACGCTGGCGGTCGAGGCCGAGGCCACCCCGCCCGCCGCTGCCGATGGCACCGTCAACGGCGTTTTCGGGCTGGGGCTGGACGATGCCCATGGCACGGTCTGGACCACCAACACCATGACCGACACCATCACCGTGTTCCGTCAGGACGATCTGTCGGTGCTGCGCGCCTTCCCCGAGGGCACGATCGCCCACCCCCGCGACGTGGTGGTCGATGCGGCCCGCAACCGCGTCTATGTCAACGCGGCGCTGACCCCCGAGGTGCAGGTTTATGACGGGGAAACGCTGGAACGGGTTGGCACGCTGGCCTTCCCCGGCACCTCCCCGCGCGAGATGTTCGGCTCGATGTCGCTGGCCTTCGATGCCGGCAAGGGGCGGCTGTATTCGGCCTCGCGCCCCTCGGGCGAGGTAGCCTGGGTTGATGTCGAAACCGGCGAAGGCGGGGCCTTCAAGCCCGAGAATGCCGATTTCGCGTCCGGCGTGGCCTTTGACCCCGAGACCAACCGCCTGTTCGTGACCAGCCAGAACAGCGACAACCTGCTGGTTCTGGATGCCGACAGCGGCAAGGTTCTGGCCGATACGCCGATCGGGGCCGGGGCGCTGAACGTGGCCTTCGACCCGTCCACCCGCCATGCCTATGCGGTGTCGCGCGCGGCGGGCACGCTGACGGTGCTGGACGTGGACGGCCAGATTGTCGCCAATCTGCCGGTGGGCAAACTGGCCAATTATGTGATCACAGATGGTGCCGGCACCGTCTATGCCCTGTCGATGACCAGCGAGGGCGAGGGCGAGGGTGAGGGCGGCAAGGGCCTGATCACCCGCATCACCGCCCGCTGACCGGGCGCGCCGTTCAGGCAGGCCGGGCAGGGCCTGACGGGCAAGGGGTCGTCCCGGTCGGGGCGGCCCTTTTTTCGTGCCGCTGGCACCGTGTTGTCCTTGCGCGCCGCTGCTGCCGGGCGGGCGCGTGCGGCGTGGGATATGCGCGGTTCAGGGCGCGGCGGACATGTGCAGGCCCGTCGCGTGGCGAAAGTTTGATGCGCCCGCGCTTTGGGCTTGAACACCGGTCCGGCTTGGCGTAATCAGCCGCACGGCCTAGGGGTATAGCTCAGTTGGTAGAGCATCGGTCTCCAAAACCGAGGGTCGGGGGTTCGAGTCCCTCTGCCCCTGCCAGTCTTCCAAAATTTAATCGTGCCGCAACTGGCTGTCGCCGTATCGTTCGGCGTGGCGGGCCGTGATGACCCGCCACCTGCGGATCAGCCCTTGAAGCGCCGTAAACAGGGCGCCGGAAAACCTGTCAGACGTGAATTGACGGCCTGCCTTGCATCAGCCCGCGCGCGGGGGTATGTCCGGCGGGTCGCATCCGGCGGCGGAAGGATTTGAAAATGGCAAACCCGATCCAGTTCATCCAGCAGGTCCGCAACGAGGCGGGCAAGATCACTTGGCCGACCCGGCGCGAGGTCGTGACCACCACGATCATGGTGTTCGTGCTGGCCGCCATCACCAGCGTGTTCTTCTTTCTGGTCGATCTGGCGATTCGCAGCGGTCTGACCTGGGGCCTTCAGGCGATCGGCGGCTGAGGGTTGCAATCTGTGGGCGGACCGGCTATTCCGCCCCGAACGTCCCGCATGACGGCGCGCATCGATTCGGTTGCGCGTCGCTTTCATTTTCGCGGGAAGGCTTGGAAAAGCTGAAACGAAACACGGGTCACAGGGGTCGATCGAGACATGGCAAAGCGTTGGTATTCGGTCAGCGTCCTGTCGAACTTTGAGAAAAAGGTCGCTGAGGCGATTCGTCAGGCCGTGGAAGAAAAGGGACTTGAGGACCAGATCGAAGAGGTTCTGGTCCCCACCGAAGAGGTGATCGAGATCCGCCGCGGCAAGAAAGTCACCAGCGAGCGTCGCTTTATGCCCGGCTATGTTCTGGTGCGGATGGAGATGAACGACCGCAGCTATCACCTTGTCAACTCGATCAACCGCGTGACCGGGTTCTTGGGCGCGCAGGGCAAGCCGATGCCGATGCGCGACGACGAGGTGAACGCGATCCTGAACCGCACCGGCGATGGCGAAGAGGCCGCGCCGCGCAACCTGATCCGCTTTGATGTCGGGGAAAAGGTCAGCGTGACCGATGGCCCGTTCGAGGGCTTCTCGGGGATGGTCGAGGAAGTGGACGATGCCGCCAGCCGCCTGAAGGTGACGGTGTCGATCTTTGGCCGGCCCACGCCGGTCGAGCTGGAGTTTACTCAGGTGTCGAAAACCGCCTGAGTGTTCGTGCGGGAGGCGTGATGCCGAACCGCTAAGTCAGGGCCTGTGCCACCGCATGGGCGTGATGATAAGGAGAGGGCCACATGGCCAAGAAAGTTGTCGGGCAGCTGAAGCTGCAAATCAAGGCGGGCGAAGCCAACCCGTCGCCCCCCGTCGGTCCTGCGCTGGGTCAGCGCGGTATCAACATCATGGAATTCTGCAAGGCGTTCAACGCCAAAACGCAGGAGATGGAGAAGGGCTCGCCCGTTCCGGTGATCATCACCTATTACGCGGACAAGTCGTTCACCTTTGAAACCAAGACCCCGCCGGCCTCGTTCCTGCTGAAAAAGGCCGCTGGCCTCAAGCCGGTCGGCAAGCGTAACCGCCCGAAAGGGTCGGAAAAGCCGGGTCGTGATGTTGCTGGCACCGTGACCGTCAAGCAGGTCCGCGAGATCGCCGAGATGAAGATGAAAGACCTGTCGGCCAATGACGTCGATCAGGCGATGCAGATCATTCTGGGTTCCGCCCGGTCGATCGGCATCGAGGTGAAGGGGTAAGTCATGGCGAAACTGGGTAAACGCACCAAAGCCGCCCGCGAAACCTTCGCTGGCAAAGCCAACCTGACCGTCGAGGACGCCGTCAAGCTGGTCAAAACCGCTGCTTCGGCCAAGTTCGACGAAACCGTCGAAATCGCGCTGAACCTTGGTGTCGATCCGCGTCACGCCGACCAGATGGTTCGCGGCGTCGTCGCGCTGCCGAACGGCACCGGCAAGGACGTTCGCGTTGCGGTTTTCGCCCGTGGTCCCAAGGCTGACGAAGCCAAGGCCGCCGGCGCAGAAGTCGTGGGCGCCGAGGACCTGATGGAATCGATCCAGGGCGGCAATCTGGACTTTGACCGCGTGATCGCGACCCCCGACATGATGCCGCTGGTCGGCCGTCTGGGCAAGATCCTGGGTCCGCGCAACCTGATGCCGAACCCCAAGGTCGGCACCGTGACCATGGATGTCAAAGCCGCTGTCGAAGCCGCCAAGGGTGGTGAAGTGCAGTTCAAGGCCGAGAAAGCCGGTGTCGTGCATGGCATGATCGGCAAAGTGTCCTTTGACGAGGGCAAGCTGGTCGAAAACCTGCGCGCCTTCGTGGATGCGGTGAACAAGGCCAAGCCCTCGGGCGCCAAAGGCACTTATATGAAAAAAGTCTCGATCAGCTCGACCATGGGTCCGGGCGTGTCGATCGACGTCGCTTCGGCCGTTACGGCGGGCTGACGCCCGCCTCAGATATCGGAATCTGGACGAGGCTCTGGCAGTGTTGCCGGGGCCTCGTCTTTTTCGGGCCCGGCAATAACCGAAGGTGCCGCCTGAATGATGCGGTGGAAATATTCGGGACGAAAATCGTTGAACTGGCGGCGCACGCCCAGGCGGAAACGGCGTGGCATCCTTCCGAAAAGCCGCTGATGTTCATTCCGCGCATGTTTCAGTTTGCGCGACTGTGCCTCGCGCGTGTCCGATTCCGCATGGGCGGTGTGGATATAGGCAAACGGACCCGGCAGCATCAGGGACGGCACTGTGCGGAAATGGCCCCCATGTTGCAGGGCATAAGGGTTATGGATCAGCCCCGGCGGGTTAACAATTGCAAAACCGATGGCAATATATGGCTCGAATTTGGCAAGAAGTTCCGGACCTTCCGGGGTGTTAATCAGGAACAGGCCATTTGGCCGTGTGATGATCGCGCGGTCGGGAACCCGATCCAGATGTTCGCGCAGCGTGGCAACGAAGTCCGTGGACAATGCATCATCGTCATCCAGCCGGAAATGAACGGTCCGGGTCCTTTTTACGGCATCCTGCCTTTGCATCCACGGGTCGATAGCATGGGTGATGTGGCTTGCCGTGTCATAGACGATTTCCGCCTGTGGAATGCCGTCGATCGCCTTGCGAAGGCGTTCCTGATAAGCCGAGGGAAGCTCGGGCGAGGTGAAGATGGCAAATTTGAAATCCTGATCGGTTTGCCATTTCAGCGAGGGGAGGCAAATCTTTTCGAAAAAATAAAACCGTTCTTCCAGCCGCTCGGGGGTATAGAGCACGCTGGCACGATAGGCCAGATCATCCGTGCTTCGCGCCAGTTTGACATCACTGCGTCCGAGATAGGAAAAGCGAAGATATCCAAAGATCCGGGTCATTTCGTCTTTTGGTCCCCAATGTTTTCATAGCCATAGCACGCATGTGTGTTTGCGGAAAGGGCGGGTCGCGCCGAGTGTTCCGGGCGTCCCGATGCAAGGCTTGCAATCCGGGCTGTCTGCGGCTAGTGACGACGCTTCAGAGGGGGCCGTGATTCGCGGTGCCCTTCTGTTACCTGTCCGAGACGGAGGGTGCCGCTTGCGGCTTAATTTCCTTCCCGAGATGGAAATCGAGGCCATTTTCCCGTGCTTTTTGTTCGGGTGATCTCGGGTCCATCGCCAGCGGACCCGGCCCTGTCCCTTGCGGGCAGGGAAAAGTGAGCCGGGGGGAAACCCCCAAACTTGGAGTGAAACCGTGGATAGAGCGCAAAAACAACAGGTGGTCGACGAACTCGGCCAAGTGTTTGAAGCCTCTGGCGTCGTGGTGGTTGCCCGCTACGAAGGGATGACGGTTGCCGAAATGCAGGACCTGCGCGCGCGGATGCGCGAAGAAGGCGGGTTCGTTCGTGTTGCCAAGAACAGGCTCGCCAAGATCGCCCTGGATGGGAAGCCTTGCGCAAGCATTGCCGACTATCTGACGGGCATGACCGTTCTCGCCTATTCCGAGGACCCGACCGCTGCGGCGCGGGTTGCGGACAAGTATGCCAAGGACAACGATAAATTCGTCGTTCTGGGCGGTGCTATGGGCGACACGGCTCTGGACCCGGCCGGTGTGAAAGCCGTCGCCGCCATGCCGTCGCGTGAAGAGCTTATCGCTTCGATCGTCGGCTGCATCGGGGCGCCCGCTTCGAACATCGCCGGTGCTATTGGCGCACCTGCAAGCAACATCGCGAGCATCCTTACGACTCTGGAAGAGCGTGAGGCTGCCTGAGGCAATCCCTGTCCCCTCGTGGGTTGAAACCCGACGTTGGAACACCAATCTTATGGAACTGTGAAAATGGCTGATCTGAAAAAACTCGCCGAAGAAATCGTGGGCCTGACCCTGCTGGAAGCCCAGGAACTGAAAACCATCCTGAAGGATGAGTACGGCATCGAACCCGCCGCCGGCGGCGCCGTGATGATGGCTGGCCCGGCTGCTGGTGCTGCCGAAGCCGCCGAAGAAAAAACCGAATTCGACGTCGTTCTGACCGACGCCGGCGCCAACAAGATCAACGTGATCAAAGAAGTGCGCGGCATCACCGGTCTGGGCCTGAAAGAAGCCAAAGAACTGGTCGAGGCCGGCGGCAAAGTCAAAGAAGGCGCTGCCAAAGACGAAGCCGAAGAAATCAAGAAAAAGCTGGAAGCTGCCGGCGCGAAAGTCGAGCTGAAGTAATCCGGCTGTCGGCCCTTGGGTCGCAAAACGGTATGATGAAAAAGGCAGGGTCCGGGGGTTTCCCCGGTCCCTGCCGAGCGCGTCTTGGAAAGGGGCTTGCCCCTGCGGCCCTTTCCCAAGGTGAGCTTCAGGTTCGGGAGTATGCCGGTGGGACGGCGTGCATGAATGGAACCTGTTCCCTTATTCGCAAGCTGCCCCGGTCCGGGCCCCGACGGTGCCGAGGTGCGATGACGAAAGGCAAGACCACCCATGGCGATGAACTATGTCGGCCAGAAGCGCATCCGGCGTTACTATGGCAACATCCGTGAAGTGCTTGAGATGCCGAACCTCATCGAGGTTCAGAAATCCAGCTATGACCTGTTTCTGCGGTCGGGCGAGACCGAGGCCCACGAGGATGGCGAGGGGATTCAGGGTGTTTTCCAGTCGGTGTTCCCGATCAAGGGTTTCAACGAAACCGCTGTTCTGGAATTCGTGAAATACGAGCTGGAAAAGCCGAAATACGACGTCGATGAATGCCAGCAGCGCGACATGACCTATGCTGCGCCGCTGAAGGTGACGCTGCGTCTGATCGTGTTCGATGTCGATGAAAACACCGGCGCCAAGTCGGTCAAGGACATCAAGGAACAGGACGTGTTCATGGGCGACATGCCCCTGATGACCCAGAACGGCACCTTCATCGTCAACGGCACCGAACGGGTGGTGGTCAGCCAGATGCACCGCAGCCCCGGCGTGTTCTTTGACCACGATCGCGGCAAGACGCACAGCTCGGGCAAGCTGCTGTTCGCCTGCCGGATCATCCCGTATCGCGGCTCGTGGCTGGATTTCGAATTTGATGCCAAGGATCTGGTCTTTGCGCGCATCGACCGTCGCCGCAAGCTGCCGGTGACGACGCTGCTTTATGCGCTGGGGATGGATCAGGAAGGCATCATGGATGCCTTCTATGAAACCGTCGATTACCGGCTGGAAAAGAACAAGGGCTGGGTCACGCGGTTCTTCCCGGAACGTGTGCGCGGCACCCGTCCGTCCTATGATCTGGTCAATGCCGATACCGGCGAGGTGATCACCAAGGCCGGCGACAAAGTCACCCCGCGTCTGGTGAAAAAGCTGCTGGAAACCGGCGAGCAGGTGAACCTGCTGGTGCCGTTCGACACCATTATCGGCCGCTTCGTCGCCAAGGATATCATCAACGAATCCACCGGCTTCATCTATGCCGAGGCGGGTGACGAGATCACCGCCGAATACGACAAGGATGGCGATCTGTCCGGCGGGCTGCTGAAGGTGCTGCTGGATAACGGCGTCACTGACATTCCGGTTCTGGACATCGACAACGTCAATGTCGGCGCCTATATCCGCAACACCATGGCCGCGGACAAGAACATGAACCGCGACACCGCGCTGACCGATATTTATCGCGTCATGCGCCCCGGCGAACCCCCCACCGTCGAGGCCGCCAGCGCCCTGTTTGACAGCCTGTTCTTCGATTCCGAGCGTTATGACCTGTCCGCCGTGGGCCGGGTCAAGATGAACATGCGTCTGGATCTGGATGCCCCTGACACCCAGCGCACCCTGCGCCCCGAGGACATCAAGGCCTGTGTCAAGGCGCTGGTCGAGCTGCGCGACGGCAAGGGCGAGATCGACGATATCGACCACCTTGGCAACCGTCGTGTCCGTTCGGTCGGCGAGCTGATGGAAAACCAGTATCGTGTCGGCCTGCTGCGCATGGAGCGTGCCATCCGCGAACGCATGTCGGGGGTCGAGATCGACACCGTCATGCCGCAGGACCTGATCAACGCCAAACCGGCGGCGGCGGCGGTGCGCGAATTCTTCGGCTCCAGCCAGTTGTCGCAGTTCATGGACCAGACCAACCCGCTGTCCGAGGTGACGCATAAGCGCCGCCTGTCGGCCCTTGGGCCGGGCGGTCTGACCCGTGAACGCGCGGGTTTCGAGGTGCGCGACGTTCACCCGACCCATTATGGCCGGATGTGTCCGATCGAGACGCCGGAAGGTCAGAACATCGGTCTGATCAACAGCCTTGCGACCTTTGCCCGCGTCAATAAATACGGGTTCATCGAAACCCCCTATCGTCGCGTGATCGACGGTCAGGTGACCGATGATGTCGTCTATATGTCTGCGACCGAGGAAATGCGTCACACCGTGGCGCAGGCCAACGCGGAACTGGACGGCGAGGGCAAGTTCGTTCAGGAACTGGTCAGCACCCGTCAGGCGGGCGATTTCATGCTGAACCCGGTGGATGCGGTTGACCTGATCGACGTGTCGCCCAAACAGCTGGTGTCGGTGGCTGCGGCGCTGATCCCCTTCCTTGAAAATGACGACGCCAACCGCGCGCTGATGGGCGCCAACATGCAACGTCAGGCGGTTCCGCTGTTGCGGGCCGAGGCGCCCTATGTCGGCACCGGGATGGAGGCCATCGTGGCCCGCGATTCCGGTGCCGCGATCATGGCCAAACGCACCGGCGTGGTCGATCAGGTCGATGCACAGCGGATCGTTGTGCGCGCGACCGAGGATCTGGGTGCGGGCGATGCGGGCGTGGATATTTATCGTCTGCGCAAGTTCAAACGTTCGAACCAGTCGTCGACCATCAACCAGAAACCGCTGGTCAAGGTGGGCGAGAAAGTCACCAAAGATCAGGTGATCGCGGATGGGCCGTCGACCGACCGGGGCGAGCTGGCCATCGGGAAAAACGTGGTCGTCGCGTTCATGCCGTGGAACGGCTATAACTACGAAGACTCGATCCTGATCTCCGAGCGGATTCACCGCGACGACGTGTTCACCTCGATTCATATCGACGAATACGAAGTGGCGGCCCGCGACACCAAGCTGGGGCCGGAAGAGATCACCCGCGACATCCCGAACGTGGGCGAGGAAGCGCTGCGCAACCTTGACGAGGCGGGCATCGTCTATATCGGGGCCGAGGTCGGGCCGGGCGACATTCTGGTCGGCAAGATCACCCCCAAGGGCGAAAGCCCGATGACGCCCGAGGAAAAGCTGCTGCGCGCCATCTTTGGTGAAAAAGCGTCCGATGTGCGCGATACCAGCCTGCGTCTGCCGCCGGGGGCCTATGGCACCATCGTCGAGGTGCGCGTCTTTAACCGCCACGGCGTCGACAAGGACGAACGCGCCCTGCAAATCGAGCGCGAGGAAGTCGAACGTCTGGCCCGTGACCGCGATGACGAGATGGCGATTCTGGACCGCAACTTCTATGCGCGTCTGAAATCGCTGATCCTTGGCCAGACGGCTGTCAAAGGCCCGAAAGGCGTCAAGTCGGGCAGCGAGATCACCGAAGACCTGCTTGGCACCCTGTCGCGCGGTCTGTGGTGGCAGCTTGCGGTCGAACACGAGGACACCGCCAAAGAGGTCGAGGCCCTGAACGAGCAATATACCGTTCAGAAAAAGGCGCTGGAAAACCGCTTTGAAGACAAGGTCGAGAAGGTCCGTCAGGGCGACGACCTGCCGCCGGGCGTGATGAAGATGGTCAAGGTCTTTGTCGCCGTGAAGCGCAAGCTTCAGGCCGGCGACAAGATGGCCGGTCGTCACGGGAACAAAGGTGTCGTGTCCAAGGTCGTGCCGATGGAAGACATGCCCTTCCTGGCCGACGGGACGCCGGTTGACCTGGTGCTGAACCCGCTTGGCGTGCCGTCGCGGATGAACGTCGGTCAGATCCTTGAAACCCACATGGGTTGGGCGTCGCGTGCGCTGGGTCTGAAGATCAACGAAGCGCTGGAAGATTATCGCCGTAATGGCGACATGACCCCGGTGCGCGAGGCGATGCAGAACGGTTACGGCGATGAACTGTATACCGAAATGTTCGCTGATCTGGATGACGACAAGCTGGTCGAACATGCCGAAACCGTTCGCGGCGGTGTGCCGATCGCGACCCCGGTTTTCGACGGTGCAAAAGAGGCCGACATCAACGACGCGCTGACCCGTGCCGGGTTCGACACCTCGGCGCAGTCGGTGGTCTTTGACGGCCGCACCGGCGAACAGTTCGCGCGCCCGGTCACGGTGGGCTTCAAATATGTTCTGAAGCTGCACCACCTTGTCGATGACAAGATGCACGCGCGGTCGACCGGCCCGTACAGCCTTGTGACCCAGCAGCCGCTGGGTGGTAAGGCCCAGTTCGGTGGTCAGCGTCTGGGTGAGATGGAGGTCTGGGCACTGGAAGCCTATGGCGCCGCCTATACCCTGCAGGAAATGCTGACGGTCAAGTCGGATGACGTGGCAGGCCGGACCAAGGTCTATGAAAGCATCGTGAAGGGCGAGGACAATTTCGAAGCCGGCGTGCCGGAATCGTTCAACGTTCTGGTCAAAGAGGTCCGGGGTCTGGGCCTCAACATGGAACTCCTGGACTCGGAGGAGGACGAGTGAGGGCGCCGCTGCGCCCCACTTTTTCCCCTTCGGCCTGATACAAGGATTGTGCAATGAACCAGGAACTTGCCACCAACCCCCTGAACCCGCTGGCGCAGCCGCGGCAGTTCGACCAAATCAAGATCTCGCTGGCATCGCCCGAGGAAATCCTCGCGTGGTCCTATGGCGAGGTCAAAAAGCCCGAGACGATCAACTATCGCACGTTCAAGCCCGAACGTGATGGTTTGTTCTGCGCGCGCATTTTTGGCCCGATCAAGGACTATGAATGCCTGTGCGGCAAATATAAGCGCATGAAATATCGCGGCCTTGTCTGCGAGAAATGCGGCGTCGAGGTGACCCTGCAAAAGGTCCGCCGCGAACGCATGGGCCATATCGAACTGGCCGCGCCGGTCGCGCATATCTGGTTCCTGAAATCGCTGCCCTCGCGCATCGGTCTGATGCTGGACATGACGCTGCGCGATCTGGAACGCGTGCTGTATTTCGAAAACTATGTGGTGATCGAACCCGGTCTGACCGACCTGACCTATGGCCAGTTGCTGACCGAGGAAGAATATATCGACGCGCAGGACCAATATGGCGCCGACGCGTTCAGCGCCGATATCGGCGCCGAGGCGATCCGCCAGATGCTGGCCAATATCGACCTGGCGACCACGGCGGAACAGCTGCGCGAGGACCTGAAAGAGGCCACCGGCGAGCTGAAGCCGAAAAAGATCATCAAGCGTCTGAAAATCGTTGAATCCTTCCTGGAATCGGGCAACCGCCCGGAATGGATGGTGCTGACGGTGATCCCGGTCATCCCGCCGGAACTGCGCCCGCTGGTGCCGCTGGATGGGGGCCGGTTTGCGACCTCGGATCTGAACGATCTGTATCGCCGCGTCATCAACCGCAACAACCGTCTGAAACGCCTGATCGAGCTGCGCGCGCCTGATATCATCGTGCGCAACGAAAAGCGGATGTTGCAGGAATCGGTCGATGCGCTGTTCGACAACGGCCGTCGCGGCCGGGTGATCACGGGCAATAACCGTCGCCCGCTGAAATCGCTGTCGGACATGCTGAAAGGCAAACAGGGCCGTTTCCGTCAGAACCTTCTGGGTAAACGCGTCGACTTTTCGGGCCGTTCGGTCATCGTGACCGGGCCGGAGCTGAAGCTGCATCAGTGCGGCCTGCCCAAGAAAATGGCGCTGGAGCTGTTCAAGCCCTTCATCTATTCGCGGCTTGAGGCCAAGGGCTATTCCAGCACCGTCAAACAGGCGAAAAAGCTGGTCGAAAAAGAGCGCCCCGAAGTCTGGGACATCCTTGACGAGGTGATCCGCGAACACCCGGTTCTGCTGAACCGCGCGCCGACGCTGCACCGTCTGGGGATTCAGGCGTTCGAGCCGATCCTGATCGAAGGCAAGGCCATCCAGCTGCACCCGCTGGTCTGTTCGGCCTTCAACGCCGACTTTGACGGCGACCAGATGGCCGTGCACGTCCCGCTGAGCCTTGAGGCACAGCTGGAAGCGCGCGTTCTGATGATGTCGACCAACAACGTTCTGTCGCCCGCCAACGGCGCGCCGATCATCGTTCCGTCGCAGGACATGATCCTTGGTCTGTATTACACGACCATGATGCGCGAAGGCATGAAGGGCGAAGGCATGATGTTCGCCAATATCGAAGAGGTCGAACACGCGCTGGCCTCGGGTCAGGTGCATCTGCACGCCAAGGTCACGGCCCGCATCCGCCAGATCGACGAGGACGGCAACGAGGTGCTGAAGCGCTTTGAAACCACGCCGGGCCGCATTCGTCTGGGGGCGCTGCTGCCGATGAACGCCAAGGCGCCGTTCGAACTGGTCAACCGTCTGCTGCGCAAGAAAGACGTGCAGCAGGTCATTGACACCGTCTATCGCTACTGCGGCCAGAAAGAGTCGGTGATCTTCTGTGACCAGGTCATGGGCCTTGGTTTCCGCGAGGCGTTCCGCGCCGGGATCTCGTTCGGCAAGAACGACATGGTGATCCCGGATGCGAAATGGGACATCGTGGGCGAAGTTCAGGATCAGGTGAAAGAGTTCGAACAGCAATATCTGGACGGCCTGATCACCCAGGGCGAGAAATACAACAAAGTCGTCGATGCGTGGTCGAAATGTAACGACCGCGTCACCGAGGCGATGATGAACACCATCTCGGCCAAGAAGATTCAGGACGGCGTCGAACAGGAACCCAACAGCGTTTACATGATGGCCCATTCGGGCGCGCGGGGTTCGGTCAACCAGATGAAACAGCTTGGCGGGATGCGCGGCCTGATGGCCAAACCCTCGGGCGAGATCATCGAGACGCCGATCATCTCGAACTTCAAGGAAGGTCTGACCGTTCTTGAATACTTCAACTCGACCCACGGGGCGCGGAAAGGTCTGTCGGATACGGCGCTTAAGACGGCGAACTCGGGCTATCTGACCCGCCGTCTGGTCGACGTGGCGCAGGACTGCATCATCCGCGAACATGATTGCGGCACCGAGCAGGCGATCACCGCGCAGGCCGCCGTCAATGATGGCGAAGTCATCGCGCCGCTGTCGGAACGCATTCTGGGCCGTGTCGCGGCCGAGGACGTTCTGGTGCCGGGCGAAGACACCGTTCTGGTGCGCCGCAACGAGGTTATCGACGAACGCAAGGCTGACGTGATCAAGCAGGCGGGTGTGCAGACCGTGCGCATCCGTTCGGCCCTGACCTGCGAGTCCGAGGACGGCGTCTGCGCGCTGTGCTATGGCCGCGATCTGGCCCGCGGCACGCTGGTCAATATCGGCGAGGCCGTCGGCATCATCGCGGCCCAGTCCATCGGGGAACCGGGGACGCAGCTGACGATGCGGACGTTCCACATCGGCGGTATTGCGCAGGGTGGTCAACAGTCCTTCGCCGCGGCCTCGCAGCCCGGTAAGGTCGAATTCCGCAACCCGAACCTGATCACCAACGCCAATGGCGAACAGGTGGTCATGGGCCGCAACATGCAGCTGGTCGTTGTCGACGATCAGGGGCAGGAACGGTCCAGCCACAAGCTGTCCTATGGCAGCAAGGTCATGGTGAAGGACGGGGAAGAGGTCGGTCGCGGCGCCAAGCTGTTCGAATGGGACCCCTATACCCTGCCGATTCTGGCGGAAAAGGGCGGCAAGGCCAAGTTTGTCGACCTGATCACCGGCCTGTCGGTTCGGGACGAAACCGACGATGCCACCGGCATGACCCAGAAGATCGTGTCCGACTGGCGTTCGGCGCCCAAGGGCAATGAACTGAAGCCTGAAATCATCATCGTCGATGAAGCGGGCGAACCGGTGCGCAACGATCAGGGCAACCCGGTCAGCTATCCCATGTCGGTGGACGCCATTCTGTCGGTCGAAGACGGGCAAGAGGTGCGTCCGGGTGACGTTGTGGCGCGTATCCCGCGCGAAGGTGCCAAGACCAAGGACATCACCGGGGGTCTGCCCCGCGTGGCCGAACTGTTCGAGGCCCGTCGTCCCAAGGATCACGCGATCATTGCCGAAATCGACGGCTATGTGCGCTTTGGCAAGGACTATAAGAACAAGCGCCGCATCAGCATCGAACCCGCGACCGAGGGGGCCGATGCCGTCGAATACATGGTGCCGAAAGGCAAGCACATCCCGGTGCAGGAAGGCGACTTCGTGCAGAAGGGTGACTATATCATGGATGGCAACCCGGCACCGCATGACATCCTGCGGATCATGGGGATCGAGGCTTTGGCCGATTACCTGATCGACGAGGTGCAGGACGTTTACCGGCTGCAAGGCGTGAAGATCAACGACAAGCACATCGAGGTGATCGTTCGCCAGATGCTGCAAAAGATCGAGATCCTCGACAGTGGCGATACCACGCTGCTGAAGGGCGAACATGTCGACCGTGACGAGTTCGACGAGGAAAACGCCAAGATCGAAGCCAAAGGCGGCACCCCCGCCAGCGGCGAACCGGTTCTGCTGGGGATCACCAAGGCGTCGCTGCAAACCCGCAGCTTCATCAGTGCCGCGTCCTTCCAGGAGACCACGCGCGTGCTGACCGAGGCATCGGTTCAGGGCAAGCGCGACAAGCTGGTCGGCCTGAAGGAAAACGTCATCGTCGGGCGTCTGATCCCGGCGGGCACCGGCGGCGCGACCACCCGTCTGCGCAAGATCGCCGCCGATCGCGACAGCGAGGTGATCGAAGCCCGCCGCGCCGAGGCCGAAGCCGCCGCCGCGCTGATCGAGGCGCAGACCCCCGTCACCGAAGCCGCCCCCGCGGCCCCGGTCGAGGGTGGCGACGAGGCCTGATCTTCGGATCACACATCATCGGGAAAGGCCGGGCCATGCGCCCGGCCTTTTTCGTGCGCGACACCGCCCTGTTCCTGTCCCGCCGGACCACGGGCCGCGCGCCCGGTTGGCTCGCAAGGCCCCCCGCGTGTGTCTGTGAGCCACGTGCGACGGACGCGCCCCATGCGCCGGGCGCGACCGTTATCCCGATAAGGGTTCGGCGGGTGAGGTGGCATCGCAGGCGCAGATCATTGCATAATCGGGCAGGATGCAAACGGCACGCGTGATGGCACCCACAGCTAGGGCGGGGGGGCAGCCCGGCGCCCGCCCCCTGTCCGGCCCCCGACCGGGCAGAAGTCCCGTCCCCTTATTACCTGTCTAGCGGGTGATCAGCCGGATGTGGGCTTACGGTGCCGCCCCACCCGCCGGACCTTGGTGCAAGGGGTCTGCACCAGCGCATTGCGGCCCGCTGATCGGTCGGGCGGATGGCGTGGCGGGCGGGAACCGGCTAAGCAGGGGCGGGGGCTTGTCCAAGGGGGGCGAAGATGCGGGTTCAGATGCTGGGGTTGTGCCGCTTTTCCTATCTGGGGATGCGCGGCTTTCAGGTCGACCATGCCTCGCTGGCCGAACGGCGGGCCTTTCTGTATGACCCCGACCGCCTGAAACGGCGCTGGTATTGGTTCCGCCATGTCGCGCTGCCGTCATGGCAGGCACAGATCGACACCGATTTCACGCTGGTGGTGATGACCGGTCCCGACCTGCCCCAGCCCTATCTGTCGCGCCTGCACCGGCTGGCGCGCGATCACGACTGGCTGCGACTGGAGCTGGTGCCGCCGATGGACCGCCATCTGGAGGCCTGCCTGACCGCGCTGCGCCCGCATCTGGATGACACGGCGGATGTGATCGGGCATTTCCGGCATGATGACGATGACGCGGTGGGGGTCGATTACATCGCCGCCGCGCGCGCCGATTTTCAGGCCGTGCGCGCGCTGTGGCAGCGCGACCGCGCGCTGTGCGTCGACCATGCGCGCGGGGTGATGGCGGATCTGCGCGGCGGCGCGCTGACCCTGACCCCGCGCATCACCCATAACGCCACCGCCGCGATGACCATCTTTTTGCCGCCCGACCTGCCGCGCAGCGCCGTGCATTACGAACATTGGAAGGTCGGGCTGTGGATGCCCAATGTCGCCATCACCCGCGACCCGATGTTCCTGCGCCTGATCCACGACGATGCCGATTCCGGCGATATGGGCGCGGGCTATGGCTGGCCGGCCGATGCGGCGGACTGGCCGGGGCTGTTGCGCCGGCGGTTCAATGTCGATCTGGACCGGCTTGAACGAGGTGCCCGGCGCTTTGGTCGCGGGGGCGCGGGCGGCGGCGATTGTTGACTTGGACGGGGTTTGGGCCTATACGCGCCGCTACCCGATGGGCCTTGCCCACGCGGGTGCCAGAGCCATGATTGGTCTGGGTCAGGGCTAAATGTCCAGATCCGCTGGAAAATTTCCTGTCCTTTCCCGCCACGGGAAGGATGGGGTTTGGCGTTTCCACGATTCGCGTGGAATGTCGTCGAGAAGTGGCGCACCAGCCGGTGCGAGTATTGACACGAAAGCAAGACGGGGAACCGAATGCCGACGATCCAACAGCTGATCCGCAAACCGCGGCAGCCCAAGGTGCAGCGCAGCAAGTCGCAGCACCTTCAGGGAAACCCTCAGAAGCGCGGCGTCTGCACCCGCGTTTACACCACCACCCCGAAGAAGCCGAACTCGGCTATGCGGAAGGTCGCCAAGGTGCGCCTGACCAATGGCTTCGAGGTGATCAGCTATATCCCGGGTGAAAAGCACAACCTTCAGGAACACAGCGTCGTGCTGATCCGTGGCGGCCGTGTAAAAGACCTTCCGGGTGTGCGTTACCACATCCTGCGCGGTGTTCTGGATACCCAGGGCGTCAAAGACCGTCGTCAGCGTCGTTCGAAATACGGCGCCAAGCGTCCGAAGTAAGGAGATCGCAGAATGTCCCGTCGTCACGCCGCTGAAAAACGCGAAGTGCTGCCCGACGCCAAATATGGCGATCGCGTGCTGACCAAATTCATGAACAACCTGATGATCGACGGCAAGAAATCCGTTGCCGAAAAGATCGTCTATAACGCGCTGGATCGCGTCGAAGGCAAGCTGAAGCGCGAGCCGATCGAGATCTTCCACGAAGCGCTGGACAACGTCAAACCCTCGGTCGAGGTTCGCTCTCGCCGGGTGGGTGGTGCCACCTATCAGGTGCCGGTCGAGGTTCGTCCGACCCGCCGCGAAGCGCTGGCCATCCGCTGGCTGATCGCTGCGGCCAAGAACCGCAACGAAAACACGATGGAAGAACGCCTCGCCGGCGAGCTGGCCGATGCCGTCAATGGCCGCGGCACCGCCGTGAAGAAGCGCGAAGACACCCACAAGATGGCCGACGCGAACAAAGCGTTCAGCCATTATCGCTGGTAACCGGAAGGAAGGCCCTTTATGGCACGCGAATATCCGCTTACGCGCTATCGGAACTTCGGGATCATGGCCCACATTGATGCGGGCAAGACCACGATGACCGAACGCATCCTGTTCTACACCGGCAAGAACCACAAAATCGGCGAGACCCATGACGGCGCCTCGACGATGGACTGGATGGAACAGGAAGCCGAGCGCGGGATCACCATTACCTCGGCGGCGACCACCACCTTCTGGCAGCGTCAGGAAGAACCGACCGCGGAAGGCACCTCGGACACCAAGTTCCGGTTCAACATCATCGACACCCCCGGCCACGTCGACTTTACCATCGAGGTCGAGCGTTCGCTGGCCGTTCTGGACGGTGCCGTTGCGCTGCTGGACGGCAACGCGGGCGTCGAGCCGCAGACCGAAACGGTGTGGCGTCAGGCCGACCGTTACAAGGTTCCGCGGCTGGTCTTTGTCAACAAGATGGACAAGATCGGTGCCGACTTCTTCAACTGTGTGAAGATGGTCAAGGAACGCACCGGCGGCACCCCGTGCCCGATCGCCCTGCCGATCGGCGCCGAGGACACGCTGGAAGGCATCATCGACCTGATCACCATGGAAGAGTGGGTGTGGAAAGGCGAAGACCTGGGCGCAAGCTGGGTCCGTCAGCCGATCCGTGCCGAGCTTCAGGATCTGGCCGACGAATGGCGTTCGAACATGATCGAGCTGGCCGTCGAGCAAGACGACGATGCCATGGAAGCCTATCTGGAAGGCAACGAACCTGACGTGGACACGCTGCGCAAGCTTATCCGCAAGGGCTGTCTGTCGATGTCGTTCTTCCCGATGCTGGCCGGTTCGGCGTTCAAGAACAAGGGTGTGCAGCCGCTGCTGAACGCCGTGATCGACTTCCTGCCCGGTCCGCAGGACGTGCCGACGCTGATGGGCTTTTCGCCCGATGACGAAACGGAAGAACGCAACATTGCCCGCAACGCCGATGACGCCGAACCGTTCAGCGCGCTGGCGTTCAAGATCATGAACGACCCGTTCGTGGGTTCGCTGACCTTCACCCGGATCTATTCCGGTTCGGTGAAGAAGGGCGATCAGATGCTGAACTCGACCAAGGGCAAGCGCGAGCGTGTGGGCCGCATGATGATCATGCACGCCATCAACCGCGAAGAGATCGAGGAAGCGTTCGCCGGCGACATCATCGCGCTGGCCGGTCTGAAAGAAACCACCACCGGTGACACGCTGTGTGACCCGGCCAAACCGGTGGTTCTGGAAACCATGACCTTCCCCGACCCGGTGATCGAAATCGCCGTGGAACCCAAGTCCAAGGCTGACCAGGAAAAGATGGGCCTCGCCCTTCAGCGTCTGGCCGCCGAAGACCCGTCCTTCCGCGTCGAAACCGATCTGGAATCGGGTCAGACGATCATGAAAGGCATGGGCGAACTACACCTCGACATTCTGGTCGACCGCATGAAGCGCGAGTTCAAGGTCGAGGCGAATATCGGTGCGCCGCAGGTGGCCTATCGCGAGACCATCTCGACCGAGGCCGAGATCGACTATACCCACAAGAAACAGACCGGCGGCACCGGCCAGTTCGCCCGCGTCAAGATGGTCATCACCCCGACCGAGCCGGGCGAAGGCTATTCGTTCGAATCGAAAATCGTCGGCGGTGCGGTGCCCAAGGAATATATTCCGGGCGTCGAAAAGGGCATCAAGTCGGTCATGGACAGCGGTCCGCTGGCGGGCTTCCCGGTGATCGACTTCAAGGTCGCGCTGATCGACGGTGCGTTCCACGATGTCGACTCGTCGGTGCTGGCCTTTGAAATCGCGGCCCGTGCCGCGATGCGTGAAGGTCTGCGCAAGGCCGGCGCGAAGCTGCTGGAACCGATTATGAAGGTCGAGGTCGTCACGCCGGAAGAATATACCGGTTCGATCATTGGCGATCTGACCAGCCGTCGCGGCATGGTCCGTGGTCAGGACACCCGCGGCAACGCGATCGCCATCGACGCCTTCGTGCCGCTGGCCAATATGTTCGGCTATATCAACAACCTGCGTTCGATGTCCTCGGGCCGCGCGGTGTTCACGATGCAGTTCGACCATTACGAAGCCGTGCCGCAGAACATCTCGGACGAGATCCAGAAGAAATACGCCTGATCAGGGCAGGGCGGGGGATGACCCCCGCCCATTTCGCGAAACCAAAGATTTAAGGAGCCACGCCCATGGCAAAGGCAAAGTTTGAACGGACGAAACCGCACGTCAACATCGGGACGATTGGTCACGTTGACCACGGCAAGAC
>NZ_JBISBS010000010.1:0-31899 GCF_044335505.1 Paracoccus jiaweipingae | reverse complement strand
AGGTGCGCGCCGGCGTGTTCGTGGGCGATTATTCCCCCCGCACGAGAGAGATGATCTGGGATCAGATCGCGGCCTTTATCGACGACGGCGATGCGGTGATGATCTGGACCGCCCCCACCGATCAGGGCTTTCAGTTCCGCACCACGGGCCGCAACCGGCGGATGCCAGTGGATTTCGACGGCTTGAACCTGGTCAGCTTTGCCCCGAAAAAGGGACCATAAACCCCCGTGCGCTTTTTGACATCGTGATAAGCCCGTAATATCAACGCGCTGCAACAAGACTGTTCCCCGCCCACGCGGGGATGAACCGGGATTCCCAGATGAAATGGGTCTGGTTATTGACTGTTCCCCGCCCACGCGGGGATGCAGGTTAAATGTCCGCGATCAGGCTGGGGGGGTGTTGTTATTGGCGCGGGGCTGTCGTCGTGGGGGCTGTGCTGCACGGGCGGGGTCGATGGCGGTTCTGTGCACCGCCAGCCGCGCGCAGGGGCGCGGCCAGCCCCTTGTTGTGCCCTCAATTTCTTTCTTGGCTGAAAGCGTGATGGTAGCTCACATCCGCAGAATAAGGCGTTTATGCGGCGCACACAGGCGCGCACGATGGACAACAAACACACCCGATAAGGAACAATTATCAGGACTGTTGACAGCGCCCCCGGAAGCTGCCGAAATCAGGCCCATGACAGCACCCGGCCCCCCTGACCTGACCCCCGACCGCCCGTGCCCCAACCCCGCGCGCCCCACCCCCGCGCGCCCTGCCCTGCCGCTGCCGCCGCTGCCGGCGGATCAGGCGCAGGCGCTGGCCGATCTGTACCGGCGCGGCACCCCGGCTAATACGCTGCGGGCGTGGGAACGCGATCTGGCCTATATCACCGCCTGGAAACAGGCCGCCTTCGGCACCGCCCCCGACTGGCCCGAGGCCGAACAGGTCGCCCTGCGTTTCGTGCTGGATCACGCCTCCGACCTGAACGACCAGCCCGGCCCGGCCCGCGATGCGGCACAGGCGCTGGTGGCGGCGGGGCTGCGGCGCGGGCTGGACTGTCCGGCGCCGGCCACGCTGGACCGCCGCATCGCCAGCTGGCGCGCCTTCCACCGGATGAAGAACCTGGCCAGCCCCTTTGACGCGCCGCTGATCCGGCAGGCCCGCGCCCAGGCCCGGCGCGCGGCGGCGCGGGCGCGGGCGCCGAAATCGGACAACCCGATCACCCGCCCGGTGCTGGAGGCCATGCTGGCCAGTTGTGATCACAGCCACCGCGGCACGCGCGACCGGGCGGCGCTGATGCTGGCATGGGCCTCGGGCGGGCGGCGCCGGTCCGAGGTCGTGGCCCTGAACCGCGACGATCTCGACGACCGCGATTTCGCCGCCAGCGGGCTGATCCGCATCCGCCTGTTAACCACGAAAACCACCGCGCCGGGTCAGGCCCCGCGCCTGCCGCTGAGGGGGCGCGCGGCGCAGGCGGTGACCGACTGGCTGCGCCTGACCGGCATCACCGACGGGCCGCTGTTTCGCCCCGTCAGCCTGGCCGACCGCCCCCTGCCCCGGCGCCTGTCAGCCGACGGGCTGCGCCAGATCATCCGCCACCGGCTGGAACTGGCAGGCTTTCCGCCCGGCTTTGCCAGTGCCCATGGCCTGCGCGCCGGGTTCCTGACCCAGGCCGCGCTGGACGGCGCACCCCTGGCCGCGGCAATGCAACTGTCCCTGCACCGCAGCCCCGCACAGGCGCAGCGATATTACGCCGATATCGAAATCGCAGATAACCCCGCCGCAAATTTGTTGGGCTGAGGTGCGATTACACGGTCAGCGGGGTCATGCCGGCGCGCAGCCAGGCGGCGAAATCGGGCTGGCTGATATGGCCGGCGGCCAGATCCTCGACCATGCGCAACCCGTCCAGCGGGTCGGGGCGCATAAGCTGACCGTTCAGCCGCAAAAAGGTCAGCGCGGTCACGATGGCGGTGCGCTTGTTGCCGTCGACAAATGCGTGCGCCCGGCTGATGCCAAAGCCATAGGCCGCGGCCAGATGGTCCAGCCCCGGCGCGTCATAGGCCCACAGGTTGCGGGGCCGGGCCATCGCGGCCTCCAGCAGGGCGCGGTCGCGGATGCCGGGGGCGCCGCCATGGCGGGCGATCTGGCGGTCGTGAATGATCAGCGCCGCCTGAAACGGCACCCAGACCGGCGTCACGCCAGCGCCTGAAGCAGGTCGCGATTGTCATCCATGACGGTTTCAGCCGCGGCCAGCGCCGCCGCCAGCGCCGGGTCGTGCGGCAGGATGGTCAGCCCGCCATCGTCGCGGCGCAGCACATAAACCGTGTCGCCTTCCTTGGCGTCCATGGCGGCCAGCATTTCCCCGGTCAGGGTGACGACGGATGAATTGCCGACCTTGCGGATTCGGGTCTCGAACATGGGGCCTCCGATGCCGGGTGTATGCCCTGTTGTATATACCTAAACCGGCGCGGCGGCAAGGACCGGATGCTGCCCTGCCCCCATAGGTTGCCCGAACCGGGCGGGATGCGTTTGCCCGAAACGGGCGGGGGCGAAAAAAATGACTTGCGGGAATCGGCGCAGGCGGTCATTTATTTACGGAGCAGAGAGAATAAGACGGTCAGAAGCGTAACAAACGCATCGCACAAGCGTTCGGACGCCACGGGCCGCCACATGGTTGAGGCCACATGGTTGAGGGCAGTATGCGTCAGAAAACCCGCATCGACCAGCTGGTCGGGGACCACGCACAGGCATTGTCGGAACGGCTGCAAGCCCATCGCGCGCAGCTTTTCCCGCCCGATGCCCGCCGCCAGCTGCGCAAATTCACCAGCGGCGAAGTCGCGGAATTGCTGGGGGTCAAGGACGCCTATCTGCGCAAGCTGGATCTGGAAGGCCGTGGCCCCAGCCCCGAAACGCGGGCCGGGGGGCGGCGCTATTACAGCCCGGCCGAGATTCAGGAACTGCGCGAACTGCTTGAAAAAGGGGCGAAATCGCCCGGCACCTATTTGCCGGGGCGGCGCGGGGATGACCATTTGCAGGTCATTACCGTGATCAATTTCAAAGGGGGCTCGGGCAAGACCACCACCGCCGCGCATCTGGCGCAAAAGCTGGCGCTGGATGGCTATCGCGTGCTGGCCATCGACCTGGACCCGCAGGCCAGCCTGTCGGCGCTGCACGGGGTGCAGCCGGAATTCGACCTGATGGATGGCGGCACGATTTACGATGCGATTCGCTATGACGACCCGGTGCCGTTGCGCGACATCGTGCAACGCACCTATTTCACCAATCTGGACCTGATTCCCGGCAATCTTGAGCTGATGGAGTTCGAACACGACACCCCGCGCGCCATCATCGAACGGTCGGGTAAGTTTTTCTTTACCAGAATCGGTGATGCTCTGGCCGGGGTTCAGGCGGATTACGATGTCGTGGTGATCGACTGTCCGCCGCAGCTGGGGTTCTTGACCATGTCGGCGCTGTCGGCGGCCACCGCGATTCTGGTGACCGTGCATCCGCAGATGCTGGATGTGATGTCGATGTGCCAGTTTCTGCTGATGACCTCGAACCTGTTGGGGGTGGTGGCCGAGGCCGGGGGCGATATGGATTACGACTGGATGCGTTACGTCATCACCCGCTACGAGCCGGGCGACGGGCCGCAAAACCAGATGGTCAGTTTCATGCGGTCGCTGTTTGGCGATCATGTGCTGAACCATCCGGTGTTGAAATCGACCGCGATTTCGGATGCCGGGATCACCAAGCAGACCCTGTATGAGGTTGAAAAATCAGCCTTTACCCGCGCCACCTATGAGCGCGCGATAGAAAGCCTGAACGCCGTCAACACCGAAATCGAGGATCTGATTCAGGCCGCATGGGGCCGTGGGGGGGCTGAATAATGGCACGCAAAGACCTGTTGAAGGGCCTGATGGACAGCCCCGCCCCCAAAGCCGGCGCCAGCGCCCTGCCCCGATACGAGCGCGGCGCCATCGGCGCGGTGTCCAAGTCGATCAACGATCTGCGCAGCCGCGCCATTGTCGATGTGCCCGCCGATATGATCGACGATGCCGGGCTGCGCGACCGGCTGGACCAGGACCCGCTGGGGCTGGCGGCGCTGACCGAATCGATCCGCGAATATGGCCAGCAGGTGCCGGTGCTGCTGCGCCATAGCCCCAATGTCGAGGGCCGGTACGAGGTCGTTTACGGCCGCCGCCGCGTTGCCGCGCTGCGGGCGCTTGGCCAGCCGGTCAAGGCGATGCTGCGGCAGCTGAACGACAAGGAACTGATCGTCGCGCAGGGTCAGGAAAATACCGCGCGCAAGGATCTGTCCTTTATCGAAAAGGCCAGTTTCGCCGCGCAGATGGTGGCGATGGGCTTTGACCGCAAGGTGATCTGCGACGCGCTGTCGATCGACAAGACGGTGATTTCGCGGATGCTGAGCATCACCGACATCCTGCCGCAGCGGCTGATCGAGGCCATCGGCTCGGCCCCGTCGGCGGGGCGTGACCGCTGGCTGTTGCTGGCGCGGCTGGCGCGCGGCCAGTCGCCGGCGATGTTGCTGCGCGCCGCGCAAGGCCCCGATTCCGACACCCGCTTTCGGGCGGTTCTGGCAGCGGTCCAGACCCCGCGCCCCGACCCCGGCACCCCGCGCCCGCTGACCGCCGAAGATGGCGGCGTGATCGGCAAGGCGCGGAAGAAGAACGATAAAACCGTGATCGAACTGAACGAGGCCAGCCGCGATTTCGCGGATTGGCTGGTCGATCACATCACCCGGCTTCACCGCGAATGGCAAGACGACGCCTAAGCGGGAAGGAAACAGGCAGTAACCAACAACGGAGGCACAACGGGACGGAACCAAAAAGAAAGCCCCCCAGGACAAAATCCCGAAGGGCCGTTCTTTCGATCTAGCACCTCGAAGATAGCGGCTTTGGTTGACAGCTGTCAACAGCGTCCGGTCGGGCGATCAGCGGTTTTTTACCCTGTGAGCAGATATGCGGCATATTTCGATGACGCCCTTTGGGCGGCAGCCGGTGACGGCTGGCCTGCTGGCAACCCAGGCGCTGGCCGAGGCCCCCGCCCCCGACACCACCCCCGATAAATGGGCCGTGCTGCGCGACCTGACGACGGCGCGGGCGGTCTGGGGCGTCAGCGACCGCGACCTTGTGGTGCTGTCGGCGCTGTTGTCCTTTCATCCGGCCAGGGATCTGGCCGATGACGACCGGCTGATCGTCTTTCCTTCGAACGCGGCACTGTCGGACCGTGCGCATGGCATGGCGGAAAGCACGCTGCGCCGGCATTTGTCGGCGCTGGTGCGGGCCGGGCTGATCCTGCGGCGAGACAGCCCCAACGGCAAGCGCTATGCCACCCGCGACATCAGCGGCGCGCTGGACCGGGTGTTCGGCTTTGACCTGCGGCCGCTGCTGGTGCAGGCGCCGCGCATTGCCGCGCAGGCCGATCATGCGCGGGCACAGGCGCTGGCCCTGCGCCGTCAGCGCGAGGGCGTGGTGATCCGGCTGCGCGACGCGGCCAAGCTGTTGGCATGGGCGCAGGATCACAGCCCCGCACCGCTGGACCGGCTGACCACCGCTTTGGCCGGGCTGCAACGCGCCCTGCGCCGAAAGCCCGAGGCACAGGCGCTGCGGGAACTGGACGCCGCCGCGGTGGACCTGCACCGCGCCATCACGCAGGTTTTGCCAAAAGAAACATCAGAAATGGACGGCAATGACGTCGAAAATGGGCGGCACTATCAGAATTCAAATCCTGATACTTTCGAATCTGAACCTTGCCCTGACGGACAAAAGCATCCGGCAGCCGCGCCACCCCTGCCCCCTGCCCCGGCACCTGATGAACCGCCAATCCCGCTGGGTCTGGTGCTGAAAGCCACGCCCGAGATCCGCGACTATGCCCCCGACGGCATCCGAAACTGGCAGGATCTGCTGCGCACCGCCGATTTCCTGCGACCGATGCTGGGGATCAGCAGCGATGCCTGGCGGCGCGCCGTCACATCCATGGGCAAGGCCAATGCCGCGATCACGCTGGCCTGCATCCTGCAACGCGCCGGTCAGATCATGCGCCCCGGCGGCTATCTTCGGGCGCTGACCGACAAAGCCGAGGCCGGGGCCTTTTCCCCCGCGCCGATGGTGATGGCGCTGATCCGGGCCGATAACAGCCGGACGATATAAGGCGGCGGATGATGTTGACAGCTGTCAACCGCCGCTTCCCGTGTCAGCGACAGCGCGCACCCCGTCCGCCGCAGGTCCGGCCAGAGCCAGAAAAGCCGCTTCAGGCCCCACGTCCGCACAGCGCCGCGATGGGGTGGACCGGGCGGCACCGGCCCCGGATGCGCAACGCGGCGATGGCAACGATCAGCAGCGCCCCAGCCGCCCGCGCCCCCCCCCCTCCCGCCGCTTACGGGCCGTGGGTGCGGGCGGTGTCGATAAAGCTGGTCAGGAAGGCCGGGCGGTCGGGGGTGTTGCGCAGGCCCAGATGGATGCTTTTGGCGATGCCGTCACCGATGCGCAGCGCGCGCAGGCCGGGCACATCGCGCAACAGCCAGTCGGGAATGGCGCTGACCGCGCGGCCGGTGGCGACAAGGCGCAGCATCATCTCGGTGGTTTCGGCGGTGCGGTGGCGGCGGGGCAGGGCGCCGGCGGGGATCAGAAACCGGGTAAAGATGTCCAGCCGGTCGCGCGCCACCGGATAGGTCACCAGTTCCAGCCCGGTCAGATCGGCGGGGTCCACCCGGTCCTGCCCGGCCAGCGGGTGGCTGTCGGCCACCGCCAGCACCAGTTCATAGTCAAACACCGGGATATATTCCAGACCGGGCCGCGACACCGGGTCGGGGGTGACCAGCACGTCGATTTCATGCCCCAGCAGCGCCGCCAGCCCGCCAAGCCGGAAGGCCGAGGTCACGTCAAGGTCCACATCCGGCCATTGCGTCAGATAGGGGTCGATCACCTGCATCAGCCAGCTTTGGCAGGGGTGGCATTCCATGCCGATGCGGATCGCGCCGCGCCGGCCGCGGGCGTAATCGTCAATGACCGTGGCGGCGTGTTCCAGCTGGGGCAGGATGCGATTGGCCAGCGCCAGCAGGTATTCGCCGGTATCGGTCAGCCGCAACCCGCGCCCCTCGCGCTGCCACAGGTTGACGCTGTGGCGGGCCTCGAACCGGCGGATGGCGTGGCTGAGGGCCGATTGCGTCAGGCACAACCGGTCGGCGGCAAGGGTCAGGCTGCCGGTGCGGGCAACCTCGCGCAGGATGGACAGGGGCTGAAGCTCGATCATTCATGACCTCCGTTCATTGATGCGTGAGATATTCCCATTTTTCGTCATGGGCAAGCGTTGCTAGGCAGGGCGCGACACAGCACAGGACCAGTCGCAAGGGGGAAACACCATGGTCAAAGCCGCAAATCTGGGATTTCCGCGCATCGGCGCGCGGCGCGAACTGAAACAGGCGCTCGAGGCGTTCTGGCGGGGCGATATTGACGCCAGCGCGCTGGACCGCACCGGCGTGGCGCTGCGGGCGCAGAACTGGCAGGCGCAACAGCAGGCCGGGGTCGATGTCATCCCGTCGGGCGATTTTTCGTTTTACGATCAGGTGCTTGACACGACCGTCATGCTGGGGGCGGTGCCTGACCGCTTTGCCGGGCTGACCGGGATCGACGCTTATTTCGCAATGGCGCGCGGCACCGACACCGCCCCGGCGATGGAAATGACCAAGTGGTTTGACACCAATTACCACTTTATCGTGCCGGAGCTGACCGAAACCACCCGCTTTGCGCTGACCGAAAACACCCCGCTGGCCCGCTTTGCCGAGGCCCGCGCCCAAGGCATCACCACCCGCCCGGTGCTGGTCGGGCCGGTGACATGGCTGACGCTGGCGAAATCGCGCGATCCGGGGCTGGCGCCGTTGTCGCGGATGGATCAGGTGGTGGCGGTTTACGCGCAGGTGCTGCGGGCGCTGCATCAGGCCGGGGCCGACTGGGTCCAGATCGACGAGCCGGTGCTGGTGCGCGACCTGACCCCGCCCGAGGCGCAGGCCCTGCGCGATGCCTATGCCGCGCTGGCCGGGTGCGGGCCGCGGATCATGCTGGCCAGCTATTTCGGCGGGCTGGGGGACAACCTTGCGCTGGCGACGGACCTGCCGGTCGCGGGGCTGCATATCGACCTGGTGCGCGCGCCCGGCCAGCTGGACGCGGTGCTGGACCGGATCGGGGACCGGCACCTGTCGCTGGGGCTGATCGACGGGCGCAATATCTGGCGCAGCGACCTGACCCGCGCGCTGGCACTGGCGCAGCGGGCGGTGGCGGCGCTGGGACCGGACCGGGTGCAGGTGGCGCCGTCCTGTTCGCTGTTGCATGTGCCGGTGGATCTGGCGCAGGAAACCGCGCTGGATGACGAATTGCGCGGCTGGCTGGCCTTTGCCCGCCAGAAGCTGGACGAATTGTCCGCCCTGTCCCGCGCCGCCCGCCATGGCCGCGCGGCGGCGCAGGCGGCCTTTGATGCCGCCGATGCGGCGATTGCCGGGCGCGCGGCATCGGGGCGCATCCACGACCCGGCGGTCAAGGCCCGCGCGGGGGCGGTCAGCGCGGCTGATCACCGCCGTGCCAGCCCCTTTGCCCGCCGCATTGCCCGCCAGCAGGCGCGGCTGAACCTGCCGCTGTTGCCGACCACGACCATCGGGTCATTCCCGCAGACCGCGGAAATCCGCGCCGCCCGCGCAGCGCATCGCAAGGGCGCGCTGGACGATGCCGCCTATCGCGCCTTTCTTCAGGACCAGACCCGCGACTGCATCCGCCGTCAGGAACGCATCGGCCTTGACGTTCTGGTGCACGGAGAGTTCGAGCGTAACGACATGGTCGAATATTTCGGGGAACGGCTGGCGGGGTTCTTTTTCACCCGCGCGGGCTGGGTCCAGTCCTATGGCTCGCGCTGTGTCAAGCCGCCGGTGATCCTTGGCGACGTGTCGCGCCCGGCGCCGATGACGGTGGATTGGGCGGTCTTTGCCCAAGGCCAGACCAGCCGCCCGATGAAGGGGATGCTGACCGGGCCGGTGACGATTCTGCAATGGTCCTTTGTGCGCGATGACCAGCCCCGGTCCGCGACCTGCCGCCAGATCGCGCTGGCGATCCGCGACGAGGTGGCCGACCTGGAACGCGCCGGGCTGCGCATCATCCAGATTGACGAGGCCGCCCTGCGCGAGGGGCTGCCGCTGCGCCGCGCCGACCGCGATGCCTATCTGGATTGGGCGGTGGGGGCGTTCCGGCTGGCGGCCTCGGTCGCGGGCGATGACACCCAGATCCACACCCATATGTGCTATTCCGAATTTAACGACATCCTGCCGGCGATTGCGGCGATGGATGCGGATGTGATCTCGATCGAGGCATCGCGGTCTGACATGGAACTGCTGGAGGGGTTCCGCGATTTCGCCTGGCCCAACCAGATCGGGCCGGGGGTCTGGGACATCCACAGCCCCCGCGTCCCCCCCCAGCCCGAGATGACGCGCCTGCTGCGCGCAGCGGCGGCGCTGATCCCGGCGGACCGGCTGTGGGTGAACCCCGATTGCGGCCTGAAAACCCGCAACTGGCCCGAGGTCGAGGCCGCGCTGACCAACCTTGTCGCCAGCGCACAGGAACTGCGCGCCGAATTGGCCACCCCCGCCGCCGCCCCGGCGCAAAAGGCCACGGCCCCCGCATGACCCGCACCCCCGGCCCGCGCCGTGGCCGGGGGACCGACCGGGGGGCAATGCCGCAGCACCCCGCAGCCCGCGCCGTGGCCGGCGGCTTGGCGGCCTGACACGGCGCGGGGCGCGCGTGGGGGCAGGGGGTGGCAAACCCCAGTTCGCCCCTCACCGGGGCGCGGCACCGCCAATGTCACTGAACAGCACCGCTGCTAACCAGCCGCCGCCCCCCGAAACCCACCGATCTCCGGGGGTCTTTTCGGTCTGACACGACAGCACGATCCGCGCGCGGGGAAGGCGGCGGCGCAGCCCGCGCCCATCTTCCGCCCTGTCGCGAGGGGCGAAGCCAGTTGGGCGGCGGGTCATCATTCTTGGACACCGGCCTTGCCGGCGCTGTTCCGGCCCTGTGGCTGACGGCGGAGGGCGCGGCCGGTCAGACGCTGGCAAAGCCGTCCGGCCCGCCGCCTTGCCCCCTTCAGCGCCGCGCGCCTGCACCGTGACCCCCGGCCCATCCGCGTCCCCGCCCCCGTTCCGGCGGGTCCGGGGGTGCAGCCCGTGGCCTTAATGCGGCGGCATATCCTCGGGACCGGCGGGGTCGATGACCAGCAGCAGCCGGGTTTCCCCGCTGCCGGCAATCGGCGGCGAGCGGTGGCGCAGCCCGGTGGCCTGCGCGCCCGGCCAGCGCGCCCCGCGCAAAATCGCGGCGGCGCCGGTGGGCAGCTGGTCGGGCGTGGCGTCCCGTCCCGGCGCGGCCAGTTGCGTGCCCTGCCCGCGATAGGTGCACAGCAGCCGCGCCCGCACATTGTCGATGTGAAAGCGGCGGCAGGCATCGGTGCTGACCGGGTCCAGCCGCAGGGTCAGCCGCGTCTGGCCCGTCACCCCGGCCAGTGCCTGCGCCAGCGTGGCAATGTCATCGGCCAGCGCCTGACGGATGCCCGCATCACCCAGCCCCGAGGCCCGGCAGGCCGCCTGCACCTGCGGCCCCACCTGCGCCAGCGGCACCTGCACCCGCAGCGCCGGCAGCTGGTCGGCGGGCAAGGCGGCCAGACCCTCGGTCAGGGCCGGGGGCAGGGCGCGCTGCCATACCACGGCGGCAATGTCGGGCTGCCCGATCATGGCCAGCACCGCCGGGTCCGAGGATTGCATGATCGCACAGGCCGGCGACAGGCCCGCCCGCGTCGGGGCGGGGGCTTGCACGGGGGTCGGGACCGTTGCGGGGGGCTGCGCGGGGGGCTGGTCGGCATTCGCGGCTTGGCGGGCGGCGCTGCGGGTGGTGGCGGTCAGGAAAGCTGCGGCGGAACGGGGGTCGAAACGGCGGGTCATCGGGCGTCCTTGGCTGGCCCCTGCGACAGGCGCGCGGCGGGCGTGAGTGGATCGTAATTGTTATAATATAACATTAACAAGCCGCCCCCACCCCCCGCAACCCCCCTTGCGCTGCCCCCCCGGCCACCCCGAACCGACAGTCCAAAGACCGCCATCGCGCCCGCCCCACGCCACGGCGGCCCCGCGCGCCACCGGGGCCGCAAGCCCCACCCCGCGCCGCCACAGGCGCACCTCCCGCCACTGCCGCCCGCTGCCCGCCCGCGACATGGCCGCAGCGGGCTGGGGGCTGGCCATGGGCAGACCCGCAATCCGCCGCTACACGCGGCCCCCGCGCCCCGCGTGACCGATCAAAGCCACCCGCCGCAACCCGCGCCCGCCCATCAGCCACAGCCGCCCCCCGCAGCGCGATCCTCCCCGCATCGCGCCGCGCCCCCACCAGCCGCCACCCGCATCTTCACCCCAAGGGCGTGCCGGATCGCGTGCAAGCCATTCCCGCCGCCGCGCCCCTTTGGTTCATCGCCCCGCGCCGCTGGTCGGTTTCGCCCGCAGATCCGCCAAACACCCCGGCATCCGGCGTATCGAACGCGGGAACAGCGCGCGCGCCACATGCCCGCGAAGGGCAGGCGCAGCCGCAACGCCCCGCGCCCACAGCCCCGCCGCAGCCACCCCGCGCCATTGCTGCCCCCCTGCGCATGGGGCTTCTTCGTTGCCCAAATACCCAAACCCCGCCCTGTCCCCCCGCGACCCGGCCCGCGCAATCGCGCCGTGCGCAGGGACAGGGGGGGGGAAACTTTCCGGTCAGACCAGGCGTTCGGTGGCCAGAAGGTGGGGGCCGCGCCAAGGCCCGCACGCCACAGCCACGTCCCAGCGAAAGGACCAGCCATGCCCGCCAAAGACAGCGCCCCCCACGATACGGCCCCCCATGACACCACCACCGGCGCCGCCGGTGAAACCCACCAGCGCGGCACCGACAGCCGCCTGACCACCAATCACGGCGTTCCCGTCAGCGACAACCAGAACAGCCTGAAGGCCGGGGCCAATGGCCCGACCCTGCTGGAAGATTTCGTGTTGCGCGAAAAGATCTTTCACTTTGACCACGAACGCATCCCGGAACGCATCGTCCATGCCCGAGGCAGCGCGGCGCATGGCTATTTCGAATGCACCGACCCGATCCCGGAACTGACCCGCGCGACGCTGTTTGCCGAAAAGGGCAGGCGCACGCCGCTGTTTGCCCGATTTTCCACCGTGGCGGGCGGCGCGGGGTCGGTCGATACGCCCCGCGATGTGCGCGGCTTTGCGGTGAAATTTTACACCGATGAAGGCAACTGGGACCTGGTGGGCAACAATATCCCGGTGTTTTTCATTCAGGACGCGATCAAATTCCCCGACCTGATCCATTCCGTCAAGATGGAGGCCGACCGCGGCTATCCGCAGGCGGCATCCGCGCATGACACGTTCTGGGACTTTATCTCTTTGGTGCCGGAAACCATGCACACGATGATCTGGGCCATGTCGGACCGCGCCATTCCGCGCAGCCTGCGGATGATGGAAGGCTTCGGCGTGCACACCTTCCGCATGGTGAACGCGGATGGCAAATCGACCTTTGTCAAATTCCACTGGAAACCGCGGCTGGGGGTTCAGTCCTTTGTCTGGGACGAAAGCGCCAGGATGCAGGGCGCCGATAACGACTTTCACCGCCGCGATTTGTATGAGGCGATCGCGGCAGGCGATTACCCGGAATGGGACCTGGCCGTGCAGGTCATCAGTGACGAGCTGGCGCGCGAACTGCCCTATTCCGTGCTGGACGCCACCAAGCTGGTGCCCGAGGAAAAAGCCCCTCTGCGCGTCGTCGGCCGCATGGTGCTGGACCGCAACCCCGACAATTTCTTTGCCGAGGTCGAACAGGCCGCCTTCCTGCCGTCAAACGTGGTGCCGGGGATTGATTTCACCAATGACCCGCTGTTGCAGGGGCGGCTGTTTTCTTACCTCGACACCCAGAAATCGCGGCTGGGGACGACCAATTTCCACCAGATCCCGGTCAATGCGCCGCGCTGCCCCTTTGCCAATATGCAGCGCGACGGGATGATGCAGACCATGGTCCCCAAGGGCCGGGCGAATTACGAACCCAACAGTCTGGCGCAGGCCGGCGAGGATGGCGGCCCGCGCGAAACCGGCACCGTTTTCCACACGCATGAGGACAATACCGAGCTTGGCAATGACCCCGCGCAAAAGCTGCGCCAGCGCGATGACAGCTTTGGCGATCACTTCAGCCAGCCGCGCCTGTTCTGGAACAGCCAGACCGACAATGAACGCGCCCATATCGCCAGCGCCATCACGTTCGAGCTGTCCAAGGTCAGCCTGCCCCATATCCGCGACCGGGTGCTGGCGGTGATCCAGAATATCGCGCCGGAACTGGGTCAGCGGGTGGCCGACGGGCTGGGGGTCGACCTGCCCGAGGCTGCCAGGCCGTTCCGCGAACCCGTTGATCTGGACCCCTCGGACGCGCTGTCGATCCAGAAGAACTGGAACGCGACGCTGAAGGGCCGCAAGGTCGGCATCCTGTTCGCGGAAGGGTCCGACAAGGCCACCATCGACGCGCTGAAAGCCGAGATCGAGGCCGGGGGCGGCAGCGTCATGCTGGTTGCGCCCAAGGTCGGCCCGCTGCCGGTCAAGGGCGGCACGCTGGCGGCGGATGGACAGCTGGCGGGCAGCCCCTCGGTCCTGTTTGACGCGGTGGCGATGGTGCTGATGCCCGATCAGGTCGAGACGCTGAAACGCGACGCCGCCGCCTGTGGCTGGCTGACCGACGCCTTCGCGCATCTGAAGGCCATCGGCCATTGTCCGGGGTCAAAGGCGCTGCTGGACCATCTGCATATCGCGGGCGATGGCGTGGTGCCGAACGACGCCTTCCTGCCCGCCGCGAAACAGCGCTTCTGGGACCGCGAAAGCAAGGTCCGGCAATTGGCGTAAGGGGCGGGGCAGGGCACCGGTGGCCCCCCGGCCCCCCCGGCCTGACCAGATACCGGCCCGCCCGTGCGCTGTCGCGGGCGGGTTTTCATTTGCATGGCCGGGCGTCGCGCCGTCGCCGGTCGTGTCGCGGTGGACAGGGCGGGGTTGGGTATTTGGACAACGAAGAAACCCCAGGTTGTGCGCAGGAATGGCGGATGCCGGTGGGGGGTGGCTGCGCGGGGTGCGCTTACGGCGCTTTCGCGGCGGGGATGTGTCGTTCGGGGCGCGGTGGCCGGGTGGCTGGGATCGGCAGATGCGCGGCTGCCGGCCCTTGGGTTTGGTCGTGCTGGCTGGGGGTGAAATCAGTGAAACGGGGCAGGGGGGACCGAAACGCGCCGCAGGCCGCGCGGCACCACAACGCCCGCAAGGTTGGGTCAGGCAGGCCGGTCAGGGACGCCGGACAGTCAGCAGACCCGGCGTCGAGGGCAGGCCCCTTGCCCTTGCGCCGCCCGCTGGTCAGGCGGCGGGGCGGGCAGGATGGCGGGCTGAAGGGTCGGGGCCTCGGGGTGGGCAAAGCCGCAGGGGCCGGGCGTGGCGTGGCGGGTTGCGGTCACGCGGCCATCGGCCAGCACCGCCACCCGGTTGCAGAACCGCACACCCGCCGCAGGTCATCGCTGACAAAGATCAAGCGGGTGCCAGAATCGCGCCGAAACCCGGCCCGCATGTCCGGCACCTGCGGCCCCTGAATGTGCCATTGCTGTGCCCCGGATGCCTGCCGGTTTGGGCTGCGCCCCGGTTGGGGTTCCGGTTGCGGTTCCCGCCGCCGGATACGCCAACCCTTGCGGCCCTGAACACGCCCGTCACCGCTGCGCCCCGGATGCCTGCGCGACCGTCGGTCCCGTCGCGGTCTCTGTCACGGACCCCGCCGCCGATACGCCCGCCCCTGCGGCCCTGAACGTGCCAATGTGTCCCCGGAGGCCCGCCGCCCTGTCAGCGCCTGAAGCGGTCACGCCCGCGCACCGGGGATGTGGGCCGTCTGTCCTGTCACGGTCCCCGCCCCGTCAACGCGCGTCACCGCTGTGGCCCGGATAACGGACTGCGCTGTGCCCCGGATGCCTGCCGGTTTGGGCTGCGCCCCGGTTGCGGTTCCCGTTGCGGACCCTGCCGCCGGATACGCCAACCCCTGCGGCCCTGAACACGCCCGTCACCGCTGCGCCCCGGAGGGTCGCGTGACCGTCGGTCCCGTCGCGGTCCCTGTCACGGTCCCCGCCGCCGATACGCCCGCCCCTGCGGCCCCCGTCAATGCCCGCTGCGGTTACGCACGCGCGGGGTCTTGCCCGGTTTCCGTGTTGTCCCTATTCCCGCTTGGCCCATCGCCACTTTTCCCGCCCCCGCCTTCCCCGATTCCCGCCGTAACGGGCAGGCGGTCGGGGCGGCAGCCCTGGGGGCGGAAGGGTTGCAGCCGCGTCGTGCAGCCCATCGCGGCAAGGTCCGTGTGCAGCCGGGCCAGCGCCGGGGGGGGCAGCCATGCCGGGTGCAGGGTGGTGCGGATGTCGCAGGCCACGCCCGCCGCCAGCAGCATCCGCAGGCTGTCGCGGGCGCGGGCGCCGCTGCCGGGGGTGGCGGTGATGGCGGGGTAATCGTCAAACGCGGCCTTGACGTCGAAGCCCACCCAGTCGACCAGCCCCAGCACCCGCGCCAGCCGGTCGGGATAGGCGCCCCCGGTATGCAGCCCGACGGCAAAGCCCATATCGCGGACCTGTGCCATGGCGGCGGGCAGGGCGCGCTGTAACAGCGGTTCCCCGCCCGAAAACACCACCGCGTCCAGCAGGCCCACCCGCCCGCGCAGAAAGGCCAGCACATCGGCCCATGCCACGCGGGCGGGGGTGGTGGCGGGGATCAGGTCGGGATTGTGGCAATAGCCGCAATCCCACGGGCAGCCCTGCAAGAACAGCACCGCCGCCATCTGGCCCGGCCAGTCGCACAGCGACAGCCGTTCCAGCCCGCCAATGCGGATGTCAGCCATCGCGGCGGGCTTCGCGGAAGAACTGGCGTTCCTGATGCTCGCCCTGCTTGCCGCGGTTAAAGGACGACACCGGCCGGTGATAGCCCATGACGCGGGTCCAGACCTCGCAGGGCTGGCGTTCGTCATCGCTTAGGGTGATGTCATCGCTGTGGGTGATTGCGGTTCTGTCCATGTCGGGTTCCTTTCCGGGTCAGGATGCGGCGGCCTGCCGCTTGGCTGCCAGCCGTTCGGCGTCGCAGATCGGGCAGAAGGCGTGTTCGCCCTCGAGATAGCCATGCACCGGACAGATCGAGAATGTCGGCGTCACGGTGATATAGGGCAGGCGGAACCGGGTCAGCGCCCGCCGGACCAGCTTTTTGCAGGCCGGGCCGGAACTGATGCGCTGGCCCATATACAGGTGCAGCACGGTGCCGCCGGTGTATTTGGTCTGCAAATCATCCTGCTTTTCCAGCGCCTCGAACGGGTCGTCGGTGAACCCGGCGGGCAGCTGGCTGGAATTGGTGTAATAGGGGTTCTGGTCGGTCCCGGCCTGCAAGATGCCGGGGAAACGCTTGCGATCCTCGCGCGCGAAGCGATAGGTGGTGCCTTCGGCCGGCGTCGCCTCGAGGTTGAACATGGTGCCGGTTTCGGTCTGATAGGTGGTCATGCGGGCGCGGATATGGTCCAGCACCCGCAGCGCAAAGCCATGGCCCCAGTCGGTGGTGATGTCCTCGTGATCGCCGGTGAAATTGCGGATCATCTCGTTCATGCCATTCACGCCGAGGGTCGAGAAATGGTTCCGCAGCGTCCCCAGATAGCGTTTGGTATAGGGATACAGCCCGTCATCCATCATCCGCTGCACCGCCTTGCGCTTGATATCCAGCGAGCTGCGGCCAAGGTCCATCAGGTGATCCAGCCGCGCCAGCAGCGCCGCCTCGTCGCCGCGATACAGATGCCCCAGCCGGGCGCAGTTGATCGTCACCACGCCGATGGACCCGGTCTGTTCGGCGCTGCCAAACAGCCCGTTGCCGCGTTTCAGCAATTCCGTCAGGTCCAGCTGTAACCGGCAGCACATGGACCGGATCATGTTGGGCTTCAGTTCCGAATTGATGAAATTCTGGAAATAGGGCAGCCCGTATTTCGCCGTCATTTCAAACAGAAGGTCGGCATTGGGGTCATCCCAGGGGAAGTCCTCGGAAATGTTATAGGTGGGGATGGGAAAGGTGAACACGCGCCCCTTGGCGTCGCCTTCGGTCATCACCTCGATATAGGCGCGGTTGATCATGTCCATTTCGGGCTGAAGCTGGCCATAGGTGAAATCCATCGCCTGTCCGCCAATGACGGGAACCTGATCGCGCAGATCCTGCGGGCAGGTCCAGTCAAAGGTCAGGTTGGTAAACGGCGTCTGCGTGCCCCAGCGCGAGGGCACATTCAGGTTATAGATCATTTCCTGCATCGCCTGCCGCACCTGCGCGTAATTCAGCCCGTCCTTGCGGATGAACGGCGCCATATAGGTGTCGAAGGAACTGAAGGCCTGCGCCCCGGCCCATTCGTTTTGCAGCGTGCCAAGGAAATTCACCACCTGCCCCATGGCGCTGGACAAATGCCGGGGCGGGCCGGATTCGACCTTGCCGGGGACGCCGTTCAGCCCCTCGGTCAGCAGGTTGCGCAGCGACCACCCCGCGCAATAGCCCGCCAGCACGTCAAGGTCATGAATGTGAATATCGCCGTCGCGATGGGCCTGTCCGACCTCGGGCGGATACAGATGCGACAGCCAGTAATTCGCCACCATCTTGCCCGACAGGTTCAGGATCAGCCCGCCAAGCGAAAAGCCCTGATTGGCATTGGCCGAGACCCGCCAGTCCGAGCGGTCCAGATATTCATTGACCGAGGCCGATACATCGACCAGCGTCTGCCGGTCCTGCCGCGCCCGCGCCCGGTTGCCGCGATAGGCGATATAGGCGCGCGCGGTGTCCAGATGGCCGGCGGCGATCAGGGTTTCCTCGACCATGTCCTGCACCTGTTCGACGCTGGGAACGCCCCCGGCGCAGCGGTGGCACAGCACGCGCAGGGTGCGCCGGGTCAGGATGCGGGCCTGCGCGTCCCCGAAACTGTCGGTGGCGGCCCCGGCGCGGGCTATGGCACGGGTGATGCGGTCAGGGTCGAACGCGACGCGGCGGCCATCGCGTTTCAGGATCTGCGGGGGTGTGTCATGGGCCTGCATGGATCTGCCTTTCGGGCAAATGCCGATGCGCAAAGGGGGCACCCGCAAGGCTGATCTGCGGGCGGGGCAACGGCGGTGGAAAACAAGATATGGTGGTCTGAAAGCACAAACCACATGGATATAGTTGCCGCGCCACGCTTTCTGTCAAGCCAGCCGCCCGCGACAAACTGAACCACCCGCCGCCGCACAGGCCCGTCCGCCGCGCCTGTTCATGCGCCCGCCCCGCCAGCGGCCCACCCCGTCCGCCCCGGCGCGCACAGCCTTGCGGCGCCGCCGCCCCCCACCACCACCCCGGCCAGATGGCGCCCCCGCCCCCGCCCGCGCCGCGACGATGCGACGCGGCAGGTGGGGCGGCAGGCGGGGCGATGCGGGGGGATGCGGCGATGACAGGCGGGTGCGGCGGGCGTGTCGGTGGCGTCGGCGCAGCGATGCGGTAAAAGGGGGCGTCAGGGTCGCCATGCGCGATGCGGACTGGCGGCGCGGCGATGTGATGCGGCATGGGGCAGGGCGGCGCAGCGGGGGGCGGCATGGCCCGCCGGGGCAGCCCGCGCGCGGGCGCATAGCGCTTGCGATGCGCGCGGCTTTGGTATACATCGGCATACAATCGGCTTGGCCCGTTCGCCACATCCCGTGCGGCCCGGTGCCACGCTGTCCGGCACGCAGCATTCACAGGGACCGTCATGAGCTTGTACACCGACTACCTAGATGAAATCGAAACCCGCAAGGCCGAGGGGCTGCACCCTAAGCCCATCGACGATGGCGCGCTGGTCCAGGACCTGATCGCGCAGATCAGCGACACCGCCAGCCCGCATCGCCAGGACGCGCTGAAATTCTTTATTTACAACACCCTGCCCGGCACCACCAGCGCGGCGGGCGTCAAGGCGGCGTTCCTGAAACGCATTATTCTGGGTCAGGACACGGTCGCGGAAATCAGCCCCGATTTCGCCTTTGAACTGTTGTCGCATATGAAGGGCGGGCCGTCGGTTCAGGTGCTGCTGGATCTGGCGCTGGGGGATGATGCCGCGATCGCCGCGCAGGCGGCCGGGGTGCTGAAAACCCAGGTATTCCTGTATGAAGCCGACACCAACCGTCTGGCCGAGGCTTTTCGCGACGGCAATGCGGTGGCCAAAGACATCCTTGAAAGCTATGCCCGGGCCGAATTTTTCACCAAGCTGCCGCCCGTCGAAGATGACATCAAGGTCGTGACCTATGTCGCCGCCGAGGGCGATATTTCCACCGACCTTTTGTCGCCCGGCAATCAGGCGCATTCGCGTTCCGACCGCGAATTGCACGGCAAATGCATGATTTCCGAGGCCGCGCAGCAGGAAATCGAGGCGCTGAAGGCGCAGCACCCCGACAAGCGCGTGATGCTGATCGCGGAAAAGGGGACGATGGGTGTCGGCTCGTCCCGGATGTCGGGCGTCAACAACGTCGCGCTGTGGACCGGCAAACAGGCCAGCCCCTATGTGCCCTTTGTCAATATCGCGCCCATCGTGGCCGGGACCAACGGCATTTCGCCCATCTTCCTGACCACCGTGGACGTGACCGGCGGCATCGGGATCAACCTGAAAAACTGGGTGCGCAAGACCGGCCCGGACGGCACGCCGATCCTGAACAATGACGGCAACCCGGTGCTGGAACAGAAATTCAGCGTCGATACCGGCACCGTCCTGACCATCAACAGCCGCGACAAGAAGCTGTATGATGAAAACGGCAATGAACTGGCGGATGTGTCTGCATCCTTCACCCCGCAAAAGCTGGAATTCATGAAGGCGGGCGGGTCTTATGCCGTGGTGTTCGGCAAAAAGCTGCAAACCTTCGCGGCCCACACGCTGGGGGTCGAGGCCACCCCGGTCTTTGCCCCCTCGAAAGAGGTCAGCCATGACGGGCAGGGCCTGACCGCGGTCGAAAAGATCTTTAACGCCAATGCCGTTGGCGCGACGCCGGGCAAGACCCTGCACGCCGGGTCGGATGTGCGCGTCAGGGTCAATATCGTCGGCTCGCAGGACACCACCGGCCTGATGACCGCGCAAGAGCTGGAGGCCATGGCCGCCACCGTGATTTCCCCCACCGTCGACGGCGCCTATCAGTCGGGCTGTCACACCGCGTCGGTCTGGGACAAGAAGGCACAGGCCAATATCCCGAAACTGATGTCGTTCATGAACAATTTCGGCCTGATCACGGCGCGCGACCCCAAGGGCGTCTATCATGCGATGACCGACGTGATCCACAAGGTGCTGAACGACATTACCGTTGACGACTGGTCGATCATCATCGGCGGCGACAGCCATACCCGCATGTCCAAGGGCGTGGCCTTTGGCGCCGACAGCGGCACCGTCGCGCTGGCGCTGGCCACCGGCGAGGCGACGATGCCGATCCCGGAATCGGTCAAGGTGACGTTCAAAGGCACCATGCAGCCGCATATGGATTTCCGCGACGTGGTTCACGCCACGCAGGCGCAGATGCTGAAACAATGCGGCGATAACGTCTTTCAGGGTCGCGTGATCGAGGTGCATATCGGCACCCTGCTGGCCGATCAGGCGTTCACCTTTACCGACTGGACGGCGGAAATGAAGGCCAAGGCCTCGATCTGTATTTCGCAGGACGAAACGCTGATCGAATCGCTGGAAATCGCCAAGTCGCGCATTCAGATCATGATCGACAAGGGCATGGAAAACCCCGCCCGCACCCTGCACGGGCTGATCGAAAAGGCCGATGCCCGCATCGCGCAGATCCGGTCGGGCGAAAAGCCGGCGCTGGCCCCCGATGCCAATGCGAAATACTTCGCCGAGGTGGTCGTGGATCTGGACGCCATTGACGAGCCGATGATCGCGGACCCCGACGTCAACAATGCCGATGTGTCCAAGCGTTACACCCATGACACCATCCGGCCCGTGTCCTATTACGGCGGCACGAAAAAGGTCGATCTGGGCTTTGTCGGGTCCTGCATGGTGCACAAGGGCGATATGAAGATCGTCGCGCAGATGCTGAAAAACGTCGAGAAAGCAAAGGGTAAGGTCGAATTCAACGCCCCGCTGGTGGTGGCCGCCCCGACCTATAACATCATTGACGAGCTGAAGGCCGAAGGCGACTGGGATATTTTGCAGAAATATTCCGGCTTTGAATTTGACGATCTGTTCCCGAAATCGACGGCGCGGACGGAATACGAAAACATCCTGTATCTGGAACGCCCCGGCTGTAACCTGTGCATGGGCAATCAGGAAAAGGCGGAAAAGGGCGACACGGTTCTGGCGACCTCGACCCGGCTGTTCCAGGGCCGCGTGGTGGAAGACAGCGCTGAAAAGAAAGGCGAATCGCTGTTGGCCTCGACCCCGGTCGTGGTGCTGTCCGCCATCCTTGGCCGCACCCCCAGCGTCGCGGAATATAAAGAGGCGGTTCAGGGCATCGACCTGACCAAATTCGCCCCCCCGGTGGACAAACCGGCCGGCGCGAAATCGGTGCATTTCTGATCGTCTGAGGTCTGATCGCCTGAGAACTGTGAAAATCAACGGGGCGTGGGTTGTCACCACGCCCCGTTTTATTTTGCGCGGCATGTGCGCGGCCCATCGGCGGGGCGTGACCGGCAGGCCAGCACGGGAAAAATGGGGAAATGGTGATGAACAGGGTGCTCAATCATCACCTGTCCAGATCTGCTCCGAAGCGCAGCACCGACATCGCGACCTGACCGCCCCCGACCTGCCACGCGGCGCGGGCACGGTCAAGGCGCTGTGGGGCCATTGGCGCCTTTGCCTGAAAACCGCCCGGCGCAGGCCGCAGCGCGGGCAGGGGCGAATCGCGCCGTGCGGTCAAACATCTTGCTATTTCGCGGTCCCGGCCTATACTGGTTTCCGGCCAGACCGCTATGTCGGTGCCCGGCTTAGGGGCAGGCTGGTCGCGTCACGGGCAGGGCACCCTCGCCCGTGACTTTTTTTATCCCGGTTGCCTGATGCGCGCGCGGCCAACCGGCGGGGCGCGGGTTGGCGCTGGGGGCGCAGGCCCTTTTCAGCCCGCCTGCCCCCGCGCCGCCCCATCCCCGGTGGCATAGCCCCTGCGCGTTTTCGCCCGGATCACCGCCTTGCCTGCGGCCTTGGCCAGCGCGGGGCTGGGGAACCATTCGCGGCGTTCCTGCCCGTGCTGGCCGATGCGGCCCCAGCGGCGGATCAGGCAGGCGCCGCCGAACAGATCGGGCGTGACCTCGACCGCATACCAGCGCGCCATGTTGCGCGCGGGGTCCAGACGGCACAGCCTCAGCACGCCGCCGCCCATAGCCGGAACCGCCTTGCGCCGGTGATTTCGCGCACCAGACCCATCGCGGCCATGCGCGCCAGCAGGCGTTCGGCGGTGTCGCGGCTGATGCCGCAGGCGGCCTCGACCTCGGCGGTCAGGGAGACGGGGCGGGCGCTTAGGGCGTTGATAACACGCGCGGAATTGCGGCCCTTCAGGCGCGCGGTTTCAGCATGGGCGCGCCCGGCCCATGCCCGCAGCCGCGCCAGTTCCAGCAGGGCGGCCTGCGCGCCCGCGGTGACCGCGCGCAGATGCGCGGCCAGCGCCGCAGGCCCGGTGCCGGCAAAACCGGACCAGACCGCGCGGCCATGACGCCCCATCGGCACGAAACGCAGCGCCTGACAATCGGCGGCCATCGCGCGCGCGGCATAGGTCGCGGCCTCGATCACATCGCCCGCTGCCGACAGGTCGGACAGGTGCCACGCCCGCCGGGCAAAGGCCCCGCGCGTCAGCGGATGCACCGGCCCGGCGCCTTCAAGCCCGGACAGCAGCGCCCGGAACCCCGCCGCCGCCGCGTCGAACCCGGCGCCCCGGTTGCGCATCGCCGGCCCCGCGCCAACATCCGCCGCAACGCGGTGCAGCCCCAGAAAACCGCGCAGATCGTCCAGATCGGCCTGCCCCTGCAAACGCCGCACCGCCCATCGCGCAAACGCCAAAGCCGCCGGGTCGCTGTCGGCCCGCGCGCCGGCCAGATCACGGCTGATATCCTCGGGGGGCAGGGGCAGCCCCTGTGCCCACAGCATCGCCCCGACCTCGCGCAGGGCCAGCCGGGTCGCGGCGCTGTCGCCCATGACCGACACCACCGCATCCAGCCGCCCGACCGCCATTGCGGCGCGGGCCAGGTCAGGGGCCAGATCCGCCTGCGCGGCCAGCCATTGCGCGGGGTCGGTCAGCGCCCCGCCCCCGGCCTGCACCCAGGGTGGCGGGGCGGGGGCGTCTTCTTCGTTGTCATAAATACCCAAATTCGCCATATCCGCAGGATACGAACACGCTGCGGTATGCGCAATTCACCCTTTGCACAGGCTGACGCAAAACGGGGTCTTTGCATTTACCGCTCGACTTTTGGGCGCGGTGTTCAGACATTCGACGGCACACGGACCACCGGGTCCGGTCCCGGCTGCGCCCGCGCTGCTGTGCGCCGGATCTGATTTCAGGCAGAGGGGCCGATGACATCTTTTCTAACCCAGTGGCCCGGCAAAAGCGCGGCGGTCGAAGGCGGGATGCAGCATCAGGCGGCCTGTCACATGCTGGATGTGGCGGCGGTTGCGGAAATTCTGATCGCGCCATTCGGCTTTGCGCCGGCGCGGTCGTCGGCGCTGATCCTGCTGACCGCGCTGCATGACCTTGGCAAAATAGGCAATGGTTTCCGCACCATGCTGGAAACCGGCAGGGCACAGCCCTTTAGGTTGCGGCATTGGGGCATCACGGAAATCCTGCTGCGACACCACGATGGGCTGTTGCAAGGCTGTTTGGGCGGCGGCGACTATGCGCGCGATGCGCTTTACGCGGCTGTCGCGGGCCATCACGGCGCGCCCCCCACCTGGCCGGATCTGACAGATCGCCGGGTTTTGCGGTCCATTGGCGATGACGCGCTGGCGGATTCGGGCGATCTGATACAGGCTTTCGCGGCGCTTTGGCCCGATGCGTCGCTGGGGGCAATGACATGGGATGAGGCACGTCAGCTAAGCTGGTGGTTGCCGGGGTTTGTGGCGGCGGCGGACTGGATCGGCTCGAACACCGACTGGTTCCCGGCCCGGCCCGCGGGGGACAGCCTGCCGGAATACCTGGCCAGCGCCCGGATCAGGGCGCAAGACGCCGTGCGCGCGGCAGGTCTGGCGGCACCCGCGCCATCGGACGGGCCGCTATTCGATTTTCAGCCACGCCCGATGCAGGCGGCCTGCGCCACAATCGCCCTGCCCGATGGCCCCGCACTGGCGATCATCGAAGATGAAACCGGGGCCGGCAAAACCGAAGCCGCGCTGATTCTGGCACAGCGGATGATGCAGGCGGGAAAGGGACGGGGGCTGTATATCGCGCTGCCGACCACCGCCACCGCCGATGCGATGTTTGGCCGCGCGCGTCAGGTCGTGCGGCGCATGTTCCGCGACCGGCCAAGCCTGACCCTGGCGCACAGCAGGGCGGCGCTGTCGGATGCCTGGCGCGATCTGAAAGCGCCGCAAACCAGCGCCACGGATGAACCGGTCTGCACCGAATGGCTGGCGGACAACCGCCGCCGTGCGCTGTTGGGAACGGTTGGCGTGGGCACGGTGGATCAGGCGCTGCTGTCGGTTTTGCCCACCAGATACAACACGTTGCGGCATTTCGCGCTGTCCTCCAAGATCCTGATTGTGGACGAGGTGCATGAATTGGGCGCCCCCTATATGGCGGCCGAGCTGGTGCAGCTGTTAAAGATGCACCGTCAGGCCGGGGGGTCGGCCATTTTGCTGACCGCCACGCTGCCGCTGGATCAGCGCCGGGCATTGCTGGCCGCATGGGGCGCTGATGATTCCGGCGATCCGGCTTATCCGGCCCTCAGCATGGCAGATGCGGCCCCCGCGACGGATTTTCCGCAAACCACCGGCGCGCGCGGCCCGGTCACGGTGCGGCGTCTGGACAGCGACGGGGCCGCCATCGCGACGCTGACCGACGCGGCGGCAAAAGGGGCGGCCTGTCTGTGGGTGCGCAACGCGGTCGATGACGCAATCGCGGGGGTTCAGGCCCTGCGCGCGGCGGGGGTGCCGGCGGATCTGTTACATGCGCGCTTTGCGCTTGACGACCGGTTGCGGCACGAACAGGCGGCGCTGGACCGGTTCGGCAAGGATGGTCAGGACCGTGCGGGGCGTGTGCTGGTCGCAACCCAGGTGGTTGAATCGTCGCTGGATCTGGACCTGGATGTGATGGTGTCCGACCTTGCGCCGATGGCCTCGCTGATCCAGCGGGCGGGCCGGCTGTGGCGCCATATGGACCGGCGGCCCGTGGGCGCGCGGCCTGTGCCGATGCCGGTGCTGCATGTCGTGGCCCCCGATCCGGGCGATGTGGCCGATGCGCAATGGTTGCATCATGTGCTGGACAAGGGCGCGTGGGTGTATCCGCTGGACGCGCAATGGCGAACGGCGCGGGTGCTGTTCGAAACCGGCCGGATCGAGGCCCCGTCCGGGCTGCGCGCGCTGATCGAGGCGGTCCACGGGCCGGACGCCCCCGCTGTGCCCGCCCCGCTGGCCGAGGCCGAGGCCGAGCGCATCGGCATGGGCTTTGCCGAGGCCAATCAGGCGCGGCGAAACATGATTGCGCTGGGGCGTGACTATCGCGGCGGTGGCGGGGCGGCGCCGGATACGGATTATCCCACAAGGCTGGGGCGACCCACGCGGGCGCTGGTGCTGGTCGTGGCCGGTGCTGACGGTTTGCGCTTTTACGCAGGCGAGGCGGGCGCAAAGGCCATGCAACTGTCCGAAGTGCAGGTGGCACAGGCGCGACTGGCCGGGCTGGATCTGCCCGATCAGGCGACGCCCGCAATCGCGGCGCTGAAGGCGCAGTGGCCCGACTGGCAACAAGCGGCGCTGACCGTCTGTCCGCTGGGGCAGAACGGCGTGATCTGCACCGGTCTGCGTTACGATCCGGCGCTGGGGCTGGTGTTTGACGGGGGTGCTGGGTAAACTGATATGATCAATTTCCCGGCCTGTGACGGGATGAACCGCATTAGTGGGACGGTTTTGCGTGTTCCCCGCCCCTGCGGGGATAAGCATTAAAGGGATGGTTCAGGAAGGGGCAAAACATCTGTTGACAGATGTGCAGCTTTGGCGCAGCCTGAAACAACCGTGGGTTGGTTGCCCGCCCCGCGACTGGCAGGCCCAAAGACCGGGCCGTGTCCCCGGCGCAACAGCAAAGGAGCGTTCAGGAACACCCTTAACAGACCAAACCTTCGTCGTCGAACGGCGCATTGGTCTGGTGGGCGCCAAAGGCAGCCCAGAAACGATTAACTTTCCCTTTTCCGGCAGGTTTGATTGTGTCGCTTAACCTCATTTCTGACCCTTGGATTCCTGTCATTGACGGCGACGGCGCTGCGCGTGTCATTGCGCCATGGCAGATCGCGGATGACACGATTGCGCGGCTGGACTGGCCGCGCGCCGATTTGAACATCGCCTGTCTCGAGCTGTTGATCGGGCTGGTCTTTCTGGCTGACCCGCCCCTTGGACCAGAAGACTGGAGCGCCCGCCGCGCCCCCGACCCTGACCGTTTGCGCGACCGCCTGTCCGCCTTTGCCCCGGCATTCGATCTGTTGGGGGACGGGCCGCGCTTTATGCAGGACCGCGCTGTGCTTGAAGGTCAGCCGAACCCGCCGGATATGCTGTTTATCGACAGCGCGGGTGGCAATACCATCAAAAACAACGCCGATCTGATGGTCTGGCGTGGGCGCTATGGGGTGCTGCAACCGGCCATGGCTGCGATGGCGCTTTATACGTTGCAGGCCTTCGCGCCCTCGGGCGGGGCGGGGAACCGGACCTCGATGCGGGGCGGGGGGCCGATGGTGACGCTGGTGCAGCCCGAGGGCGGGTTGTGGCCGCTGATCTGGGCCAATGTGCCCGATGGGGCGGCGGCGGATGCGGCGGTGCTGCCGTGGATGCGCCCGACCGTGACGTCGGAAAAGGGGGGGCAGGTTTTCCCCCAGCAGGCCCACCCCGCCGAGGCGTTTTTCGGAATGCCGCGCCGGCTGCGGCTGGTCTGCGACGATGGCGTTGTGACCGGCGTCATCCAGCGTCCTTACGGGACGAATTACGCCGGCTGGGACCACCCGCTGACGCCCTTTTACCGGGTCAAACCGGGGGCCGAATGGCTGCCCAAACATCCGCGGGCCGGGGTGTTTGGCTATCGCCACTGGCTGGGGGTGGTGATCGGCGGCGACAGCGACCTGACGCGGCGCGCGCAGACGGTGCGCGACTGGCATCTGCGCAGCCGGGGGCAGGGCGCGCGTGTGCTGGTTGCCGGTTGGGCGATGGATAATATGAAACCCCGCGATTTCATCTTGTCCGTGCCGCCTTTGCTGCCGCTGGACCCGGATGCGGAAGATGCCGTCACCGGCATGATCCAGGCGGCGGATCTGTTGTCACTGGCGCTGCGATCGGCGCTGATGCCCGTCCTGGCCGAGGGCGAGGCGCGCGAGGCCCTGCGCGAGGCGTTTTACATGCACACGCAAGCCGCGTTCGAGGCGCGGCTGGCGGCGCTGTCCGCGGGCACCCCGGCGGGCGATGTCGCGCGCGGCTGGCTGACCGATATGCGCGGCGTGGCGATGAATTTGTTCGAAACGCGGGCCTTGTCAGGGCTGGCAGATCGCACTGCCGGGGATCAGAAGGCGGTCGTGGATGCGCATCGCCATCTGGCGTCGGCATTTGCAGGCTATGGCGGCTATGGCGCCAAGGCTTACACGGCGATGTCGCTGGAACAACCGCCGAAAAAGGGGAAATCATCATGATCAGCACAGATCACGGCGCGGTCATTCGCGACTGGTGGGCGACGAATCTGGCGGACCGGAACGCGGGCGCGGCGCGCGGGCTGGCCGCGCGGCTGCGGCGGGCCGACATGACAGAGGCACTGTGCGAACCGGCGGTGCAGGAACTGGCGGGGCTGTTGCGGTCGCGCGATGCGGACCGGATTTTCCGGCTGGTGCGGGTGCTGGCCGAATTGCGCGGCACCGATCAGGCCAGCCTGCCGCGGATCTTGGGGCAGGGCGATCCCAAAACCCTGTCACCGTCGCGATTTCAGGCGTTGATGCGTGCCGATGGCGACGATCTGACCCTGCGACTGGTGCGGGCGATCCGGGCGCTTGGCGGCACGGACCGGCGGCGCTGTGCCATCGCGGCGCTGGGGCGCGACCTGTGGTTCTGGAATGACCAGACCCGCGCCCGTTGGGCATTCGATTATTTCGGCGCAACCGTCCCGGCTGTGCTGTATCCCCATCGCGAGGAGGCATCCGCATGACGACTTTTGTTCAGTTCCATATTCTGACGGCCTATCCGCCCTCGAACCCCAACCGCGACGATCAGGGGCGGCCGAAATCGGCGCTGGTGGGCGGGGCCACGCGGCTGCGCCTGTCGTCACAGTCGATCAAGCGGGCGATCCGCGAAAGCGCCTATTTCGAAAACGATCTGGCCGGGCATAAAGGCACGCGAACCAAGCGCCTGTTCGAGGAATTGCGCGCCAGCCTGATCAGGGGCGGGGCCGGCGGCGACGCCGCCCATCAGGCGGCTGAAACCGTGGCCGGCCTGTTTGGCAAGCTGGAACAGCCCAAAAAGGATGACCCTCGCATGATGGCCACGACGCTGGCCTTCATCTCGCCCGAGGAATGGGCGCTGGCCCAGGATCTGGCCGCGAAAGTTCTGGCCGGAGAGGACCTGCCCAAGGACAAGGACCTGAAAAAGCTGGTCCTGCGTCATGCGGACGGGGCGGTTGATATTGCCATGTTTGGCCGGATGCTGGCCGATGACCCCGATTTCAACCGCGATGCCGCGGTGCAGGTCGGCCATGCCATCACCACCCACAAGGTTCTGGCCGAAGATGACTGGTTTTCCGCCGTTGACGACCTGAAGAAACGGGAAGAAGACGCCGGCGCCGGCCATTTGGGCGAAACCGGCTTTGGGTCGGGTGTTTATTACCTTTATGTCTGCGTCAACGCCGATCTGCTGATCGAAAATCTGGCGGGCGACCGTGACCTTGCGGCGCGCGGCATTGAATCTTTGGCCCGTGCTTTGGCGACGGCAACCCCGCGCGGCAAGCAGAACAGCTTTGCCCACCACCCGCGCGCCGGCTATATCCGCGTGGAATGCGGTCCCCAGCAACCGCGCGATCTGTCGGGTGCCTTTTTTCACCCGGTCACGGATCGCAGCGATGCGGGTGTCATGCGCGCCTCAATCGAGGCGATGGAAACCACGGCGTGCCAGATCGACGCCGCCTATGGCAAAGCATATTCCGTGCATGACATCATGGATGTCGCGGCGGGTCAGGGCACGCTGGACGACATCGCAGCATTCGCGGCAAAGGCCGTGCGGGATGGCTGCGGTGGCTGATCACCTGATCTTTCACCTCAGCGCGGCCATGGGGGCAATGGGCGAATTCGCCGGGCACGAGCGGCGCGGCAGCCTGATCTGGCCGGGGCGTTCAGCGGTTATCGGGCTGTTGGGCGCGGCCATGGGCATTCGCCGCGATGGCGATTTCAGCGCGCTGGACAGGCTGCGCATGGCCGTTGCAATTTTCCAGCCGGGCGAGGTGATGCGCGACTATCACACGGTGCAAACGGTGCCGGCGGCGCGGGCCAGACGCCCGCAATCGCGCCCCGATGCGCTGCGTCAGGCGGGCCGGGACGCGAACACCACCATCACCCTGCGCGATTACCGCATGGGCGTGCTGTATGGCGTGGCGGTCTGGGGCGGCGATCTGGCGGCAATTGCGGATGCGCTGCGCCGGCCGGTCTTTACCCTGTATCTGGGGCGGAAATCCTGCCCGCTGGCGGCGCCGGTCGACCCCCGGATCGTCGGGGCTGACACGGCGCAGGCGGCGCTGGGGCAGTTGCGGCTGCCGGTCTGGCACCGTGGCGCGCGCGCCGTGCTGATGGCCAGCGACGATGCGCAGGGCGTTCCCATGCTTCAGCGCCATGACGTGCCGACCGACCGCGCGCGCTGGCATTTTGCCCCGCGTCAGGTCGGCATGGTCACGGTCGATATCACCCCGGAGGTCGCGCAATGAGCCTGTATCTGTCGCGTCTGCATCTTTCGCGCGATCCGGCGGTAACGGCGCTGAATGCGCTGCTGGACCCCGATGATGCCGGCCGCCGTCAGGATGCGCATCACCGCTTGCTTTGGTCGGCCTTTGCCGGCGACCCGGATGCCCGCCGCGACTTTTTGTGGCGGGCCGAAAGCGGCGGGCGGTTTTGGGTGCTGTCGGCCCGGCCCCCGCTTGGCGGCCCGCTGTTCGCGCCGCCCGAGGTCCGGCAATTCGCCCCCGATCTGGCCGCTGGCGACGTGCTGGCCTTTGCTCTGCGGGCCAATGCGACGCGTGACCGCAAAGGCGTGGGGCGCGTCGATGTGGTGATGGATGCGCTGCACGGGGTTGCGAAAAACGACCGCGCCGCACAGCGCATGGCGGTCGCACAGCAGGCGGCGGGCGAATGGCTGGCGGCGCAGGGCGCGCGCAACGGTTTCACCCCCGAGGCGCTGGCGGTCGAAGATTATTCCACCATGGTCCTGCCCGACCATCGCGGTCAGCGCGCGGGCCAGCCGAAATTCGGTGTGCTGGACATGACAGGCCGCTTGCGCGTCACCGATCCGGCGGCGTTTCTGGCGCGGCTGGCGGCGGGCTTTGGCCGGGCCAGGGCGTTTGGTTGCGGGCTGATGCTGGTCCGGCGGGCATGAAAGGGCTGCCACCGCCGCGGCCGATCCCGATCAAGGACCGCTCGACGCTGGTCTTCGTTGAACGCGCGCAACTGGACGTGGCCGATGGTGCGTTTGTGGCCATCAACGCCGATGGCACGCGCACCCAGATCCCCGTGGGCGGGCTGGCCGGCCTGATGCTGGAACCCGGCGCGCGCATTTCCCATGCGGCGGTGGCGCTGGCGGCGCGGGCCGGCACGCTGGTGACATGGGTGGGCGAGGCCGGTGTGCGGCTTTATTCCGCCGGTCAGCCGGGGGGCGCGCGGTCGGACAAGCTGTTGTGGCAGGCGTCGCTGGCGCTTGACGATGCCGCGCGGCTGCGGGTGGTGCGGGCCATGTATGCCCGCCGCTTTGCCGAACCCGCGCCCCAGCGCCGGTCCATCGACCAGCTGCGCGGGATCGAGGGGGTGCGGGTGCGCGAAAGCTATCGTCTGCTGGCGCAACAGCATGGCGTTGCCTGGAAGCGGCGCAGCTATGACCCCCGCGACTGGGAGGCGGGCGATATCCCGAACCGCTGTTTGTCGGCGGCAACGGCCTGTCTGCACGGCCTGGCCGAGGCCGCCGTGCTGGCCGCTGGCTATGCCCCCGCGATCGGGTTCCTGCATACCGGCAAGCCGTTAAGCTTTGTCTATGATATTGCTGATCTTTACAAACTGGACACGGTCGTCCCCGAGGCATTCCGCGTCGCCGGCCAACATGCAAAGGGGCGGCTGGATATGCCCCCCGATCGCGCCGTGCGGCTGGCCTGCCGCGATGTCTTTCGGCGCACGGGCCTGTTGCGACAGATCATCCCCGCCATCGAAGAGGTGCTGGAGGCTGGCGAACTGCCACGACCCGCACCCCCGCCCGAGGCGCTGGGTCCGGCCTTTGACGACGCGCCGGGTTTGGGCGACGAGGGCCAGCGCGGATGATGGTGGTGGCCGTCACCGGCGCACCGCCGCGCCTGCGCGGACGGCTGGCCGTCTGGCTGCTGGAGGTGCGCGCCGGCGTGTTCGTGGGCGATTATTCCCCCCGCACGAGAGAGATGATCTGGGATCAGATCGCGGCCTTT